>NZ_OY781872.1:2400000-3117500 GCF_963677065.1 uncultured Methanoregula sp.
GCGGATCCGTAAAGAGGATCCGGCAGGGTCGTGATCTCGCGCCGGGATCAAGCGGCTCGAAAAAGGTGAGAATTACCGTAAAAAACTAAGGTACCTGCGTTTAAATTCGGCGGAGATGCAGCCTTGAGAGAAATCTGACCATGGGCCCGGACATCTCTCGCCGGATCTTCCCCATACATGAAATGTCAAAAGGGGAAACAGGCCTGCTGAGTCAGCGGGGCTGTTTCACCACACATTTCAAGGCGCCCGACCTGCATTTTTTTAAAAATTCGCCAAAGCGCCGGAAGTACTGTTTCTCTGCTATCCGGAAACCCTTGTTCAGGTGCTTTTTTGTTTTCACCGAATGATGCCGGAACAGATTGATCGAGATCCTGACTGTATCTGACATACTATCCTGAGGATATCCCGATAATTGTTTTCAAACTTTGTGGTGAGTGGAAGAAAAAATCAGTCTTTTTGTATCCTCTCGATCACCAGCCGGAATTGCGGGAGAACTACGGTCACGGTCTTCCAGAGCAGATTATAGTCAACCGAAAAACAGGCATGCGCAAGGAGATTGCGGATCCCGGCAACCTGCCGCCACGGGATCTCCGGGTAGGAATCCGTAAGCGGTGCGGGAAGCTGCCGGACCGCTTCGCCGATGACGAGCAGGTTATATGTCACAGCATCCGTTGTTTTTCCATCAGCACTGAATGATTCAAAAGTCTGGTTTTTTGTGTAAGTATCGATCCGGTCCAGAGCCGCGATAATATCGTCAAGAAGCAGACGTTCATCTCTCATACAAATACCACGTTCTGCATAACCTCATCCCGCATTCCGGGCCGGAGCCCGCCTTTGGAGACTGGATTCACCTTCATGCCAAGATGTTCCTCGAGAAACAGTCTGAGCCCGACAAGGGTGACGAGATCGGCACCGGGCCCAAACTCCACCAGGAGATGGATCCTTCCGGTACCCGATTCAGCATCCGGAATGATCGGACCGATGATCCCTACCTCACGGACATCGTAACGGGTGGCAAGTTCGCCTTTGAGGCTGCGTATCACACCCATGAGTTCCTGCTGCGGGATCATCGTCTCATCTCTTGTTCGTGGTGCAGGATCAGGCATAAGGATTGCTCTCTCCAAAACCGGAACAATAAAATGGGCTAATCGGATCCAGGCATTTCCGGTAAAAGATGTAAGGCTGCCTGCAAATCCCACAAAATCTTCCGGTAAAATTAAGAGAACCGGATCCGGCTTTCACCGATTCAAAAATATAAAATCATGAGCAGGATCCGGATTCTAAATTAATATTAAATATGCGAATGTGGAAGATATTTACCACCAAATGACACCCGAGATCCTGGCAGAACGAAAAAAGATCCACAATATCCTCATTGTTGATGACGAGCCGGTCCTTGCAGACCTTGCCGAACATTTCCTGGAGCGGGAAAACTTCTGCACCGATGCAGCTTATTCGGCCGATGAAGCATTGCAGAAGATCAGCCAGTACCCGTACGATGTCATAGTCTCCGATTACCAGATGCCGGGAAAAGACGGGATCGACCTGTTAAAAGAGGTTCGCAGATCCTATCCCGGGCTCCCGTTCATTCTCTTCACCGGCCGGAGCCGGGAGGAGGTGGCCATCCAGGCGCTGAACGAAGGAGCGGATTTCTATATCCAGAAAGGCGGGGATCCAAAAGCGCAGTTTGCCGAACTCACCCATCACGTGAAACGGGCGATCGAGAGGAGGAACGCAGCAGCTGCTATCCAGGAACGAAACGAGGTTCTGGGGGCCATCCTTTCAGCTTCCCCGTTCGGTATTGCTCTTGTAAAAAGCCGCACCATCCAGTGGCTCAACGACTCTCTTGCATCAATGCTCGGGTACGAGACACGCGAACTGCTTGGCATGCCGGTCCGGAACCTGTACGGATCCGAAGAGGATTTTGTCAGCGCCGGGGAACGGATAGCTGCCGAGCTCAACAGGAACGGGCAGTCGAAGATACGGGTCCGGCTCAAAAGGAAGAACGGCTCCATGATGGATTGCGAGGCCCAGATGGCCTGCCTCAGCACGAAAAACCCCCTGTACAGCCGGATGGTGACATTTACGGATATCACCCGCCAGCTTACGCTCACCCGCGAGATGGAGCATCTTTCGGGAATGCCGGATACCAACCCGGGCGCTTTGCTTGAAGTGAATGACCAGGGCATTGTCACCTTCTTCAACAATGCAGCCATCGATCTCCTGGTCCAGCATGGCAGTAGCAGAGGGCTTGAAGTGTTCGTGCCCCAAAACACACAAGAGATCCTCAAAGAGTTCCGGACGGGCAGTGCCAGCTGCATCTGCCGGACGATCCGGATCGGATCTGCCACGCTCACCGAACATATAATCCCCGGTACCACCGGCAACACTATCCGGATTTCGCTGTCATAAAATTTCTGGAAGATGCATGTCGGATTTTAAGATAACACCATTTTGTCCTGGTGTTCCGGCAGGTTTTTTACAAATCCGGAACCGGTTCCATTATTCCAAGCCCCGGCGTCCGGGTCCGTCCCGGCAGGGTGCAGCCGTACAGCTGCAGGAGAAATATCTATTTCCTTTTGGGGAGATTCATCATTATCATGCCCGCTCATGAGCCGCAGACCTGGTACATTTATGCATATTCGTTTGTGCTGCTCATCTCCCTCTTCATGCTCGCTGCAACGATCATCTTTGTTTTCCTGCACTGCCAGCGGGTGCTTGCCCTCGACAGCAGTCCCGGTACCTGCGGGGTTGGGATCGGCTGGGTGCTCATCGGTATGGCATTTGCAGCGATCGCGGGATATTCCGGATGGCAGGTATACCGGATCATGCAACAGGGGGAGTGAGAATAATACACTGCCCGTATTATCCCGCTTCTCACAGATTGTAAGATGAACCTGAACCCGGCTGTTGGATTGGTCTTATTATGAATAACAGAAACGAATTTCCATGGATGCCCGGCAACATCATCATCATCGGAATGCCCGGTGCCGGCAAGAGTACGCTTGGGGTGATCCTTGCAAAAACGCTGGGATGGAAATTCTGCGATACCGATCTCGCGATCCAGGAGAGGACCGGCCGGCTCCTGCAGGATATCATCGATAACGACGGAATTGAGGCTTTCAAAAAGATCGAGGAAACTACCCTCTGTTCTCTCAACGGTCACCATACGATCATCGCCACCGGGGGAAGCGCGGTCTTCAGCAATCCGGCAATGCTGCACCTGAAAACCGGAGGAACGGTCATCTACCTGAAGATCACGTTTGACGAGATGGCAAAGCGCCTCGGGAATATCACGACCCGGGGGATCGTGCTTGGGACCGGCGAGAGCCTTCTGGAAATGTACAGCGAACGGGTTCCGTTGTATGAGAAGTACGCCGACATAACGATCGAATGTTCCGGTGAAGCGTTCGAGACCGTGGTCGAGAAGATCATTGCCGGGCTCTCCCGGGCCGGGTTTTCCCGGTAATGGCAGGAGCAGTCCCTGCAGTTTTTTTTAAACGGTTGTATCGTTTCTTTGAAAAAGTGCGGGGCAGATTTGCCCGGGTGGGATCTCCCGCTGATTCAGATGATACTTAAGGATTTCACCGGCAGTTTCTTTTTTGCAAGCCAGAAACAGAGAACCAGGCGCAGCGACATGGAGACGAGCATTCCCATGCAGACACCGAACAGACCGTAATAATAACAGAAGAGCGAGCCAAGGCCTATCAGGGTCACGATCTCGGCGATGATGAATACCGTTACCTGGTTTTCAAATCCCGTGTATGTCAGCAGCTGGTCGGGAAGATCCCCGATGGCATTCAGGGTGACTGCGATGACAGAAACGCAGAGGGGCAGGCTTGCAACCACGTAGCCCGGCCCGAAAATGCCGAGAATCTGCTCCCGGAAGATGATGATTCCCGCAGCAAGGACAACTGCAATTGCCACGTTGAAGAGGTTGGTATTATTGATCCGTTTCTGGAGTTCGGCCTGCTGGTCCGGGGTACCGAACATCTTGTTGATGTGGGGGATGACGTACTTCGATGTGGCGCTCGGGAAAATGAAGAAAAATTCCGTAATGGACAGGATGGCCACGTACAGTCCCACCATCTCCTCATTGCTGCCGATCCCTTCCACAACATACAGGTCCAGGTACCCCCCGAGAGCATAGATCGTGCCAAGAATTACAAGGCCCGCTGCATCCTTGTACCAGATCCTGGCATCTTCCGGAGATACCCGGGCTTTCAGGGCAGTCGATACCCGCGCGAGAATATTTTTCTTTTTGAGAATAAAGGGGAGCAGCCCAAGGAGTATGGTCAGGAGCGAGACAAGGATCCAGGCTGCGATGACGATCTCGTTGGTGAAGGAGTCGCTGACATAGTACACCGCAGTGAGGGCGATAACGATTAAGACACTGTAGCGGATGACAACGTCAATGCACGTGGATACGATGACGCGGTCTTCCCCGAGAAGGTAATCGATGATGAGAAGTGCAACGGCAGCAACCGGTGCCATCAGGAGGAAATACATCGCCATGTGGAAGTACAAAAGATTGGCAATGCTGCCGTTGAAGAAGAAGAAGACCGCTGCCGCGATGATAAGGTAATAGACAATAAAACCGGCAAGAACCAGCTTGATGTTCCATTTGATGAACGCGTGGAGTTTTTCGGTCTCGCCGTTCTCCTTGTAGAGGGGCACGTATTTCCGTACAGTATCATTCGTGCCAAGGAGCAGGAGCGTGGTAAGGCCGGTGAGCACCCCGATGGCAACCCCGTAATCCCCGAACATCTGCATGCTCATGTGGTGGGCAAGAATAACATTCAGGACGTACCGCAGGATGTACGACAGCAGGCCGAGAATGAAGAGAATAATTACCATCAGCATAGGAATTCATCCATCTGATCGCGTTCTACTCCGGGTACATTGGCGGATAAATCCTTATATTGTTTGCCAGATGATTTCCCGGGCCCTGACACACGATACCACTGCCGGGTATGACATTGCGGGGGCCTGGCTTACGGGCCATACGCGATATGGCCGGACCCGGGATCTCGGCAACCGGGAATGGTGCGATCTTGGGTATAACGGCTCATATCGTTCTTGTAACCGCTTCGTTCTTCTCCACGGGCGAAATCGGGTTCCACCATCCGGGCCCGGTTTTCCGGATAACAAGAAGAACGCCGGAATGTTCTTTCCGGTTCATTTGATCATGGCCGAAACTCTTGCCGGGATCTCCGAAAGGTTCTGTTTCCGCCGGTACCGGGAAAATACAAGAAACTCATGCAGGTCTTTTGTGCGGGCCGGCAATCCCGAAAAGCGCCCGCACCACCGGGATTCTTTTGAGGATCTCGTAGCAGGCAAAGGTCAGGAAGAAACTGAAGAGGACGATTAAGAGGAACTGAATGGCCGGGGGAATGGCCAGCATCACCATGTAATAGGCAATCGCAACAAGGATTGCCTCGTGAATAATGTACACCGGGTACGCTGCCGCACCGAGGTACTCGGTGAACGGGTTCGAAACATCAGCCAGGTGCCTGCCCGCTCCCATGAGCGCAAGGACGCCGGTCCACCCGGTCAGGACATAGATCGGGGATGACCCCCAGAAGACTTCGGAATGCCCAAGGACTATCCCGTATATCCACATCACACCAATGGTCAGGACAATCCAGGACGCCATGAGCACGGCCCATTTTTTTTCCAGCCGGGCCTGGACAGAGTCCCGGGAGAACAGGTAGTACCCGAAGAGGAAGATGGCGAAATACGAGATGAACGAATATCCAGCCACATTGAGGCAGGCGAAGTTCAGGAGCCAGACCGGGATGAACAGGAGACAGGGAACAAGAAGACTCTCTTCGTGACAGGAGAAGTGAAGTCCTGCCAGCCGCCGGCCCGGAAGGATCACCGCGAGGGCGATGACGGAGATGATGAACAAGAATATGATAAACCAGAGGTGGTCTACGCTGAAATCTCCCATGGTTCCGTTCTGGTACTGGATATTTGCAATGGAAGTGAAGAAATGGACAAACGCTCCGAAGAAGCTCCCGGTGTAACCGGTGTGGAATTTTAAGGCATAGTACGCAATAACCGGGCAGACAAGAACAACGCCTGCCATGAACGGGACAAGAAGTTTTGTGACCCGTTCTTTCAGGTACACGCGGGGCGTACGCTTCTCCAGGGCAAATTTCGCGCTCAGCCCGGCAATACAGAACAAAAGCGGCATGATCCAGGGTTCAGCAGCAACCGCAAGACAATGGGCAGCAACGGACGTGTAATCCGACAGCACATAATAGCCGTACCACCCGCCGCAGAATACGAATGCGGCATGTATCGGGAAGAGCAGGAGGATACAGATCCACCGCAGATTGTCGATATAATGCAACCGGACCATGAACTATTCAGGTATGGAATCCATCGGAAGAATAGTATTCCTATTTTACCGGAATTTTTGAAATCCCCGGGATACCGGACGGGAACTGATGCTCCCCTGCCCTCCGTTACGAATAATTCCGCTCTCCAGAAAGCGCTCCACGGCAGATCCAATGTGGGGATCACGCCGGTTCGCCGGTTCACCGGTTCCCGGACCGGATATAACGCCATCATTACCATTGACGGGGGCCCCGTACCATCGCGGAGATCTAAAAAAAATCAGCCGTTTCAAAAAAACCATTTCACCCGGGCAATTGGTTTTTTCTTTAGAGATCATTCATGTTGCGAACTCAATTAAGTTTGTGAGTGTGACCCCCCCACTCCCCCAAAGGGTGAGGCAGCTCCGGGTGGCAAGCCTCCTTGCGCCTCATTAAACATCATTTGGCTTTCCGGAATATTGTGTTCCACGGGGCGAGCCCCGATGAGGCGGTGGGCGCCCGTGGCCCTGTCCAATTTGACTCCTCCTTTTTGCAGGTTTCTCAAGAGTGTTTTTTAACTTCAGTTCTGCCATGCAAGGCCACAGGAATTACCATACTACCAAAAAATGGCATCCGGTTATGATGCATCATGAAGTATTACGATACTCCCGGACTGCGGGTCATGAAAAGCCCCTTGACAATGTGATCGCCCTACGCAATGTTGAACACGCTCGGACAACTGCCAAAGATCCGGGATCAACCGGAAAAAAAAGAGAAGATTACCGGATCTTTGCTGCTGCAATACCGGCGAATTGTTTTGCCGTTTCGAAATCGGTTGCCGTACCATTGGTCCAGAAGTCCTGGTACACATCTTTCTTCACAAACGAGATCAGGTACATCTGGGTGTTGTCGGATCTGTCGGTGATCTTCAGCGCACGGCTGGAATCCCCGATGGTTGAGAGGGGTATTTCCTCGAACGTGAGATTTGCATCATTCTCGCTGATGGTCCAGTTTTTGTAGATATTTACGGTGTCAGGGACGATGAGCGAGATATTCTGTGCAGGATACACAGAGACGGTCTGGGAGATGACCGTTCCCGGGAGCGAGGCTGGATCGTTTTTCAGGTAAAGGGCATACGATCCTTTCTTCCACCCGTGGTCGAGCGCCCACGAGCGCATCTCGGAGATATTTCGTTCGCCTTTTTCAATCACTGAAAAATTTGCCGGGAGATCCGAGGCCTGCAGGATGACCTGCGAGGGCTCGACTGCGGAGATGTTCCCGGCTGGGGTCGGGGATTGCGATGTGCATCCGGCGATCCCGGCCGAGAGAAGGATAAAAAATATCGCCAGGAGGGCGAGAAGGGATTTTGCTTGCATTTTCATACCAATAATATACCCCCGGGAAACGGATAATGATTGCCGGCCCGGTACACCCGGCATCAAACCGGAACCGGGGGTCCGGCGTTAAGACCCGGCCGGTCCATTACAGCCGGGCTTATTGAGGTCTTACTGTGAAATTTTTGCAGATCCATTTCCGGTTGCCTTGCCTGCCGTCCTGATGAACCACCCGACCCCGGCCGGGATCAGGAACATCAGGAGATAATACAAGAGCACGTGCGGGGCGTAATATGCTGCAGGCTTTAAGAGCTGCACGATGAAGAGGTAATCGAGCAGAACCGCTGCCAGCATCCAGGCGATTCCCACGCCCGCGTAATACCGCATGGTGAGTGAAGGCCGGGTACGGAACCACCACCAGGTGACCACAATCGTGAAGGGGGTGAATATCATGGTGAGGACAAGACCGAGGTCTGGTGCGAGCGGGGTGAAGTACAGGACCATGCCTGCAAGGTACCCGGCAAGCCAGAAGAAGATCCCAAGTCCCAGGGTATCCTTGAGGAGCAGATGCATAGGGATCGTTGGGTGGCGGGAGTGATGATTTTTACCAAGAACATTAATGCATTGCCTCTGTATCATGGATAACCGATACGGGCCTTCCTGCCGGAAAAAAGGAGGGGATAATCTATGCAGATGCTTCCTGGGGTGTCAGGGTCTGCGAGAACGGAATCCCGTCACCGGCAAAGTCAGATTCACCTGCATCTTCGGCTGCATATTCTGCAGTGACTGCTGTTCCCTCAGGTAAATCGAGAGCTTTGGCTGCATCGACCAGTCCGGCCCCATAGAGCCAGTTGTTACCAAGGGGAGTTGCTGTTGAAATGATCTTTTGTTTGACATCCTGGTTGGTCCACTGGGGGTGGGCGCTGTACACGAGCGCTGCAACACCAGCCACGTGCGGGGTTGCCATGGATGTACCGCTATAGGTAGCATAATTCCCGCCCGTTACGGTTGAACGGATCTTGACTCCCGGTGCTGAAACACCGATATTGAAACCCGTACTTGACCAGATGGCGCGGCGGTTATGCTTGTTCACGGCAGCAACTGCAAGAACATTGTCGTACTTTGCCGGGTACCCCATTGTCTCACCAACACCGGTGACGCTTCCGCTGTTTCCAGCGGCAGCAACAATCAGGACGCCGTTCTCGGTTGCATTATTGACCGCATCATGCATAGCCTGCGAATCCCAGCTGGATCCAAGGCTCATGGAAGCCACTTTCATACTGTTGTTCTTTGCCCAGTAGATGCCCTCAACAACATCGCTCATGGAACCGTAGCCCCACTTGTCCAGGACTTTCACACCATACAGGCGCACGCCAGGGGCGGTCCCGTAGATGCCTTTCTTGCTGCCGGTTGCGGCAATAATACCGGAACAGTGGGTTCCATGGCTGTTGTCGTCCATGGGATCGTTGTTATCGTCAACGAAATTGTAGCCACCGGCATAAACGTCCTTAAGATCCGGGTGAGTGTAATCGATACCGGTATCGATGACTGCCACCTTGACACCTTCGCCTTTATTGCCTGCTGCCTGGACCCTGTCAGCACCGATTTGCCGGATGTTGTAGGGCATGGTCGGGCCACCCAGGGCAGTGACAACATAATCCGGTTCAACATATTTTACATCCGGATTTGTTTTCAGTTGTGCAATCTCTTCATTGGAAAGATCGACAGCCACGGCGTGGATATCCGGGTACACATACTTGACGGTCCCGATCCGGGAGATTGTGGTATAATCAGTTGCGGTTGTTGTGCCGGAATTCATCATGAATTTGACATCTGACCGATCACTGAACGTGACTGACGGAGTATCCTTGAACCCGACAATAACGGGTGTTGCCGATACGCCGGCGATGCAAAAGCTGCAGATTACCAGGGTTATGATGAACAGAGTATAGTTTTTCATGATCTTTTACACCTCATTCATTCGAGCCAGGATTCCGCCCAGAGCACGTCCCTGATTATCCGTCCGTTGTTGGCGTTCACGTTTACCGTCATGGGTGTAGTCGGGCTGGTTCCCCGGATTGAATCAAACGTGACGATCCAGACAAGAGTTTCAACATTCTGTGTCCGCATTCCAAGGGATAGGCTGATCTTCGGGTGGGAGACGGTGATATCGGAAGGAACTGACTCTTCAGCAGCCTCCAGGGCTTCGGCCATGTCGATTTCAGGTTTGGTTGGTGCAAACAGGAGACGGTTGACGCCCCAGTAATCGATGACTTTGCCATTGTTCGCATTGACGGATACGTGGACAACGTTGGGCAGGGTAACTTCGGTCACAGGTTCATCTCCCCACCAGCTATTGGATCCCACGTACTCTCTCCATATGAATGAATACTCACTGCCGGAGGTGGAGTTTATGAGTTTGTCTTCAACAAGGTACCATTTCTTGCCGTTGAATCCCGCATACTTTTCAACTGCATAGGCCCTGGCATCGGCAAATGCCTGATCCCGGGTCAGGTTGATATGTTGGGAGTTTTTGTAGTTGCTGTTGAAATGTGCAAATTCCACATCGCCCGACTGCTGGTTCACCCAGAACCGGTCGTTGTCGGAGTAAAACGTGTAGTAATTCCCGATCGGGAGCCATTCTACATCATCGTCCACGAGATCGAGTTCATAGTCCCCGACAAAGTCCTTGACAAAGAGCTTTGCCCGGTCTGCACTGACGGGGTAATTATCATGCACTGAAGCAATACCTGCACCTGAACCGGCAGGGGTCATCGTGATCTCCTTTGCGAGAGCTGCAGGAACGCAGATCATCAGGCAGATCAGAACGAGCGGGAGTATTTTCCATCGAATTGTTGTCATTTTTTTCCTCCTGAGAACGAAAACGTTCCCTTAAAAGCCGATCCAGTCCTCCGGCCAGACATACGAATCCCAGTAACTCATCGGGTTACCGTTCTGTCCATCGACAAACACCAGCACCTTGACCGGCCAGCTGTAGTCCCCCCAGCGGTAATGATAGATGCCATTCATCTTGACATTATACATAAGGGTCTGGACATTGGTGGATCTGGTGATAACGGACAGGTATTCATCTTCAAGTCCGGTCCACTGCAGCCAGGAGTAATAATCCTCGCTGCTCTCCAGGGCTTCTGACAGGGTGATACCAGGAGTAAGACTGACATTTATCGTCCGTTCGACATCCCAGAAATCAATAATCTTCCCGTTGTGCGGATTGACAGCAACGTGAACTACGCTTGGTGCCAGGACATTGCCCGAGATCTCGCGCCACGTGAAATAATACTGCTTGCTGTTATCCCACCACCGCTCGTACAGGCCTTCCCGTACAAGATTCCAGGTCTTTTTGGAAAATTCCGGATCTTTCTGGTTTGCATATGCTTTTGCCGCATCATATGCCTCGTCCCGGGTGAGATTGACCGTAGTTGAATTCACGGTATTTTCTCCCATATGGACAAACTCGATCTTACCGGTCTGCTGGTTCACTGCGTACTCGGAAGCATTCACGTACATCCGGTAGTAACTGCCAACCGGCAGGCCGTCGATCCGGTACAGGACGGGGTCGACTTTAGGCTGACCGGTATAATCCTGTATGGCTTTCTTAGCTTCGTCCTGCGTGATCGGGTACTGGCCGCTTGTCGACAGGGCCAGTTGTCCCGGTTGCAGGGGCTCGGCCGGGGCATTTTCAAACGACGGGACATTCGGAATCTGGGACTCGGCTTTATACAAGCTCCAGTTTACCTGGAATGCCGCTGCAGTTGATACTAATGCCAGACAGCACACTGCCACAACAAAAAATAATTTCCAATTTGGGATTCTCATATCATTACCTCCAAAATCTCTTTCTGGCTATCGCCGAAAAGACTGACACTGATGGTCATGTCTTCACATCAGCCTCAAAATGACAAAAAGCGGTCGATAACTGAAATTTTTTTTGCAGTCATCAACATATTAAGGGGTTTTGCGGAACTGATGGGTAAGAATATACAAAAAATTGCCGGAAACGAAATCTGGTATGCAATAGAGAGATTGGATAGTGTACGTGCATAAAAAAATCTGCCCTGAATAAATCACCTTTTTATGCGGAAATCCGGTTTTATGTTATCGTGAAAACCGGGTTTGATTCTCTTTTCTTACGTATTCAGAAATTTGATTTTGACCATCAGGTTCTTCCAGAGAGATAAACAAATCCAGTTGTACATCTCCGAATCCCCGTTTTTGCACCTTTTTGCAAGTTGTCATTTCGGAATGCATTAACGTGCTGGGGTGCAGGCGGATTTCCGCAACCGGCCTTGAGCATAACGATTTTTACGGATTCCCGAAGAGATGGTCTTTTCAGTTCCTTGATTGTCATCTGGTGTAATTTATTTGGGCTTCTTTATCGTATGATGCATCTGTGAGACTACAAAGGCCCGTCGATTATCCGGTCCAGTCCCAGGCAGGTTTTTACTAAAGCACCGGACCGGTGAACCGGGGTTCCGGTCAACCGGCTTCAAACCCATATGAACCGGAGAGGATGAGACCGGTTGGAAAAATCCCATAATGTATACAATATTTATTTTATTTTTGCTTAATAGAAATTACAATTAATTAACTATAATAAGAAATACTACCCATATGAGCGATATGAAAGCAACACGATCTGTGCTTATCTGTACTCTCCTGGTCGTCTGCGCATTATTCGCAGCCGGCTGTACCTCATCACCGAACACGGGCACCCAGTCTCCGGCAGTTACATCCAACACGGCCACGCCGGCCGGTACCCAGGACGGCATCATCGTCTTTGCCGGGGCCGGCCTGAAAGCCCCCCTGGACGAGATCGGGACTGCCTTTACCCAGAAATACGGCATACCCGTGCAGTATAATTACGGGGGTGCAGGCACCCTTGTCACCCAGATGAACTTAACCCGCAAGGGCGATGTCTTCATGCCCGGATCCACCACCGAGTTCCAGATAGCAAAAGACCAGGGCCTGGTTACCACAAACGAACTTGTTGCCTACCATGTCCCGGTGATCGCGGTCCAGAAAGGCAACCCGAAAAATATCTCAGGCCTGAAGGATTTCGCGCAGCCCGGCCTGAAGATCGCCCTTGGCGATGCCAATGCAACGGCTATCGGGAAAGCAGGAACAAAGATGTTCAAACAGCTCAACATCACATCAGCCGTTGAGAAGAACGTGATAACCCGGACCCCGACCATCAACGAGCTCACGATCATCATGAACACCGGCCAGGCCGATGCTGCGCTCCTGACGCTCGACCAGATCGATGCTGCTAAAGTGGATGCAGTCACCATCCCGCTGAAGGATAATGCTATCCTTATCACGCCCATAGGCGCAACTACCTATACACGGAATACCGATGCAGCGGCAAAGTTCATTGCTTACGTTGCATCGGACGAGGGAAAAGCGTACTTTGCCAAGCACAACTTCCCCACCTACCCGGACCCGGTCTATGCCAATGTCAAGCCATGAGCAGACCCGGTGCCGGGAAAAACCCCCCCGTATAACGTTTGAACCGGTCGGGATCGCCCATTCGGGGCTCGCAACAGCCGGAGCCCCGCCGTTCCAGAGTATCTTCTCACGGGAAGAGGGCGAGATCGAGATATTTCCGGAATTCCGGGAAGGGCTCAGGAACATCGAAGGGTTCTCCCATCTCATCGTCATCTCCTGTTTCGACCGGGCACAGCGCCGGGCCCTCACGGAGCAGCCGCTCCTGGATGCTGATATGGATCACGGCATCTTTGCCTGCCGGCACTTCAATCGTCCCAACCCGATCGGGATCTCGTACGTGACGCTTGTCCGGGTTGACGGGTGCCGGCTCATTGTCAGGGGCCTCGATCTCCTAAACGGGACCCCTGTCCTCGATATCAAACCCTATGTCCCGGCATTCGACAGCATCCCTGATGCCCGGTCCGGCTGGGTATCCGAGGAGCATATCGGGCGGATACGCAAAACCAGTCTTGCTGCCGGAAAGGATCCCAAAAAACAGGACCGGCAGGGATAACCCCCGGATGATTGCTGATGCGAAAGATCTTCCTTGCCATCAGCCTCATCCTCTTTTTTTGCATCAGTGCAACCATTCTTGGCCTGGTCTTCTATTCCCCGCTCACGGTTCTGGCTGCAAGTCTTGCAAACCCTGAAATCCGGTTCGCGATCGGGCTCAGCCTTGTAACAAGCGTGATATCGACCCTCGTCTGCATTGCAATAGCCATCCCGGTTGCCTATGCCCTTGCCCGGTACCAGTTTTTCGGCAAGCGGATCGTAACCCTTGTACTCACCCTGCCCCTGACACTCCCCCCGCTCGTGGCCGGTATCGCGCTTCTCCTCTTCTTTGGAACAACCCCGTGGGGAAAGGCGCTCGACCAGGCCGGCTTTGGGGTGATCTTCACCCCGCTTGGCATCATCGTTGCCGAGGTTTTTGTCAATATTCCCTACCTGATCCGGATTTTGCGCTCTGCGTTTCTCTCGATCAATCCCCGGTTCGAATATGTGGCAAAGACGCTCGGGTGCACGGAGACCGGGGCGTTTTTCAAGGTTACGCTGCCCATGGCCCGGCCGGGACTCGTTGCCGGATCTGTCATCACCTGGTCAAAAGCCATGGCAGAGTTCGGCGCAGTGCTGATGCTTGCCGGTGCCACGACAATGCGAACCGAGACCCTCCCGATTGCGCTGTACCTGAATATCTCGGGAGGAGACCTGGATCTCGCCGTTGCTGCTGCAACCATCCTTGTCCTGATCTCGGTTGTCACCTTGTGCGCTGTTGAATTCATTGACCGGGAGATCCATGTCTTTTAGGAACGGAGCTGCCATGCTGCAGATCGAATCCCTCTCGATTACGCTTGGGGATTTTGTCGTCAGGGACATATCGCTTGAGATCCGGAAAGGAGAATATTTCATCATTCTCGGCCCGACCGGCGCGGGAAAGACCGTTCTTTTAGAGACGATAGCCGGCATCCACAAGCCCGGAAGCGGGCGGATCCTCCTGGACGGAGAAGAGATCACGGATGCTGAACCGCGCCTGCGCCCGATCGGGATCGTGTACCAGGACTACATGCTCTTTCCCCATCTCACGGTCCGGGAGAACATCGCCTTCGGACTGCGCCAGAAAAAGATCCCGCCGGGTGAGCAGCGGGTCCTGGTGGAAGAGATCTCTTCCCTCCTGGAGATCTCCCACCTAGCCGGCCGGTATCCCGCAACCCTGAGCGGGGGCGAGCAGCAGCGGGTCAGCCTTGCCCGGGCCCTGGTACTCAGGCCGGAGATCCTGCTGCTCGATGAACCGATGAGCGCCCTTGACGGCCGCACCCGGGAGAAGATGCGGAGGGAACTTTTTAGGATCCGGAGCCTCACGGGAACGACCATTATCCAGATAACCCATCACTTCGACGATGTCTTTGCACTTGCCGGCCGGATCGCAATTATGCGGGAAGGCCGGATCGTCCAGGCCGGGGAGACATCGGAGGTCTTCCTCCATCCTGCCGATACTTTTGTTGCCGAATTCCTGGGAATCGGCAATATTATCCGGGGAAGCGCATCGGGAATGGGGAACATTACCCGGATCACTCCTGCCACGGGCCCGTCATTTGTAGCTGCTTCCGGAATTACCGGGAGCGTGGTTGCCACCCTGCATGCCGAGGACGTGATCCTGTCCGGAGAACCCTTTGCCTCCAGCGCCCGCAACTGCCTTCCGGGAACCGTTACCGAAATTGTCCCTTCCGGAAGCACGGTCCGGGTCATTCTCGATGCCGGGTTCCCGCTCACGGCTCTTCTCACCCGGGAGAGCTGTTCAGAGCTGCAGCTCGAGACAGGAAGCAGGGTCTATGCAACGTTCAAGGCGTCAGCGGTCCACGTGATACCGGTCTCCCCGTAACAGTGCAGGAAATTCGAAAAATCCGGAATCCTACCATGCAAAATGCATGCCTACCCCCGCTTCCTGCATCGGGCAGTACCCGGCAAGGGTGACTTTTGCATCAAGCGATGTGCAGTGGCAGGCATGCAGGGCATTGGGATGAAGGCGGTTTAGGTATTTCCCGGTCTTCTGCAGCCGCCGGGGCGTGGGGGAGAGGAGGTGGAGCCCCCCGATAATATCGGCAACCCTTTTTTTGCCGCAGACTTCGCGGGCGTACTCGGTGATGTTGCAGATCCCGGCATGCGAGCAGCCGGTGATGATGACAAGGCCTTCTGCGGACCGGAACGCAAGAGCGGTATCATCAAGCAGCTCATCCGGCCCTGCGGTCCCGTCCGGATGGTGGATCTTCCGGTTCCCGTTCTCCCCTTCCTCGAAAGGAAACCGCCGGGGAATTTCCCCGAGAAAGACAAGATCGTCCGTGATCCAGACCGGCTCTTTTGACAGCCGGAGCGGGAAGTTCCGTTTGGCTTCGTCCTCGCCCATCACCGATCCGTTCATCCGGCCCTCTTTCTCTTTTGGCCAGAAACACCGGGGATGGGCAAGGATCTGCGGCACCCGGGCCGGTGGCGTTCCGGCTGCATTGCCCGAGAGGTGCCGGGCAAGCGCGGGAAGCCCCCCGGTGTGATCGATATGCCCGTGGGAGAGGACAAGAAAGTCCAGGTCCCGCAGGCCGGTCTCCAGTTTTGTGGCATTTTCAAGGAAGAGGCCCGACAGCCCGGTATCGAAGAGGATCTTCGTCCCCCCGGTTTCCAGGATAAACGAGAGCCCGGCCTCGCCCCGGAGATCGTTATCCAGGGGAGTTGTGTTATCCACAAGGACCGCAAGGGAGAGCCGGGAAGTCATACCAGATTATCGCTCACCGGAAGGGATGAGTCTTTCTTTTCCGGATTATCCGGGCAGGCAGGAAATACCGGCCGGCCCGGGTACTGTCAGGGTGCAATATTTTAAATGATTTATGCGCATATGAGTAAATATCGTACGGCAACCGTACGGTTGGTGACACTCAATGCAAAACAATTCAGGCACTGCAACAAGCGATAACAAAAAAACCGATGAACAGAATGAATCCACCACCCTGCACACCTGTGCCTGCGGAGAGCAGCACGAGGAGATCCCGGGTTCCCCCAGCCACCGGGAAACCTGCACGTCTTCCAAAAAATTCGGGAACTCCTGCTGCTGCGGATCCGGAGAGGAAGCAGCCGCAGCACGTCTCCGGTGCGGCCACGGGCCCCGGTGCCATTAGATCTTTTTTTCCCTGCCTTGCCCGGAGATCCTGGAATGAATCATCATAAGGAACTTCCCGGACTGCTGGAGCAGTACATGGAAGAGTCCGGGCGATCAGAGCAGTGGGTCACGGTCCAGGAGATCCGCGACCGGTTCCAGCTGGACATTTCCGCAGGGCCGGCAATCTCCGGGTTCCTCAGCAAAATTTATCATGGAACTTCCGTCACCTGCCGGTACCGGGTGGCACGGATGGAGAAATACCGGGATATGATCCCCCCGTACCGGATCATCAAGCGGTATCTGGTCAGGAAACGCCCTGGCCGGGTTCCCGCAGGATCCCGTACGGTAAAAGATCCCTGCAATGAATTCCGGTAAACCTGTTATACTTATGAATTCACACTATGATCAGGTACATTTCCATGGCAGCGGATGAGACGGGAGAGGTAAACGAGTGTTCCCGGCGGGGACGGCCCCGGCTCCGGCGCACCATTGCCGGTAACCCGGAGTCCCGCTGCTACAAGCCCTGCTGCTGCCCGGAGCAGGAGGGGCGCGGGATCTCGCTCCAGCCCGAGGAGATCGAGCTGATCCGGCTCATCGACCTCGAAGGGCTTGAACAGGAAGAGGCTGCAGAGAAACTCGGGGTCTCGCGCAAGACCGCCTGGCGGGATCTCCACGAGGCCCGACGCAAGATTGCCGATGCGCTTGTCAACGGCAAAGGCATCGAGATGGCCGGCTGCACGAAAGCGGCAGAAGGCCGGTGCCCGAAATGCCCGCGGGAAACTGCGGACACGAACTAAAACCGGTTCACTTTTTTTATCATCACCCGGGTGCCGGGGATACATTTACCCTTGCAATGATCCTTTCAACGATCTCAATTTTTTTGATCGTTATCCTGCACGGCTACATAAAAATTCCCGGAACAGAGAACAGGGATCCTGTCTGCCCGATGCCCTGCCATCGGCTGCCCTGGACGGAGCGATGGAGAAAATTTTCTGGTAACGATGTGTCCGGAAATTCCCGGATACATTATTGCCGGAGTCCACTCCATTGCTTTCGATCTCCCAACCCGGCGGGCGGCACTCCGCGTACCCGCGAATTCTTATCCCATGTAGTTGCCAGGGCCGTTATCCTGCGCTCCACGCGCCCGCTCACAATATAACAGAAAAGAACAACAGGTAAGATTTTTTTAAACGGGTCGGATGTACGGCATGCCGGTACCGATGGTATCCGGGAGATGCATGCACGTTCCCGCTCCGCATATGTTCCTCTGATCCCGATCCTTAAATCTTTATGCTCATATGCGTAATAATTCATTACGAGCAGTCATGAGGATCTTCTATGCCAGATTTTGACGGAACCGGCCCGCTGAAGCGGGGACGGGTAATCGGGCGGGGACGCGGGCCCTGCAGGAACGAGGACAAAGGATGCGAACGCCGCACCGGTATACCGGACCCGGTGCCCGTACAGGAAAAACCGGAAGAGTGACCGGAGAAGAGCATGCCACAACCATTCATCAGCGTCCATGACCTCTGCATGGACTTCGACGGCACCCGGATCCTGAACAATATCTCGTTTGAGATCCCCGAAGGGGAGATCATCGGCGTCATCGGGAGGAGCGGGGCCGGAAAAAGCGTGCTCATGCACCTGCTCCGGGGCGTCGAGCAGCCGCCGACCCGGGGCTCGATCGTCTATCACATGGCAGCCTGCAACCGGTGCACGTTCATGGACGTGCAGAGCCGGGCCGGTAAAACATGTCCCGAATGCGGGGGCGAACTCGTTGCAGCGGATGTCGATCTCTGGGACGACAGAAGCAACGGGATGCGGTCCCGGGTCATGAACCGGACCGCGATCATGTTCCAGCGCACCTTTGCGCTCTATGGCGACGACCGGGTGATCGAGAACGTCCTGCACGCCCTTGACGATATCCGCTATCCCCAGGAAAAAGCCATCAGCCGGGCTGCCGACTTGATCGACCAGGTCCGGCTCTCGCACCGGATGATGCACATAGCCCGCGATCTCTCGGGCGGCGAGAAGCAGCGGGTCGTGCTTGCCCGGCAGCTGGCCAAGAACCCGTCCATGCTCTTTGCCGACGAACCCACCGGGACGCTCGATCCTGAGACCGCCCGGCTGGTGCACGCGATGCTCATCGAGGCGGCAAAGAAGAACACCATGGGCATGGTCGTCACCTCGCACTTCTCGCAGGTGATAGAGGACATGGCAAACCGGGCAATGCTGCTGGCCGACGGGGAGATCATCTCCATCGGCTCTCCGAAGACCGTGATCCGTGCGTTTGCAAAAGATTACCAGGAGATGGAAGCTGCAGAGCCGGTGGAGCTCGGCGGGCAGATCCTCCAGGCCCGGGACGTGACCAAGAAGTACATCTCGGTTGACCGCGGCGTGATAAAAGCGGTGAACGCGGTATCGTTCGAGGTTGCAAAGAAAGAGATCTTCGGGATCATCGGCAAAAGCGGGGCGGGCAAGACCACCCTCTCCCAGATAATCTCCGGCATCATCGAGCCCACGAGCGGCGAGATGAACGTGCTCATCGGCGACGACTGGGTGGACATGACCAAACCCGGCATAGACCAGCGGGGCCGGGCCAAGGAGTACATCGGCCTCCTGCACCAGGAGTACGATCTCTTCCCCCACCGGACCGTGCTCGATAACCTGACCGACTCGATCGGGCTCGAGTTCCCAAAAGAGCTTGCAGTGCGCAAAGCCGTAATCACGCTCCGGATGGCCGGGTTCTCCGAAGAGAAAGCAAAAGAGATCTTACACCGCCTGCCCGGCGAACTCTCGGATGGCGAGCGGCACCGGGTAGCTCTTGCCCAGGTGCTCATCCGCGAACCCCGGCTGGTGGTGCTCGATGAGCCGACCGGCACCATGGACCCGATCACAAAACAGGATGTCAAGCACTCGATCCTCCATGCCCGGGACGAGATGGACGAGACCTTCATCGTGGTCTCCCATGACATGGACTTTGTCCGGGACATCTGCGACCGACTTGCCCTGATGCGGGGCGGGAAGATCATCGATATCGGGCCGGCAAAAGCGATCCTTGCGCAGGTCACCGAGGAAGAGAAGAGAGCCTGAGCAAGGGATCACGGGATCCCCCGATTTTTGGATTTGTTTACCATGACAGAACACGAGCAGCAGACAACGCCCTGCGATGAGAACTGCAAAGAGAACTGCGATACCTGCCCGTCGGCACAACAGCAGGGGGCACCAAAAGGGCTGCCGCCGAAAGCAAAGATCGATGTGAAACATGTGATCCTTGTTTTGAGCGGCAAAGGCGGGGTGGGAAAATCCACTGTCTCCGTCAACCTTGCCTTCGCGCTTGCAAACAAAGGAAATAAGACCGGCCTGCTCGACCTGGATTTCCACGGCCCCAATATCCCCAAAATGCTGGGCATCGAGGACCAGCGGCCGGCAGTCCTGGAAAATGCTATCGAGCCGGTCCACGTTACCGGCAACCTCTCGGTAATCTCGATGGCATTTCTGCTTCCCGACACGAGCACTCCCGTTGTCTGGCGCGGGCCGATGAAGATGATTGCAATCCAGCAGTTCCTCTCCGAAGTGAACTGGGGTGCGCTCGATTACCTGGTTGTCGACCTTCCCCCGGGCACCGGGGACGAGGCGCTCACGATCGCCCAGCTCTCGCCAAACGTGCGGGGCGCCGTCATTGTTACAACGCCGCAGGAAGTTGCGGTCATGGATGCAATGCGGGCAGCAAAATTTATCGAGAAACTGGATCTCCCGGTCCTCGGCGTTATCGAGAACATGAGCGGGATGGTCTGCCCCCACTGCGGAGGGACGGTCGATCTCTTCAGCTCCGGGGGCGGGAGAAAAGCTGCCGAGGACCTGGGCGTTCCGTTCCTCGGGGCAATCCCGCTGGACCCGGCCATGGTAAAAGCCGGCGATGAAGGCAGGCCGTACATCCTGAGCCATGCAGATTCAAAAGCCTGGAAAGCGGTCGATTCTGCAATGGAGCGGCTGGTCCTGCAAATAGATGCGGACCGGAAATAGATGGCTTCCTTACGCAGGCAGGGGTTCGCGGGCAGGTACCGGCCATGAGAAAATATAACGGGATCCCGGAACTGCTGGAGCAGTTCATGAAGGAGAACGGGAGAAACGAGCGGTGGGTCACCGTCCAGGAGCTCCGCGACCGGTTCGGCCTGACCCGGTACCAGGGCACCACCGTCTCGGGTTTCCTCCGGCGGCTCCACGTGGGGGCGTTTGGCCAGTGCCCCTATATCGTGTCCAGGATCGAATATGCCGAAGGAATGCATCCGTCCAGCCCCCGGAAGTACCGGTACCTGGTGAAGCGGAAGACGGGCATCTCTGCCGGCCTGCAGGAACGCTGCACCGCGGATATCGGGGAATAGACGGAAATCTTGCACAATCCCCCGGCAGGAATCCCGGTCAATGATCCTGGGGTTGGTGAATCCCGGCTCTGAACGCAAAGAGAGCGAGAAACCCGGGCCGCTGCCTGCGTTACCGGGATCGTTTTATCCCCGTACCGGTTTTTTCGCAGATCCCCCCGGGTTGCTGCTTTCCCGGAACGGGCTCTCCCTCGTCACTGCAAGGGAGATGCAACCGTTGCGGGGAAGAGACCCGTAACCTTGCCGGCCGGGTAAATTATTTTACAAACACGCACTTTTCAGGATCGCCGGAAAAATCCATCCGGGAATTCCGGGTTCCCGTAATGTGCCCGGTGGAGAAATAAAAATATCAGGGGATTGCTTAATGCAAGCCACGAGTAATTTTTCATTTTAATATTTTTTGGCCACCCCGGAGACAACAGATCGGATGCTCCCGGGACTTCGGTTTCACTTCCGCCCCTGCCACGGGGGCATCCCCGGTATTGCGATGACGCTGTATTCTCCGCTGCCGACTTCGTCCGGTCATAATGCGCCCCGTCCCCTTTGCGGAACTGGTGGCGCAGGAGAGCGGTATGGTTTAACTGGCGGCCCAAAATGAGGAATCGCAAAAAAATTATTGCAGGACCTGCTCGTAGGGCGAGCCGGTCAGGTTCCTGTAATAGTCCACCGTGATATAGGCAGGATAAAAGGCGGTCCTGTACGCGGCGATCCACTCGCTGAGGGTCCGGAGATTGTTGCGGGAGGAGACGAGCTCCTGCCGGTAGATCAGCCGGAGATCAGGGTTATCGGTCCGGCTGATCGCGGATTCGAGATCCACGATGTGCAGCTCTTCTGCCCGGGCGCTCACGAGAAGCGCGTCCCGGACGGAATTGCTTGCGGTATTGATATCATTGTCCGTCACTGCCTGGAGTTTCCCGCTCGAGAACTCCGCTGTTGCATTCTTCTCGGGGGAGGCGATGCCGTACCGCTGGAGGATCACGTTGTCGGATGCCTGGTAGGCGCCCGATGCCCGGGAGATGTTTAAAAATACCGTTATTTCCGGGTGCTGGGTTGCGAGGATCGCGTTGAGATCGGTGATATATTTCTGGTCTTCCTGCAGCCGGAGGATATCTGCCTGCTCGGTCCCGTTGAGCGGGGCCTGCGACAGGGCGCCAAAGGTTTTTGCAGTCGCGTTGCTGTCCGGGACCGGGATCGTTTCCGCCGGCGTGACAACCGTCCTTCCGGCAGGCAGGCCGGTGCATCCCGCGGAGGCGGCGAGGATGCATACGACGAGCAGGATTCCGATAAAGGGCAACCGGGGCATATGTTCTGTGATAGGGTGCGCTGCATATAATGCATTCTGGTTTTTTTTATCGCAGGATTCCGGAACCTTCCGGGAATATGTTTTGTTCGATATCCTGGACGATCGTCCCTTCGTGAGGGGAGATCTTTTCCCGGGGCTGGAAATACCGTGAAGAATAATTGCAGCGTATATTATTCAAGCTGATTAATATATTCAGAGAATATAATCCTTGGTGGTGACTACCTCATGCCACTGAAAATAACTTCATGGAATGTTGAGTGGGCAGATAAACTCATAAAAGATATTGATGATGAACAGATACGCGATCGGTGTGACAGAATCTACAAGACGCTCAGCGAGATCGATCCCGACATATTCTGCCTGATCGAAGGTCCACAGGGCGAGAAGAAAGCAAACGCATTCAGTACGGAGATCCTTAAGGGAGACTGGGTACCCGTGCTCCTGACAGATGATGGTGGCTCCTCCGGTTCAAAAGACAAGGAGTACGCTACCCAGGGAACCCAGTGGATCTGGTTCTTTGTAAAACCGGCGCTGAAGAACCGCTTCCGGCTCCAGTCCCCATCCGTATGGACGCAGAAAACCGGTGGGAACCGTGAGTGGGAAGTCTATTACTGGGGACAACCGGGCAAGAAAGTGAAGCACACGTATTACCGGCACCCCCAGGTGCTTGTGTACCAGTTCGATGACGGCCGGGAGATGGAGATTATCGGCATCCACCTGAAATCCGGGATTCCGGGAAAACCTTTCCGCAGGGACGAGAACGGGAACATAGTGCAGGAGTACGTGGACGATGCCCTGCAGAGCCGGGTCAAACTCGCAACCGAGGCCCGCAATGTCCGGGCCTATATCACAAAAAGATTTGGTGAATGCGGGGAAAATGCACCGGCCATCATGATCCTTGGGGATGCCAACGATGGCCCCGGGCAGGACTATTTTGAAGAGAACTACCTCTTCTTCAGCACGGTCTCCAATCTCGAAGGGTCCGTGCTCGACTCGGAGCAGTTCTTCAACCATGCTCTCTTCGATTTCGACCCGGGAGAATGCTGGACTATAAAATTCCGGGACGATGTGACCAATACGCCTGTTGACAAGAACCCGTTACTGATCGACCACATTCTCATGAGCCAGACGCTCTGCAACGGGACATACCCGGTGCAGGCCAACCGTCACGCAGGGATCGTGGAGTACAAGATTTATGATAAGTACAAGGGCCCGGCGAAGTACCAGACTTCAGATCACCGGCCGGTATCGATTCGGCTGAAGTGAGCGGGCATAACGGGGAACCGCAATCAGGGTAACACTGCGGGATCCACGAGAAGATGGAGCATATAATTACCGGAGGTTCATCTGAGGGTAGTTCGGGAACATATGTCTGGGGGTACCGGATATGGGGATGAAGTTCCGGGTCCTGACCGTAGTGTACCCGGTAATCCGGAAAAAGATTGCGAAGCCCATGGGCATTCATGGAGAATGGCTTCATCTGTATCAGGCAAATGGCGGATTACGATTAATCCGGGAGCCAAGAGATACCGGGCCCAAGAGGGAGAAAAAAAACGTATTGTGGTGGTCAGGCTTTCTTGTCGGTTATGGTGAATTCAAACGGCTCGCTCTCCCAGAGCCATTCGATCTCCCGTGGCGTTATTATCCCATTCTTGAGTACATAATCCGGTTGCCCGGGAATTATCTCGGCAATCCTGAATGTGACATAATGCTTGCCGATTGCTTTGTCAATGGGATGATCGTGGGGCATTTCAACATAGTCGATGTATACCTGCTTGTTCCCGTCGCCATACACCTGCTGGGCCAGGAGGATCTCATCGTGGTACCTTATGAAATACGCCTCAGTTTTTTCATCTTTCTTTGCCAGGATATAATCTGCAGTGTTGGGCAGGGTAGAATGACTGCGGGTTTCATCGAGGTACATGAACCGGATGCCGATCTGGATATTGGCCTGACGGTACCCGACCACTGCAAACAGGATATTTACATTTTCCCTTGTGAGTTCTTCAATCGTGAACGGTTTGGATAAGGGTTCAGGTTTTGTCCCGGTTTCAAAAGCAGTTCCTGCGTCAATATGGGCAAAGGGAATGTATCTGTTATCCGTGGCAGCTCCTCTCCAGCAGCTGAAAACAATAGCCGGGATTCCCCGGGATATGTCAGCATCCTTGATTACATGTCCAGGCAGGGCTTTATTACCGGTACTGACAAACTTAAAACCTTCAGGCAGAGTAGGTTCGGGTTCTGGTTTTTTCGATTTTTCATTGCCGGCAGCACTTACATTTTTTACTTCGCTTGCAGTTTCAGTTGTTGTATTTCCGGAATCGCCGGTTTTTGCTTTAGGTGCCGGGGAAGCGGGCTTGTCTGTTGTGGAAGTTCCGGTGTCTGAGTCCTGGCCGTTTGTCTTGGTATCAGTCTTTTTACTCAGCGAGTACTGGGCATCAGGGAATTCGCAGCATTTGTCTATGGTCTCAAGGGTACTATTCGTCATGGTGTTCAGGAACGAATAGATAGGCTGGGCAAAGTTCCAGTCGAACTCTTCTGTTTTGGGCTTTGAGGGGGAATGGACGTTCTGGAGCCGTTCCAGCATAACCATGCTTGCAGCAAACTGGGTATTAACCCAGTTGAAGTATCCCATGAGCCACTGGGAATAATCGATCCGGTTCTTCTGGATCTTTGTCGGGGAAAGGAATATCATACTGAGGATGACATCGATGCCGCCGATGGCAGAGACCGCAAGCGCCATGGGATTGGGAATTAATGTGTTGGAGGGATTCGCGGTAGTATTCGCGATGGGGGTAGTGTTGAGGATAGACGTTGTATTCGCAATGGCGGTAGTATTGAGAAAGGATGTGGTATTGGCAATGGCGGTTTCAGCTAGCGGGGACGGTTGCCTGAATGCGAAATAGAGGGACAGCAAAAATACTGCCATCCCTACAGAGAACAGGATATAGAACAGCCAGGAGACATGTTTTAAGGAACTCCTCATATCATCGCTTAAGTCTTTTAAATTCCGCTGGGTGGTATCAACGGCAGCAGTAGTGCTCTCAAGGATCTGCTTCTGCAATTCCACTTCCCGGAAATAGATGCTCTTTTTCCGGTAGGCATCGCCAAGCGCGATGATGGCCGGGGAATACCGCGGGTCGAACTGCTGGACTTCCTGCAGGTCCGAAATCCCCTCTTCATATTTCTGCAATTCTATCTTGGTTATTCCCCTGGCATACAGCAGGTGGGGCTCTAATTTGTCACATTCTTTGAGCCCTTCGGTAAAACAGGCTATTGCCTCAGTGAATTTTTGCGCATTTTTCAGGGCAAGTCCCTTGTTGTAATATCCTTTCCAGAGATAGAGGGGCCGCTCCTCTGGCGGGAGACTCTTTGCAATCCCAATAGCGTTGTCAAAGGCAGCGAGCGCCTCTTTTCCTGCATCCTCTGTTTCGGTATCATACAGGTTGATGATACCCAGGACGTTCTGTGCGCTTACAAGATATTTTTTTAAGGTTTCATTCCCTGGGCTTTCTAAGTCATTGATCGTTTTCCGGATAAGTTTCCGGGCCTCCTCCCGCCTTCCGATCAGACACAGGGATAGACCACGGCTTATCTGTGCGGTAAGGCGGACCTTCTCAATTTTTAGGGATTTTTCGTTCAGGTGCCTCTCACACCATTCTTTGTAAAGGATATCAACATCGTTAAAATAATCAAGGGCTTCGTCATCATGATTGGTCTGACTGAGCGAGATCCCGATCTGGTGGAGGACTGTTGCATGCAGGTAGGTTTTCTCATTATCGGAAACTGTTGACGGCAGGACTTTGATGGTATTCTGCGCTTTGAAAAAATTCTCCCGGGCCTGGCGGGGCTTGCGGATTTTTAAGAGGGCAACACCCTTGTAGAGATATGCATTGACTGTCACGGGAGAGTTTTTATCGTAATCAATGGCTTTGTCAAAAGAGGAGATTGCAGCGTGATAATTTTTTACCTTGAAATAGGAACAACCCAGGCGCTGCCAGGCATGCATACGGATCTCATCGGCAACATTGGTAGTGCCTAAGAGTTCCTCGAAATCCAGTATGGCCTGGTATTCATCTTCAGGTGTATTGTTCTTGCTCTTTTTCAGTGCATTATCAGATTTGACCTGGTTCGGATCCGGATTCTCAGGTGCAGGTCCACCCGGCCCGGGATTGCTGAGAACTGACATACATAAGTATATTTATTATATATATAATTTACTTATTTTATTTTTGTTGCCGATAAAAAATGAGAGCACATCTTCAAACAGACGGTATCCCGCACATTATGAGAAATGGTACCTTAATAATTCTAAATGATTCACCTCACGCAAGGGCTGCGACCGTGTCGGCCCAGGTCTCGACTTTGGCCCGGATTCAATTTCATAAAACCTGCGTTCATCCCGGTTGTCGATATTCATTAAAAAACATAGTTCGACCAGCTGAGGGTAAATGTGCAGGTGAATTGTGCAGACGGTGCTTGCACAATTGGTTTTTACCAGCTGTTTTAATAGTCAATTTCCCAGACACGGTCTGGGGAATTTGCGGTATCGTCTCATAATAATCAAGGTAAAACCGGCGCATGTACTCAAGATTTGTTGTTGAAAACCGCGTACGAACGTTGTCGTCAGTCTCTCATGAAAGTACCTGGATTATCCGTTCCCCGTTTTCCTTCCGTCAGTTTCAGATCGCAATCCGGATATTCGGGGTCTGAACGAAATCCGCCAATTCAGGTTTTTCTATCCGGTGTACAAAGCTCCCGCGATGAAATCAGCAGCCTGGATACAGGGCTCAAGTCCAGGAATCATCAAATAAAAAACGGTCCGGGAATGGATCTCTGGGTGGAATACTATGAACTTCTGGCAGTGCAGACACGTTCGAAGTATCTGCCAATCAGGATTTCATTTCGACATAGAAACAGTCTCTTACCCGGTACCTTGCCTATATAAATGGAGTAAGGTACTCGGTAATAAAAGGTTTATAATCACTCCCCGAATTGCTCCTTGTGGACAGCCGGAGGTTGTCCCGAAAATTGAAGGACGGGTTCACCAAGCGACAAACTTTGTGTTGAACTCAGTCCTGCCCGCAGGCATGTGATTTTTATCTTCTGTCCATATGAAGATTTTCCTCATGCCTCCGAGTGAAACAACCGAAAAGAGGTACGAAAAAATGAAACAAATCAAATTGGGTATCGTCCTGTTGGCACTGCTGCTGGCAGCGATGGTTATGTACCGATGGCGAGCGCTGAAGGGCAGTCAATGTCTCCCATAACAGAAAAGGAAATTGTGAACCAGAGCGCTGCTCCTGCTGAACTATTGCCATATGCAAATATTGCTGTATACGGACCCAGCAGTGCATAAAGAAATCAACAGGTATCGCTTTACACATCCGGAGAGATTGGTAATATTGTGAACGCATATTATCAAAAATTGTATATTCAGAATCTTGGTACAGGAACAACTGCCGGAGTTCAATACGATTCAACACCATCCGGGTGGACGCAAAATCTGGGTACATGGAGTAAACTCGGATATGTGATTGCCCATGACTCATTCAGTTCATCCTGGGGAGTAGAATTCACTCAGTCAGGAACCTGCGAAGTTGTGGCCAGTGTTGTTGGGATAGGAACAATTCCTAGCGCACAGAGCAGAATAGTGATTTCTGTCTCATAATTTTTTTGGGGGAGGAAAGAAATCATTCGTGGAATTTATGCAAAGGAGACAAATTTCCGGATTATTGTAATTATTGTAGATAATCCTAATGAGACCGCATGCGAAAAATATTTTATATAAATATAGAAAGACCATTATCCCGGTGCATTCATGGAAGAACTCGACCTTCTCCTCCAAATCCTGATACTCATTATTGCAATACCGTGTTTAGTCGTTTTCTATTGGTTCATCGGATTCAAAATTCTCATTTTCATCATAAAGATTGTAAAACACATCTGGAACCATGTGGATTAACTTGTGTTTGGAGGGGAGATTTCCCGGTGCAGGGTATCCGGCGGGATCTCAACTGGACAACATCGCTGACAGAATTAAACCCATTTTTTTATTTTAAAAATAATAAACGATCCGGGAATGGATCTCTGGATGTGATACTATGAACTCCCCGGACGTGCAGACACGTTCGAAGTATCTGCCAATGAGAATTTCAAATCTGCCTATATACGATTTCTCACCCAGTACCTTACCAATAAAAAAAGAGCCGACACTCATGAATGAAAGAATCATATTCTCTGCCTGTATTTTTCTTATATAGCCTGAGGTTGTCCAGGAGAACAAGACCACGGATCCAACGATTCCTGACCGTATGGGAAAAGGTACAGGATTATCCCCGGTTATTTGTGGAACAACCGGATGTAAAACTGAACGAAAAAATTCCCCGGCGGGGATCGCTCCCCGCCATCGTATTCTTCTCGCGTTACTTTGCGGGGGGATTCCCTCCGGTGGACCCGATATGATCGAGCACCCGGTCCCACATCACGAGCATTCCCGGGATGACGACATAGGCGAGCAGCCCGGCTCCAAGGAACATGCCGGTGAGGATGAGTTCATTCTCCATGAAGCACCTCACGCAAGGGCTGCGACCGTGTCAGCCCAGGTCTCGACTTTTGTCCGGATTGCATCGTTCTCTGCTTGCCACATCAGATTGGTTTATTGTAGTGACTCAAATCCTAGAATCACAGAATTAAACATCACAAAAGATCCGGGAAGAGATCTCTGGATTTGATGCCATGATCTTCCCTGCCGCGCAGATATTGTCGAAATATCTGCCACTCCGTATTTCACACCGGCCGATAAACTGTCTCTTACCCGGTACCTTGCCTATATAAAAGGAGTAAGGTACTCGGTAATAAAAGGTTTATACTCACTCCCCGGATTGCTCCTTGTGGACAGCCAGTGGTTGTCCCGGAAAAAGAGGACGGGTTCACGAAGCAACGAAACTCTGTTGAACCCGGTCCCGCCCGTAGGCATGTGATTATTATCTTCACTCCATATGAAGATTTTCCCATGCCTCCGAGTGTAACAACCAAAAGGAGGTACGAAAAATGAAACAATTCAAATGGGGTATCGTCCTGCTGGCAGTATTGCTGGCAGTAATGGCGATGGTACCTATAGTGAGCGCAGGGGATCTAAACAAGATAGATCTCCACCTTCAGGGAACACCGTATAGTCCGGTAATACGGTTTGATGGACTTTCAACGATTGTCCCTCAAACTACTACTGAAAAAACCACTTATGCAGAGATTTCTCCCTCAATAAAAAAATATGATGTCATCAATATTGACGTCAAAACCCTTAAGAAGCAATTATTATCAGGGCAAAAAATCCCAATTCATCTGAAAGATACTTCCTATCTCATGAATTTACATGAGGAAACGTTTTACCCAAGTGCTGAAACGGGAGTATTCACATTCACCGGGCATCTCGAAAACAGTCAGGCGGGTACAGAAATTCCCGATAGTGAAGCTCATCTCACAATGGACGATACCGGAGTTATCGGGAAGATATCGGTAACTCCTTCAGACTATTATCTCATTGATGAATTTGATCAGATGGACAATACCCGGCCCGCAAAGACACTCCAATATGTATACTCTTCAAAAGACGTGGAACCAAGTAAAATGCATACTGGGGAGGACGGTATATTTGTCTTACCATCAGGTAAAGGGAAAGTATACTCACAACTGACTCCGGAAGAAATCGACTGGATCAAATCACAGCAGCAGAAAAATTACAAATCCAAGACATCAGATTTAAGCACTGTCCAACAGGATGGTGGCATTCGATCCCCAGCAGACTGGGTTGATGTTAACCTTCTGGTTCTCTGTGATAACCAGATGTACACGGGGTATTCCAATTGGATTAAAAGAGCACAATCACTCGTTGCCGACGCCAATACCGCAATGGCGTTTAATTATATCAAGATCAGACTCGTGCCCACCTATGATGCAACGCAAAGAACTATATTAAGTAATAATTTTGATTTAACTCGACCAGTGTTGTCATTTCATGATCTTGTACCAACCTCGTACCTTGACACGCAGAATGCTGATATCGCGATGTTCTTGTGCAGCCGCCAGTTTAATGCCGGTAACGGTGTAATCGGCCAGTCAACGGTTTTTGATAACCCGAATTCGAGTTACCACAGGCATGCAACAATAATGTATGAAGCTGCTCCCGGATGGGGGTATTATGCAAATCCTCAGGAAAGAGCGGCTGTCTTTACGCATGAGATTGGCCATCTGTTCGATGCAGATGCCCAAGGGGCCGGAGAGAATCCCTCAATCCAACTGGAAACCTACAACCGTGCAATAAGTTGGACAGAGAGTGGTAATGTGAAGTACTCAGTGATGTGGCAGGGTGCCCTAGCGGATCCGAATTATTTCTCATCACCAAACTATCACGGAGATGCTCTTCATGATAACGCGAGAAGATTAAGCGAAACAAAGGATACGGTTGCCGGCTATCGATAACCTCCTCATCATTTTTTGTCAGGAAATAAAAACAAATTATTAATCACTTAGAATAAATGGGTATTTTACTATACCTCGAAACCGTTGAAAAGGATCCCCAGCTATTTCAATAGCTGAAAAAAGACGAAGATTATTGATTGAATATACCTTCAAAGAAGTGAAAAGAGATGAAGTTCGGAAATCATAGCGTTATTCTGATATTTTTGCTGTTAATGACTTGTCTGGTACCGGCAACGAGTGCAGCGACCGGTGAACAAACTATGATCGCCTCACAACATCCTGATATCCAGCAACCGCCGGTCCTCATTTTCGACAACATCTCTGATATCAGAAATGGTGATAAAAATAATTATGCGCAGGTTGCCGGGGTAACCGAGTACGATGTCATCAGCATTGACACAAAAAAATTAAAACAACGACTGATGTACGGAGAGAAAGTTCCCATCCATCTCGATGGTATTCCCTATGTAATTATTCCCTATACCCCGGATTTGAACAGGGGCGACTCATTTGTAGGACGACTCGAAAACAGTTCGGGCAGTGTGGTAAAAAATTGCATTGTTCAACTTACTATCGACTATACCGGAGTTCACGGGGTAATTCATGATTCTGTAACTGATTCCCATTATTATATAAACGATCTCGGTTCCAAGCAATCTGACGAGAACATTTGTATGGTCTATTCGTCCAGACCGGGTCACATTCAGGGATTCAATACCGGTGAAGACAGCATTGTAGTCGTACAATCCGGTGAAGGCAAAACATTTTCCCAGTTAACGCCGGAAGATATCGAATGGCTCAGATCACAGCAGATGAAAAACGATAATCAATCCGGTGTTCATTCGTATCCAACGACTGCGCAGCCTGCGCCGTTCCCGGTGACAATCGCGATTGCTTCGCTTGGGATAGGTGCCGGCGTGGCAGGGTACATCCGGAGAAAATGATGCGGGATACCTGTTTTCACCTCCTTCTTATCCAAATTTAATTCGTAATTACCCTGGATCCGGATTGAGAATGATGAACACACCGGGTTAACGCTGCACTGAATATATATTTAAAAAATTACACCCGGGTCTTTTTCTTGCCGTGGGCGATAACCGCTGCGAGATATTTTTCAGGATCCTGGGGAAGCCATTGTTTTCGTTCTTTGGTATAATCGCCGCTTCCCGGGTCATAGATCTGGAGGAACCGGACCGCATCGACGGGTCCAAGCACTTTCACGAGTGCATCAATTCCCTGTTTATGGATTTCATTCAGTGTCTTTGCCTCCATATTCGTTCACCCCCATGAGCCATTCAACGGGATTTTTAACTTCAATAGTAATCTGATGAGCGTGCATCTTAATAATTTTGATGATCGCATCATCAGTCGTAATCAGAGCAGCTCCCGTTGATTCCGCACATGCGAGATGCAATGCATCCGCCGGTTCAATACCCATTTCAATAAATTTAAAATAAAGCTGCGAAACGGTTTTTGTAATTGCAACATGCTCTTTTGCGAGATCAGCGAGGTTCTGCGCTTTTTTCATCCGGGTACTGTCAGGTATACGTGAAATTTCAAAACTGACAGCATCACTGGTAACCAGCATCCAGTCCCGGGTACATCGCACCAGGATCTCCTTGATGGCTTCTGCTTCAAGATGGATACGGTTCGTCTTCTGATCATCGAACGGCCGGCAAAGGCAACACACATCAAGATAGACTTTCAAGAAGAACCTCCTGATTCTCCGTTCACTCCCGGTACCAATAAATGATTCTGTTTAATCTGGCTACCGGCGAACGTAAAAAATCCCCGGCGGGGATCGCTCCCCGCCATCGTATTCTTATCGCGTTACTTTGCAGGGGGAGTCCCGCCGGTGGACCCGATATGGTCGAGCACCCGGTCCCACATCACGAGCATTCCCGGGATCACGACATAGGCGAGCAGCCCGGCGCCGAGGAACATCCCGGTGAGGATGAGTTCATTCTCCATGAAGCACCTCACGCAAGGGCTGCGACCGTGTCAGCCCAGGTCTCGACTTTCGTGCGGATGGCGTCGTCCTCGTATGAGCTGACGGTCACCTGGTCCCGGGAGAAGATCACGTTGTAGAGCTCCCCGTTGGCATCGTGGCACTTCAGGTTTGCCGAGAACGAGTCGTTTTCGGTGTCATGGACGATCGTGCCGGTATGGGCCGCGATATTTGCAGTTGCTGCAAGCACGGCGGTAATCCCGGCATTGTACCCGGCAATCGAGTTGTACTTCTCGGATGTGGTGCCAACCGATTTGGCATCGTCATCCTGGTAGAAGAACTTCGCCGTGTAGGATTCGCGGGTCTTCTCAACGGCCGGGTGGTTCTCCCCGGCGGTCATATAGGCTACGCATGCAAACGGGTTGCCGGTGATGACCGACTGTACGAGCGTGCCCGTACGCCGCCACGTCTGCAATGGGGGCCGCGAGTTTGCGGGTCGCGGTCTTTGTAAAAATAATAAACGATCCGGGAATGGATCTCTGGATGTGATACTATGAACTCCCCGGACGTGCAGACACGTTCGAAGTATCTGCCAATGAGAATTTCAAATCTGCCTATATACGATTTCTCACCCAGTACCTTACCAATAAAAAAAAGAGCCGACACTCAGGAATGAAAGAATCATATTCTCTACCTGTATTTTTCTTATATAGCCTGAGGTTGTCCAGGAGAACAAGACCACGGGTCCAGCGATTCCTGACAGTATGGGAAAAGGTAATACAATTATCCCCGGCAATTTGTGGAACAACCGGATGTAAAACTGAACGAAAAAAATTCCCCGACGGGGATCGCTCCCCGCCTTCGTGTTCTCATCGCGTTACTTTGCAGGGGGATTCCCGCCGGTGGACCCGATATGGTCGAGCACCCGGTCCCACATCACGAGCATGCCGGGGATCACAACATAGGCGAGCAGCCCGGCGCCGAGGAACATCCCGGTGAGGATGAGTTCATTCTCCATGAAGCACCTCACGCAAGGGCTGCGACCGTGTCAGCCCAGGTCTCGACTTTCGTGCGGATGGCGTCGTCCTCGTATGAGCTGACGGTTACCTGGTCGCGGGAGAAGATCACGTTGTAGAGCTCCCCGTTGGCATCATGGCACTTCAGGGTTGCCGAGAAGGCATCGTTTTCGGTGTCATGGACGATCGTGCCGGTATGGGCCGCGATATTTGCAGTTGCTGCAAGCACGGCGGTAATCCCGGCATTGTACCCGGCGATCGAGTTGTACTTCTCGGATGTAGTGCCAACCGATTTGGCATCATCATCCTGGTAGAAGAACTTCGCCGTGTAGGATTCGCGGGTCTTCTCAACGGCCGGGTGGTTCTCCCCGGCGGTCATATAGGCTACACATGCAAACGGGTTGCCGGTGATGACCGACTGGACGAGCGTGTTGAATGCCGCCACGTCTGCGATTGGGGTTGCAAGGGTGCGGGTCGCACTCTTGACATTTGAGGTCTGTACGAAATCTGCCATTTAGGTTTCCTCCATTGGTGTGCCGGTGACCGGAAGGTGAGAGGGTCTCATGGCCTCAAGAGTCCTCCGGACTCCTGCCAGCCTTCCGGTTGCGGCTCACTTTTTTCTGGCAGGATTTTGTGCACGTCTCCTGCCGGACCGGTCGGGAATTTGATTTCCCGCTCCGTGTCGCCGGGGCCCCTTTGACATATTAGTATAGGAGGGGGTTGGTCATGGGCTTTGATTATGAACGGGATTTTCTGAAAAATGCGGAATGGTTTGGGGCGGGATTGGGGAATTGAGTGCCGGGTGTGGCTGGATGGAAGGAACGCGGGAGGTTCCTCCGGGATAGGAATTCCAATATCAAATATGAATTAGCAAAAAACCTATAAAACGGGTATTCGATTTTTAAGTTAGAAACTAGGTTCTTTATTATGTGATTTCCAATAAGCTAATTCAATACTTTTCACAAGATCGGATATCGTTATAAATGAAAAATGAACAAAATCGTCGTTTAATAGTAAATCTTCATTTTCATTAAGATCAAAAAAAAATTGATCTTTTATCGAATCCGATAAATTCTCCCCAAGATTATGAACAAAATGATTTCTTACCTTCCTAATTTTATCAAGATTATTTAGTGTTTCAAGATTGGGTTCGATTTCAAGCCCACATGAAATTTGCAAAAAATTCAAATATTGATTAATAACTGATGTTTTATTGCGAGATAATTTTTTTGAGATTTTTTGTTCTTCAGATATTATTAAACTAATTTCTTTCAGAACATTTTCTAGCATACTACATTGAATAGTGAGTATCGAGAAGTAAAAATGTAATTCCATATACTCTTTGTCGCTTGCTATCATATCTCCATAATAATCTAATTCTTCAGCTCCGGTAATGGGATGTGTCTCTAAACGATTATAACAAAAATTTTCGTAGTGAAAATATTCGTTTATCCATCGTTTATTGCATTCATAAAATCTTTGTAGGCTTCCAAAGCGTACTTCAAATGCATAAAAGGGTTCAAGAAAATATTCTGACGCCATATAATATGGATCTACAAAAAAACCTAGACCTAAATTTTTATCGATACTTTTCATACAAGTTATAAATATCGCTAATCTATATTTTTTATCCTTTTATTATAAAAAATTAGGAGGATTGCCGAGATATTCGATCACGAAGGTCAATTGGTTTTTCAATATAACTTCGACCCTCTTTTGTGAGATTTCTTCCGCCGGGTGTAATTGCAATCAAGCCCAACCTACGAAGGTATTCATTAATTTCATTGAAATCTTGAACATTCGAGATTCCCAATCCTTGTTGTAAACTTTGTTGAGATGTCGCCCCATTTCGTTTTAGGTAAACCAAGAAATTTCTTTCAAGAGGACCAAGGCCATTTTGGTCAACTTTTTGATCTTCAAACCATTTCATGACTGCTTCATGAGTAAACGCTTTTGATAATTTTTTATAGTCTATTTTTTTCGAGTCTGTGTGGGAGATTGAAAATACATGGGGAATTAGTCCATGCTGTAATGTTCTCACCGCACGACGGGGGTTACATCTAGTCCTTGCAGCGATTTCTGAACAAACCTCTTTCGAAAGATCAACATTTGATAAAAATTCTTTGCCGTGTAACCACACGATTCCAGCAACTTCGTTTAATGTATATGGCCTTAAATATGTTTTATCCGGGCGGGAGTTGAATGCCTCTGATAACTTTCCTGGATCTGTTGTCGCCAGAATGAAAATAACGTTATTAAAATCATAATTTACGCCATCAATTGTTGTTGTTCTTGCATCGTCCATTGCACTTAAAAGTGCAGTTGCGACATTTTTCCCGATTCCATGGACTTCATCAATAAAAATCAAACTTTTTTGAACCTTAATTTTCCCATGAGGATCGGACGGAACTTTGTTATTTTCTTGAAGGATGTTAATAATCATTGTTGGATTTTTGAGATCGGCACCATTGAACAGAATTTCCTCTTCTTCAAGTAATTGTCGCGCAATTTTCCTAGCGAGACTACTTTTTCCAACACCCGCTGGCCCTACGAGTAATTTATCCGGGAATCGTGTTCCCGAAGCTTGAGAATACATGACTTGTTTAACTAACTCATCAACCTGCTGATATTGTCCAATCATCTCAAATTTATTCAGTTTAGGTGGCCAACTTTCAATAGTATCTTCCTTTTTACGACTCTCCTCGTTTTCGGGAATTGGCCTTGGAACGGTCTGTGGTTCTTGTGGAATTCTCTTTGTCCCATCATCGATCGATTGGTTTTTCCCATCAACAACCTGTGTGTTTTTATTTTTTATCCCCACTTCCGGTTTCTTCTGAGGTTGGTTCTTAAATGTTTGAGCAGGTTTTTCTTTGTTTGTCACACGTTTTATCTCTTGGTTTGAATCTCGGCTTGGGGCTGTTATTGCAGGAGTTCCGCCGTCTATTAATGCTTGAATTTGACCTTCGATTAAATATCTGACTTTAATTGGATATGCCGTATTTGTTGTGATTTCATCTTGGCCCTGGGGTGTGTTACATCCCACTAAAACAAGGATTAATTCACCGGAATATTTTAACGGAACCGGTTGTGATTCGTTTTCGAATATACTGATGAGTTTTTCAATCCAGAATTTTCTATGATCAGATGGTAAAGATTGTGACTGCAGGGCATTCACGAAAATCCGTTTTAACATTTCACACCTGGGTGCCGATAATGGATCTTCACCTTTAAGATTATCCGGTATTGCGGCTGCACATGCTCCTAGTGTAGAGATTATTTGACCCTCGGCATGCTCTCGTCCAAGATCTTCAATATCATCGGCTGATCGCGTTTTTACTTCAATCGATTCAATAATACAAGTATCTTCTTCAACTCTAAGTGCAAGTAGATCGCAACGTTCTGGGGATGTCGAATCCATCCGCAGCCATATTCGACTAATATAGTCATCAACGGACACTACCAATGCATCCGGATAACGAAGTCGATAGTCCCTTGCAGCAAGAAGCATCCCTGCAAGACCTAATGCATGTTTTGAATCCACCGTACCGTCTTTCTTAAAAATATCAAAGAAACCACCTCCAATTAATCCAATCCCTTCGGAAAGAAGCGTTTCAATTTTTAACTCATTCATTGAAAGATTGGAATTGTTGAAGACTTCCATAATTCTGTGAGTAAATTGATGATAATCTGAAGAAACAAGGAGCACTTTTCTTCTACCTTCTATTCGTTCGGATAACCGAACTGATTTCATATTTGCATAATTTGGAAGAGCACGATCTGCTACGAGTACCCAGTGTGCAAGCGGATTTGTCTCATTTAGAATTTCATCAATTCGCATAACCATTGTTGATGCATCTGAAGAAGCGTGCAATCCAAGATTTCTCTGAATTTTTAGTGCCTCATCAATCAGGATCATATAATCCGAAAAAGGCGATTCATTATTCTTCGGTACGAGATTGATTTTTGTCATGCCAATATGATCATATTGAATCCCATATCGCACGGTAAATGGACTCATCGGAAGGATCTGTTCCTGATTATGTTTCAGGACCATTATCGATGCTTCGTCAAATATCGCAATTATGTGAAATGGGGAATTTTTTATCGAATTTAAAAGTTCTTGTAATGTATTGAAAGCAGGTTGATTTACTTTGTATTCGAGTCGTCCACTCGATATTTTCTCTTCAAGTTCCTCTCTCTCATCAAGAAGGCGGAGAGACAAATCCAACCTCTGCTTATGAAGAGCTGTACAAAAAACTTCAACACGTAATTTTTTCAGCGTAGATTCTCGCCGAGTGTTTAGAATTGTCACTATCTCCTTCATCAATTTTCCAGGTTCTGGAGGATTTACTATCGCAATTCGTAAGGGGTAGGTATGATGCCGTCCAAGCATCACAAAACGTTCAATCGCATTTTTGAATTCAATAATCCCATCGGATCCCGAAATGGCATTACTAAGATTTTCAAATGTTGCCATGCCTTTAATTTCATTGGCAATAGGAAGTGTCAGGTCTGCTTTGTACGGGTTACCAACCATGTCTGGAATTGTATCTAAACAGATAACACTCAGAAAATGTTCAGGCCTCATCACATCGTCTAACACCGCTTTTCGATCTTCATCCTTTATTTGGTCTCCAAGCCCTCGGAGAATTGATGCCAACCGAAGGAATCGCCATAGATGAAGTGGATGTGTGGGGAGCATTATTGCCTTATGGGCCTCATTAGAATCGGATTTGATATGGACTAAGAAGATATCTAATCTTAGCAATCCTCCGAGAATAATTTGTGCATAATCGCTGCTGGCATCGTACATTTCTGAATAATGGTTGTGGACATAGCTGTAAATTTTCCCAGAAAGATCGATATATTCTTCAATAATTTGATACAGGTCAGGTTTTGCGCTAATCCAAAGAAGTGGAAATTCAACAATAAAATCGAGTTCCTTTATGATTTCTCCCCTTAATTCACAGAAACGATCCCATAGCGGAGTGATGGGCTCTGAAGCGTGCGATTTTTCAATAAGATAGTCATCAAAACGTTCGAAGGCTTCGTGTAATGAAATTTTATTTCCTTCAAGGGAAAAAACCGAATCGACAGAAAAGGAATGGGGTTCGTATATTGTATTATTATGGTTTTTTATTGCCAATTCTAAGGAAGGTTCTTTGGTGTAAATGACCCCTCCCCATATATCCTCTTTACAATATGTGTGAAGCCAATCAAGAACATCTTTGTCGGGGTTTATTGCATATTCCCATTTTGTATTATTAAAGGAAATTTCGCCCTCAATTTTTTCGGAATCGGTGTCAATAATTTCCTTCCAATTCTGTTCGATATCCCGAGCAGTATTTGATAACTCATCTTGGCGATTATCTAGCAGCGCTTCTGCGCAATTACGATTGATTTTTGGAAGATCTATCTTTCTTGAGGGTTTTGGGGTAGGATCTGGAGATTTATCTGATGGTGGATGGAATATTTTCGAGACCTCCTTAATTGTCAGATTTCGTCTCGCTTCACTTGAAGGGTGTAATCGGAGATTTTCTATCCTTGTAAGGATATTAAGCAATTCTTCTTTGCGTTCTTCATCTTTGTAACTATTAAACCGTTTTCGGCGGGATCTCAATGTAGATTGTGACTCTTCAATAATCTTTTTACTTTGCAAATAATTCCTATCCAATCTTTCCTCAATTGCATTCAGGTCAGATAACAGGTCAGGATCGGCAACTAATCCCAATTCTGATAATGCCATCCTCGGTGCGTCATTCTGGTGTTCGGCGCTTAAAATACTCCATTGTGCTAAAAAATTACAAACCATTTCGAGGGAGCGGAGATCTTGAAGTCGTTCGCTGGTCTGAAGAATTTTCAATAATTTTTTGTGAGCCCCTGTTTTTACAAAATATTTACAATCTTGTGATTCCTGAACCCATTCAAGAACACTTATTGCTAATTCACGAGAAGAAGGTCTCGTAAAATGATTGAGCGTATGAACACCCGGTTGCTGCGCATGTGCAAGAGCAATTATTCGTTTATGATTTTTTTTATCATTTCGCCATGCAGCGGCGGTAAAAAAATCATCCGCGATATCTTTCAAATTTAAACCAACTGCATTTGCTTTTTGTTTTAATACAGGACCATCTTCTCCAAATCCTGCTAAAACAATAGAGAAATCCGCGTCAGGGAAGTGCGGAATTTGACTTAAGAATTTGAAGAAAGAATCAATATCCATCATTGGGAGGGAGTCTCGGGCAACGTCTTGGACGTTATTGTAATTCGAATGAATCCATTGTGTTATACTCGCCGAGACAAAATCGTCAGTTTTCATAATAATTCCTCCGGATTATTTGCACAAAGGATGAGGCCGTCTGATGGCTCAACCGCTAAATTAAGACGTTTTAAGAGATTTGAAAATCGTGCACTGTTTGGAATAAGATCTTCATCATAATCTAATCCCGAATATCCATGTTTATTGAGGAGAATAATATCATCATGAGAGCCACCGTAGCAAGGCCCCCAGATTTCTCTGAGACGAACAGACAAGGGTTCAAATTCTAAAACCTCTTCGGATGCAAGTATCGAGCTCATTAAAATTCGGGCCGTTTCAGGCTGAAGCTCAAAATGCTTTTGTTGAACACGATTTGATCGCGGTTGTGAAAAGCCAATTCTTAAGGATAAATAATGGAAATGATCCTCTAAAAATTTGTAATCGGGAATTTTTTCAATATCCGGATCAGTCACGTTTTTTTCAATGGGTAAGAACACGGAATCATCGTATGAAATTTCTCCTTTTTCACGCAAAGTTTGATATGATTTACAGAACCAATCGCGTTGTCGAGAATAACAATTCCGGCTCAATGTTCGAGTTCGTGTATTCTCCCCCCCATTGAAATCCATAAACATGATTGGCATCTTTCTATCAATATCACTGATTTTTTGAATGTAAACGAAGAGCCATGAACAAAGAGCAATGGTAAGTTCTCGTAATTGCATATGGTGTGAAGTATCATTTTCAAGGTTATGGCAAAGTTGAGCAATCGCATTTGTTTGGGGATCCATCATCGAGGCAATATCGGATAGACGACCAACAGTCAATGTCCCAAGTTTCTCTTCATACTCCTCTGATAATCTGGATTCAATAGATTCGGAATCGAGGATTGGGGTCAGAAAATTTTCCAATGGGGTATCATGCCTGGTAATCCAATTGGAGGCATATTTTAGGATCTCATTCCCTACAGAGGTTGTTTCTAAAACCTGATGTACGAAGTGGCCAGAATATCCGTCTTTTTTAGCGTTGTTCTCAGTGATCAACCGATCTGAGATAAGAGTATATTCATTTCCAAAATCTCCATGACCTGTAAATTTTGGAAAAACTGCTTCATCATTATCCACTATCCCATTTACTTGCAAACGCAATTTTCTTAAGTTTTCGACGGATATTGAAGGGTCAAGTTTTTCATCATCAACAAGGATTTCATGTAATGCTTCATGCTCGTAATCACCTTCTAAACCACGGTTTGTCTTAATTACTGCAGTCTTATTTAGGTACTCCAACCTATTCGATTTCCCGGTCAGAGATAAAAAAAATCCATTAGCAAAATGAACTGGCTTCGTTTGAAATGGTATGTATCCTAAAGCGTCAAAATTGACAATGAATTTCTTATTCGTCATCCATCATCACCTCTTGGTATTTTTTCCAATCTGCTGAGAGATGGAATTTTGTAAACTCGCCAAAATAAACGTTATATGTGAAAAATTCTCGATTTTGAGGGATTTCTAATGACTGCATTCTCTCCATAAACATGTCCAGTCGATTAATATCCCTCTCCGGTACAAGCTGCCGAGGCATACCCCGAACAATTTTCACTAGGGTATTATAAAGAGGGTAGTCAATGCGTAAACTTATGGGTGTTTTTCCCTCTCCCTTAAACTGTAGTAAAAAATGATCCGGACGATATTCTAAAACTTTATGGACGCGATTTGGAAGTCGTGGTACTAATAATTGGAATTCATTGTGGGATATCGATTGATTTGCTACATAGGAAATTGTTGGTTTTTCATGATATCGATGACCAATCCAAAGATAAAGTGCGTCGTTCCATCCACTGAATTTTACCGGACAATAACATCGATTAATTGCACCGATTACTTTCTTTTTGAGGGTAATATCTGAAATCGGAGTATTAATGAATCCCTGAAATTCTTTTGACGCCTCATCTTCTAGAGCAAAAACATCTGTACCTTTGACGTGTTCGAAATAGAATTTTCTCTTTAGGGCATGGAAACGTTCCACAACATCATCTTTTTTAGTACTCCAGATGGGTTCTTGCCGATCAACTATCCAATCATCGTTTTTTGTTTTTCCAGGTCTTTCTAGTTTCAAATCCCAACGTGGGTGACTGTATTGTATTGGATCTGAATATTCTTGCAGATAGTTTGAGATCTCAAACCGGCTATCCATTTCAAAAAGCCGTTCTGAATACCATTTTTTGGGGGAAAGTTCATTAAGTCTTTTTTCAGAGGGATCCCCAAAAAGAAGTCTAGATATAAGTATCCAAATCTCACGAACTGATGTTCGATGTCCTCGAATAGCGAGACGATCAAATAATGTCATAAGGCGGGTTTGGACCGTTTTATCTTCGAGAGATTTGAAATTTTTCGAGAACATGGGATCTTTTTCGGATAAGGCAAATTCTCGAATCTCCTCATCAGAAAGAATCTTTTTAAGCATTTCTTTTGCAAATTCGGGAGAAAGGGGATTCCTCAAACTAAGATCAATTACGATTACTTTTTCCTGAGTATTTTCGTCGTCTTGGTTTTTTTCATTATAGACAAGGCGCTGACGGCATTGACGATCTACTTCTTCGAGAATCGGAAAATTTTCTTTCTCATCACGTCTTAAAATATATAATGGGAATTCATTTGCTGCAAGGCAATAAGGCCGCTCCTCTTTTATTGCTTTTTTCCATTGTGTGACAATTGGTTTTATTTTTCCCTTGGTCATTGCTGCAGTGGCGTCATATTGAACAACAGCATTTAATTTTTTTAATTCTGGCTCTAATCGACGTAAAATATGGGTTTTCCCATCTCCCGCATTGCCTGTAAGGACAATGCTGAACCCTTCTTTAACTTTATCCAGAATAAAATGTTCAAGTGGAAGAGTGATATGGAGAACATTAATTTCTGTTGTTTTCAGTTCATCAGAACATACTTGGGGACCGGCTTGCGCCAGGCCTTTCCAAAAGTTAAGGTTTTGTTTTTCGATTGAATCTGGGGCCGATTCAATTGGCATTTCCGTCACCACTTCATCAGTATTCCGCTCTTCAAATTGGGGAATTTTTTCAGTAAGTTTCCAACATTCTGTGCTTTTTAATCTCTCTACCGTTTGAACATGCTCGATTCGTTTTGATAACCAGCGCTTTCGCCAGAAATCAGCGATTTTTTCGGTAGCATCGAGATAGTTTTCAGGTTTTTCAATATAATCTGGGATTTCCCCCAACTCACCACACAAAAATTTCAATGCTTGCTCACAGAGTGAAATTCCATAAATTTTCCTAGGCTGGTTATGCTTTAATAACACTGAAGCATCAAAACCGAGCTCCTCCAATCCAGCTCTAACTTTCCGGAGTTTCGGACTTGGACCTTCCCCAAAAATATGATTCACATTTTGATAACCGAGTTTTTCTTCTAATACCGCTTCTGTCGCCTTGACGGTTTCAGGCATAAATTGAACTGTGCCAAAACCGCTTGAAAATCCTATAGGGTGATATTTCATTTCAGGCTGGTCAGGACTGATAATTCCTTTAGGTAATTTAATTCGTTCATATTGGCTGCTCCCCAATGCATAGAGACTTGTTGTTCCAAGATATACAAGCCGATTATCACGAAAAACGGGAGCGTTTTTTAATTGAGAACTAATAATTGATGGTTGCTTGTTGTATCTCCGTTGATAGTCGAAATTAATTTTCGGACTCATCATCAATAAGGCCGTCAATTTCCCGCCTAACAATAGATTATACGGTGCAATAGCACCACACGTTGTTATTTCAAGAAGGTTTGATCCTACATGAGCGCTCTTGTTTGCTTGGAGAGCATAATTTACAGCAGTAGAAAAATCATCGGTTTTTATTACATCTTTCGTCGTTGTGGGATCAAGAAATTTCCCCAGGTTTTTTTGGAATATACATTTAGCAAATAAAAGATGAGAAAGTTCAAAAGCTCTCTTTTTCAAGACTAGAACTTTCAATACTTCTTTCATTTCTTTGGTTGATTTTGTTTTATCGATTTCAAGGACTTCGGGCGCAATTTTTATTGATGACTCATCAAAAAATTCGAGATCTTGTAATAATTCAGGTTGGTCAGCTTCAGAGTGGATATTTTTTAATGCTTTTTCACGTAATTTTGAAAATTCTTCCCCTTTCTCTTTTAATCGTTTGATAATCTCTTGAGTGGGTGTTTGAATCTCGTCATCAGACACAAGACCTGATGGATCAATCATACTTATTCCAAAATCGATATTCTTTTCTAATTTTTCTGATAGTTTTTTTAACTTTTGTTCAGGATTGGGATTTTTTAAGGCTTCATTTATTTCATTAAAAAATGCATCGCGGTTCCAACCGATGTATGTGTCACGAGGTTTCAGCATCATCGCTGTATTGTTCAAAGCAGCTATACCCATAATGGCATGACAAGGGTGTCCTCCGTCACGGATAAGGTAAAGCATCGTTCGTCCAGGTATCGATAATTGTGGAATCGACCAAGTATATCGGAAATAACGCCAAATTTCATTAAGCGGAATTTTTGTAAATTCATCATGGATTTGTTTATCCCCTTCACCTGGGACTAATTGGAGATATGGCTGTATAGCTTTCGATAGTAATTCATCTCTCTCATTTCCTTGGCAACTTAGAGCTGGTTCAATTCGAGAATAGACTTCATTGCCGTCAGCTATTAATTGTAAGATTGATGAAAATTTACAGTTTTTCGGAGGGTTTTCTAATCTTTCAATAAATTTCTTTACTGAGGGTTGTCTGAACTGTTCTGCACAAATGTGATTTAACTCCGTTCTGACAGTAGTTTTATATTCGCTAATTTGATCTGCATTAACCTTATTCCCCGGATAGAATTGAGGGGAGTTTAGCTCGATTCCGGCATTTTCTTGTTTGATTGTCCACCGTAATCGTGCTAAATCTATGAGAATTCGGACCGCAGCGTCATATTTTATTTTATTGGACTTAAGGTGGGACTGAGATTTTATCCATTCTTGTTCTTTTATCCATATTTCCTCAAGCTCTTCGATATCTCTGATTAATTGCCAGTTCTCCAACTGTTTCGCGAGTACCAAAAACCTTTCTGCAATAAAACCTTCGAACGGTGGATAAACTCGGATAAACATTTTGAGGTCCTCAAATAGCACATGATGTTTGCAGTTATGTAGAATATATGGAGAGAATTCGAAATACCTTTCGATATTAATTTCTTCTAAAAATAGAGCATTTTTTTATGAGAATTTTGATACACAAATCTTTTTCCTTTCATTTTATTCCCCCTTATATTCCAACAATATCCAGATTCCAATGGTAACTAATATTGATCCTAACAATTGGAAGAAAAGATCAACGACTTGAGATATTGTTAAAACCATGTTGATTAATGAAAAGGAAAATATCAGAATTTTTCCGAATTGGCCACTTGATAATAAGAGGCCAAAAAAAATCAATGATATTGTAAAATAACACCTATGGCTCGGATTTATTACAATTGGAATCTCTAATTGAGGGCAATCCAGGTATTCTTCTTTATTTCCGTTTTCAAGGAATTTGAAAATTTTAATCGACATATGACTTTGTTTTTTTGAAAGAGCTCCTTTGGTACCGACTAAAAATTCGATCCAGTCTACGGTAAAACCTAAACGTATATATCTATTAAATACCGTCAAAGATTGTTCATTAAAACATGTTAATACAAATTTTTCTGAATTTTGCGGAGGATCTTGGCCAAAATAAACTAAATAATTAAATGAGTATTTCAAACCTGTGGTTAATTCAATACCACTTAAATTTGTTACAATATCCTTAACCGGAATTTGTTCTTTTTTGTTTAATTCAGTCACTCCTAAAAATCGATAAAAAATACCATGTTTGTATTTTTCGTATGTTACAAGTTTTTCAATTAATTTTGTCCAAGCATTATCATTAGATGTTAAATCAATTCTGTCATTATTTCCAAATGTAATAAATTGGCCGACGTAATTGGTTCCTTCTACCCTGGGGCGAAAAGGTAAATTCTTGATTTGTTGATTATAATCAATTCCACTCGAAATATCAACCCATTCATCTAATAATTTTAATGTGAGAATTAAAACATCATCGGCAAATTTTTTCGTTGTAATTATCTGTCCTTTACGCAAAGGAATGAATTCAATTTCATCTTGATTATTTTTTACAACTGCAGTGATAATTACAGATTTTCCGATTAATCCTGTGGAATTCCATAAATCATTTGTCATTAATTCTTTTCGATATCGGAATTGAATGATGAACTCTTCAGGATACGATAAAACATTGTAGATATCATGACGATATAAGTGCCTAGAATCAGAAGAGAAAAGAAATAAATTATCTGCAATCATTAATCCATAATAAGATTTGTTTCTTAATAAAATATTCAATATTGTTATTGTATAATTTATCATACCCTCAACTTTTTTTGCTATTGTGTCGACTATAGTCAGCGATAGACATTAGCCTCTTTCCTTAAAAACGATTCATCCAGTGACACAGAACCCAGAAGAGATCTTTGGCAAAATTCTCCAAGAAGAACGAAAAGCCAAAAAAATATCTCAGGAAAAACTCGCAAAACTTTCCGGCCTCGACCGGACATTCATTAGTCTCATCGAGAACGGAAAACGCAACCCGTCATTCACAACTATTTTGAAAATTTGTTCAGCGCTGGAAATCGAGCCCTCGGAACTCTTCTCGATTTACGAGAAGAAGGATCCAGATTATTCCGTGAAGAAAGGCGGGAAGCATGCACGAAAATAAGCAGCTTCCCTCATCCATTGGTGCGAAAGAAACTGATGATTATGATGATGATTTTCATTCTTTTTCTTGGACTATCGATGGGATAACTGCAGTAAAAAAGACAGACCGATCGGTATTTTTATACCGTGAAACGGTAATTCCGCAGAAAATTCGGGATTTCTTCAGTCTTGAGGATTTACAGCCCGGTCAAAAGAGAGAGCTCACTCTCTGGCATGGAAATAATCAATTTGATGCATTTATAGAGAAGACCAATCACCCCACCCCACGCACAAGACTGATGTGGAAGCCGGAATTCGCGGCGGTACTGCGAACCCAATATCCACAATGGTTAGACTTTTTCATAAAAAATAGGAAAGAATCCAACGAGACACCAACGATTCAATTTATCAAACGAACTGAACCTAACAATTATGAAGTTGTGCTTGAGGGGGCAGTTCCCCATGATAATACTCCAACAGAATTTCACGTACCATTGAAATCTGGCGATACTATAGATAATGATACTCTCCGAGCAATATTCCAATGTAGTGTCCAAGGTGGAATGCGAAGATCTCTTAAAACGAATAGTCTCGTTCTTGTTTCCGACCACACTAAATCAACCTACGAAGACAAATGGGTAAATAATTTCTTCCATTATACCGGGATGGGATTAACCGGTGAACAGAGTCTCACATTCCAACAGAACAAAACACTTGTTGAATCAAAAACCAATGGCGTTAATCTTTACCTATTCGAAGTCTTTGAAGAAGGAAAATACGTATACATTGGCGAAGTCGAACTCGCAGCAAATCCGTACCGTTCTCGACAACCCGATATTGAAAAGAATATCCGCGATGTCTACATCTTCCCCTTACAACTTAAGGGTGGCAAACGTCCGCCGGTGTTAAAAAAAGAATTACTTGAATCGAAAGATGAAATTGTTCGGAAGAAAGCGCACAAATTATCACTCGAAGAACTTGAGGTTCAAGCAAAATATACTCACACTGAAGGCGGGAAACGCGAAGTCATCACTTCTGCCTATGAACGAGATCAGATCGTATCGGAATATGCAAAACGGAAGGCCAATGGCATTTGCCAGTTATGCAATGAACCCGCCCCATTCTGTAATCGAAATGGCGATCCATTTCTTGAAACTCATCACATCATCCCACTTGCAAATGGAGGACCTGACACTATTGAAAATGTCGTGGCTCTCTGCCCAAACTGTCATCGTAAAATGCATGTTTTGAATTTACCCCTTGATATCACAACACTAAAAAATAAAAAATCCTCGCGAATCTGATTCATTTTTACGATTGACAATTTTTTTCAAGGCTTGCCCACGCGGCGAGGGGCGGAGCCCCGATGAGCGTCAAACTTCACTCATAACAATATAATCCCCGTTAATCATACAAAAAGATCCAAATCCCCCCAAATCCGGCCGATCTCAGGGTCCTTCCGGCCAACTACCCCTCTGGATTATCACCAGTTCGGCCCCTGGAAAGGCACCATTAGGGAACATTTTAGCGCTCAAAATACCGCGAATTCGGGATAAAACCCAATTAAAACACTATTTCCAAAAAATCATCAACTAAATTCGCCATTTTCGCAACTAAATTCATCTGCGCGACCCCCGAAAAGGTCAATCGGAGCCCGTACAGGGCTCCGTTTGGCACCCCCGACTTTGAGGGGTTGAAGGGGGGTTTTACCCCACATTACCGGTCTCCCCGTCGCTCCGGGTCTCGATGATCGTCCCGGGCAGGATCCGGAAGAACTGGATCTTTTTGCGGGAGGAAAGTACCCAGAGTTCGACAAAGGCCACCGGTCCCTGGGGAAAAAGCCGGAGATTCCTGATGAGCGATCTGAACTGGAACGCTGCATCTTCCGGCCCGTCGATCAGGGTCCGGACCCGTTTGATTTTGACAAAGATTGTTGCAGGCCGGGCAATGATGATGAAATCGACCGGGAGCCCGGAATTCTCCTCAAGCTCGGCAACCCTGCCCCGCTCCCGGGCGTACACGAGCGCTGCCGTTACCGCTTTCACGGGAGGCCGGCCCCGGGTCATGCTCTCTCCTCCCGGTTTCTGCACAAACATATTCCGGTTCCCGGACAGACAAACGCCCGGGCCCGGAACTCCCGGTGAATTCTCCGCGTCCGGGTGCCGGCATAGTGAAGCCGGCAGGAACCCAGGGGCTCGATGAATGCCGCAGGGGAAGTATGCCAGTGCGGGTGATTCATGCTCCGCCCCCGGCCTTCATTTCCATTCGCTCGAAGTTTTTCCGGACCTGCAGCTCCCTGCTCACCGGCCGGGTCCGGATCTTCACCTGGTAGAAGTGATGGCTGGTCCTTTTTGCCATCAGCCACTCCACTTCTTCGCCATGCTGCTGGATATTCTTTTGGACAATATGCGGAAGAAGATAGAGCGGTATATCCGCTTCCGTTCCGGTGGGACGCCGGGGCATCAGGACTCCCCCGATGACGTTGGAGATCGTACCTGGTTTCGATGAACAATCTGCCTGAACATCAGATTCAGATCAATCCGGATTTCCCGGGCCGGACCGTATCCATGGTGTTCAGGACGATACGGATAAATCCGGTCCAGGTTTTCTTCAGCTCTGCATGCAGGTTCCCGGGTTTTCCGGGTTTCTGAGGACGGTGATGTCATGGTTTCACTTTTTTCTGTAAGGATCTCCTCCATGGGAAGGCCGGGAGTCACACTTCAGAACCGGGCAGATATACCGGGTGAAAACCCCGATGAAGACGAAGGCTGCGCTATCGGGAACGTAATATAACCCGGGCAGTCTGCCCGCCAGGTTCTGCTACCGGCATATGGGTTTTTTCTTACATCACCGTGGAGAGAGATGATCCCCGGCGGTTCTCTCCACATCCAAAAAAGACCGTGCCGGCATCCTGAGTTCGGTACTGCGCAGAAGCTGCACCCGGCAGCCCCGCATACTCCGGCACAAGTGAGAGCCGAGAGCTGCCGTGATATTCCGGTATTGACGGTAGATCGTTCCGGTCCCGCTTCCAAAAATACTGGTTATGCTCATGCCAGATCCGTTCATAATTGTATGATCAAAGTATGATAAAACGTCAAATATAAAATTGTTGAACCCCGGGGTTATATCAATGAAATCCGGAAAAATCCGGATACGGGATCTGCCCGGAATAAGTTATGCGATACAGGAAAAAACCGGGCGCGGGAAAATTCGAGAAGAACCTATTCCCCTTTCCCGTCAATCACATCGATAACGTTCTTCCCGGTCTCCGTGATCCGGTAGTACCGGCCCATGCGCTGATCCGGAGTAAGACACTCAACGAGTTCTTTTTCCATAAGTTCGAGTATAGCACGGCTCACGGTTGAACGTTCCATATCCAGTTTCTTGGCAAGCTCGGTTGGGGAATTCGGTTTTGAAAGCGCCCGGAGTACCGTTCTCCGGACACTTCCCCGGCCAACGAAACTCACCAGGTCATACATCTACAGAACATGGGGAAAAATATGTGATGAATATACGTAGCAATTACGTAGAAAGTTTGATACATCTTCCCATCCAACATCTCCTCCGGATGTGATGGAGATGCAGCATGAACAAAACCCCCGACAAAAAAATTCCCACGCTCGATCCCGCGAATGATATCCTCCTCTTTTTCTTGCGGGAATCTTCGGTGTGCGCAGAAATTCCGGGGGAGGACGGCACCCGCCTCTTTGCACACCCGCTGCCGGAAGGAAGGCATGTCTTCTATCTCAGTTACCGGGATACGCTCTCCGCAACTCCCGTGATCCGTACGTTCGGCTCCGGTCTGGATGCAGCCGCATTCATCCTGGGGAACGCGGGCCCGCAGCTCGCGGGAATCCCCGGGCCCGAACGGGATCGTATCCATACCTGTTTCCCGGGATTCTTTGATAGCAAAAAGACCGGCAGCGGTCATACGGAACATCCGTGGAATAAGGATCCGTGTACCCTGGAGCCGGAAGAAAATACCGGGGCGGAAACTACCGGGTACAAAAATGATACGGTTGTTCCTGGAGCTAGAGAGCAATCCTTTCCGGAATCTACTGGAAGCAAAAAAGACCCGGCCATTCCGGGAACCGGTGAGCAATCCAGGGAAGACTTTCATTCCCGGTTCCCCCGGCCCGACCCAGGAACCGATACCTGTCTCTTCCGCTCCTTGCGCTATTGCCTCTCGACCAGCCAGCACCATGAGCGGGGCACCGACCTCTTTGCAAAGACAGATCCAGAGAGCCCGCCCGTCTTCTACTTCCGGCACTGGCTCCGGTGCGACAACGGCCCCGGCATCTGCGAGATAACTTCCCGCGAGGAAGCGGCTCTCTTCATCCGGGAACAGTTCACAAAGCCCGGGCTCTTCTCCGGCTGGAACCATAAGGGACTTTATGAATTATTACCGGAGGTGTACGGGAAACGGTAATTGCATATACAACCGGGTTCACTGCCAGGGCACCATAACGCCGGTCCCTGATAATACTGCCCGTTCATGCCAGGGTATCAGGAGATCTTTTTCTTTTTTAAGCGTTCTTTTTCTGGAATTGCCGGGATTTCTGTTTTTGGAAGAATTGACACGATTCCCTGTTTGAGGGCCGGGAGATCTACAAGGATTGTCTCCCTGCTTTTTTGAACACATCAAGGAAAGGACAGATGACCATGCGTTTCTCTTGTGGTCTGAGTCCCCGGCACTCTTCCGGAAAATCCATTTTAAAAAAAATCACGGGGAGAACGGAGTTGAACAGATTCTCCCCGTGCGTGTCCCGAAAAGACGGGTTTCCGGATTGCCAGGCTGCGACGAACTACTTTTCCTGGCATCTCTAACTGAGGTGTCCCAAAGATCCTGCTCTTTGAGCGTAGCGTACGGAATGTGAACACCAACTTGGCTGGCGCGATTTGGATCTTACCGGCAAATCGGATGTCCACAACAACAATGAAAAATTGTGGTATAAACGATTTCTCACAGAGTACCTTACGCGTGGGAAAATAATTTATCAAATACGCTTGGCCGCTCGCGCTGCTGATGCGGAGTCCCGATGAACGTCAGACCCGGATAATTGAAACGCTCACTTATTTCCTTCAATCAAATCAACAACTTTCTTTCCAATTTCGGTTGTCTGGTAATAGCGGTTCATGTTTTCATCTGGCGTGAGACATTCAACAAGACCCACTTTCTCAAGCGCCGAAATGGAACGGCTCACGGCTGATCGTGCAATGCCAAGAACTTTCGCAAGTTCGGTTGGCGTGTTTGGCTTGAGAAGTCCCTTGAGAACTTTTCTCCTCACGCTTCCGCGGGAAACGAAACTTACGAGATTATACATCATGGAAAAATGGAACAATACACACATCAACACGTGTTACAAACGTGTCACAAAATTTATCAACATATCGCCCTTACAGTTATCCGGATGTGACCCAGGATGACCGACCATGCCAGAAACCCCCTATTCCAAATACTCCCCGCCCGACCCCAGGACTGATATTTTTCTCTGTCGCTTGTCTCCAGCCTCGTCGGGTCCTGCCCCCCGGCCGGAAGAGTGCACCCTGCTCTTCGCACACCAGGGATCCGGAGAAACGACCGGCTTTTATCTCAGTTACCAGGACAATCCATCCGACCCGCCAGTAATCTGCCCGTTCGAATCTCCTCTGGAGGCTGCTGCATTTATTCTCGGCATGGCGGGCTCAGGACTTGATAAAATCCCGGAACCGGAAAAGCACCGGATTCGAAAGTATTTCCCGGGATGGTTTGACCCGGCAGAGAATGATGATGGCGATGACGCAGACGATTCAACATTTTTATGTCAACGGAAGTGACCCGGATGCTAGAAATCGCCTTCTTCAAATACCCCCGGCCCGACCCCGGAACCGATACCTGTCTCTTCCGCTCGCTGCGGCACTGCCTCTCGACCGGCCGGCACCATGAGCAGGGCACGGATCTTTTTGCAAAGACAGATCCAGAGAGCCCGCCCGTCTTCTACTTCCGGCACTGGCTCTGGTGCGACAACGGCCCCGGCATCTGTGAGATAACCTCCCGCAAGGAAGCGGCTCTCTTCATCCGGGAACAGTTCACAAAGCCCGGGCTCTTTTCCGGCTGGAACCATAAGGGAATCCACGAGTTCCTGCCGGAAGTATACCGGAAGGAGTGAAAGATTATGAAAAACACTCCGGTGTATACCCTGTCACTCAACATTGCCAACCCCAATATCCCGATGCCGGAAAAGATCATCAGGAGATTCTGCAGGAAATGGAAAATCTGTTCGTTCCGGTTTTATGGCTCCATCATGCGGGAAGATTTCCGCCCGGATAGTGACATCGATGTGCTCGTGGAATACCGGCCCGATGCCCATCACACTATTCATGATCTGTCCATGATGAGAAGAGAACTTGAACATCTCTTCGGGCGCAACGTTGATCTTGCCGATCGCAGATCCGTTGAAGCGAGCCCGAACTATATCCGCCGTAAAGGGATTCTTTCAGGAAAGCCCCCGGTCCTCCGCCAGATGTCTTACCTGCTTGATATGCTCATCTGGGCCCGGGCAATCCAGGATCTCAAAAGAAACGGTAAGGACACGATCGATCAGGACGAAATGACGTTACATGCCATCAGTTTCAATGTCCGCCAGTTCGTTGCTTCTGCAGGACGAGTCGATGCCATAACAAGAATCCGTCTGCCGCAGATCCCGTGGGACATTCTCGATGAGGCCTGCCAGGAATTTGAAGAAAATCCCTTTGACCATGAGAGTTTGACGATGAATACGATCGCCCGGGATGTTATCCCTCTTACAATTCCAATCCTTGTGGAAGTCATACCGCGTGAAGATGAAATCTGAACCCAGCGGGCAGATCCCGGACCCGGCACCACACTGTTATTCTGGTTAAACAGACTTAAACAACATAATAGCGTGTAACTCTGGCTAGCCAGAATTACAAGCCAAATCGTGATGGATAATCTTAAAAATATGCACATCACTGGGATTCACAGTTGTTTATTCCAAAGCCTGCTCTGCCCCCGCAAAGGTGGCTCCTCTGCAAACGGTCTGTGAGCATCCCTTCAAGATTCTGTTCGGTAAGTGTTTCATGGGAATGGAGCCCGGGAAACTCAAAAATATACGGATCCCTGATGACCTGGGAGGGGCAGGTTGTCTCTGCCGTTCCTGAAACGATCCTGGCGAGGTGTTTTTTATTTGCGGATAACGCAGTCCGTTCGTAATACAGGCTGCTGATCTGACGCTGTAATTCCCGGACCGACCAGCTACGCTGATACGGGATGGTGTCCAATGGCCGAGCCCTGCAAACACCAGGTCGCGGGAATATGTGCAGTGCAGGGACAATCCGGTAGGGAATCCGAGGTCGGGCGAGCCTTCGAGTATTTCGGTCTTGTCCTCCAAGTACCCAAACAGCCCATCGATCTCATGAACCATGATTACGTTCGTGGCGGGTTTGGCGGAATTAAGAAGGGATAAATGTCGGGATTGTCGGGATTCTTTTTCACCAAGCCCGGGCTCTTCTCAGGCTGGAACCACCGGGGACGTTATGAATTTTTACCGGAGGTGTACGGGAAACGATGAACCATCAATTATCACGATCTCTGCAGATTTCGTAACCGTGATTGAAAAAACAAATATGATCAGGATGATTTCTGCAGATCGAGGATCTCTTCGCCGATCTGTTCTATGGATTTTTTCCGGAAGTACTTTTTGCGTTCCCGGGTATAGTCACCGCTCCCGGGATCCAAACTCCTGATAAACCGGATGGCATCCTCCGGACCCAGGGCTTTTACCAGGGCATCGTATCCTTCGCTCTGGATTTTTGTTATGGTCTTACTCTCCATTATGATTCATCTCCATCAACCAGTGCAGGGGATTATCGACCTGTATAACTATATCTGGTGAATGCTTCTTCATAATCTTTTTACCGTGTCATCAGTTGTCAGGAAGATTGCACCGGCTTTCTTTGCGCATGCGATATGAATTGCATCCATTCCCATAACGCCGGTCTTCCCGATAACTTCTGAACGGGATACCAGGGTTTGATCAATTCTTATCATTTCCCGGGCTCGTTGAATCAGACCCATGACCTGATATCTCCTGACCGGATCCCCAATGAAGCCAATCTCGTACAGCACTGCGGTGCTCGTGACAAGTTCCCAGTCCAGGGAACACCGTTTGAGAATTGAAAGAATAGCTTCTGTTTCCCGGCGGATTCTTGTTTCACGATGAGTATCGAAAGGCCGGCACAGACAGCAGACGTCCAGGTAGATCTTCACGCGCGATTCCCCGGATTCCTGTTTTTTCCTGATGGACGGGTACCATCCGGGTTCAGGAAATACACGGTTCCCCGAAATGCAGCATGCAGCAATGCACCGTCAAGGGCTTTCTGCGAAATGGGCCCCCGGGTTATGCAGCACCTCCCGCGATGCGTGCAGGAAACATTCCGGATCCGGCCCGGTCTCTCCGGGGGTTATCCAGCACGCGCCGGGCCGGCCGGGGTCTCAAAGAAAAAATAATGACAGAGGGGACTGCGGACCTCGTCCGCCCGACAGTTCTCTGAAATGTTCCGGGTATGCAACAACGAAACAACCCGGGAACCGGTGGAGAGACTCTGCTTGTGAACACCGGGTCTGCCGGGGCGATTTGGAACTTTCCGGCAAATCGTATGTCCACAACAACAATGAAAAATTGTGGTATAAACGATTTCTCACAGAGTACCTTACACGTTGGAAAAAATTCCGGGTTTTTATTTATCCTTCTTTGCTGTGAATCACATCGATAAGTAATACCGCGTGAAGAGGAAACCTGAACCCACCTGGCAGAGCCCGTGTCAGAATAGCCGTATTACCGGGATTCGTCCGGCAGAAGGATCAATTGTCAGGGTATACCTGGCAATTGCCGGGACAGTAAAATGTTTCCGGAAAATATCAGGGCAGAACAAATATACCAAAATCAACAGATGGAATAAAATGATATGCTGATTTTCCTTCAATGAGTTCAACAGATTTGCACCCGGAAACGGTTACCAATCCCCGCCGTATAAATAATTTTATACATTAGTAATGTAAATAAATGTAATAAAGCATACATTGGTAATGTATATGATCCCGGCACCGCACCTCGAAGAACTGGTACTCAGCCAGAAAGAAACATTCCTGGCCCGGGACCCGGGCATACCCCGGGAGATAGCAACAGAACGGTTCATGAAGACCGGCGCAATCGTCGTGATAACCGGTATCCGGCGGTGCGGCAAATCCACGCTCATGCGCCAGCTGTCGGCGCAGTACAGCGATTTTTTATACATCAACTTCGATGACGACCGGCTCATGGACTTTTCCCTCGCGGATTTTCCTGCCCTGATGCTGGTATTCGAAAAGATCTCCCCGGGCACAAAAGTCATCTTCATCGACGAGATCCAGAATGTCGCGGGCTGGGAGCGGTTCATCCGGCGGATCCATGACGAGGGGTACAAGGTCTTCCTTACCGGCTCCAATGCAAATCTCCTCTCGGCTGAACTCGGGACACATCTCACCGGGCGGTATGCCAAGATCACCCTGTACCCGTTCTCGTTCCGGGAATGCCTGCGGTTCAGGTCGATTGGCACCGACCGGATCACCGTGAAGAAGAAAGCAGCAATCCTCGCGGAGTTCGACCGGTATCTTGCCGGTGGCGGATTCCCCGAGTACCTGAAATACGGGGATCCTGAATACCTCAAACGGATCTATGATGACATCCTGTTCCGGGACATCATCAGCCGGTTCGGGATCCGGGAGATCAAGGGGTTCCGGCAACTTGCCCATTATATCTTCACCAATACGGCTAACGCCGCGAGCTACAATGCCCTGAAAAATACGCTCGGGATTAAAAGCGTTGTATCGGTCCGGGACTATGTCGGGTTCCTGGAAGAAGCGTACCTTATCTTCGAGATCTTCCGGTACGATTTCTCCTTAAAAAAGCAGTATGTCAATGAAAAGAAACTCTATTGCATCGACACCGGTCTGCGTAATGCGGTTGCATTCCGGTTTTCAGAGGACAGGGGAAGGATTCTTGAAAATATTGTTTTCATTGAACTCATTCGCCGGGGAAAAACCGTGTATTTCTTTAAAAACCCCGGGGAATGCGACTTTATCACGGAAGAGCGGGGAAAGATTATTGCGGCAATCCAGGTCTGTTTTGATCTCTCGCGGGAGAACCGTGACCGGGAAATAAGCGGCCTTACCGGTGCAATGGCGATGCATGATCTGGCCGAAGGTACCATTCTGACATACCACCAGGAAGAGATCATCAGGCTGGATACGAGAATCATACGGGTGCTGCCGGTCTGGAAATGGCTCATCGGATACCGGGATGATGAAGCCGGTACTCCGGAATCAGCAGCCAGACATTCGTAACGTGAAAAAAACCCTTTGACCGTGGGAGTATGACGATGAATACGATCGCCCGGGATATTATCCCCCTCACTGTCCCTTACCTGGCGGGTGTTATTCCGCGTGAAGATGAAACCTGAATCCACCGGATAAATCCCGTACCCGGCAGCCCGGTATTATTCTCGTTAAACAGGCAGAAAAACAACATAACGGCGTGTAACTCCGGCCAGCCAGAATTACAAGCCGAACCCTGATGGATAACCTGAAAAAAAGCGCATTCCAAAGATTCACGGTTCTTATTCCATAGCCTGCTCGGCCCGGACTTTCAGGGCCCGGTTCATCTCATCAAAGCCTCTTTGGGTATCAGTATCCAGTCCCCGGGAAAACAACGGGACGAGCAGACCGTTAAAGATTTCACGCTGGATAAAACGAACCCGCCCGGGTCCTGAGGGTTCGATCTTGAAGATATGCTCACCATCAAAGAGTCCCGGTACGAGAAGATGACCCAGCCACCGCAACTCCCGGCCGGGTTCAGCAGTGAGAATAACCGGACGAAACTTCATTCCTCCCTTACCAGAGGGCTGAATAGTAACGCGGAGCTGCCCCCCCACCCGGACAGGACCATCTGCCTGCCGGATGAACGGGTTCCATTGCGGAAAAACGGCAAAGTCGGTGAGGATGTTCCATACCCGTTCGGCAGATGCCTGGATCTCAATCTCGCTTCTGAGTTCCTTCATCATGTATTTCCTGTAACGCTAATCCCGGATAAAGGTTTGTCATGGGGTCCATTGCCGCCGGAGGCCTGGTGAAGCACCGGCCCGGGCATCAGCCGTATCACGCAGGAATGGATGCTGCCCGGTTTGTCTGGGAACATCTCACAAAACCCGGTCCACTTCACCATCCGGATCCACAGGGAATCCGGTGAATTCCTTTACGGAAGTATACCGGAAGAAGTGACGAGGCGTACCGGTTCCGGGCAGATTCTTGCAGGACGGGACCTGAAACCCGGGGAGATTTTTAAAAAGGATATTTATCACGGAATCCGCACAATCCTGTAAGGCAGAGGTACGATGATATGACCGCTCTTTCCTCCCGCGACCCGGTACACCGGCTCGCAGCAGTCCTGGTACTGCTCGCTCTTCTCGGGACACTCCTCGGGCTTGCCGGATCCCTGCCACAAGCACCCGGCACGTCCGTGCAGCACCCGGTGAACGGGTACAACCCGTCCGACATCATCGGTCCGTCACACCCCCAGGGCCCGGATTTTCCCGATGAACTGTGCCAGCTGTTCTTCCCGTTCAACCCGTCAGGTCCCGCCCTGCCCCCCTGCCGCGGATAACCCGCGGACAGGCCGGACAATCCCCGGGAAAATACCGGTAAAAACATTACAGCAAACAGCTCTTCCGGATTCCATCGGGATCACCTGGGGGAGAACCGGTCAAAAATTTTTTGGTAACCCCGGCGCACTTCCTGGTGTGCAGGGGCCCGGGTTCTTCTCCGGCCGGGACACCCGGAGAAATTCATGAGTTCCTGCCGGAGGTGTACGGGAAGCGGTGATGGCAATGCAGCTGGCCGTTCAGCCATTCTCACCAGTCCCGGCAGGTATTTATGATAAAAAACGATAAGCAGGATTGCATGCATCCCAGAGCCAGCGGCCTTCTCCTCTTCATCCTCGTTCTCCTGTCGCTTATCGTAAGCGGCTGCACTGCCCCGCAGGTAAAAACAGCCGGGCCGGCCGCAACGCCGACCCCCACTCTCCTGCCCGCAGCCCCGGGCGAGATGAAGACGATCGGGATCATCGGCGGAGTAGGCTGGTCCTCCTCGCTCGTGTATTACCGGATCATGAACGAGCGGGTCCAGGAGACCCTCGGGGGTGACAACTCGGCAAAGATCGTGATGTACTCGATCGAGTTCGGCGAGTTCTCGAAACAGGAGCGACTGGCAACTGCCGGGAACTGGACGCCCCTCAATGCAACGCTCATCGACGCTGCCCGGCGGCTGAAGTACGGTGGGGCGGATTTCATCGTGATCGGGTCGAACACCCTGAATTCCCGGGCAGGCCTCATCGAGCAGGAGACCGGTCTTCCCGTTCTCCGGATCTACGATGTGACCGCCGGCAAAGTAAACCGGAGCGGGATAAAGAAAGTCGCGCTGCTCGGCACGAAGTTCACCATGGAGGAGCCCTATTACAACGACGCGCTCGCGAAGTATGGCATCACGGTCGTAACGCCCAATGCTACCGAGCGGGATTATATCAATACGGTCATCTTCGACCAGCTGGTCAGGAACGATATCCGTAATGATGCACGAAAAGAATATGTCCGGATCATCAACCGGCTCATTGACGAGGAGGGTGCTCGGGGGGTAATTCTGGGCTGCACCGAGATCCCGCTCTTAATCGAGCAGAAGGACGTGAACGTGCCGGTCTTTGACACGACCCGGATCCATGCGGAGGCAGCAGTCGATTATGCCCTGGGCCGGGCATGAAAGAAGTATCCCGGCCGGTCATTCCTTTCATCATACCCGCTTGACGATCAGCCAGAACGCCGCGAGCGGCAGGACGAGGGATACGATAAGGCCAATACGGTTGATAGGCCGCACGAGCTCCGGACAGTTCCACGGGTGCTGGGCGAGATAACAGATCGTGGTGACCATGATCGTGACGGCAAGGAAAAGGTACATGGAAATCATGAATTTATCGAAGAGCGTGAGCATGCCGAGTCCCGGGATAAGCGCCAGCTGGCTGAAGTAGTACATCACCGCAGAGAAGAACATGCTGGTGGTGATGGAGTAGCGCAGGGCTACAAGCGGCGCGTCCAGGACCTGGATCAAAAAGGAGAGCGCAGCAATCCTGCAGAAGATAAGGGGCGGGACGACGGTCTGGAGAAGCGGGGCGAGAGCATTGTTCGTCATGGGAATATTGTAGGAAAGCGGGAATAGGTCGGGTTACCGGGATACCGCACGGGACCCGGGTTTCATTGATATTCAGGTACGCCTTGAAAAGATGCGGGAACAGGATTGCGGGGAATTCCCGGTACGCGGCAATCATCCCGCTCATATCCGGAAGACAGGGAAAAAATCAGTTGCCGGACGGATCGTCCGGCCGGTTCCGGCCTGCAAGCACGGAATAGATGATGAGCACGGCCACGGTGACCACTGCGGCGAGCAGGAGGGACAGGAGGTAATTCCCGAGGAGACCGGAGAGGACGACCGGTTCCGTAACCACAACGCCCGGGAAGAGGGCCCCGGCAAACGAGACCGGCCCGGAGATTGCCGTCACCGGGAGGACTAAGAGGAAGACAAGCGCGACACAGATGTACAGGCCGAGGAACGCCCCGTACCGGACAACGGACTTCATGATCTGCTTCCGGTCGGTCATAGACGGTGCCACGATGAAGATCTGGTTCTTCATCCGGTACATGTTCACCTTGCGGCCCTTGATGCTGTACCGGGTATTGGAGATCTCGAGGAGGCCGGCATCCATCAGGAGGCCGACCGGGTACTTGGTTGCATTCAGTTCCCGGCCCAGCTTCTCGGCAATATCCGACAGACGCATGGGGCCGGATTCCTTAAGGAGCTGGAGGACATCGGAAGCTACCGGGTGCGAGATTGCCCGTGTGAACTTCTGGGCCTGCTCTTTTCCGGCTTCAAGGATGATGACATCCTCAGGCGCATTCCCGGATTCATCCGGGGCCGGCTCCGTTTCAGGAGAGCCCGGAAGTTCCCCGGCCGGGGACATGTACGGGCCTGCCGGTTGCATAACCGGTAGTTCTCGGTTTTCTCGTGGTACAGCCTCATTCATGGTTTATAATCTCCCGGAGGACATTCAGGTTCCTGCTGAAATCCTGCACTGGTTCCCGGTTCTGCCGTAATTCCCGGCAGGCAGCCGGCCCGGCAAAAATGCACGTTCCCGGGCATTCCCGGCCGGCCGGTTGTACGGGTCCTGTATGGTATGATCTAATTGCGCCGGCAAAATTATAAATAAGCCACGATGACTGAAAAAAAAATTTCACTCATCCATGAGCAGCCGCATGTGCGGGCGTTCCTGGACGGACGGGCGGGTTTCCGGATCGGAGGGCTCCCGGGAGATTTTTCGGGCGGGCATAACGGGTTTGATCCGTATGCTGCAGCCGCATTCTATACAGTCGTGGCGCCGGTTGTAGCCCTCAAAGCCCCGCTCCGTGACCTGCGTGCTCCCGCAGGCCGGGCAGACCGGCTCTCCCGCCACGACAAAGCCGGTGAAACGACCTATGAGTTTATTCAGGATCCTGGACATCGGTCACCTCCGTTTGGGATAGGTTAGGGCTTATTTTGAACGTGAATGGCTAAAAAGAAACCTTTAACTGCAGGATTTTTTTCACTCACCAGCAGGTTTATTATACCGGGTTCTTTTTTTTATTAACACACGGTTAACGGTGAAAATTGCAGTTTGTTGCTCTTGCTTTTTGCACTACGGCCCGGATAAATTCCGTTTTCCCCCGGGTATAGGCTTCGCGATCAAACTCGTATTTTTCTTTTAATCGGATTTTTATATCGGCATATTCTTGTGCAGTCTCCGGGTGAGCTGCTAAATAATCCCGGAAGATCAGTTCATCCCAGTCACCGCTATATCTGACATGGATGTGGTAAGCCTGCCCTTTAAAACCCTGGGGCGAATAACCTCTCATGAACATCATGTGCGGTGGCGGATTGCGAGGCTGAGGAGTGTAGCCGTACCCGATGCCAGTCAAGTTTCTTATAAATGCAACTGTATCAGTGGTATCCTTAAGTTCGATTAGGATATCGATGGTCGGCTTTGCAATTAGACCTGGGATGGATGTACTGCCATAATGTGAAATCCTTACGATGTTTTCCCTGCCGACTGCCCCTACAATGCGATCCTGTTCTGCCGCGTACAACCCGGCCCAACCCGGGTCATGCTCTGATAGAATGATGGGAAAGAGCCTCCCGAGTTCTTCAAAGCTCATTTCATCAATCGATTTTACCAGGGTTATCTCTCCAAAGGTTCTTTTCTTCTCTAAACAGAAAAGGAATTTTACAGTGCATTCCTATTTTGAAATTAACCACCAATATACCTAAACCACTTTGCTGTTACTTATTCTCTATGAGTCTAGGATGGGTGGGACAACGGCAAGTCGCTGCCGATCGGGGGCGCAGCCTTGGGCTACTCCCAGTCATTGCCTTGTGATCTTCCCCTCCCCTTAGGGGTCACTCGGGCGCCTCGTCGGGTCCTCGCTGGGCAGGGCGGTTAGTGAGGAAAGAAGATTATCTTTTTGTATATTTGACCGTTGAATATGCGTTGTTTTTAAAAGAGAATGGTTTATTCGGAAGTATCCGGTTACTTTCAAAAGAGATACTGGCGTCCTTAATACCCATTATCTTATAATTATTTTCCGGAGAAGACCGCAATGGTAGCACTGACAACGGAGATCCGGGAGTCGCTTGCCGGGACAAAGACCCTGTTCCTGGCCACCTCGTCGCAGAACCGCGTGCCGAACGTAGTCCCGATCGGGGCCTTCAGGCTCCTTGACGATGAAACCCTGCTCATATCGGACCAGTACTTCAACAAGACCCTGCAGAACATACTGGAGAACCCGGTGGTAGCCCTCTCCTGGTGGGGAGAGAAGGGCGGTTACCAGATCAAGGGGCCCGTGACCCTCCACACAAACGACGGTATCTTCCAAGAGGATGTGGCATGGATGAAGGAGATCAGGCCCAGCCTTAAACCAAAGTCCGCAGTTGTCCTGAAGATAGCCGAAGTCTACCACGTGAAGCCCGGCGCCGATGCCGGAAAGAAGATACTCTGAACTTTTTTTTACTTGTTAATTCCGGGGATTACTCCGGGCTGAAACGGGCTTTTTGAACCATCCGGCAATACCATTATTCATTTCCGGGCCGGATATTATCCAGAAAGGACCGGTTGTTATGCCGTTTTTCTGGAGCCGATAAGAATGGATATCGCGTCAGTTCTTGCGTGTTTCCTGCCAACCATCTTCCTTGCGGCCTTCATCGGCCACACGGGCAGGCGCACGATCCTGTACCTTCTCTGGGGAGCGCTTGCATCCCTGCCGGTCATCGGTCTTGCATTCTTCATCTCAGGCGATATCACGAATCCCCGGATGGCGGCAGGCACCATCTCGCCGCTCATCGTGACCCTCTCCCCGCTCATCGAGGAATTTTTCAAAGCCCTGCCGATTGTAATCCCGGTCATCCTTGGTTACCGTTACAACAACCGGGACATCCTGGTCTTTGCCATGGCCTCCGGCATCGGCTTTTCCATGGTCGAGAACATCTGGATGATCGACCAGCTGAGCTTTACCGCCATCTTGTTCCGGTCCTTCTCCACGTCCCTGATGCATGCCACGACCAGCGGGATCATCGGCTATGGCATGGTCCTGATCCGGGATTACCACAAAAAAGCGCTGCCGGCCCTCCTTCTTGGGTTTTTCATGGTGGCAGTCGTCATCCACGCGTTCTTCAACCTGATCTACTATTACCTGAACACAGCCGGCGCAGGAGCCCCGCTCTTCCTGCCGCTCACGCTCTCCCTGTTCATCATCCCGTTCCTGCTCTTTTTTTTCCTGCTCGTCTGCTATCACGTGGATCTCCCCACGCTCTTCCGGCCCGATCCGGACCCGTGGGATTTCAATCCCCCGCCCTGAAAGCCGGGGCCGCACCAAATTTTTTACAACTACCTGGATTCCCCGTTACCGGGTTCTTCCATCCCGCCGATATACAGGAAGAGGCCGGCAAGGATGAGCGCAAACGAAGCGATGATGAAGAGACCGGCATTTGCCAGGAACTCATCGGCCATCAGGGCCTGGCTGATACCGGTTGCAGGAACAAGGGGGACCGGGTAACTGTACAGGAACGTCTCCCGCAGGCAGTACAGGACCGAGGCAATGCAGTTGAGGCAGATGCCGGCAAAAAGGACCGGGTTGGTGAACAGCCGGTGGCTGATCGCCGATACCAGCAGCTGGCCCGTGAGAATCATGTACAGGAAGAACATGATGAGATCGAGAGCAAAGACGTTTGCGCTGTCCTGCGTCAGATGCAGCAGGCCCAGTGCCGGGAGTGCCGCGTACAGGGCCGGCAGGACAAGGAACAGGAAAAAAAGCAAGGCTCTTGCGGGGCGGGACATGCCATGGTTGGCAAATTCCAGCGAGATGGCAGCAATCAGGAAGAGGAGTACGCATAAAAATCCCAGGTCGGTGACCGGGATGAAGACATAGTCCTTGTTGATCACTTCGAGCGTGGCAAACCAGAACGTGTTGGTGAAGGCATAGCTCATGAAGGCGAAGGCTGCAAGGAGCAGGCAGACCCGGTCCGAGATATACCGGTAGGCGTACAGGCAGCAGACCATGAAAATGACGGGAATGAGGATCTCGAAGATATTTGCCCAGTACTGGTAGAGCCCGAGGGGCCGGACAACGAAGACCAGGCCCGCAAAGACTGCCGACACAATGAAGATCAGCCAGAGGGCCGGAATCGTCCAGCGGAAGAACGGGTGGACTGGTATAATCCCGCTACCGGATTGCGCTGGTTCCATGTATATCGTAATTCTGGTTTTTGATGTATATAGGATCGCCCGGATGCGATCCAAAAAGAACGGGGCAATACAGGGGGCCGGGATCGATGGAGGAATAAAATGAGAAGGGTTTATCAGTGGGAAAGAGGGGGATTTACCACCCCGTGAAGGGGCACCACCATTTCCCGTAGGACGGGCAGTCGGTCCGGTTGCAGGCCCAGCTCGAAGCTGCGGCATTCAGCGACTGTGCTGGAACACTCCCCGCTGCAGTGGCGAGTGATGCAATTACGGACTCTCCGGCCTGAATACACATGGTTTTTTTCACCTCCGTTCTTTTCTGTCAGGATAATTCTCTGTTCTGCTCAAATCGGGATATACCTGGCGTTGAGTGAAAAAATATTTTCACCAAAAAATCCCGGGCTGCCCGGAGATTCGGCCGGGCCGGAACAACGGAACGGGTCTCGGCAGAGGACATGGTCACAGGGACAGTTCCCGCAGGCAGACGCACGGATCTCTGCCCGGCAGACAAAAAGCCGGCCCCGGGCCGGTAACCGTCAGGCAGAGTTTGTCATGGGAACGATGGTTGCGCCCGGCTCGATATCGGCGGCATTGTGGGTCACGATGATCACGGTCTTGCCTGCCAGGTTCCGGATCACATCATAGATGGACCGCCGGGATTCCTCGTCAATCGACCGGGTGAATTCATCGAAGACGATGACGGGCGAATTCCGGAGAAGGACCCGGGCAAGGGCGATCTTCTGCATCTCCCCGCTGGAAACGTTGTGGCCGTTCTCCCCCACGCAGGTATCCAGGCCGGCAGGCAGAGATCGGACGAGATCCTCAAGGCCGGCTTTCTGCGCAGCCATGATCACCTCCTCCCGGGTTGCAGCAAGTTTCCCGACCAGGATATTGTCATGGATCGTGCCGTCGAAGATCAGGGAATCGGAGAAGACGATCGAGACGTACGCCTGGAGATCGCTGCTGCGGACCGAGGCAAGATCCATCCCGTTGATCGTGATCCTGCCGGAGTCCGGGGAATAGAGCCGGCAGAGGAGTTTTAAGACCGTGGATTTCCCGGACCCGTTCTCGCCCGTCAGGTAATTGATTCCCCGGATGAAATGCCCGTTGAAGTCCGCAAGGATGACCCGGTCGTCATACGAGAACGAGACGTGCTCGAACCGGATATCCCCGTCCCCGCCCGGGGGCAGGGGAACGGTTCCCTCCGGGCCGGGTTTCAGGTCAAGCACCTCGGCAATGCGGTCATAGGCGGCCTGGGATGTCTTGTACGAGTTCCAGAGATCCGAAACCTGCAGGACCGGCGAGAGGAAGAGGGTGGCGTACGCGATGAATGCCGTCAGGGTGCCGATCGTTATCGTTCCTTCAAGAACAGAGATGCTGCCGATGGAGAGGATGAGGAGCGTGGGAACGCTGTAGATGAGCATGGTTGTGGCAGCGCTTAAGGACGAGAGCCGGATGACCGGAACCGAGGTATCCTTGAAGGCCTGGAAATGCCGGTCGTAATTGGCATCGGCCCAGCCGGCAAGGCCGAAGACCCGGATCAGGGGAGCCGTGGGCAGGATCTCCTTGAGGTACGACTGGATGCCGGCCTCCGCGTCCAGCACCGGCCTCTGGGCGGCTTTCATCCGCTTGCCGAAATATGCTGAAGAGAAAACGAACAGGACCGAGGGCAGGATCACGACCGCGGCAAGGAACGCGTCCATACTGAGCATGATCAGAAGCGGCAGCACGATGCCGATGCAGATGACCAGGATCTGGGGGAGGGTCCGGATTGCGGTCTGGACAATGGTTGTCATATTGCCGGTTACCCGGGTGAGCAGGTCGCCGGTCCTGAATTTCCGCACAAGCATATAGTCAGCCCGCTGGAGGTGGGAGAATATGCGGGAAGAGAAGATCCGGTACAGGTCGATATAGAGCGTGCCTTTTACCCGGGCCGAGAGATAATTCGAGAGCGCAGAGACAAGAAAAACCCCCGCCATTGCTGCAAGCAGCGGGAGGAGAAGCAGAGAGTTTTTCCCGATCAGCACGTCGTCGATGAGCGACCGCATGATGAGCGGGCTTACGATGGCAAAGAGCGTGCCTGAAATGCTGAGCAGGACAACTGCGAGATAGGCAAGCGGCCGGGCAGAACAGATCGCAAGGAGGAAGCGGTTATACCCGTATCCCCGGCCCGGGGTCATGCCAGATTTTTCCATAACGGTCTCCGTACAGGTTCTGGTAGGAGAGACCGGATTAAAGAGATAGCCCTTTGACACGATGCCTGCCGGGCTGCGGTCACCTGCCCGGTCAACGGATATCCCGGACAGGATAACACCGTAATACCCGGACAAAAAACGGGCTTGCCAAAGGACCGGGATCCGAAGCTGCCGCAAAGGCGTCCGTTTGGTCAATGGCAGGTATCGCCAAAGGATGAGGGCTCTGGCCCCATCTCTGGAAAAGAGAATATTTTATGAAAAATGCCTGTTACTGCGGGATTCAGGGATCGTTCCCATGTTCTCATCTGATTGCTATGAATCCCGCCGCTCCCGAAAGGGCGCTCCCGCGGCGGATCAGGAACCCGCAGAAAAATCTCTCTCCCCACCCGTCATAGGTTGGAAAGGCACATAAAAAACCTGCCAGCCGGAAATTTCATGATCCGGGCGTGAACCCCGATTATATGCGTTCCTCTCAAGGTAATATATTAAAAAAATGGTATCGCGTTCCAGGAGGAACACTGCCCCCGGTTGAGGAGGCATTCCCCCGCATGCGGAGATGCGAAAGCTCACTTGATCTTCTTCTCAAGTTTCTTGAGCTTCTTCTGGGCTTCCTTGCTACCCGCAGCCGCCTGCTTCGAGAGCTCTTCTGCCTTGACCTTCTTGGCCTGGTTCAGTTTTACTAATTGTTTCTTACTCGTTGGCATACAATCACCTCGCTTTGCTGTTGTCTGGTTCTATTTGGCTTTTTTCCTTCTTAAAATATCCCTGTACCGCTGCAGCGGCCAGAAAAATGCCGGTTGGACAACAATCCGGCCGGTGATTCCCGTACCAGTTCAGGAATCTTCCGGTTACCCGGGGGCCGGAACTTCCCCGGTTATAGCGGGTACCGGAAGATCTCTCAGATGAGTTTTTCTGCAAAAGACAAAAACCGGTCCTCCCCCGGCCGCCTTTACGGCAGATTCATAGGAACTCCTTATGCCGGATATCTTTTCTCCCGGGCAGGGGCCCGGATGCAAAAAACCAGATCCTGCAGGTCCGGCAATGGACTGACACCCCCCAACAAACCGTTTCCTCCTCCCATATCCGACCCTGTCCATCCATTCTCCCGTAAAAGTCACAGATATGCTCCCGGGTCCCTTATGTATCCGGGCTTCACGGGGTATCGGGTTTCTCTTTTGTCTTCCTGAGCAACAGGATGACAAAAATACAGAGACAGAACGCAACAATGTAGACAGCCTGGTACCCTATCCGGGAAAGCTCGGGGGTGATACGCGGCACGAGCGGCAGCCCGTTGCGGGGAATGCCGGCCAGGTACATCCGGATTGCAAAAACCGTCTGGAAGAATCCGACCCCGAGAACGATTCCCATGTTCCGGACAAGCATCATCACGCCGGATCCGGTCCCGGTGGTACCCTTCGGGCAGTGATTCATGATAAGTCGCCCGTTGGGCCCGAAAAACGAGGTTGTCGAGACGCGGGTGACAAGCAAACCGGCAACGATGACAATGATAACGGTCATGGCATTGAAGGTGACGAAGATCAGGAACCCGGCAGCCATAAGGGTCACGGACACAAGCGAGACCAGAACGCTCCCGTGCCGGTCGGCAAGACTGCCCGCCACCGGCGCTGCGATGATCGAGCAGAGGGCAGGGATCGTCATGATGAGGCCTGCCGTGAACTGGTCAAGGTGATGCGAATTGACAAGATACAAGGGCATCAGGTACGTGACGCCGGAAAAGAGCATGGTTATGATGAGGCAGGCAAGGATCCCGGACCGGAAGCTGGGGTTTCTTAACAGGACCGGGTCTATCAGGGGATCGGGATTCTTCCGCTCGATAAGCCAGTACACGAGCCCGAGCCCGATGCCTGCAGCAAACAACATAGCAAGAACAAAATCAGGAATACCGGGCACCTGAAAGAGAGAGATGGAGAGCAGGAGGCAGAGCAGGGCGGGGATCAGGCTTATCGGCCCGGCAAGCCGGAACGGTTTTTTTTCTGCCGGCGGCTCCTGCTGCGGGATGTAGTACCATGCGACGATGAACGCAATTATCACTATCGGGATATTGATAAAAAATATCCAGTTCCATACCATGAAGCCGGTGAAGAACCCGCCTATCCCGGGGCCGATGGCAAACCCGAGGGCGTAGAGCGAGATGAGCCAGCCAAGCGATCGGCCCCGGGATTCTTCCGGGAGAAATTCAGTGATGATCGCAGGCCCGATTGCCGAGAACATCGCAGCGCCGACAGCCTGGAGCATACGCGAGGCGATAAGGGTCTCGATGTTCTGCGAGATCCCACAGAAAAAAGATCCGAGCCCGAAGATCACAAGGCCCATGAGAAGGACCCGGCGGAACCCGATCCGGTCGCCGAGTTTGCCCATGATCAGGATCAGGCCGGTGATGGTCAGGGTGTACGAGAGGATCACGAGCGAACCCATGCCGATCGAAGTGTTGAGCGACTTGATGATCGTGGGGTTTGCGATGTTCACGATACTTAAGTCGATCGCCCCTAAGAGCGAGGAGAGGGCAACAGACAGGAGGATGAAACGCTGGCGGGTAAAAAAGCCGGAATCATCTCTCGGGGCGCGATGAAACAAACGGGGGATCATATTTCAAGCAGCGGATAAAAGTTCGTTATGCAGTATAAAAATCCATGGTTTATTAATTTACTGCCGAATTAATGCATGAATAAAAAGGAGCAGGATATCGCGTTTTTGGGGACCTGGAGGTCCCCGGAGAATTCCCGTGGATCCGTTTTTTTTACCGGGAACACCACGATTGCACAGATCCACACAGTACTCCTGCCACGCGAAAAAAAGAATTACACGGCCGGACTCAGGGCCGTGACACCGGGCCGTGCCGGGATCTTCCGGTCATCCCGCATCGGTACGATTCCTGTTGCTGCTGTTCTTTGCCCCGAAGATAAAATATAACAGGAGGCCGAGGAGCATCCAGGCCACAAACCGGAACTGGGTTATTTGCGGGAGCACCAGGATTAAAGCAACGCAGGAGCCGATGCAGAGGACCGGGATCCACGGCATGGCCGGGCACCGGAACGGCCGGTTGCGCAAAGGATCGGTCCGGCGCAGGACCAGAACGCCGATGGCAACGATAATGAAGGCCGCAAGGGTCCCAATATTGACAAGTTCGGCGATAACGTCCAGGGGAACGAAACCGGCCAGGAGTGCGGTTACCAGTCCGACCACGAGCGTGACTTTGGCCGGGGTCCCAAACGTTGCATGGATCTCGGAAAAGAATGCCGGGAGCAGGCCGTCCCGGGCCATGGCAAAGAAGATCCGGGTCTGACCGTACAGGGTGACGAGAATGACTGACGTGATCCCGCACAGGGCCCCGATCGAGACAAGGGCAGCCCCCCAGGTGATCCCGATCCGGTCCAGCGCAAATGCTACCGGGGCGCTGGTCCGGAGGAAATCAGGGCAGGGCACCATACCGGTCAGGACTGCTGCTACTGCCACGTAGAGGATCATGACGATAATAACGGACGCGATGATTCCCCGGGGCAGGTTCTTCTGCGGTTCTTTTACTTCCTCGGCCGCGGTCAGGACCGCATCAAAGCCGATATAGGCAAAGAAGACGATCGCGGCACCGGCAAGAACGCCGCTCCAGCCAAACGGCATGAACGGGTGCCAGTTCACGGCATCGATATGGCTGTAGCCAAGGGCAAGGAAGAGCAGGATCACGGCAATATTGATGACAACGATGAGGGTGTTCAAGCGTGCGCTCTCCTTCATCCCGATGATGAGGACCGCGGTTATGGCAAGGATGATGAGCATGGCCGGGACATTTACGAGGCCTTCTGAAACCCCCGGGGGGTTGACGAGCGCAGCCGGAAGAGAGATCCCGACATCGCCAAGCAGGCTGACAACATAGGCCGACCATCCGACTGCCACTGCGGAGATCGAGACCGCGTACTCGAGGATTAAGTCCCAGCCGATGATCCAGGCCCAGATCTCGCCAAGCGAGGCATAGCAGTAGGTGTACGCGCTGCCGGCAACCGGGACCATTGCGGAGAACTCGGCGTAACAGAGGGCTGCAAGGATGCAGATGAGGCCGGAGATGACAAACGAGAGGATGATTGCAGGGCCCGAATACTGGGCAGCCGCAACGCCCGTGATGACAAAGATGCCGGTGCCGACAACCGCCCCTATCCCGAGAAGGACCAGTTCATAGGGCTGGATCACGCGCCTTAAGGAATGTTCTCCCTGGCAGTGCTCCATGAGGTGCTCTATGGGTTTTGTCCGGAACATGGTGTGCGTTTTCAGAAAATCAAAAAACGAGATCATACCACCTGCCCGAAAAAGTCAGTTCTCTGGCGGGGCTGCAGGCTGCAGGAGCCATCCGTCCCCGCAAGGCCCTGCTCCCCCGGCTGCAGGAAAGATATTCCCGGAAGAACCGCAGGGGGAACTGCCGGGCGGGCAGTCTGGAAAAACCAGGTACAAACCACCGTTCTTCCCGCAGACATACAACGGAATATGGGTAAGATTTTCGGATAAATACGGCGATGAATGAAATTTTTTTTGCACTTATTCAAAAACCGTGGATCCGACGGGAAAACCGGCCCGCGGACAATTGACGGGCCGCCATTCATCCGGGAAAAACAGACCATGATTGCCGGTAAACGGGGATGAACGGCCGGTAGGGACGGCAGGTATTGTTCATTCCGCCCTGGCAGAGCCGGGTAACTTCAGCTTTTTTCCGGCTGCCGGCCGGGAAACGATGAACAGATGTATTTTTCTCATTTTCCGGTTCCGGGACAAATCATTCGGCACCATCTCCCAATCCTGGGATATGGCGGATGGCAGAGATCAGGATGCAGGCGAGGATGAGAATTAAGAAAAACTGAATAACCGCATGGATACCGACAGGCCAGAACATGAGTTCGTACGTCATCGGCACCGGGGGATAGAACAAGACGCTGCCATCCCGGAGCCCGGCCCGCTGGCCAAGCATGAACAGGGCCATTGAAAGATTATAGATAATGAATGTGATCACTGACACCAGGGCAGGCTGATTGGTCCTGCAGGGAGGATTTTTAAAACAGAGCAGGGCGATTACGACCGCCAGCGGGAACCAGAGAAACGCAACAAACCCAAAAAGAATATTTTCAGGAAACCTCTCCATATGCACAAAAGCCACGCATGCAAGGGAGATGATTGCAAGGATACATGCAAAGGCCAGACGCCGGCCCGGAATTCTCTCCTGTTCAAGCACCCGGGCCAGCTCCCAGGCTACAAACGCAATGAACAGTGCCGGAATCACCACAAACAGGACATAGAAGAAGGGTCCTTCCGGAACATTGGTCATTTGTTGCAACCCCCCGGTATGTTGATGCCTGGATATGGTTGGATAAAGAGGACCCGGAAGAACTTCACCCGGACCTCCCGAGAGGTACTCTTCATTCCGGCCCGGCCGGTTCCCGGGCCGGCATTGCACGATCGGGCAGGCCCGTTACCGGCAGCTCGGGAATTATCCGTACCGGTGCGGGTTCCGCAAGCGGGATTGCGCCGTTCTGCCGGTTGTTGCTCTTCTTTACCCCGTACAGGAAATAGACCACGAGGCCGATGGCAAGCCAGAGGACAAAGAGCTGGTGGGAGAGGGTGTTTAAGTGGAATATCAGGAATAAGCAGAACCCGATGCAGAGGACCGGGATGACCGGGACCAGCGGGCACCGGAACGGGCGCACGAGTTCGGGCTTGTGGTACCGGAGCACGATAACACCGAGAGCAACGATCAGGAATGCAACGAGTGTCCCGATATTCACGAGTTCGGCAACAATCGAGAGCGGGAAGAACCCGGCAACAAGGGACGTGACAACACCCGTGAACAGCGTGACGTTTGCCGGTGTCCGGGTCACCGGGTGGATAGCCGAGAAGAGGCCCGGCAGGAGACCGTCCCGGGACATGGCATACAGGATCCGGCTCTGCCCGAAGATCATGACCAGCAGCACCGAGGTCATGCCGCAGATGGCGCCGACCGAGATGAGTGCCGCAGCCCAGGAGAAGCCGATGTGCTCGAGGGCAAACGCGATTGGGGCGTTCACGGCCGCGGGGAGTGCCAGGTCCGACCAGGGAATGATGCCGGTGAGGACAATGGCGACAATGACGTACAGGACGATTGCCACGAGAAGAGACCCGATTATACCAATCGGCATGCTCTTCTGGGGATTTTCTGTCTCTTCGGCTGCAGTGACAACGGCATCGAAGCCGATGAACGCAAAGAAGACCACCGCGGCGCCCGAGAAGACGCCGAACCACCCGAGCGGCGGCATGAACGGTTCCCAGTTTGCGGGCTGGATCGCACCGGCGCCGAGCACGATGAAGAGGAGGATGACAAAGATCTTGACGGCAACAATGACCGCATTGGCTTTTGCGCTCTTCCCGGTCCCGCGGATGAGGAGAAATGTCAGGATAAGAACAATGAGGATGGCCGGGATGTTGATGATGCCCCCGTCCGTTCCGAGCGGATGCGAGAGCGCTGCCGGAAGCGGGAACCCGGCCGACGTGAGGAAGGCGCAGAAGTACCCGGACCAGCCGATGGCAACGGCCGAGATCGCAAGCCCGTACTCCAGGATGAGATCCCAGCCGATAATCCAGGCCCAGATCTCCCCGAGCGCCGTGTAGCAGTACGTGTACGCGCTCCCGGCAACAGGGATCATGGCAGCAAATTCCGCATAGCAGAGGGCTGCAAAAAGACACGCGATACCGGCAATGATAAACGAGATCGGGAGTGCATTTCCTGCATGAAGTCCTGCTGCAACACCGGTCAGGACAAAGACACCGGTGCCGATGATCCCCCCAACCCCCATGATAACCAGGTCCGCTGGCCTGAGCACGCGTTTCAGGGCCGGCCTCCCGGCCGTACCGGACCCGGGTTCCCCGATGGCTTTTCGCCGGAACATAGGGTGACTGAATAAATCCATACCTGACATAAGAGCCGCCGTACCCGGCCCCCTGCCACGCCCGTATCCGGCCCCGTCAGCAGTTCCCGGGATTATGTAGGAGTACTCGGAGCGGGTATTGGATAAATGAAAGGTTGGGTGAAAATTTTTTTTCACTCAAATCCCGCGTATTTTCTAAAACCAAGGCAGATTCTCACTGCAAATTTTTTTTCAGTCAACGCCTCATTTATGTGAGAACGGGAAGAAAGAATCCTACCTTCCGGGCCCGGAGAGGGCTTACCAGATAACCCGGATGGGGGACATTACCATGGTCCTTCTTGAGACACTGAACTATACCATACTCGCAAACCTTGCACTGAGCCTGCCGATCGCGATAATAAGCATCTGGGGATATTTCCGGCTCGGGAAAATAACACCGCTCTATTTCGGTGCCGCCTATTTCCTCTTCTCCCTTTCCCACAGCATCCAGCTCTTCGAGATACCGGGAATTTTCCAGGCAGCGATCATCCCGATGAGGGTCTGCGGGTACTTCCTTGTGGCAGGGGGACTCTTTGGCCTTCTCCGGGAGATAATCGAACGGACAAAAGCCGAGGCTGCACAACGGGCAAGCGAGGAGCACCTATCCGCAGCCTTTGCCCAGACAGCTGTAGGCATTGCAGAATTCCTGCCAAACGGAACCATCTGCCGGTATAACCGTAAATTCAGCGAAATCCTCCGGGGAGAGAACACCGACTGGCTTAAGGAATCGATCTGGGATTGCTTAACCCCGAACGATTACAAGGATCACCGCAGCGGGTTCGAATCGGTCCTGCTTGGAGCAAGTACGGAGTATTCCTGCGAGATGCAGGTGACAAGGAAAGACCGGTCCCGCATCTGGTGCAAGGTCTCGCTCTCCGCGGTGAAGGCAAAAGACGGCAGGCCGGACAATTTTACCCTTGTCCTGGACGACATCTCCGATCTCAAGCATGCCGAGGAGGAGCTCTCCCAGCTCAATAGCCGGCTCGAAGAGCGGGTCCGCGAACGGACGATTGCGCTCCAGGAGATAAACGAGCGGCTCACCCGTGAGATCGACCAGAGGCGGGAGGCCGAAGAGCGGCTGAAAACATCCCTGCAGGAGAAAGAGATCCTCATAAAAGAGATCCACCACCGGGTCAAGAACAATCTCCAGGTGATCATAAGCCTCCTGTACCTGCAGGCCCAGAACATCAACGACCCGGCCCTTGCCGGGGCGCTGACCGACAGCCAGACCCGGGTCAAATCCATGGCGCTTGTCCACGAGAAGCTGTACCAGTCGCACAATGTGAGTTCGGTTGATTTCCAGGCATATCTTGAGAACCTGGTATCAAATCTCCTGATAGCCTACGATATTGACCGGACGCGGGTCCGGGTCACGATCGCGGTTAAGGATCTCAGCCTTCCCTTGAACCCGGCCATATCGCTCGGGCTCATGATGAACGAGCTGATCTCCAATGCATTGAAATATGCCTTCCCCGATGGCAGGACCGGCACCCTTGAGATCACCGGAACCGCAGACGAAGAGATGATCCGGATCCGGATCCGGGACAATGGCAGGGGAATTCCTGAGAACTTTGACTGGAAGAATGCCAAATCCCTGGGCCTCCACCTGGTCCAGATGCTCACCCGGCAGCTGAAAGGATCCGTTGAACTCTCGCGGAACGGGGGCACGGAATTTGCAATAACCATCCCGGCCCAGGCAGGAGCTGGTGCAGTATGACCGTGCCCACCGTTATGGTTGTCGAGGATGAACTGATCATTGCAGAGAACTTGAAAGTCACCCTGACCGGTATGGGCTACGAGGTTCCCCCGGTTGCAGGAACCAGCGACGAGGCACTCAGCACAGCCGACAGCTGCCTCCCGGATCTCATCCTCATGGATATCATCCTTGAGGGCTCCCCGATCGACGGGGTCGAGACCGCCCGCCGGATCCGGAGCCGGCACGATATCCCGGTCGTCTTTGTGACCGCGTATGCCGACGATGAGACCCTGGAGCGGGTCAAGGTCACGGAACCTTCGGCCTATATCCTCAAGCCATTCAATGAGCGGGAATTGTACTCTGCCATCGAACTGGCCCTCCACCGGCACCGGATCGAGCAGGAGGTCAAGAAACGGGATAATATTCTCTTTGCCATCAGTTTTGCAGTAGAATATTTCCTCCGGCACCAGAAGGAGAGCCGGAGTGCAAAGACCGGCCAGGCGGATACGTTCGAGCGCGGGATCCTCGAGATCCTCGAACACATGGGGCTCGCGGTCGAGGCCGGCTCGGTTGCCATTTTCCGGATGAACTCGGGGGAGGAGGCCGTCAGCGGGGCAAAGATCCAGTATATCTGGGTGGACCCGGCAACGCATCTTGTCCAGCCGTGTGGCAAGGATACGCAGATAACCTTCACCAAATCCCTCTGGCGCTCCCTGCTCGCCACCGGGAATTACATCTCCGGAAACATCGCGCTCTTCCCGGAAGAGGAGCGCCGTTTCTTCGAGCAGGCCGGGATCTCATCGGTCGCCATCATCCCGTTGTTCCGGAACGATATGCTCTGGGGCTTCATCGGGTTCTCCACAACGGTTCTTCGCCAGTGGTCCGAGACCGAGATGGAAGCGCTCAGGGTTGCCGGGAATATTGTCGGGGCCCTGATGGAGTGAGACCTGCCGGGGATCCAAAACTCTTTTGTGCAGTAACGGTGAAAGCAGGAGATCAAAAAAGGGGGGATACCGGTTTACCGGTACCCCTGCTGATCAGTATGGCTGAATTGACGGGGCCGTCTACAGGACGTACTCGCGCAGTTTACTTGCAAGCTGGAGCTTCCGGTTCAGTTCCTGCTTCTTCTCTTTCTCGATCATCCCGATGATGGCCGAGATGGGCCGGGCAAGTGAGTAGATCTTGACCGGCCGACCCCGGTTAGGAGTGTCCTCAGGCTCCCTGCTCGTTACCCACTTCTGCCTGAGCAGGGTTTGCATGGCAAGGCTCACTTCCGGCTGCCTCAGATCCGTTCCCCGTTCCATATCCCGGGAGGTTACGTCCCCGGCATTTGCCAGGTACACAAGGACTTTTGCAATATTTTTTTTCAGTCCGATACCGATGAGAAGACGGGCAAATTCTTCTTCATGGTCCGTAAAAAACATAACGTTTGCGCTTCTCATAAGCTCACATCCTCCGCACGATTCGGATCCGTTTATCCCTGGCATACAGGAATACCTGCGATCCGGCATCGCCGGAGATTACTTCAATATTCGTGGTAATATAAAATAAAAAGAGCGATAACTGAAAATTTTTTTTAACTTATTGGATAAAAACCCGATAATGAACCGTTCATACCCGGATCCGAATGTTCTGCACCCGTAATCTATCACAGGAGAGATCCGGAAAGAAGAGCATATTTTCCGGGCGCCATGCATGAGGGGATGGCGGGATATGTATTCACCGGAACAGGTAGAATTTGTTATGAGCGCTCCATGCCGCGTACTTCAGCCCATTATTTTCTGGTGAGGAATAGATTATTGCCGGGTGGCCGTAGGGATCGAATGCAAGGGACGAACCAGGGGAAACGTCCGGAACGGGCTCACCATCGCCATCCTCCATCTTCTCAACCGTTCGCAGTGCCCATTGCGAGCCCGGGCCTCGTGCAGCCCAGCGCAGTTCCCGGCCCGCGGGATCGTAATAACTGATGAACGGCTGGTCATGGGCATTGAGTGCCAGCGACAGCCGGGTCCTGCCCACCGGAGTTACCCGTTCGATGCCCGCCGGTTCCCGGCCGGGCAGGGATATGTAGATGATCTCCCCCCGGGAATTGTCATAATACCCAAGGTGCGGGTTTCCCCGGGAGTCCAGGGCCAGGGAGAGATCCAGTTCATTTTCGGCACTCGTTGAGGGATCAGAGAATATCTCGGTTGTCGTCCACCCCGTACTTTTGGCTTTTGCAACCACCAGGGTATTGAAATTCCCGGTCTTCCGGATGTACGCAACAACCGGCAGGCCGGACCGGTCCAGCGCCAGCGCTGCTGCAAACCCGGTTCCGTTCTCCGTCTCGATCGCAGATACTTGCCAGCTATTGCCGGTTTTCGTTGCATACTTCAGCCCGGCAGGGGACAATCCACCGGCATAGGCGATATGCAGTGTTCCTGCAGGGTCGACAGCAAGCGCTGATGACGAACAGGCAGATCCGGACGTACGATCATCATCCCCGGTCTCCACGGTTTCCATGGCCCAGGCAGATCCTCTCCGCTCCGCATATTGGAGATCCCCGCACGGGGTCCCGGCCCGGAACGCGATCGCGGGAGTCCCATCCGGGTACAATGAGAGGGAAGGCGAGAAGACCGGGCCGGTCTCCGCTACAACTTCAGTACTCCAGGCCCGGTTGACAAGACGTGCATACATGACCCGGCCCGCCCCCGGGTCGTAATAGCCGATATGCCCAATCCCGTTCCCATCAAAGACAAGCGGGGTGAACCCGCCATAATCTCCCGGTGGGCGGGAGGAGGCATTGCCAAGAGAGGCAATCTGCCATGGCCCGTCCGAGGCACCTGACGGGATGGCAAGCACCAGGATGGCGATTACGGCAGCGGCCAGGCAGATCATTCCAGGATAAAACCGGTCTTTCACGTCCGTTCACCACATTGGTCAGCCCGGTCAGAACGGCAAGGATTCCCCGGGGCACAAACCCAATAACCATTCGCGAAAACAGGGATAAACACGGCGTTGGGTGAAAAAAAATTTGCATTTATCGGCTAGTGGCATGTACCGCTGGAACTTGCGTCCTGGCGGTTTTTGGTACCATAACCCATCATAAAAAGAGAACGGGCAGGACCGCATCCTTCTCAGGAGAGGATTCTCTCGATAAAGTACTCCGGCCAGCAGCTGTAGGCATCTTTTCTGATCTCGCCGCTTGCTGCATTGACAAGAATGACATCCGTAAATTCACTACCGGGCATGCTTGAGTCTTTCACGTTGAAGACCCAGACAAGTTCCTCTGTATCCTGATCCGACATAACAACGGAAAGATATCCCGCCGGGAAGGAGAGCACACTGCCATAGTGTTGTTGGCAGAAGTCCTCAGCTGCCTTCGTTGCATCGGCCTGAGAGACGGCGGGATCCAGTCCAACGAGCAGGTCGCGGTTGTGACCCAGGTACCCTGCAACCGATCCCGTCTCCGGGTTGATATGGATAATTACCAGTTTTTGCGAAAGGACCGGATAGGGTTCCCCGCTGAGTTCCTCGCGGAAGACAAACGTGTACGCCGGGACGCGTTCTTCCGAACCATTCACCGGTTCACCAACCATCTTCCAGCGGATCTTTGAGAACCCGTCATACTTCTGGCCGGCATATGCGGCTGCCCTTGCACGGGCCTCGCTCCGGTTGATCAGGGTCCTTGGATGTATCGGATAATTGTCCCCGAACCAGGCGGACTCGACCGTGCCGGATTCCGCATTCACCTCAAAGGATGAGTTCTTCACATGTACAGAATACTGGCTGCCGGTATTGAGACTGTGAAGCCCGATATAATCCGGAACGATCGTTGGATCGTTCATGAAATTCTGGACACTCTTTGTTGCCTGGTCCCCGGTAATGAAATGATGGCCCGGGGCAGGTCCGCGATCCGGCCCGGCGGTCGTGCCGGCCGCACCGGCACCGGGCATGCCTGCAAGCACTAAGACTGCTGCAATGGCGACTGCAAAAATCTTAAGTATGTTCATCCTGGTTTCTCCCAAAATAGCCCGCTCATGTGCAGGCTTTTCAAAAGACTTAAGTTAAAAGTCTGCAATCCAGCTTCTTCGCAATGCGGGTTAAATTCGGCGTTGGGTGAAAAAAAAATTTCACTCATGGGCAGGAATTTTTACAGCCATTCCGAATAGTTCCGGTACGCATGAAAAGCACGGATTCAATCCCGGCCGGGCAGTTCCGGGACATTCCTGTCGATATCCTCAGGGGACTTGCCATCGCTATCATGGTCGGGGCCAATTGTGTTCCGTACCTCCTCGTGACACCGGCCCCGTTCTGGCTGCGGCTGACCGCTACGATTGCAGCCCCCCTCTTTGTCTTCCTTTCAGGAATGATGGTCACCCTGTCCTGCCGGATAAAAAAGTATCCATTCTCTTATTTTCTCGTGCGGGGGGCTCTTGTCATCGCCATTGCAGCGCTCATCGATCTCCTGGCAGCGGGCCTGGTCCCGTTCATGAGCTTCGATGTTCTGTACCTTATCGGGATCTCCCTGCCCGTCACGTACCTTTTCCTCAGGCTCCCGATGAAAGGGAGGATCGCTGTATTTCTTGCGATTCTTTTTGCAACGCCTCTTCTCCAGGCAGTAATCGGGTACAGCCCGCTCGTGATCAGCATACCGCTTGCGGCAGTATCCGGAGGCGCTGCACTCCCGTCATTTTTCACCGTCATCTCCCAGTTGTTTGTTGAGGGCTGGTTCCCGCTATTTCCCTGGGTCCTTTTTGCCCTTCTCGGGGCACAGGCCGGAGAGTTCCGCTGGCAGGATAATACCATCATCTCATTTGCCCACCGGGAGATGATCGTCCTTTCTTCAAGTATCCTCCTCACCGGGGCGGCGTTCTGGTTCCTGATGCCCGGGCCATTTTATATCCGTTCAGGATATGTCGAACTCTTTTACCCGCCCACCCTGGAGTTCCTGGTGTTCATTGTGGGCATTATTTTCTGCCTGTTCATTGTTGCTGACAGCCTGCCGGTCAGAAATGCGGTATTCGATCCGCTCAGGGCCATGGGAGAGTGTTCCCTTGCAATTTATATCATCCATTCGGTGATAATCTATCTCTTCATCAAGCCGCTCGGGATACGACTGCCCCTGGGATTATTCCTGGCCGGTTATTTGGTCTTCCTTACCGGGATGATTCTCGTTGCATACCTTCTCCGGGATATCCGCACGGGTACCCGGACCCGCTCGCTGGTTCTCCGGCTTCTGATTGGCGGCTGAACACGCAGAAGAAGATTCCCCGTTATGTCCGGGTTCTGCCGGCCGGTTAAATCCAATGCCAGTGCCCGGTTATTATGGGGAATTTTTTTTCATCAGATCCATCTCCCACCTTCACCCCCCGAGCTCCTTGCCTTATAACCCCCGGTCCCGCACATTAAGCGGGATAATGAACCACGGCGCTCACGTCATCATCGGCATTCTCGCTTTTTCGGGGTACAACGGGCTCCATTGCGGCATCCTCAGCTCCATCGGCGGGAGCCCGGCCGGGCTCTGGCTTGTCGGGATTTTCCTTGCCATATCCGGGGCCACCATCCCCGATCTCCTGGAACCGGCCCGGCACTGGACCCACCGGGGCTTCTTCCACAGCCGCAGGATGCTCTCGTTCACCGGATGGCTCTTCCTCGCAACCGCGGGGATCGGGCTGTTCCTTCCGCTCTCCTATTACATCTCCAGCTTCCTCACCGGCTATATTTCCCATCTCCTTGCCGACAGTACCACGAAATCCGGGCTGCCACGGTAGGAATTCCCACGGGAAGTATCCGGCACCGGGTACTCCCGCAATAAAACAGATCGCTTTTTATGGGAGATCGACCTCTATACCTGCACATGAAACCGGGCATTCTGTTCATCTCCCTCTTTGCAGTTCTCGCACTGCTGCTCGCGGCCGGGTGTACCCAGACCCCGTCCGCAGCCGCTCCATCGGTTGCCTCATCGGCCGGAACTCCCTCGACCACGAAAGAGATAAAGGATTTTGTGGATTCTGCAGCAGCGTATGCACAGAAGAACGGAAAAGAGGCTGCCCTTTTGGCGTTCAACAATAAATCCGGCCCGTTCACAAGAGGCGATCTCTATGTGTATGCCCTGGATTATTCAGGAAACGCTCTTGCGCTCGCTTACCAGCCGCAGCTGGTCGGCACGGATTTCTCTAATATCACCGACTCTTCGGGCAGGTATTACACCCGGACCGAGATCCACCTGGCAAAGGACGGCGGCGGGTATCTCCTGTACCAGTACCCGGACCCGGCCGCAAACCTCAGCGTGCGGTACAAAGTGAGTTATGTCCGTCCCGTGGATGACACCTACTGGATAGGTGCCGGCATCTATACCAGCGAGGACAAGCTCATCGACCAGGAACTCCGGCAGCTGGTCGCGGATGCGAAGGACTATGCCAGAAGATACGGGAAAGAGAGAGCCCTTGCCGAGTTCAATAACGCAAACGGCTCGTTTGTAAAGAACGGCCTCTACATATTTGCCGACGATTACAACGCAACGGTCCTTGCCTGGCCGTACCATCCGGAACTCGTGGGGAAGAATATGATGGGTGAGACCGATTCCATGGGAAATTATCATTTCCAGGCAATCCTCAACAGCGCCCGGAACGGTACGGGGCTCGTGGACTACTACACGGAAAATCCTATGACCAACAGAACCCAGCTCAAGATCAGTTACGTCACCGATGTTGACGGCACCTGGGTGCTCGGTGCCGGCCGGTACATGGAGCCGGGCACAACCGATCTCCGGGGATAAAACCCCTGCCTTTTTTATTCACGGGTGCAGCCCGGGCGATGATCCGGATCCCGTGGGAATTCCTCTCATCAACTATTTGTCATAGTCGGGTAGATCCCGGTATCGCAAAACTCCCCGGGGCGACCCGGGACGCATCACCGGTTTTCCCGCAGGAAAAAACCAGGATGTTTCCCGGTCAGCCAGCTGGCGGGCTCACCGGAACAGCAATAAAACCAATAAAACGGCGGGACCGGTAAAAAAAAGTTGAGGGGTAATGTCGTTAACTGTTCAGCGGGGCGGCCGGGATGCTTGTCACGGACATGACCGAGGTTATGAAATATGCTGCAACAAGGATGATGATGATGAGCGGGATGAGGACCGCAATGACCACGGCAATGACTGCTCTCTCGGTACTCATTTCCTGGAGTTCGCGGATCCCGATGATGCCAAGAACCAGGGACCAGAGGGCAAAGAGGAACCCGACAAAGGGGATCCAGCCGAGAAGAAGCCGGGGAGTGCTCCCGTAGATCACCGCGTTTATCGTCTGCATGATTCCCTTGCGGCCGCCAAGGATGTACACCCAGAGGTGGAGCCAGGCGCCAAGGACGAGGGTGCAGATGAACCCGCCAATCAGGATCATAACAAAGACAAGGACCGGGATGGCAAGCCCGAAACTCATCCCGTTAAACAGCTTCAGGGTCTCGATCCCGACAGCCGTAATAACGGCCGAGAGGATGGCATTGAAGAGAAGAAGAACGCCAAAATACGTAAATACCGCCCGGGGTTCATCAGCTCTGGACTGCTGGAATGTCTCAACAGGGTTCAGGAGAAATCCTTTCACTTTGGTAACCAGGGTATCTATCATACATTCACCGGTTGTATCTCATGAAATATTAAGGAAACCAGAAAATCCGCATTTTGCAAAAACAGGATTCCAAAGGAAATTTTCGGCAAAATTCCTGCACGGTACCCGTTGTAACGGGGAGGGACCGGATGATCTGCAGCAGCGGGCCGGGAATTATTACGGTGATCTTCAGGGATCGACCTCAGCGCAACACCACCGGTTTTCTGATGCCGGGAATGACCGGATAAAGAAATGACCTGATAAAAAAATCCAGCTATTCTTCGCACTTGAACTCGATATCCTCGTTCATGTGCTCATAGCCCCAGTCGCAGAGCTGATCGAGGATCGGGATGAGGGACTCGGCTTTTTTGGTAAGCGAATATTCCACTTTCGGCGGGACCTGCGGGTAGACTTTCCTGACAACAAGGCCGTCTTTCTCCAGTTCACGGAGCTCTTTTGTCAGCATCCGCTGGGTGATCCGGGGCGTCACCCGGTCCACGATCTGGCTGAACCGCAGGGTCCCGTCCCTGAGCTGGTAGATGACCAGCGGTTTCCATTTACCCCCGATTACGTCCAGGGTTGCTTCGATTCCCCAGCTGTACTTATATTTTTTCGGCGTGGTTTCCAATAGTATCATTCCTGTCAGTATGGAACATTTTTGTTTGTATGCACTATATTTGTCATACATACTTGATATATACTAAAGGTAACCGGGCGATAGCTGCAGAAGCAGGCGATGGTTGAAAAATTTCATAAATTACTATAAAAACGCCCCGGCATCACCTGAAAGAGGTATCCATGAATCAACGGGTTTTAGTATTATCGGCAAGTCCCAGAAAGGGCGGGAATTCCGATCTGTTATGCGACCAGTTTATGAAAGGCGCGACCGAATCCGGAAATCAGGCAGAGAAGATCTTCTTAAGAGAGAAAAAGATCCATTTCTGCCTGGGCTGCATGATATGCCGGAGTAACGGAGGACAATGCGTCCAGAAGGATGACATGGCCGGCCTTTTGGAAAAAATGACTGCAGCCAACGTCATCGTTATGGCAACTCCCGTTTATTTTTACACCCTGAATGCCCAGATGAAGACCCTGATTGACAGGACTCTCCCGAAATATCCCGATTTCGGTACCAAGGACATCTATTTCATCGTCACTGCAGCGAACCCGGATAAAGAAGCGCTTGAAAGGACAGTTGAAGGATTCAGGGGATTTTTATCCTGTTACCCCGGCCTGAACGAGAAAGGAACCATCTATGGGACCGGTGCCGGGAAGATCGGGGAGATCAAAGGAAGTCCGGCGATGAAACAGGCATATGAAATGGGAAAGAATGTGTAAGGAAGCCGAAATGCGTTTTTGGATGCCAGAAAAAACGGCATGAGAATTTAAAAGGACAAAACAGATATCGGGGACATTGCGATGGATCATCAGAACTTATTAAAAAAAGGTGAATGAAGATGCTGTACAGGAAAATTCCCAGGACCGGTGACGAGCTTTCCATTCTCGGGTTCGGGTGCATGCGCCTGCCCATGAGAGCGGATGGCTCGATCGATGAAGAGAGAGGAATTGCGCAGGTACGCTTTGCAATCGACCATGGCGTGAACTATGTTGACACGGCCTGGCCGTACCACATGGGTGCAAGCGAGCCGTTCGTGGGGCGTGCCCTTGCCGGAGGTTATCGCGAGAGAGTGAACATCGCAACAAAACTTCCCTCCTGGCTCATTGAAAAACGGGAAGATATGGAGCGGTTCCTCAATGCCCAGCTGGAAAAACTCCGGACAGACCATATCGACTATTACCTTGTCCATGCCCTTGTCGGCGACCTGTGGGATACGGTCGAGAAACTCGGCGTTGCCGATTTCCTTGATACGGCCAAAGCCGATGGCCGGATCAGGAACGCAGGCTTCTCCTTCCATGGAGCAGGAACGGATTTCAACCGGATCGTGGACGCATACCCGTGGGACTTCTGCCAGATCCAGTACAATTTCCTGGACGAGAAGAACCAGGCGGGCACGGCCGGCCTGGAATATGCAGCAAAAAAAGGACTCGGCGTCATCATCATGGAGCCCCTGCGGGGAGGGAACCTGACAAAGACCGTGCCACCCGCGGTACAGAACCTCTGGGACGAGGCCCCGGTCCGGAGAACCGCTGCGGAATGGGCTCTCCGCTGGGTCTGGAACCATCCGGAAGTCACCGTCGTCCTCTCCGGCATGAACGAGGAGGCGCATATCCGGGAGAATCTTAAGCTCGCAGACCAGGCGTACCCCCGTTCGCTGACGGATGAGGAACTGGATATTGTACACAAAGTGGAGCTGAAATACCGCGAACTGATGAAAGTGGGCTGCACCGGCTGCCGGTACTGCATGCCCTGCCCGTCGGGAGTGAACATTCCGCTCTGTTTCGAGGAATACAACAATCTCTCCTTTGCCGATAATACCGAGATGGAAAAATTCATGTATGCTGCCCGGGCGGGGGGAGCGGTCGGCATAGGAGAGCCGGAGTTTGCATCCCTGTGTGTCCAGTGCGGGCAGTGCGTTGAGAAATGTCCCCAGCATATCGACATCCCCACAGTTCTCGCATCGGTTGTGGAAGAGCTGGAAGGCCCTGACCTGGAGAAGAGAGTTGAGATGGCAAAACAGGTGTTCAGGCAGACGTGAGAACGGCAACGTCACCTTTTTAAAAAGATCGATCCTGAAAAAGAAGTCCGGGCAATGTGCGGGCAGCTAAATTATTTCCCGCTGTCGTACCCGCACCGCTTGCACCGGTAACTGCCGTCAGGTTTTTTGACGATATTGGGATCCTGGCACCGGTCGCAGACCGGGCGGTCGTGTTTTACCTTGATATTCTGGGGTTGTTTTTCCATGGGGATTGATTGGCGAGAATCCCTAAATACGTATGCACCGGTTCGTTTGGCAGGGCAACCGGCCGGTATTCTCCAGACATCTCCGGACATTACGGAGAAAATCCCGACTCCGGGTTTTTTACGATCAACAGATGCCGTATCAGGTTTACAGGACCGCAATGCAGGACTATACGAAAATCCTCTCGAGAGATGCATGGGGTTTTCGGCCGGCAGTACTACCGGAACGATCAAAATCCACCTCAATAAAACGGGCATATTCCATCTGATCCGGCTCGGGCTGGCCTATGCAGTCAGACTGACACCGAGATCCAGGCCCACAAATTTCAGCAGCAGGGAAAGAAAATCGGGGGCTTTTTTCACACCGGGGGCTGATGATTGATTCTCGGGGGTCCCGGGGCCCAGTTCCGATATGCGGTCCATAGCGCCAAGGAAGTTCTTCGTGGAGTTATCCGTCGGGGCGGCGATCACGCCTTTTGATGAGATGACCTCGAGTGCATTGCCAACATCTGCAGATGAGACATCCTGCGGGGACGAGACCAGGCTTATTGCAGAATTGAGATCCTGTGCCGATGAGGTGACCTGCGGGGGGGTTATATCTTTTGCATAGATCATCTCTTTCTGGGGAGGGGCTTTCTGGGCTGAACCTGCCGGGGTGACAATTGTCCATGCAGCCGCAGGAGATGTTGCCGGGGAGGTCTTCCATGCAGCGGTATTCCGGACTGATGAGCCGGATGATGGAGTTGACTGTGCCGGCTGAGTAGCGATCTTCTCAAGCAGGGAGTTCCTGTTGGCCTGCAGGAGTGTGTCTGAAGGGTCAAGACCGAGGCCATACGTATAGGCCCGGAGGGAGTCATCGTACCTGCCCATGTTCTGGAGTGCCACGCCTTTGCCGTTCCAGGCAGCAACATAATTCTCGTTCCGCAGCAAGGCCTGGTCGAAAGCATCATTGGCTTCCCGGAATCTGCCAAGTTCGTTGAGGGAAACGCCCTTGCCATACCATGCGGGAGCATACTCCCCGTCAAGATAAAGGGCATTGTTGAAAGCATCGAACGCCTCATGGTATTTACCAAGACCGGCCAATTCGTTGCCTTTGGCATTCCAATCCAGGACCGCCTTTTCCGTTGCCTGGACCGGGTGTGCCGGTAAAAAGAGAAGGAAGAGCAGGATAAACATCGATATCCGATAGTTTTTTTTGTTCATCCTGACTCTTCGCCCCCGATACAGTACCTTGTATATACGACCTGAAGATTAAAGTACGCATTCTGGTACAGGAATACCGGGAGCCGGACTTGCCAGGGTTTTCCGGTCAGACAGATCCCACCACCCTTATCCCGCCAGCCGCCACAAATATACTCAATTATGCACCAAGAGCCCGATGCGACGCTGACTCCTGCCGGTTCGTTTGCGGATCTTCCCTGGTTCTCCGCGTCCTGGCAGAACCTTTCCTGGACAGAATGGATCCCGTTCTCCGCAACAAAAGCAGAGTTCAAAGAGATCCCAAATGAGCCAGGGATCTACCGCATCCGTCCTGCGGGAAAAGATTTCCTCATGTACATCAGCGAGACAAACCGTACCCTGCACCAGCGAATAAACGAGTTGCGCCAGAACCTCAGAAGAACCGACCTGATGCCCTGGAACGACCCGGATTTATCGGCACCGGCACTCTGGGCCTGGCGGGATGCCGAAGGATACGGGTTCGAATGTTCTGCAGTCCCCCTTGATGCCTCTGCGGGAGGCCGGAGGGCCATGGAAAACTTTCTCATCTCCCGTTACCGTCAGGAATATGGCGCATCCCCGGTCTGCAGTTTCGGGCATTTCCACCCGAGATACCGCAGGTCCACGAACCGGAGCGAGGGGCGGCGGGGAGGACTGCTCAGGGAGGACCAGAAGGACAACCCGGCAGGGTTGCCCGGTCTCCCCCCGCTGCCGGAAACAGGCCGGCCGGGCGATCCGGCCTGGATGGGGATCAGCTGGAGCAGTTCGCAGGCCCTCACTCCCGAAAACGTAAAAACCGTCCCCCCCGGATCCGGCCTCTTTATCCTTTCGGAATCAGCATCGGAGGAAATTCTGTACATCGGCCAGGCAGTGGATTGCAGGGAACGGCTCCTGGACCAGTGTAGACGTGAGCGGGCGGGGCACGAGATCCTGTTCACGTACCATATCCCGGAAAAATCCCTCCTCCCGCACCAGTTGAGGGAATGGGAATGCGATCTTCTCGGGAATTATTTCAGCATGACAAAAAAAGCACCGGCACTCCAGTACCCGGCTCACGGGCAATAACTTTTTTTACCAGACCGGTTATTCAGAGATCATGGACCGGGAACTCCCCGGCCCGGGAAGGTCCGTTATGAATCCGTTCTCAGATAACCTCGCATTCACGGGTCTTGAGGCCGCAATAGTCCTCATAGCATTTGTTGTCGTTGCTGCGGTTTTCTCCTATGTAGTGCTCGGTGCCGGGTTCTTCACAACCCAGAAGAGCCAGGAAGTTGTTCACACAGGAGTCCAGCAGGACAGCTCAACTTTGGAGATTGTCGGTAATGTGTATGGTATCGGGACCGCGGGAGTCTCCATAGATACAATCAATTTCACCTGCGCCCTTGCACCAGGAGGAACACCGGTTGATTTCGACAAGGTTGTGCTCACTTACAGCAATGCCTCGGTCCTTGAGACCCTGACACATGCGGGATCCGGCAGGCCCCTGACAATGCCTTTGCCCGGCCAGTGGTCGATCACTGCAGTCCAGAACGAGAGAACCACGGACGATGTTCTGGAAAAAGGCGAGGAGTTCGATATCACGGCAAAACCGACAAACCCGGTAGTAAAGAATGACATATTCCAGATTGACGTAAAACCGGTGATAGGCCCGGCGCTTGCAATCATCAGGACCGCCCCTGCATCGATCCAGAAAGTGAATGTTATCTTCTGATCTTTTTTTCCGGCCGGGCCGGCCTGCCGGGCTGAAAGGATAGTCTTCATTACGGGGGGATATTTCGGATGGGATATGGGAAGCGATATCCGGAGTATCGTTCTTATCAGATGACCGGCCGGAATCAGTTTATTTTGATGGCAATGATGCAATCCGTTCTCCGGGTCTGAACAGATTAAACGGGTTTTGGTTGTAATTTCTTGCCGTTTTCAAGTAAATCCGGCCGCTCACCAGATACGACCCGGAACATCAGGAGTCATCTATTGCAATAACCTGCACCGGACAGAGATCTGCTGCATCCTTAACACAGGCGGCCAGGTCACCAGGGGCAACACCTTCCGCGATATTTCCCGTTACCCGGAATTCTTCCTTGATCCGGCTGAATGAATCGTCAGGGTTCTCTTCAAAGAATGCCGGGCAGGCATCCCAGCAGGATCCACAACTGACACAACCGGATCGATCAAGAACGACTTTCATACACATTCTCCTGATACCGGGCAGGAGTTAATAGTGATTGTTCGAAAGAGAAAAGAGAGATTTCATCTAAAGTAGCGGACTGCTGGCAGCGGCAGCGTGGGTTTACCGGTCAGGACCGGGTATTATTCATCCGGTACATCCCTTTTGGCACCAGGATCTCGAACCGGGCCCCGGTGCCGAAAATCCCGGTCTCCCGTATGGTGATGCGGGTCGGGGCAAGGATCTCGCGGACAAGGAAGAGACCAAGGCCGGTATTTTTCCCGAACCCCCGCTCGAAAATCTTCTCTTTCTGGCCTGGTTCGATTCCGATCCCGTTGTCTTCCCATACAAGGGTCATGCCTTCCGGCGTGAAAGACGCAGTGACCGAGATCCTGCTCACCCGCTCGCCATGCCGGAGCGAGTTGTCAAGCAGGTTGAAAAATACTTTCGGGAGCATCGGGTCGCAAAAGACCTTAAGACCCTGCACACTGGCTGAAAATGCGATCTGCCCGGGCAGGTTCGAACGGGGCAGCAGGGCATCGATATCCTGCCATTGCGGGTCATGGTTCCCGAGATCCTGGTAAATTTTCGTAAACTCGATCTGGGACCGGATAGCCCGGGTCAGGGATTTGAGTTTCTCGATATATTCCCCTGGCGCATGACCGGCACCATCCATCTCTGCCAGGTCAAGATATCCCAGGATTGCCGTGATCTTGTTGTTGATGTCGTGCCGGGTAATGCTCGTGAGAAGACCGAGCTGGCGGTTTGCCTGCTTGAGGGCGTCTTCCATCTGCTTCTGCTCCGTGATATCCACAAGCATGCCGATGAGTCCCCCCGGTCTGCCATCGGCAAGCCGGAACCCGTCCACGGAGTAGAGGGTCTGGTGAGTCTGCCCGTCGGCATATACGATCGGGAGCTCGTAACTCATCCGGCCCGCTTCTTTAATCACGGCCATATCCTCATCCTGGAAGCGTTTGCGCTCTTCAGGGGCGAGGTACGCGAGATCGAGAACGGTCTTTCCAAGGAGGTAATCGCGGGTTGTACCAAACACCCGTTCATACGCACGGTTGCACCCGACAAACCGGCCCGACGCATCCTTGATGAAGACCGGATAAGGTATACTCTCGATGAGTGTCTGCTGGAAAACCAGCCGGTCGGCCAGGGCGGCTTCGGCATGCCGGCGTTCCGAGATATCCCGGCTGATACCCTGGAAGCCTGTGATCGTTTTGCTCTCTCTGTCATATACCGGAGCAGTACTGACTTCGATCCAGATCCTGCGCCCGTCTTTTGTTAACATCTCCACAATGTAGATTTGCCGGTTTGTGGAAAGATCCGGTCCGCCGGCAAGGCGGTATGAGAGCTGCTGCCGCACAAATTCTGCAGATGACGGGGTCAGGAAATCAAACAGGGTCTTTCCCACGATCTCATCAGGAGTATAGCCAATCACGTCTTCAGCATACCTGCTGACGTAGGTGAACTGCAGTCCGGGCGTTGTCTGCCAGATTACATCCCTGACAGTATCGACAAGGTTCCGGTACCGCTCTTCCGAGGCTCGCAGGGATTCTTCGGCTTCCTTCCGTTTGGTGATATCCCGGGCGATACCCATGAGAGAGACAACATTGCCCAAAGTATCCCGGACAAGAGAGATGTTCGAGGTATGCCACCGCCAGGTGCCGTTCTTATGACGGACACGGTATTCTATACTGTACTGGTTCCCGCCCGAGCCCGATACCCGCGAGAAGATCTCTTGGCATGCCGGGAGATCTCCGGGATAGACAAAGGAATCCAGGTTCTTCCCGACTACATCCTCAACCGCATGCCCGAGCAGATTGGTCCAGTTGGGGGAGACGTACGTGAATATGCCGGGGCGAACAAGGGAAAAGACAATGTCGTTTGCTTTCTCAACAAGTGAGCGGAACTTCTCCTCGCTTTTGCGTAGTTCCTCTTCAGCATTCCGCCGGTCCGTTATCTCTTTTGAAGAGCAGATTACCGTAAGTACTGCTCCCGTGTTGTCCTTGATTGGCGTGAGCGTGGTCAGGTAATAACGATCGCCATTGGATCGCGGGACCAGGACCTCAAAAACTTTCTGACTCCCGGTGGCAAATGCCTCGTTGAGAACGGAGAACCGTTTGGCTGCCTCATCCTCCGGGAAAACATCGAAAATTCTTCTGCCGGTGATTGCATCCCGGGATCTTCCCACACCCTCGGCAAAGGCCCGGTTGACATACTGGTAAGTTCCATCCCGGGAGATCGAGAAGATCGGATCGCTCGCTTCATCGAGAAGAAGGCGGTGCTTCTCCTCGCTCTCCAGCAGCCGGAGCTCAATGAGTTTCAGTTCGGTGATGTCGAGTGCAGTGCCGACAATCCGTACCGGGCGGTTCGCGGTATCGAACTGGGGCTCTCCCTGGTCGCGGATAAACCGGCAGGTACCATCGGGAAGGACGACCCGGAAGACAATCTCGAATGGTTTCTGTTCAGATATCGCAGATCTGACTTCAGCAATAACCATTTCCCGATCATCCGGGTGGATGAAACCAAAGAGCGTGTCCACGTCCGGGACAAACGATCCGGGCTCTTTACCCAGGATGCGGAAGAGTTCGTCAGACCAGAAGATCCGGTTAGTTGCAAGATCGAGATCCCAGATACCGAGACGGGCAACCCGCTGGGCTGCATTGAGCATAGCCTCCTTTTCCCCGAGTTCTTCCTCCCGGCGTTTTTTCTCGGTAATATCCTGCATAACGCCAAACAGCCTTACCAGGTGTCCCTGGTCATCATAGATGCGGCGGGCGAGGGAATGGATAATTTTCCGGGGGGATCCATCGGCCGGGTTGATGGCGTATTCGATATCGTAAGGTTTGCCATTCTGTATAATATCGGTAAACATGCCACGCAGCATTTCACGGTCAGCAAAGGTGGCTTCAACCAGATCGTAGGGAATGGTCCCGGCCGGGCGGGTGAAACCGAACAACCGGTATGCCTGTTCGGTTGCCCAGATGGTCCGGCTGGTAAAATCAAATTCCCAGCTGCCGGCCTGGCCGATCTCCTGGGCCATGGACAACCGGTCGGCATTCACCCGGAGCGCTTCTTCAGCATGTTTGCGGTCAACGGCCATACGGATCTTGTGGACAAGCTCGGCGAACTGCGATTTGGGATCGCCTCCTTTCTGGAGGTAAAAATCGGCTCCCTCATTCAGCGCCTGGATGACAACTTCCTCCCGGCCCCGGCCGGTGAAGAGAATGAACGGGATGCTCCCGTGGTCCTGACGCACGGCCTTGAGGAAGGCGATCCCATCCATCTCCGGCATCTGGTAATCCGAGATTATGGCATCGTACACACGGGATTTCAGAAGATCAAGGGCAGCCGGGGCAGAGGGGATGGTGTCAAGATGGATCCTGCCGTCCCGTTCAAGGAATATTTTACAGAGATCGAGCAGGTCTGGTTCATCGTCTACATATAAAACCGAAGTCACCATGCACCGGATCCTTGAATGGTTGCATCTATCATTAAAATGAAAGAATAAAAAAGATTTGGGTATTCCGGTTCCAGGAATGCCCCGATTAAAAGGCGGGGATCAGATTACCAGCATCACGCAGAGCATCGCTCCGGTCAGGATTGTCAGGGCTATTGCAACCGGTGCAACTTTCCGTATAACTTCTCCCTCCAGTCCCAGTTTGTCGATGACCGCTGCGGCATTGACAATTTTTGCAACCGCGACACCGGACGCAACCCCGCCGGCAACCGCGTGGGCCGCATATACCTGGATGAAGTTCAGGTCAAGGACCTCGGAGGACTTGTGGAGGATCCCGTAAAACATCACGTTGGAGGAGGCTTCGCTGCCGGAGATAAAAGCCCCAAGAAGACCGAGCATCGGACTGATGAGAGGGAATCCGATCCCGAAGAAAAGGGCAAGAGAAAGGCCGATCACGGCGTTCATGTTGAAAGCATCGGCACCCGGGAGGAACCCGAGCGTCCCGTTGATCACGGACTGGCCGGACCAGTCCATGACATAGGCTATGGCAAAGAAGACCATGGCAGCAAGGGTCGGGGCCCAGGCCCGGCGGAGCCAGAGCGAGAGGATCTTCTTTCCTTCATCGCGGGTCCGGACAAGAAGTGGTGCGGCAATGATGGTGCTGATGAGCACCCAGAAGTAGGCCTGGTTCAAAAGTTTGAGATCAATAATTTTGTTGGCAACAACCGGGATCTTCTGGATGGGTCCAAGGAAATTGTACAGCCCGGACTGGATGAAGGGAATGCTGATGAGAACCGCGAAGATCACAAGCAGTATCCAGGGAAACGCAGCTTTCCAGAGGGGCATACCGGGAGTATTGTCCGACCGCGCCGGAGAGGGTTCCGAAATGACCGGTTTTTTGCGAAGGGCTCGCAGGAGGAAGAGTACACCAATCGTAACAAGGCCCGAGAACACCCCTACAAGACCAATGGCCGATGCCGGCAGGACGGTGACAAAGACGATTGCGGAGAGACCAAGCGTCAGCCCTGCAATGACCGCTGTGGAGAAACCTTTCTTCACCCCGTCAAGGCCGTCAGCAACCCAGAGCATGCCAAGGGCAATGCCGGTCGAGATGACCGGCAGGAAGAGCGCAACACTGCAGCCGAGCGCTTTCGCATCGAATCCGAATGCAGCTGCCGGAATGGTGATAGGCACGGCAAGGAGCGAGAAGGAGGTGAGCGGGTCGTACCCGAGACAGGGAAGTGCAATGGCGGCAATCGGAGAGAACCCGAGCGCAAGCATGATGGGGGGAAGCATTGTTACCGGTGTAGCCCCGATAGATACCAGGAAAGAACCGAAACCCACGTTCAGGATCATGATCTGTTCGTAGCGCTCGGCCGCAATGGATTTGATATACGCAGTTATCCGGCCAATCGCACCCGTAACATCCATCATGGTGACCTGAAGGATAGTGAAAAAGACCATCAGCGAGATACCAAACGATGAAAGGACTCCAGCCCAGGAAGCATAGAGAGCGATTTCCGGTGAGGTCTGGAAGAAGAGTATGGCAACGACAACCGAGAGCAGCCACCCGAAAACGCCCATCAGCGTACCGGACCATCGCAGGGCGACAAGGCCGATAAAGATCACAAGTATGGGCAAAATGGCAAGAAAAAACTGAAAAACAAGATCCACGCGGGTTCACCCTGATTAAAACGCTCACACTATTCTTACGGGATATTGCAAAACCATATCGATCTACACTCGCATCCGGGAAATTTTATAATAAATCTGACTTTGAAACAGTTCAGCTCCCGTATTCAATATTCGGGAGAGATTCCTCGATCGATTTCGATTATGTTATATGTTAGCATGCTACAGTTTAACAAGGTACAATGTTCGGACTTCCTGATATCACCATTATTGCGGTAGGTGGCACGGTTCTTGTCATCATCATCGCGCTCTTGTACTGGGGACTGACTTTCCGGGGGCATGACTGATGGCCGTTGATATGATCACGGTAATTGTCGTAGCGCTCTATTTTATTCTGATGCTCGGCATCGGGTTCTGGGCAAGCAAAAAGATCAAGAATACGGAAGACTACCTGGTTGCCGGCCGGCAGCTCGGGTTCTGGGTCTTTGTTCTTCTGATGATAGGAACCGTCTGCTCGGGCATGTCGCTCCTTGGGGTAGCGGGCCTCGGGTACAAAGCCGGGTGGCCCACGATCTGGGAGCAGATCTTTGTCCCGCTCTCGATTGGCATCTGCATCATCTTCTTCGGGGTCAAGCTCCACAATGTTGCAAAATCTGCAGGATACATCACGGTGCAGGATTATCTCGCCCACCGGTACCAGAGCCCGACTGCGCTGCGGACACTCTCGGCTGTCGCGGGAATCATCGTTTCGCTCATCTACCTGGTCGGCCAGTACACCGCAATCTCGATGGTGCTCATCTGGCTTTTCGGCATCCCGCTCTGGCTTGCGCTCGTGATTGCAACGCTCGTCACCATGGCATACACGGCAATCGGCGGCCTGTATGCAGTAGCTTGGGCATCCCTTGTCCAGTCGGTCACGCTGATCATCGGCGTCCTTGTGATGGCCCCCATCATCATCTGGAAAGCAGGAGGATTCACGCAGGTCAATGAATTCATCGCATCGGTTAACCCGAACCTGGTCATGCCATGGAACCCGGTCGGGGCATTTGCTCCAGGATACGTGGTATCCTTTGCGCTCCTCCTCGGTCTCGGGCTTGCCTGCGCCCCGCATGTCATCAATAACGTGCTCTCAATAAAGGATGTGAAATATTTCAAGTGGTCGCCACTGATTGCATTCCTCATCTACGGTGTGGTCATCTTCCTCCTGAAATTCGCCGGCTTTGCCGGTCTTGCCCTGGTCAAGGGCGGCGAGATTGCTGCTCGGACCGGTGTCGCGAACCCGACCGATTATGTTATTCTCGATGCCCTCCAGGCTTCACTGCCAACCGTGGCGCTCTGGGCAATCTTTGCCGTGATCGTGCTTGCCGCAGTCATGTCCACGACCGACCGGCTCATGCTGACCATCGGGGCCATGTTCTCCTGGGATATCTACAAGAAAGTCTTGAAACCGGATGCCGATGACAAAAGCGTTCTCCTCCTCTCCAAGATAGTCGTCGTTGTCTCGGCCATCGGCACCATGATCATTGCCATCAACCCGCCCGAGATGCTCGCCATCCTGATCTGGATGGGCATCGGGACCATGCTTGCCACGTTCGCAGTCCCGCTCCTCGCCGGCCTGTACTGGCGGGGTGCAACAAGGGAAGGCGCTCTTGCCAGCATGGCGCTTGGACTCATCGCTTCCCTTGCATTCGGATTCCTCAACTACTTCAAGATCAATGCACTGGGCATAGACTTTGCAGCAATCCCGCTCCACTTCTCGGCATATGCGTTTGTCGTCTCACTCCTCGCCATGATTATCGTGAGCCTTCTCACGAAAAAGACCGAAGATAAGATCCTGGACGAGACCCAGACCGGCTGGTACATTTCCCGCCAGTAACCTTTTTTTTATTCCGGTTCCGGGTCAGCCCCGCAGGAATAGAGCGCATGGAAAAAATGAAAAAAACAACAATTTTTCCAACAATTCTCGCAGGTTTTTCTAAAAGGACATTTCCCGCAATGTTCCGCCGGAACCAATGAAAACCAATTATTTGAGGAAACGAGTGCCAAAATGCCATGCATTATGGTGGGCTAGACCAATCTGATCCAGCCGGCCGGGAATTCAATTTCCTCCGGGAAAAATACTGCATGTCCATTCCCTTAACGTCGTTTGAGCAAGGAAAGCATTTTTAACTAGTCCTTTTTGCAAAGCAGAGTTGCTTTGCAAACTGGCGAGTTTATATAGGGATTAACTATTTTTTTATTATCACCGCAATGCAGATTCCCCAGCAGGGTCTGATTCGATGGGACGAATACGTTCTCCTGCCGCAGAGCGGTTTCCCGAAAAACGGGGGCGTTAAACAGGTAAGCGTGAACCTGTCAGATGATGAGGTGAAGTAAAATGACCATAGCACAATGCCAGCAAAACACCGCTCTTGATAACAATTTTGGATTAGCTCATAACGATTCACAGGATTCTGCATCAAAACGAATGCTGAAATTTGAAACTGGTGGGAACACCTATGGCCTCGATCTGGAAGAGACCATCGGCGTCATTAAGGATCTTGTGATGATACAGTCATGCAATTCAAAGTCCATAACCCGGCACTTCATCAAGTATAACCGGAGAAACACGATTGTATTCAACCTGGACCAGTGCATTTCCTTCCAGGCAAAAGGGATGAACGGACACAAACACCCGAGTTTTATTATGCTGGATGAGAAGATCGATGACGCCTGCGTAGGCATCCTGGTACCGGGCGTACGATCGGTAAGGGGGACAGAGACCGCGGCAATGCACGCAACCAAAGATAAAAAAGACAACAGGAATATTCCCATCCACGCACCCAAGCGGAATTCCCGGAGGGGTTACATGAGCAAGACCCGTGACTTCCTTCCGATCATCAATGTCCGGGAACTGGTTGATGACTGCATTGTTCATTTCAGGTATATGGATTCAATGCAGCACATCAGCAATTAACAAAAAACTCTATTTTGCAATTGCAATAAGCCATACTATATTTCACGTGAAATCCGGTACTCGCTAAGATCCATGAAGGTTTTATCTGGCAGAAAGCAACAATCTCAATGATACCGTCTGCTGCGGAGAGATGATTTGATTCCCTGCAAAAAAGCTCAACAGAGTACAGGAATTACCGATGGCACCCGATGATACTCCCGCACATACCAGAACCGCAATTGCCGTTGACCTGGGGGCAACCAATCTCCGGGTCGGGCTCGTATCCGGTACCGGGCAGGTTGAAGAACTGGGCAGATCAGAAATTCCCCGCAATCCCACAGACGCCGGGATCATAACCGATCGGATAATACGAACAATCCGTTCCCTGATCCGTGACCGGGATCTCAACTCATTTGCCGGTATAGGCATCGGTGCAGCCGGGCCGGTGGACAAGTCCCGCACCACGATCCTGCATCCCCCGAATATCCCCCTTGATAGCATCCCCCTTACAGGACCCATTGCAGCAGAATTCGACCTTCCGGTCCACCTGGTCAACGACTGCGCTGCAGGCCTTCTGGGCGAGGCATATTTCGGAGAAGGGAAAAAAGAATGGGTAAAAAACCTGGTGTACGTGACAATCTCAACGGGTATCGGTGCCGGGATCATTGCAAACGGGAGGATCATCTCCGGCAGGGACGGGAATGCCGGAGAGATCGGCCACCTTTTTGTGGACAATGAATACAACCTTGCCTGCGGGTGCGGAGGAAAAGGACACTGGGAAGGATATGCTTCCGGCCGGTTTCTTCCCAGGTTCTACCGGGAATGGCAGAAAAAGAAAGGAATTGATCCTGGGGATTTGCCGCTGTATTCTGCCGGGGATATCTTTGCCAGCATACGGGAGAGCCGCGACCCGGCCGGGAACGAGTTCATCCAGGAGCTCGGGAGGATCAATGCCCGGGGTATTTCCGACATTATTGTTGCGTATGATCCGGACATGATTGTCCTTGACGGATCCGTTGTCCAGAAGAACCCGGACCTGATACTCCCGCCAATCGAAGAATATGCGGACCGGTACTTGCGGAGACCACGCCTGGCCGTGAGCAGTCTTGGGGGTTCTGCCCCGCTCCTTGGCGCATCGGTCATTGCCCGGGGATACGACACCCGGTTCGGGCTGCTGGAATAACTGGTAACTGGTGCTCCTGCAAACCCGTACCAATATAAATCCTGCAAGCCAATAATTCCGGCGTGAAGACGGCAATTCTTGGAGGCGGACTTACCGGCCTGACTCTTGCCCGGCTCCTGCATGAACGGGGCGATGACGTTGTAGTGCTGGAGGCAGAGACAGAGACGGGGGGGCTCTGCCGGTCAAGAACCAGCAGCGGGTTTACGTTCGATATCGGCGGCTCCCACATCATCTTTTCCCGGGACACCGAAGTCCTTTCGTTCATGCGGCGGATGATTGAAGAGAACGAGCAACGGAACAACCGGCACACGAAGATCTTTTACAAAGGCCAGTATGTCAAGTACCCGTTTGAGAACGGCCTTTATCAGTTACCGGATGAAGACCGTCTGGCCTGCACGTTCGGGTTTATCAGGAACCTGATTGCGGTTGAGAAAGGCGAAGTTCCCCTCCCGAAAAATTTCAGGGATTGGATCTATTACACGTTCGGGGACGGCATAGCTGAATGCTATCTCGTGCCCTATAACGAGAAGATCTGGAAATACAAGACCGAAGAGATGTCGCACCACTGGGTTGACGGCCGGATCCCCCGGCCCCCGGTCGAGGACATCATCAAGTCTGCCATCGGGATCGATACCGAGGGCTATGCCCACCAGGCTGTCTTCTCTTACCCGCTGGATGGCGGGATAGAGGCACTGGCAAAAGCCATTGGCTGCCCGGTGGAACCGTTCATCCGCACCGGGTTCCGGGTGAGCTCCGTGAGAAAATCCGGCAGATTATGGGAGATCAGCAACGGGAAAGAAACGATCACTGCTGACCGCATTATCTCCACAATCCCGGTCCAACACCTTCTCCCCTGCCTTGATAACGTACCCTCCCGCGTAACGGAGGCCTGCCGGTCGCTGAAATACAACTCGCTTATCTGCGTGAATGTCGGGTATAAAGCAGAGGTTCCGGAGATCTCCTGGCTGTACCTGCCGGACCCTGCACTCGGCAAGACCAACCGGGTCTCGTTTCCCTCGAGTTACAGCAGGCATGTTGCCCCGGACGGGCACAGCGCCGTACTTGCCGAGATCACCCACCAGCCGGGCGACGAAGTATCCGGCATGACGGATGCAGAGATAACCGACGAAGTAGTAAGCATGCTCCAGACTATGGGTATCGGCAAGCGGGATGATGTGGTCTTCACTTCCGTTGAGCGCCAGCCGTTTGCTTATGTTGTCTACGACCTGGATTACCAGGAAAATATCGCAATTGTCAAAGAGTACTGCCAGTTACGGGGCATCCCGCTCGTTGGCCGGTTCTCCCAGTTCGAGTACCTCAACATGGACGGCTGCATCCGCAGTGTGATGGATTTTATTGCTGCAAATCCGAAAAAAGAGCAATAAAAATCCCGCATCATCCTTTATAATCCGACAGGCCAAAAACGGTACAGGAGTTTTAACTGCATGATCTCGGTCATCATCCCCACCTTCAATGAAGAAGAAAATATCGCCCAGTGCCTGGTCTCGCTCTGCCACCAGACCCTCCCAAGGAACGAGTACGAGATCATTGTCGTGGATGGCGGGTCCAAGGATGCCACCTGCGAGATTGCCGGAAAGTATGCCGACAAGGTCTTTACCCAGACAAGCAGGAAAGTCGGAGGTGCCCGGAACGACGGCGTTAAAGTGGCAAAAGGGGATATCATCGCAACAACCGATGCCGACTGCATCCTCCCGCGGGACTGGATACAGCGGATCGGTGAGGATTTCAAAAACCCTGCAGTGGTCCAGCTCTACGGCCCGGTGTACCCCATCGAAGAAGGGCTCGGCAATAAGTTCTCGCTTTTCCTTGCAAACACGTTCTCCCGAATCGGTTACTACAGCCGCACGTTCTATTACACGCTCGGGTGCAACACCGCATTCCGGAAAGATGCTTTTGAAAAAGCCGGCATGTACCGCTGTATCGATGCCGGGGACGACCTTGAGATCGCCATGCGGCTCAAGGATCTCGGGAAGATCCGGTTCGATGGCAGACTCAGGGTTGGGTTCTCGATGCGGAGATATCAGAAGTTCGGGACATTCCAGTCCATCTACGAATGGATCTACATCGTTGCCGATGGCGGGGAGAACGACAAATACTCGTATACCCAGAAAGAATACAAATAACCGAAACACCGGTGCAATCTTTTTTTCGGGGGAAAATGCCAGCGTCCAATAGAACCGCAGAGGAAATTATTGCAGACAATATCGCTGCATTCAACGAGAGCGACTTTGCCCGGCTCCTCAACATGACGGTCATAACAGCACATGACGGATATGCGGAAGTTGAGATGGACTGCACGGGAAAGATGAACCCGCATGGCGTGGCGCATGGGGGTGCGATCTTTTCTGTTGCCGACCATGCGTTCGGGATTGCAGCCAACTGTGCCGGAACAGACCGGGTGGCAGTCTCGGTCCACATCCAGTACATTGCCCCGGCAAAAGGAAGACTGGTTGCAAAAGCGAAGAAAATCGCCGACAATGGGAAATATTCCACGTTCCAGATTCTCGTGTACGATGACGAACGGCTCGTTGCCGATTTCGAAGGGGTCTCGCTCCAGGTAAGCCCGCGGGTGAACGGCGCCTGACCGGGAATCGGCCGGCACCCCAAAGGCAACCGCTAAATAGCAGGCAGCGCAAATTAGTCTTTTATGACGGAAAATGTACAAAAAACAAATCCACTGCGCCTTGCTGCCGCAGTCATCCTCGGGATTATTGTCGGGGCGATCCTCTTTCTTGTCATTGCACTCTTCATCGGGGCATTCAACGACAAATTCGGCATGAATATCCCGATTAACATGCTTGTTGCCGAGAATATATTCAGTCTCGTGCTGCTCATCGTCCTGATGATAATCAGCATCGGGTACTTCTGGTGGAAAGTTACGACAACGCCACCGACTGAACCCGAGTCCGAAGACGAATAATTTTCTTTTTTGCTCTGCAGAAATGATTTTTCAACGGCTGGCAGTCTCGGGGGCTTTGCTCCGCACACCTTATGGACCCCCCATTGCGATGACGACGTATCACCTGTTTTGGGAAACATGCAAGCCTGCGTGATCCGCTATTTGAAACCATCGCGGGGCGCCATTTTGGCCGGCTGCCTTTATTTTGAAGGTAGTATGGGGGCATCAGATCCCATCATGATTAATGAGGATTTACCAGACACTTTTTTATAAAATATGTAACTGATACACGAACGCTCCCCGCCCCCATTATTCTTCGAACGCTTCATCATTTCCGGATGCTTATACTGGAATATGACAGAAATAAAACGTGCTGTCCTTGCGGTGGCCGACTTAATGGCACTTGCGGCCCGGACCGCCCCCAAAGGAAAGGGTGTTGATACACTGGTCCTGAAAGTTCTTTCCGGAAAAGATCTTGGAGTGCTCTCTTCCCACATGGAGAAAATTGGCAGGGAGAGAAATATCGGGTTCTTTCTGCGGGATGCAAAGAATATGGCCGCCTCGGATGCCTGCCTCCTTATCGGAGCTGCCGGGATGAATACGGTGGGTGTCAATTGCGGGGCCTGCGGGTATGCAACCTGTGCCGAACTGGAAGAAGTGTGCCGCAAAAGAACGCGTGCACCAGGCAGTTATGCCGGACCCAATTGTGCAGTCCGTATGGCGGATCTCGGGATCGCGGTCGGTTCAGCAGTGAAAACCGCACAGATCCATAATGTGGACAACCGGATCATGTACTCCGGGGGAGTATCTGCCGTTGACATGGGGCTCCTGGGAGAGGAATGCACAGTCGCGTATGCTATCCCGCTCTCTGCGACCGGGAAGAATATCTTCTTCGACCGGGTTTCAGGGAAATAATTTCACGAAAAAGAGCAGGATTTCAGGTAGGGCCGGGTTCATCTGCAGGGCTCTTTGTGAGAACAACAACCCGGAATTTTTTGAACGCTTCATCAGTTGCGTTCAGGACGAGCAGGTCACCCGGTTCCAGCAGGAGTTCCGACGGAAGTGATGTTATTGTTGCATCCCTGCGCCGGATAGCAAGTATCCCCACACCATAACGGGCTGTGGCATCCAGTTCACGCAGGGTTTTTCCTGCAGCCGGTGAATCGGGAGCAACCGTTACGGTATGAATGCGGACACCTCCTGATTCATCGGTTAACTGCCCTGCAGCAGAGAGACCCGGAGCGGTCGCCCGGTTGAACTGCCGGTAACCTCCGGCCCGGATCCTTTTTGTGAGGTTATCAATCTCCTTTCCCGTCAGGGCATATTTTGCCAGCACGCAGGCAAAGATACTCACCGAGGCCTCAAACTCCTCAGGTATTACCTCATCGGCCCCGACATCCAGAAGCCCCCGGACACCGCTCACATGCCGGGTCCGGACAATTATGTAAAGATCGGGAGAGATCTCCCGCGCAAGATGAATTATCCCCGGAACAACATTCTCTTCCGGAATGACAATGACAAGCGCCCGGGCCTCGCGAATCCCGGCATGTTCCAGGATCTCCCGGTGAACAGCATCCCCAAAAATGATATTTTTCCGGTTTCCCGCAACATGTTCCCGTTCAACAACTTCAGGGTCAAGATCGATAGCGGTAAAAGGTATGCCGGAGAGTTCTGCAGCAAGGGCAACACTCTTGCCGGTCATGCCATAGCCGACAATCACGATATGATTGGACAATTTTTCCTGTTTGGCAGTTTCCAAAAGTACCTTCTCATGCCTTCCGCAGAATGACGGAAAGAAGCGGTACAACAGACCGGTCAGAGGGGGAGCCGTACTCATGAGGAACGGAGTCATTGCCATGGTTATGATAGCCCCTGCAAGGAAGAACTGGTACGGTCCGGTCCCGATCAGCTTGGACCCTACTGCACTTTTTGCCAGGACAAAGGAGAACTCCCCAATCTGAGCGAGCGCAAGACCCACAAACACCGCCACCCGGACCGGCATGCCGAGCACGAGCGCCGAAAAGGAGCCGGTCAGCACCTTGACGCCGATGATGATCACAATAAGGGTTACGATGATCTCGTAATTCGACAGGAGAACGGAAGTGTCAAGCAGCATGCCGATCGACATGAAAAAAATTGCAGCGAACACATCGCGGAACGGGATGATATTGCTGACCGCGTCGATGCTGAACTCGGATTCCCCGATGATGAGCCCGGCAACAAATGCCCCAAGGGAGTAGGAGAGACCTGCCATGTTCGTCAGCCATGCAACCGCAAAACAGATACCGGCAATCGTGAAGATGAAAAGTTCCCGACTTTTTAATGAAGTCACGTTGCGAAGAGCGAAAGGTACTATCCAGCGGGCAGACACTATCAGGATTATAAAAATCAGGAGCACTTTTCCTATCTCATAGGGGAGCGAGGATGCAGTCAGGCTGCTGCTTCCCATCATGACCGGGGTTAGCAGGATCATCGGGATGATGGCAAGGTCCTGGAAGATCAGGATCCCAAGAAGCGTTCTTCCCGGTACGGTCTCGACATCCCCGCGCTCCTGGAGAATCTTCATGACAATGGCTGTGCTGGAGAGTGAGACAAGGAAACCGAAAAAGACGGCTTCCTGGAACTGGAGACCCCGCGCCAGATACATCAGGGCAGATGCCGCGACAATGGTAGTCAGCACCTGGAGGGCACCGCCAAGTACCACGATCCGCCAGGCCCCGAGAAGTTTGTCGAACGAGAACTCAAGTCCGATTATGAAGAGCAGGAGGATGACGCCAATCTCCCCGATGGTCTCTATCGTGGACTGGTCCTGCACGATCCCAAGTGCATAGGGCCCTGCCAGAATACCGATGACAAGAAAACTGACAATACTGGGGATCCGGAAACGCTGCCCGGCGTACAGGAGGAGAATCGTGAGAATCCCAAGGCAGACAACTGCTAATATTACGTCCATGATCGATCCTGTGCGTACAAGCACCGGATGCAGTGCTGCACCCGGGTAAACGCGCTCGTTCTTTCCTTTCCGCCACAACAGATATATTGATCACACCGGCCGGGCTCAAAACTATCACCGGAAGTGCGTATATTGAACCAGAAGAGATCATGATCGCGGGATCTCATCAGAAAAGAATTCCTGACATCGTGCTCCGGAGCAGAGATATGAGAGTCCACGGAGCAAATCCGGTAAACCGGCCGAACACCGGTTTTCCCCTGTACCCCACACAGTAATTAAGAGCGGAGAATAATTGGCAGGAGTTCAGGTTGTGACGCTTCGATCTGAATCCGAAACAATTTTCTTTCAGGGATCCATAATGAAACCGGTACCTATGCCGATCATGAAGATCCGCGGAGGGGATCTTGACCTCGTGGAATACGATTTCAAGACCTTCGCACCCGGAAAAGATTTAAAAACACTCGGGCTTGAGAAAGAGACATTCGCTCTTGAACCGGTGACTGGAACGGTCCATGTAAAAGCCCCCGCCCGGATCCATCTCACGGTCCTCGACATGAACCGTTTTGCTCCGGACCACCCCGGAGGGGGAGGTATCGGGTTTGCCATCCGGTGCTATTGCACTGCGGAAGTCACCTGTACAAAAAAAGGCATCGAGATCGATTACAACCGTGCAGTGATCGTGGAGAACTTTGTCGCAGTCTTCAAAAAGGCGGTGGGATACCAGGGGGGGTTCCGTATCCGGGTGACTGATCACGAATATAAGCATGTCGGACTCGGATCAACGAGCACCGTGATGATTGCGGTTGCAACCGCACTCAATGAAGCTGTGGGCTCCCCGCTCTCCAATGAACAGCTCCGCAAGCTGATCGGCCACAATTACGTCGAGGAGACAGCCGACGGTTCCATTGCCTTTGGATTTGAAACAGGAGTGGGCCCGGCAGCCAGCACGTTCGGGGGAATGGCAGTCATGGGAGACGAACTGACCCTTGTCTACCATCACTCCTTTGCTGAAAAAAAGAATGTGTACATCATCATCCCCCCCACAACAATCTCTTCGGCCGGCACCCAGGAGTTCGATCTTTTGATGAACCGGGCCAGGACGCTGGATTACCGCGACCGGGAGCTCAAGGCCTATCTTTTTGTAATGGACCTGATACCAGCTCTTGAAGAGGACAACCTGCCAAAGATAGGCAATGTCATCTGGGAGATCGAGTTCCGGGGATCGAAGCGGGCCGAAGTGGAACACCACACGTTCGAGATTTACCACTACATGAGCATTCTGCGGGAGGCAGGACTCGAATTTGTTGGCATGAGTTCAGTAGGTCCGTCCATTGCGGTTGTAACGGATCTTGACAAAAAGCAGCTTGAAAAGATCCTAAAACCCCATGGCCTTAAAATCGCCATAGCCACCGGGGTTGACAACCAGGGGCTGGTCATAACCCGCCAGCCGTGATCTTTTTTTATGGAACAGCAGGATTCATTACCTGTCGGATAAGACTATCAAAGGATGATAAACCGGTTCTTTTCCCTGCGGTATATCAGCCTCATTGCGGTTGTGTCCCTGTTTGTCGGGGCTGTCCTGATGTTCATCATAGGTGCCCTGCGAACCCTTAACAGCGTCCTTGTCCTGCTGCTTGACAGGGGGCTGTTCAGTATCCCGGAACATCTCGACCGGGGCTCGGTAGTTTCCATCACGCTGGTCCAGTCGGTGGATTCGTTCCTCTTTGCTCTTGTTCTCCTCATCTTCTCCATGGGTATTTACAATCTTTTCATCAACAGCCCGGATGATATCAGGAAGCAGAATCTTCCAAACTGGCTCCGCATCAACAGTATAGCCGAACTCAAGACAATTCTCCTCCAGGTAATTATTGTCATTCTTGCGGTAAATGTGCTCGAACACGTCATCATTGTCGGATCGGATGCCCTGAAATGGGAGACCCTGATAATCCCCATCTCAATTGTCTGTCTGGCAGCAGCGCTCCTGATGATGCACGCAGTTCCTGCCGGGTATAAAGAATAATCTGAATAACGGTGTTTCGCGCTTTGTTGGGATAATAATCTCTTTTTATAAAATTCTCTGACATTCCCTGCCGGGAAAGATGAGCCGGCAGAATTCCCCGTGGATCCCAGATCCCGCAGAATGATTCAGGTTAGTCAGATCCGGTTCTCTTCTTCATCAGAACAGATCTGATGATCCCCACTGCGATCAGGAGAATGGTCCCGGCCATGAGGAGGAAAACACCGAGAAGGAGAAGACTCATGTTCTGCTTCACAATAGGCTGCGTTCCCGCAAAGTACCCGAGAAAGACAAGGCTGAATGCCCAGCAGACCGCTCCAAGGACATTGTAAAAGAGGAAGCGTCGGTACTGCATGGAGCCGATTCCGGCAAGGAAGGGCGCAAAAGTCCGTACAAGCGGGACAAACCGGGCAACAAAGATCGTTGCTCCGCCGTATTTTTCATAAAAGCCGTAGGTCCGGTCAATATATTCCTGTTTGACAAGCGCAGGAAACCGTTCAAGAAAGACCCGGAGTCCCAGGTAATTGGCCACCCAGTAGTTCACGGTATCCCCAATCACGGCACCGAGAATAATGACAACGAGCAGCCACGGGAGATCGAGAATGCCGCTTGCTGCTGCAGCCCCACCGACAAAGAGAAGGGAATCCCCGGGCAGGAACGGGAAGATGATAAAACCGGTCTCAAAGAAGATGATGAGGAACAGGATAAGATATGTCCACATGCCGTATTCCTGCGTGATAACCGGCAGGTTCTGGTCGAAATGAAGAAAGAGGCTGATGAGAGCGTCTATCATGATTACCGGAACGTTGAGTGTGGCACTATATTAAACAGGAGGATACAAGGCAAACCACGAGACCGGACTGCCATTGAATGATGCATAAAACGGGAAATTAAATCAGATCCGGGAGGGTTTCTGGTAACAAAAAAGATTATTCGGGTCTGGATGCGAACTTGAATATACGACCGAATATCTTCCCAATCTCTTCCGGAGAAGACCAGAATGATAAACCTGACACAATATTTCCTGCGCGGAACGCTCCTCGTTCTTGTTATTGCCCTTCTGATCGCGGCACCGGTGAATGCATTCACCTCAAATTCGCTTGATATTACCATCAATAAGAATGGAGATGCAACCGCTACCTTCCGGTTCACCCTTGAGGGTCTTATTGAAAATGCCATTCCCCAGTCCATTCTTGAAAATGAACTTAAAAAAGGCCTCACTACGAGTTCTGAGGCCCCGACGCTCATCTCCATGGACCGGTCTAGTGCAACGCTCCTTTTGAAAAAATTCGCTGATACATCAGATGTTCCTCAGGGAACCGAATACCGGACCGCCACCATGAACTTTAAAAAGGCGGAGATTGCTCTCCAGTCATCTGCTCTCTCGAGCGTGGTATCTGCCGATTTCTCTCCGGCAAAAGTAACACTCACCTTCCCGGACCAGTATTCCCGCCAGTTTGAGAACCTCGATGTCCTGCCCCCGGTCACCCATACGATAATTGATCCCTCAAAAGCAGGAGCAAATGCAACCCGGCAGAACACCGGCATCCTGAAAGTCATTTCATCGCCGCCAGCAGTCCATGTTTCCCTTGACGGGGTTTATATCGGAGATGCTCCGGCCCAGTTCCCGGATATACCGGCAGGTTCGCACACACTCCTCTTTGAAAAGGAAGGGTTTGAGCCGGTAACCAAAACCCTTACCATAGACGCTGGCCGGGGCCAGCAGGTTTCTGTGGTCCTGGCCTACGCAACGTCGGTTTCTGCAACACCATCCTCACCCGGGTTTTCAGTGGAAACTGCCGGAATTGCCCTGGTAGTCGGTACCATTGTCGGATATGCAGTACGAACCGGGAAAAAACGATAGGGTTTTTGTTGGCACAAGGGCTTTGTGCCATCTAGGACAGATCGTGTCTTCCAGATAATTGACACTGTCATGCAGAAATGCGACTAATAGAGAAAATTTTTGTTAAAAATAACTATAATTACAAACAAAGAGAGATTCTCATTTTTTTACGTTTAATTAGAATTATATACCATAAAATCAATTTATCAGATACGGGTTTGAAACTATTTGAGCCCCCAGGTGAATTATGAGATCATTCAACAATGATAATGCATTTACCGGCCTCGAGGCAGCGATTGTGCTCATCGCATTCGTTGTCGTTGCGGCGGTTTTCTCGTATGTGGTGCTCGGCGCCGGGTTCTTCACTACCCAGAAGAGCCAGGAAGTCGTTCACACCGGTGTACAACAGGCAAGCTCAACTCTCGAAATTGTCGGCAATGTCTATGGTACCGGAACAGCCGGAACTAGTATTGACAAGATCAATTTCTCGGCTGCACTTGCACCTGGGGGAACCCCGGTTGATTTCGAGAAAGTCGTCATTACCTACAGCAATGCATCCCAGCTTGAAACACTCTCACGCACAGCTAGCAAAGGATCCGCAGTTTCCGCGGGTCAATGGGGCGTAGTTACTGTCCAGAACCAGGTCACCAATGATATGGTCTTGGAAAAGGGTGAGCAATTTGATATCACCGCTATGCCCACAAATGCACTTGTCAAAAATGACCAGTTCCAGCTTGAAGTTAAACCGGCTATTGGTGCAGCGCTCTCAATATCCCGTACCGCCCCGGCTTCGATCCTGACGGTCAATACCCTCTACTAATCTTTTCTTTTTCAACTGAGTGTATTATTCCCTTAATGAATTTCCCTACCATTGAACGCATTATGTTCAGAGCGGAAAAGTGAGGAATTGGTTGCCGAAAGCATAATTTCTTAAATAACATAAGGACATTCTGAAAAAGTGTTTTTCAAGATGTTTTGAAGAACATACTACACTGAGGTTTTTCACTTTTTTGGAAGAAAGTATTTGTCTTAGTAAAACAAGTCACAGTGCAGGGGTTCGGATCATGTGAGCCCCGCAGGTGAATCATGAAATCGATACACAGTGATAATGCGTTCACCGGTCTCGAGGCAGCGATTGTGCTCATTGCATTCGTTGTCGTTGCGGCGGTGTTCTCGTATGTGGTGCTCGGCGCCGGGTTCTTCACTACCCAGAAGAGCCAGGAAGTCGTCCACACCGGTGTACAGCAGGCAAGCTCAACTCTCGAAATTGTCGGCAATGTCTATGGTACGGGCACTCAGGGAGGTACAATCAACCGGATCAACTTCTCCGCTGCTTTAGCTCCCGGAGGGACCCCGGTTGATTTCGAGAAGGTCGTCATCACCTACAGCAATGCATCCCAGCTCGAGTCTCTCGCCCGCACAGCTAGCAAAGGATCAGCAGTTTCCGCGGGTCAATGGGGCGTAGTTACCGTCCAGAATCAGGTAACCGATGATATGGTCCTGGAAAAAGGGGAACAGTTCGATATCACGGCTATGCCCACAAACGCGATTGTCAAGAACGACCAGTTCCAGCTCGAGATCAAACCGGCGATTGGTGCAGCGCTCTCAATATCCCGCACTGCCCCGGCCTCAATCCAGATCGTAAACACACTCTATTAATTTTTTTCTTTTTTTGAACGGATTAATTCCATTGAATGAGCTTATCCGATAATCGTGTTGTTTCCGATCGATACTATGAGAGACTGTATATATAATTCTGACAAGAATAACGGAAGAATGCCATCTGAACGATAATATCTATCCAGCAGCATCTCCCGGGAACGTGCATTATTGTGAGTGCGATAATTGTAGCGATATCAGTTTTTATGGTTTACCCCAACAGTTTTTCATTTATATTGAGAATACTCAAAAAACAACTTGGATAAGAATTTTTTGATATTTCACGTAAAAAAACATAATATCTTCAGAATTTCGTGGGACGGGTTGAAATAAATATATATATAATTAAGACATTTTATCAGATACGGGTTTGCAACTATTTGAAACCCCAAGGTGAATCATGAAATCGATAAACAATGATAATGCTTTCACCGGCCTCGAGGCAGCGATTGTGCTCATTGCATTCGTTGTCGTTGCGGCGGTGTTCTCGTATGTGGTGCTCGGCGCCGGGTTCTTCACTACCCAGAAGAGCCAGGAAGTCGTTCACACCGGTGTACAGCAGGCAAGCTCAACTCTCGAAATTGTCGGCAATGTCTATGGTACCGGAACGGCAGGATCTTCAATCAACAGGATCAATTTCTCGGCTGCATTAGCTCCCGGTGGAACCCCGGTTGACTTTGAGAAAGTCGTCATCACCTACAGCAATGCATCCCAGCTGGAAACTCTCGGACGTATGCCTAACAAAGGAGATACCGTTACTACAGGAAAATGGGGAGTTGTCACAGTCCAGAACCAGGTAACCAATGACTATGTACTCGAGAAAGGCGAGCAGTTCGATATCACGGCAATGCCAACAAACCCCATTGTCAAGAACGACCAGTTCCAGCTTGAGATCAAGCCGGCGATCGGTGCAGCACTCTCAATCTCTCGTACTGCCCCGGCTTCGATCCTGACGGTCAATACCCTCTACTAATCTTTTTTATTTTTCTCAAACCCGTTGCAGGGTACTTTTTTCAGGCGCATGTTTCTGGATTTGCAGTACGTTTCGTTCAGTCTCCACGAATAGCATAACGGGCACGATACATTTTCAGATTCGAAAGAATCCCGCGCAGCAAAACCGTGTGCAAAGAGACACGAGTGAAAAGCCCTAAAAGAAGTGAGATCAGAAAAGGAGATTTAATATTTCCGCTTCACAAACAGGGCGACGACCAGCAGTGCCCCGAGAATTGTTACTGGCAGAACCGGGGATTTGTGCGTAGGCGTTGCTGCAACCAGCGCGGAAGAGACCGTGCTGGTAGCACCGGCATTTACCTGGATGGTTGTTGAATAATCCTGGTATCCATCAAGCCGCATGGTCACGAGATGATTACCGGCAGCGACACTGTTCAGCGTAAGAGGTGTGATCCCGATAAAATTGTTATCAAGGAAGACATTGGCACCCGATGGTGTCGAGGACACGGACAGACCCCCCGTACCGGATACCGGTGAGAGTGGCTGGAGAACCTTGTTCACTTCCGTAACAGTATTTGCGGTAACACTGACCACAGCGGAGTAGGGCTGGTACCCGTTCAGGGAAAGGGCAACCGTGCGGGACCCTACGGGGATGTTATTCAGTTTGAGGGAGCCGGAGGCGGGTGTCTGCCCGAAACTGATCCCGTCGACCGTAACCGCTGCACCACCTGGGCTCGAAGAGACATAAATCCATCCAGAGCTGCTGACCGGCAGGGGATTCAAAGTCCCGTCAACCGTCCTGGTACCCCCGGCAGGAACGTCAACCGTGGACTTCCAGTCATAATAACCGGCATGATCGAGCTGGACAATATGGGTAGTTGCAGCCACATTGTTGATCGTCATCGGAGTGATGCCCCGGTAGACACTGTCAAGATAGATATTGGAACCGGTCGGCTGGGAGATTATGTAGAGCGAACCGGTGGTATCGAGCCGGGAGAGCGGGCAGTAGACACTGGATCTCGATCCGGAGGAGACCGATACCGAGGTTGTGTAGGGCTGGTAGCCGGACATGTCTGCTTCGATCGTGTACGTCCCGGGCCAGACATCGCTGATGACCAGAGGAGAGAGGCCCCGATAATTCCCATTGAAATAGATCTGTGCGCCCGATGGCTGGGATTCCACCGAGATCGAACCGTAATTCACCGGAGCCTGGGTCGGGACCGGGTTGAGAGTGGCGTAGACAGTCCGGGTCTGTCCCGCTGACGGCATCTCGACCGAGGTTGAAAATGGTGTATACCCGCTCTTCTCAACGGACACGGTATTTACCGGTGAGCCGGTTGTGTACACCGGAACCGTGAGGGATCCGCCGGAAATGATTCCCTGGTATACCCCGTTGAAACTGACACTTGCACCATCGACATTGCACATTACCTGGATCCAGCCTTCCTGACCACCGAGTGCAGTAACAGGAGAGACTGACAGGAGAACAATACCAAAAATAATACCAATAACAAGAAGATCTTTTCTCATACTATCCATCCAGAAGGTCATCGGCATAATGCCAAAAAAACATTTCCCTCTGAATTCAGCAATCCTTTTTGAAAAATACAGCCTGGATCTCGGAACGGACGTGATTTATCCCTCGCACACGGAGGGTCCACGCCGGTTCTGCGATCGATTCGATACCGAACGATGAGAAAAGGTTTCGGACTTCGTTCTCGGAAAAATAGTGTGTCCGGACACCGGTTCCTCTCAAAAAGGTTCCCGGTTCGATCTCCTGCCCGTTACCAAACCGGAAATCCTTTTCTGAAAATTCCGAGAAGAAGAGACGGCCCTGCGGCCGGAGGACCCGTGCGATTTCCCCGGTGCAGTGCCAGCGATCATCTGCGCTCATGTGACCAAGAAGATGCCAGGCAAATACACAATCAAAGGATCCGGGCCGGAACGGTATGTGTCCTGCATCGGACAGCACGATCTCACAGGAAAATCCTGGTGATGCGATTTTCCGGGACAGCTTTACTGCAGCAGGAGAGAAATCCGTGGCCACAACATCCCAGCCTTTCCGGAGCATGCCCCCAAGAGTTTTGCCATTCCCGCATCCGAGTTCCAGTACCCGTGAAGAGACCGGGAGTGCGGGCAGGATATGGATGGCCCCACCCCACAGGCAGCCGCGTACTGAATACTCCTTCTCCCAGATTTTCCCGTCCGGTGAATTCCTTTGTAGCATTTCTTTAGTGGATCTGGATCTTCATCCTATAAACTGCCCTCGCCCGTTTACCATAATTCTCAGAGGGAAGATACATCAAATCCCAAAAAAAGATTGCCGTCTGTCCGAGAAACAGTTACCGGGGGAAAAACTCCTTCTTTCCCGGGATATACACTGCAGAAGAATATTCTTCGATGAAATCCGAATCCACGAGAAGATCGATATAAACCATCTTCATTGCAACCTCCTCGGCTTCCTGCCGGTTCTTCATCGAGACGAGCAGGGCATGAGCTCCCGAGAGCGAACCGTTCCCGAGAATGTGATATGCAGCATGGGGAAAATCAGGAATTATGCCGAACCGGATGATCTTCTGCTGGTCGGCATATGCACCGAAAGCCCCGGCCAGGTACACGTGGCGGACATCGGAAACGGCGATGCGGTATTTCTTTAAGAGTACGCCAATCGAACCGCAGGCAGCAGCCTTGGAATCGATCAGGTACGCCATGTCCTGCCGGGTGATAACAATATCCCGGCCGGTTGCGGTCTTCTCTTTTTCCACGAGCACAAATTCAGATCCGTCCGGGCCCTGCCGGACTCCCGGTCGGCCATCTACAAACTTTCCGGTAAAGTCGAGGATCCCCGCATCTGCCATTGCAGCAGCCGCATCGATGATAGCAGATCCACAGAGACCCCGGGGGGGCTCGTTATCAATCGTGGTCCAGTGTACAGCACAGGTTGCCGGATCGATTGCAATATGATCGATGGCTCCCCGCATGGCCCGCATGCCGGAGGAGATGCCCGCGCCTTCAAACGCAGGGCCGGATGCACAGGATACCGATGAGAGCCATTCGGAATTCCCCAGGACCACTTCCCCGTTTGTTCCGAGATCGATGAGAAGCGAAAGATCTTCCGACCGGTACATTTTCGAGGCTACAACATCCCCTACCGCATCTCCGCCAACGAACCGGCTGACGTTCGGGAGGCAGTACACAAAGGAGTCCGGGTTGACAAGAAGCCCCAGGGACCGGGCCCTGACAATTACCGGCTTTCTTGAGATCTCGGTATTGGCAAGCTCAAGAGCAGACGACTCCATTCCAAGAAAGAGATGGTGCATGACCGTGTTGCCGGCAATGCAGACATCATAGATGGAATCTGCCCCGATATCAGCCATAACTGCAAGCTGGCCTATCACATCATTGATACTATCGATTGCAGCAGCCTGGAGCTTCCGTTTCCCCTCGCCCTTTTTTGCAAACGCTATACGCGTCAGCAACTCTTCGCCGTACGTTATCTGGCGGTTCATTGCGGAGGCATGGGCAATGGTTTTTCCGGTGGCGAGATCGACGAGGATCCCGACAACGGTGGTTGTCCCGAGGTCGAGCGCAATCCCGAAAACGGTGCGGGTTGTATCGCCAGGTTCGATACTGACAACTTCCGGGTAACGGTTTGTTTTCGAGATGGTGACTGTTACAGTATCTTTTGTATATGCCAGCAGGTGATTCTGGTGGCGGGTCATATGCGGGCGTGTGCCGGAATAGCCTTCGAGTTTGAGCGACCGATGGTCAGAAGACGGGTGAAGGGAATCCCCGGTCTTTAATAGGTGTTTTGTTACCGCCGGCGCAAGCTCTCCATGGGGAACGATATGGTTCAAGAGAATCTTCGGGGCATCGATCCGGCTCTCGACCGGAATGATAAACTCGCAGTCGCCCTGCACATGCGTGTGGCAGGCCCGGCAATAGTTCTTCTCAATCTCGCCCGGGGTCAATCCTTTGAGACTTTCGGGGGTCCCGATGTCGCAGGTTCCTTTGAGATAGATGATCCGGCACTTGTTGCACTCCCCCTTTCCCCCGCAGATGCTCTCGAACTGGATACCGGCAAGCCGGATCGCATCCAGTACGGTTGCACCGGCAGGGATGCTGACAACCCGGTTTACCGGGTGGAATACAACGTTGACGTGATCTGCCATTCCATTCTCCACTATGGTCGATGAGTATGCGGTTCATCCATGACCGGCCGATCCCTCGGAAACAGAACCGGCGGGGCTCCCCGGGAATTCAGGCTGTATCCGGGGGCCAGTTGTCCCGGAGGTATTGCGGGATGCCGGAGGAATCTTTCGGGCCGACCAGGATCCTCCAGCCGGATGCCTCCTCGGTCTCGCCGCTCAGACGGGCTGCGAGCCCCGGGATGATGAGGACATTGTGGCTGACAAGACTGGATACATTATAGGCTTTGAGAGCATCCCGGATCGAATCGGCCGTGAAGTAGCGTCCGGCAACAGCACTTTCCACACTCAGGCCGCCGGTATCCACGACAATGAGATAACAGTCGAGATTTGCAGACTTGATATCGGATTCTACCGTGAAATACGTGAGCGCGTAATTGGTGGTGATGAGTACAGGCGAGTCCGGGTTTGGCCGGCCGAACGATTTTACACCCGACTCAACAGAGACGGGTTTCCTTGGGTCTGTGTAGAGATTGAACCGCCAGATGAGCTGGGGAAGGAGCACCCAGCCATCCAGGCAGTGCATGATCAAGATATCTGCGTACCGGGAGAGGAGCATGGACGCGGTTATCGCTTCCCGCCACTTGAGCACCTCTTCAGAGATCTCTTCACCGGCCCAGACCGTCAGCGGGACACCGAGAAGCGGGTAGCCGAACAGTTCATCGAAATTCCTGCAGGCACCGGCCCGGATTGCAGTGAAATTGTTGATAGTATCCGCGAGCCCTTCCTCGGCATAAGTCCCGGGATCGAGAACCAGGTCCGATACGCCATACTCTTTCAAAGTCCTGACAAGCGAGCGGAGGAGGCTAAGATTGTTCGGGGCAAAGACGGCAAGGGGTGCATCGTGCGCAAGTGCCAGCTCCGCCATCTCCTTCCACGTGCGTTCAGTAGCAGCATAGATGAGCGGCCGCTGGCCGGGAATCTCCTCCAGGCCGGCTTTCATGACTGCCGGGTCAAGAGCGCAGAGGATGAGGGGATACCGGCTTGCACCGGCAACCTTCCGGACAACGGACCCGAAGGTTTCGGGATCGCCCGAGCAGGACCGGACTGCGATTGCGTTTGGCACCAGTTTCCTGCCGATATAATTGTACGAGAACATCTCGATGTGCCGGACCCGTTCAAGCAGTTCTTCTTCCTGCATGAGATCGTGGACATCAAGTGCTATCGGCGTCGGGTTGTGGTACGTGAACTCGTGTCGCTGGAGGACATATTTCCCGCCAACGGTTACCCGGGATTCCCCGGTTCCTATCTGCACTGCACGAACCGGCGGTGCAAGCAGGACGGCGAGCGCATCATACGAGCCGGCATTCTCTTCAGCAAGGACCGGGGGGCAATCATTGAGCACCAGTTCCCCGTTGACAAGCCGGGTTGCAAAAGCCATGCAGTTGGCCTCCCCGCACTCCCGGCAGTTGGTCTTCGGGAGATGTTTGTATACATCGATGGGACTGATCTCGCGGATGCTTTTTCTGCGTTTCTGTTCCGGCATGCTTCCCGCCTGGCTCATAATCTCACACTCACCCAGTCCTGTATGCTGTCGGATTTCGCACTCCCGGGTCTTCCGAGCCGGTGGATCACGTCTTTCAAGGTAAGCACCGCTGCCGGGTGCATCATGAGGAAGAGATCCATGCCGGCGAGGAGGAGCGTGAGCGCATTGATGGTCTCCCAGATCGGGCCCCGGAGCTGCCGGGAGCCGTACTCGGGAGACATCTTCATCCAGGCTTCCCGGGCCGCCCAGGCATTGGTGGCTGCAGAGATCACCGGGTGTGCAAGCTCAGAATCGCCCATCAGCGCAGCATACCGGGCCCGCTCGTGGATGGTGAATGAATACTCAAGACCGTACCCGAGCGCAACGGTTGTCAGGTCCATCACGATCTGTTCCGGAGGGATGTACTGGTACAACCGGCGGTTGAGCTCTTTCGCATTGTTCAGTTCAAGACCGGTGAAAGCAAGCAGCACGTGCCCGTTGTCCCGGGCCGCAGTCGCGACCCGCTCAAGGGTCTTGGACTCCGCCATATCAAGCGTGACCGAATTGAGGAGAAGGCGTTCTCCCTGGGCCATCTCGGCAACTGCCGTGAAGACTTCCGCATCCTTCCGGGGATCCCCGCACCCGCCGACAATAATCGGGACATCCACAGCCTGGAGGATCTCTTCGACCGTTTTTACCGCCGATGCAGGGGTGGCATCCTTGAAAAGGGGATCGGTGCTCATCAGGTGGATGGTGATGGCATCGGCCCCGAATTTCTTCACGTTCATCTTTGCCCACTCAGCGGGATCTTCCATGACCTCAGAAACATTCTCTCTGAGCACCTTGGGAAGGGAAACGTTCATGTCAAATACATCGAGAGCGATGACCGGCAGATGGGGCGGGAGGTGAAGGCCGTCAAAGTACGCAGGCGTTGTCGCCCCGCCAATCGTGATGGACGATGACCGGCTCCCTCCCTCTGCCCGGGTCGCACCCAGGGTCACTTCCCGGATTTGCCCGGGATAGGAAAATTCAAGGGGGGCATAAGATTCACGATACAGCTCCGTGGGCTTGGCCGGGGCCTTGACTGCCAGGCCCGGGGTGGAGACGGGTTGAGGCTGCATACCGCCAAACGCAGGAATGAAGAGTTCGAGATCGCCTATCTCCATGGTGAAGTTCTCGAGCTCCACCTGGCGGACCCCTTTTAAGAGTTCCAGGATCTGGGGTGCCAGGGAGAGGAGCTTCTCATTATCCGTGGATACATCAATCCTTTTTTGCGCCATGGTCGTCACCTCCATATCCCGGCCGTATCGGCTGGATGATCACTTTATCGGCAGTGATCCGGGCATTTTTAAAAATAATCCTGAACCCTCCCGACTGGAAGGGAATATCCCCGACAGACAAGACCGTTCCGCCCCCAGGAGATTTTTGCTCTTCGGCAGCCGGTGCCTTCCACCGCTGGATAACAGGATGGTTATGGGTTTCCAGGAAGGATTTGAGATCAGGAATGGATGAGACATCCTTCTCAGTTGCAATGGCATCGATGACACTTGCGGGAATAAACTGCCGGAGTTTCTCTTTTGTATCGGACGGCATCCAGACCACCCGGTCATATCCCCCGTCGGCATGCATGAACCGCCTGGACCGCATGTATTCGATCGAGATTCCGTGGAAACCCTCGACCTGCCGGCCGCCGGCAGTCGAGTCTGCCATAGTTGAGAAGGGAAGGCCGTTCACGGTAGGTTCACGGAAACTGCGCAGCACAATGCCGAAGCCCTCGACTTCCGGAATGTAAAACGCAATTCCTTCGAAGCAGCCGCAGGACGTATGGGGGTAACCGAAGGCCGAGTAAAGATAAACACGGTTCACCTCTCCCATGGACCGCTTCTTGGCACTCTCATTTACACCGCTGTACTCGCCATTCTCGGCATCCAGGCACTCACCCTTCTCGATGGCATATATCGGTCCGTCGGGGTCGATACCGGCTGCCGCCCTCCCGTCAAACCAGCTGATGGCCCCGCAGTTGGCGTAACGCTGGGGGGTGATGACACAGACATGGGTCGGGGCAAAGGACTGGCAGAGCGCACAGCCATAGAAGGAATCGACATCTTCGTCCAGGAGTCCCCGGGCGCGTGCATCACGGGCCTCGTACATCTGGAGAGCTTCTGCGTAGAGGGGGCGGATCTTTTCAGGATCGGTGATGAACGAGACCTGGATCTTCTCGATGATGGGGAGTTCGTTCCGGAAGAGTTCGATCATCACCTGGCCAATGAACCGGAAGGAGGTGAGTCCCTTTCTGAATGCTTTTTTGGAGAGACGGATCCAGATGTCGTACCGCTGATTGAGGTGCATGAAACCCTCGATGTAATTGCAGTACTCGTGGATACGCCGCTCGACCACGCCTTCAAGATCGGTCTCGACCCGGGATCCGGAGATCTCCACGAGGATCCCGAGGGGATAGTGCTTGCCTTCTTCCATATCGCCAATATCGGGACCGAGGATGCGTATTGCGCCATCCTCGATCTGGTCCGGCGTGCGGACTCTTACGATCTCGAACTTTTCGGGAACCGACGGGCCCCCGAGCTCGACCTGCATGTCATTTTTCCGGACACGTTCTCCCTCATGGACAAGGCCGACTTCAACAGGTATCGTCTCAAACATGGTATCTCCCTAGTCCCCCAGATTCGAGACAATCCCCTTGAGATTGGCAGCCCAGTCTTTTATCGTGCTGTTGGGAAACGACCAGCTCGCATTGGGCTGGTACACGCAGTCAAGGGTCATGGTCTTCACGGTCGGTGCGAAATGCTTGAGCCCGGAGAGGATGGTCGATTCCATGGCATAGGGGAGTCCAACAAAGATGGCGAGATCGTATGGATCTTTCCCGTCAAGGCCTTTCCAGGATGGATCCGTGAGCCGGTTGCTGATATCGACCGCAGGCATGATCGCGGCAGGGGAGAACTGCCGGCTGAGGAACTCCTTGTTCGTGCTGGCGGTAACAACAACCGGAATTTTTGCTTTTTTTGCAAGCTCGATCAAGCAGTCGATGAGTTTCTTCCCCTCAACCTCGTATTCGACAATGCCGTGGCCTACGATCATGATCGGGCGTTTTGCCCGGCGTATCATGGCATCGGCAATGTCCGGTTTGACGATGAGGGAGGCCTTCTTCGGCCCGGGGATCTCGGCGGTCTGCCAGGAGTCGGTCATCGGCATGCTTCTCACACCTTCCTGTGGATCATCCGCGGGAGAAGCGTGGGATCGGGAATGGGATGCTCTTTCCAGTCCTTTCCGGCAAGGTGCCGTTCGATCTCGTCCTTCATTGTTAAGGGGATATCGCTCTTGGTCCGGATAAACAGGTGGACATCCTCGGGGATTCCGCCAACCATCCGTTTGTGGAGATCGATGTAATGCGCGAGTTTATTGGCCCGGCCTTTGCTCGTGTCGTTCGGCCGCATGGTCAGCTTCGCAATCATCACCATCGCCTCCTCCTTGGTCTCTGCTGCAAAGAAGAGGTGTTCCGGGACCGGGCCGACATATATTTTCTCCCCGGTCCTGGCATCGTGCACGTACCAGTCTTCCTCCCGGTCGGACCGGCCGAGCAGCATCCGGCGGTACTTGGTCCCGTGCGGGCCGACAACCACGGGAATTCCCAGGCGCCAGAACCCGGCCGCGATAGCCACGGCTTTCTGGGACATGGCTCCCCAGGCAACCCCGACGGCACCGACTCGGTTGTACACGTAATCGGCAATCTCCTCGTAATTGCCCCGGAGCGGGCGCTTGGCAAAGACGCTTGCTATCTTGATTGCCGCCCCCGCAATATGGGAGTTGGCAACACACGAGCCGACATTCACGATCCCGCCGGCTTCAAACGCGCCGGGATAGCGCTCGTATGCGGTCTTTCCTTCCTCGTCCCGGAACATACCGGCGGACATGGCAGAGCATCCCGACGTGCAGACAATGTACCGGCGTTTTGCAAACTCCATGCACATCTCCGCCACTTCCCGCGAACCCTTGGGATAATTGGCGCAGCCGACAAACGCAACAACCCCGGGGATCTCCCCAAGGACAATCGGGCCGCCGACTTTCCGGATCTCCACGTCCTGGATAGGCCCGCGACCGGCCCGGAGGCAGTAATTGTCTTCCCGGGTTTTTTTGTCCGCAGCAGATACGATCAGGCTGTGAACCGGGATCTTGTGGGTGCAGGCCGGCTCGCAGCGCCCGCAGCCGATGCAGTCATCGTAAATCTCGTCGAGACCCGAGAGATTTCCGCCCGCGGCAGCCTTGATAGCCTGCGGGAGCGGGAGATCATTGGGGCAGGCCCTGCGGCAGAGCATGCACTGGGTGCACTTCTTCGCAAGCTCGATGAGCAGTTCCTTTGAGGGAAGTGTTCCTTTCTTCTTCCGTTTCGGGGCAACCGCCTGAGCCGTGCGGACCGCAACAACACCCACTTTTTCCGGATCCAGGATGAGGGCACCGGTAACGGTCCCGCTCACGAACCCTTCCACAATATCCTCAACAGAATCGTGCGTCCTGTCCGGAAGTCCGAGACAATTCTTCTCGCTCGTTGCAATGAGGGGAGTGTGGATCAGGGCCGCTTCTTCGAGCGTATCGGTGCGGACGCACTGTTCGTCAACGACAATGACATCGGGAACCCCGCTCCGGATATAGCGCAGCTGCCAGGATATGGGGCCGATGATCTTGGCTTTTGCGGAGTACCGTGTCACATCGAGAGCCGTGCAGCAGATACCGGTTACTTCGATTGCTGAACTGAGGTTGTTCTCCCGGAGGAAATCGATGATACTTGCTGCCGGGGGAACATTGTGGCCAACGACAAGGATGACCGGTTTTTCCAGGTCAACGGTACCAAGGCCGAGATCGACAAGCGCAGCATCCGGGTCGGCTCTCGGGAAATTCAGGGTGGAGATCTGGGCTATGTCGGCAACTTCCATTCCCACGTGGTCGATCATGCCGGCATGGAAGACTTTAGACTCAAAGTCCAGATTATTGCCTTCCTGGCCGGTATGGGTGACAGCAAGGAGCTGGGTGATCTGGTTCTCGCAATAGTCGAGGACCTGTTCAAAGTCGCCGAGGGTTGCGGGTTTGATCCCGCACACCAGCCGGGTTATCGGGGCTTCGACCTCGATTCCCACATCCCCGAAACTTATCGGGTGATCGTGGCCGAATTTTTCAAGCAGGTGCGTGAGCAGCTCCCGCGAATGGCTGGTGTGCGTTGCAGCCCCGATGCAGGCCGAGATAAGAACGGTCCGGGACTGCTGCGCCGGCATCGAGATGCCGCAGGCACCCCGTTTCCTGCCGGTCAGATCGCATTTCCCGTACGTGCAGAGGCAGCAGAGGTCGCAGAACGGCATATAGAAGGGTTTGTACCGTTCCAGGAGACGCTTGTCCCAGGGTCGCAGCGTGGTTAAGGACGGGAATGGCGTTGGTCCCTGCTTCTCGTCCCAGGTGTCCCGTATGACCGATCCAATGGTGAGATTGAGATTATGGAGGTGTGCCCCACCAGTTTTCAGTTCCTGTATCCTGAGGTTCACACCGTTTTTACTCATATCAAAAAACCACCGTAAGGATTCAACTATACATTGAGGGATGAGTAAAATAAGGTTATCGTAGTTGACATCGCCTGAAAAAGGAAAATTCGCCCGGCCCGGGCCCCGGTTATCCGGAAAGAACGGCATCCAGCAGAGCGGATACGGACCGGTAAGCAACTGATGTTGCAGGAAGATCCAGCAGGGACCTGCCGGCCAGTACGTACGCTGCCAGCTCGTCGTCGCGCTCGATCTTGCCAAGATACGGGAGACCGGTCTCCGCGGCAGCCCGGTCATGGAGATCGGCAGGGAACCCGTATCCCCCGGCAATGTAAAATTCCTTAAAACCGATCCCCACTTCCCGGATCACCCGGTGGGCTCTCCGGACATGGGCAAAGGATTTGCTGGAGGGGCCCATGACATCGATCACCAGGTCCACGTCGCGGGCGATCTTCCGGTTCAGGTGCTCGAGGCCCCCGGGGGAATCGATCAGGATATAGCGGTACTGTTTTGTGATCTGGCCGAGCGCATTTTTTAACGCAGCATCGGGAAGGCAGTAACAGCCTTCAACCCACTTGGTCCCGACCGCAATGAGATCGAAATCGCTGCCCTCGTAAAGGCCGTCTTCCCAGATCCGGGTCTCGATCCGTTTCGAAGGGGGGATGCCCACGGTCGTCCCGCCCCGGGCAATGAACGTGTCCGAGAGGAGTTCCGCGATAGTGGACTTTCCTTCGGATTCGAGATCAACGCCCATCATCTCGGCCAGATTCTGGTCGGGATCCGCGTCCACGAGCAGGACCGGAGTCTGCTTCTTCTCTATGAGATACCGGGCCATCAGGGAGACAAAACTCGTCTTCCCGGTCCCGCCCCGGCCCATGGTCACAATGGTCTTCATGGCTGATCGGTCTCTGTTTTTGCAAGAGTTTCTGCAAGTTCTCTTATTGCCCGGTATGCTGCAGACCGGGATTCATCGAGAGGATCGCCGGAAATGCCGGTCTCGGCTACTTCGGGATCATAGGGGATGGTGCCAATGACGGCAAGGTCGTGAGTTTTGGCAAATTCGCGTATCACATCCTCGTGCCGGGGAGTGCCGACACGGTTCCCGACAAGACCGACCCGGGCGATATCCGATTCGCGGGCAAGCCGGCAGATCACATTCGCAGTCTCGAGCGATTTCCTGTTGGCATCCGTAACCACGAGAAGGGAGTCGACATGGCCGGCAGTGCCCCGGCCAAGATGTTCGATCCCTGCCTCCATATCAAGAATGACCGCTTCATCCCGGTCCACAACAAGATGGCGCATAAGGGCTTTTATCACCGAATGGGCCGGGCAGACACAGCCGCTTCCCATGGCTTTGACCGTGCCCATCACGAGGAGATGGGCGCCCGAGGGAGTGGGAACGGCATGATTTCGGATGATGTCGTCTACCGTGAACGTAAGCCGGAAGACCCCGGGATACTCGGTGCCGGTCTTTACGCGGATCAGATCCTCGTTCTCCGCAACAGGAACAATGCGTGCCGCTTCTTCGATGGTCAGGCCAAGCGAGAGAGCAAGATTGGGGGATGAATCCGCATCGATGGCGAGCACCGGGTGCCCGGACTGCACCAGGCATCGCGCGAGAGTGCCGGCAATAAATGTCTTGCCAACACCGCCTTTCCCCGAGATCGCGATCTTCATCTTCAGCTCCGGTTACTATGACGTTATCCGTTCCGGTTGAAAGAATATTGGGATGTGCCAGAGGAAAATGTTTCAATAAAAACCTGAAACAAAAAACCAGTTGCACAGGAAAAATCATTGTTTCTTTTTGAAACTCAAAATTTTAAGAAAATCCGCAGACGGACATTTCTTCTTTGCAGCCTCTGCCTTTTCAGGAGAATCCACAATGCAATAATCCCCCGGCTCCTGCTTTTTTGTGCAGGCTGCCTGGCCGGACTCCTGCCCTTTTGTCGGCTGGGAGCCGGACAGGTTCTTGCAGATATAGGAAAAATCCACCATAACGATTCGCACCTGCATATGCATCATGACATAATAAAATGTCTTTGCCAACAAGATATGCCGGGCAGGATTATGAGAAAAAACGATACATTATGTGGGATAATCGCCCAATAGTATCACGACACGCTCGCAAAAGAGGGTATTTTTCCATGCTTGATATCAGGTTTGTACGGGCCAGCCCGGAGATCGTGAAAGCCGATCTCCGCAAAAGAAACGATCCTGAAAAAATCGGGTGGGTTGACGACCTGCTCAAAAAGGATGCCCGTTCCCGGGAACTCAAAGTCGAGACCGATCTGCTCCGGCAGCGCCGCAACACGATAGCCCGCGAGATCAATGCGGCAAAGAAAGCAGGGCAGGATGCAGCCCCGCTCATGGCGGAAGCTGCCGCCCTTCCCCAGAAGATCAAAGATTGCGATGCCGAGCAGGAAGAGATCCGGACCACTATCAAATCCTATCTCATGCGCCTCCCCAACATCCTGCACGAGAGCGTCCCGGTTGGAAAAGACGATTCGGAGAATGCCGAGATAAAGCGGATCGGAACTCCGAGAACCTTCGACTTCGAGATAAAAAACCATGGCCAGCTGGCATCCGAACAGGGCTGGGCCGATTTCGAACGGGCAACAAAGACAAGCGGCGCCGGGTTCTACTTCCTCAAGGGCAACCTAGTTCTTCTGGACATGGCGCTCCAGCGCTATGCCATAGACCTGCTGGTGAGGAAAGGATTCACACCGGTGATCCCGCCCTACATGATCAACCGGACTTCCTATGAAGGCGTAACCGATCTCGGCGATTTCGAAAAAGTCATGTACAAGATCGACGGGGACGACGCCTACCTGATAGCAACGAGCGAGCACCCGATCGGCGCAATGTACCAGGATGAAATTTTCGAGGAGAAAGACCTGCCCCTCAGACTTGCAGGAATCTCCCCCTGTTTCCGCAGGGAGATCGGCGCGCACGGGCTCGATACGAAAGGGCTTTTCCGGGTCCACCAGTTCACGAAAGTTGAGCAGTTCGTGTACTGCATGCCACAGGATTCCTGGCAGATCCACGAGGAACTTCTCGCAAATGCCGAAGAGATCTTCCAGGGCCTCGGCCTTCCCTACCGGGTAGTCAATATCTGTACCGGGGATATCGGTACCGTTGCTGCCAAGAAGTACGATATCGAGGCCTGGATGCCGCGGGAAGAGGCATACAAAGAAGTGGTCTCGTGCAGCAACTGCACAACCTACCAGGCGGTCCGGCTCAACATCAAGGTCCGGGACAAGAGCGATTTCGAATCGAAACAACACCTGCACACGCTCAATTCAACAGCGATTGCCACATCCCGGGTCATCCGCGCAATCCTTGAGAATTTCCAGAACGCGGACGGGACGGTCGACGTGCCCGAAGTGCTGGTGCCGTACATGAACGGGCAAAAGACTTTATGAGATTTTACGTGTCAGACAACAAACACTTATTTTGTTCAGATAACGTAGATAGTACTAGAACGTGGTTGCATGGCATATCCTGATCTCTACAATGATGAATCTGTACTCCTGAATGCGCTGAACGTCAAGGTCAAATCGGTGACGTTCGAGGCCGTCCTCACAACAAAACGGCTGATCCTTGTCGACAGTAAAAAACACCTTATCGCACCCCAGGAGATCCTTCTTGCAACCCTACGGAATGTCGAAAGCGGGGAGAACGCTATCCGCGATCCGACCATCACCCTGTCCCTTATCACCAACAGCGGGGCAACAAGGCAGATGATCCTGACATTCTTCAAGGCATCCGGCGGGGACCGGAGGCGCGAATGCGACGAGTGGATCCGGCTTCTCAAACAGAACATCTCGCCAACCTTCCAGCAGACGGTTCACGCACCCCACGATATACCTCCCCCGGAGCCGGCACCGGAATTTGTTCCCCAGCCGGAGACTCCGCCGACACCACGCATCGAGATCGCCAATGCCCCCCAGCCCAAGAAAAAGATCGAGATTGCCCGCCCGATCATGAAAATCGTTGAGAATCCGCCATCCATGCCAAAACCGGTCGAGACCACGTCCCTTCCGGTTGGCTCGTTCTGCAACCGGTGCGGGAACCGGGTTCCCCCGGAATCTGCCTTCTGCAACCGGTGCGGAACCCCGGTTGTCCGGGATCCTGACCAGGTTCCCCCGGCAGAACCGGTCCCCGAAGTGGCAGCTCCCGTGACTGCACCACCGGTTTCCCCGCCACCCTCTGCGATTCCCCAGCTGCATGTCCCAATTCCCCCGCCGGTCTTTGGTTCTGCCGCGGGCGAACGCAAAGAGCGGCCTATCGAGCAGGTCATCCATTCGATCGAACCGCTGATCGAGGATTCGGTCCCGAGGACCGAGCCCGCGCCCCTGATTCAGAGGCCGGTCTCGACCCTGGTGACTCCCGCTCAGCCGACGGAACCTGCACCGGAGCCGGCTGCTCACGCAGAACCGGCACCGGCTCCAGATTCCGGCACGGTCCAGTGGCCGGTCATCACCCCTGCCGGCACCGAATCTCCGGCACCAGCCCCGGCTGTACCGGAAACCCCTGCACCGGTTCCTCCCCCGGCGCCGCCTGCGCCAAAAGCATCCGGCAGGAAGAAGGTTGTTGCAATCGCTCTTGCAGCGATCATCATCCTTGCAATCATAGGAAGCGCCATCCTGTTCATGAACCCCCAGGGAACACCCTCAACCGTAATGCCGACAACTACCACAACAATACCAACCACGGCGCCGGCAGTTACCGCAACAGCAACCCCGACAGAGACGGTCGCGGTAATTGCTCCGGTTGCAACGCCAATGCAGACTACCACGACCGCAGCGCAGCAGGTAATACCTTCGAGCGGGGTCTGGATCCGGATCATTTACCCGGGGATCTATTCAGCAACGTTCGGGACGCCCGGGGCAGAGAGCACCCGGACCGATACCGGCGATCACGTGTACCAGGTCTTCACCAGTACCGGCATAGTTGTCGCATCCGTCCAGAAAGTCGATGCGTCCGGCCAGGAGATCCAGGTTGAAGTGTACAAGGACGGGAACCAGGTTGCGAAGAAATCCACAACTGCCCCGAAAGGAATCGTTGAGATCCAGGCAGACCTCAAACCAACGCCCACACCAACAACCCTGACACCGGTGCCGGTTACGACGACCGGCACAATATCCGCAGGCGCGAATTCCACGGCAAACAGTACCCAGGCAACCCCGTAAATTCTTTTTTCAGATTGCAACGAATAAAATTACCCGTTTCCTGCCTCTGTTCATTCCGGTCAACGCAGCTGAAACAAATGAGATTGTTATATAAAACGGTCCATGAAATTCAGGCAAAACCGGGGCGCGTATGAGGAATTCAAACCAGGATTGGGCAGAGAGAGGCACGACCGGATAAAAAGGTTTACTCGCAGGGCAAACCAAAAAAATATGAATGGGTGATCGAGCCACTTCTTCCAACATCGTCAAATCCCTCGGCCTTGTCTTTGGGGATATCGGGACAAGCCCGATCTACACGGTCGGGGCCATCCTGCTCTTCCTGCTGCCGACAACATACAATATCTTCGGGCTGCTCTCCCTGATCACGTGGACCCTTTTTATTGTCATCACCGCCCAGTACATCTGGCTTGCCATGTCCCTCTCGGACAAGGGCGAGGGTGGCATCATCGTCCTCAAGAAGATCATCGATTCCCTGATCAAACCGGGAATTGCCGCATCGGTAGTATCCGTCCTGACGCTTGTCGGGATCGCCCTCTTTATCGGCGACGGGGTCATCACACCGGCCATCAGTATTCTCTCCGCGGTTGAGGGCATCCTGCTCATTCCGGGATTCGGGGAGACCAGCCAGATGACCCTCCTTGTTATTGCCGCCGCCATCGCCATCGGGCTCTTCTTCTTCCAGCGGAAAGGAAGCGACAAGGTGGCCTGGGCGTTTGGTCCGGTCATGGCGATCTGGTTTGTCGCGCTTGCCGTTACCGGCATCATCGCAATCATCGGGGCCCCGCAGGTACTCTTTGCCTTGAGCCCGACCTTTGCCATCTCGTTTTTACTCGAGAACGGGTGGGCCTCGCTCATCGTCATGTCGGCTGTCATCCTCTGCGTTACCGGGGGGGAAGCCCTGTATGCCGACATGGGCCATCTCGGCCGCGAACCGATCATCAAGGGCTGGATGATCGTCTTTCCCGCGCTCGTGCTCAACTATCTCGGCCAAGGCGCATATGTCCTGATGACCGAGAACACGCACAATGTCCTGTTCTCGATGATCCACCATATCTGCCCGCTCCTGTTCATCCCGTTCCTTATCCTGAGCGTCTGTGCAACGGTCATCGCCTCGCAGGCAATGATCTCCGGCATGTTCTCCATCGTATACCAGGGCATGAGCACCCGGATCTTCCCGAAGATGAAGATAGAGTACACGTCTCCCGAGCTCCGGTCCCAGATCTATATCGATGCCATCAACTGGATGATGCTCATCGCGGTCCTGGTCGTCATGTTCGAGTTCGGATCCTCCGAGAACCTTTCTGCAGCCTATGGCCTTGCCGTTTCAGGGGCTATGATGATCTCGGCGGTCATGATGACGATCATCTTCTTCTTAAAAAGGAACCCGGTCACCATGCTCTGCGCCATGGCCCTCATTGTCATAGACTTCTTCTTCTTCATCTCAACGCTCCTGAAGATCCCCCACGGCGCCTACTTCTCGTTCATCCTTGCCGCGATCCCGCTCATCCTCACGATCGCGTACATCCGGGGCCAGAGCCGGCTCCATGAGATCCTGCAGCCGATCCGGTACGAGGATTTTATCTCAAAGTACCGGGAGAGTTACGCAGCACTCCCGAAAATCCGGGGCACGGCCCTCTTCTTCATCAACGATGTCAGGTATCTCTCGCCCTATCTCGGCCAGGTCTTCTTCCAGAACGAGATCATCTATGAGAACAATGTCTTTGTCTCGATCCGGATCTCCGAGAAACCCTTCGGGATAGAGACCACGCTGGATAAGGACAATGCCCCGGGCCTCCAGGTATTCACGATAAAAGCCGGGTATATGGAAGTGATCGATATCATCGCACTCCTGGAAAGCGAGGGAATCGAGGAGAAGACGATCTTCTATGGTATCGAGACTATCATCTCGGACCGGTTCTTCTGGAAGATCTACGGGATCATCAAGAAAATCTCGCCCCCGTTCGTCCAGTTCTACACGCTGCCCCAGGAGAAGATGCACGGGGTCGTGACCCGGGTTGTAATGTAACCGGGTGTAATACATTGTTTTTTTGGGGAGGATCTCCCCGCCCCCGGTCAGACCGGAAGGGGGAGACGGGAAGCAGCCATCGTCTCCTCGATCTCCCGGATGGTTGAGAGGTTCGCTTTGGTGGACGGCCCGGCCGGGACAGCCGCACATCCCGAGGCTCTGGAGATGGATTCCGGAAATGTCCCGATCTCCCGGGCCAGCCGGATCGTATCTTCCTTGTCGTACCCGATGAGCGGCCGGTGGATGGGAAGCGTTGAGGCCGCGTCGGTCAGGACAACCAGGTTATCGAGCGTCTGGCTTGCCACCTGCCCGAGCGATTCGCCGGTCACGATCCCTTTGGATCCGGCTTTTTCTGCAAACGCGGTTGCCACGCGGTACATCCGGCGCTTGCAGAAGATACAGGTATATTTCTCAAGATTGCGACCGGTGAGCTCCTGCTTTGCCGCTGCAAGATAGGAATCGTGAATCACCGCAAGGCGGATGCCGGGCTGGTACTGTGCAAGGGTCCCGACAACCCGTTCTGCCCGGGCAATGGCGGTCTCGTCAAGGAACGAATCGAGCGCGACAAAGAGCGGGAGGATCCGGCATCCGCGCCGCATCATCATCCAGGCCGCAACCGGGGAATCGATCCCGCCGGACACCAGCGCCACGAGCGTTCCTTCCACGCCGAGCGGAAGTCCCCCGGGGCCTCTGGTTACTTCATCGTAAAGGTAAACCTCGCCCTCCCGGATCTCGACATGAATTTCCTTGTCCGGTTTTGCAAGATTCACTTTCAGGCGCGGGAATGCTTCCCGGACAAGATCGCCGTACTCGATTGCCTTGTCATTGGAAGAGAATTCGTGCTTTCCCACGCGTTTTACCCGGAGAGCAAAGGTCTTCGCACTCCCAATCCCGTGGCGCCGGCAATAATCCGGAAGGAAGGATTCGATCTCATCGAGCCGGATATGCTCCACTTCCGAGAACGAGACGATCCCGAAAATATTTTTGATGAGCGCAGGATTCACGTCGCCGTCAAGCCAGATCCTGCCCCGCTCGTTCCGGACATGGATTCTGGGCATCACTTCCCGGATATTGGCAATGAGAGTATTTTCCCACTGGCGCCGGACCGGGTCGGACTTGAGAAAGATCTCGGAATAACGGATGAGCCATTGTTTTTTCATACAATCACCGGTTCAGGATAGTCACTTTTTCTTCCGGGCAGACTTCCGGACGCGGGCTGCTTCATCAGCATCTTCGATTGCCAGCAGGTACGTGCCATGGCAGGGCTTGGTATAGGGAAAGATGATACGGGACCCGTCGATCCCGAGTGCAATGGGCGGCAGGCCGATGATGTACTCATCGAAGAGCTTGTAGCCGGGATCCACGTACCAGAACTCGCGGGAATTCTTCTCCACGTACTCGCGGCATTCCTTAAAGGACGCCCCGAGCGGGAGGATCATCTCGTACTTCAGGTTCTCGATGCAGCCCATCCGAACACCTCGTTTATCTTCCGTTTCAGCTGCACGGGATTGTGAACAGCTTTCTCAACAATCGTCTCGCACGAGAAACCGGCAGCATTTGCCAGCGCCTCAGGATCTTTTCCAAAGATGATGACAACAATGCGGGAGGATGGCAGGAGATGCTGCATGGTTGCCGCGTACGAGATCCCGGCATCGCTGTGGGCAAAGACAATGCAGAGATCGAAGGCCGGTTTTTTTTCAACAATCTCCTTAATGCAGGTCTCCAGTACCTGCGTATCTGAAAGATAATGTCTTCCGGGATCGGATACTTTCAGGAGATTAAGAACTGCCGGGTTGCCAGCAGCCAGTACTTTTGTTCCCTGCTGTTTCAGCCGGTCCGCGATATGAAGCGCAAGGGCCTGCTGCACGGGAACTTCCGGGCATCCGAGAACGAGAAGCGCAGTAGCCGGTACGGTGTTTTGGGAGGATTGGGTCATGAAATCTTTCCAGGGGACGGGGATTTTCCGGAGCAGGCTTCTGTGCAGGAACAGGCCGTTTGTGCATCGCCCTCCTTGAACGGGTGGTGGCAGTACGGGCAGGTAAAATCGCATTCGGTTTTCTCGTACGGGCAGATGGTCATGGAGAGATCGGCAAGAGGATGGCCCTTGCCCCGGATCTCGAACTCCTTGTACCACCCGAACGGGGCCCGTTTCACTTCAACATCTTCCCGGAGCAGGGCAGATTCCAGGCCCGTGAGAATTTTCAGCGCAACCTCCGGTCTCCCAAGCGTGCTTGTCAGGTGGGCATACGGGTAGATCAGGACCCGGTTCACGCGGAGCATGGCCAGACGTTTTTTTACTCCCGCGGTTGCACTCCGGATGACCTGGTCCGGGTCCTTCTCGTCGAGTTTCTCTACGCAGCAGAAGAGGACAACGCATTCATCCATCCGGTCCTTTCGGACATCCGTTGCCTCCGCCATCTTTGTCTTCTTCGTTGCATGGTACCACATGCGGGAGGCGTGGATGGAGAGGATCCTCATGGGGTTCCTCTCCCGACAAGGACGCTGATGGCATCGACCGTGATGAGCCCGATGACGTGCCCTTTGTCATCCACCACCGGAAGAGCGGAGATGGCATGCTCCTCCATCTTCTTTGCAGCAGCTTCGATCGGCTCACCGGGCGTTGTCGTCACCACGTCCCGGGACATGATCTCATCCAGCCAGAGGAAGTTGGAAGCAACGGCTTTTGCAATATCCCATGAGGTGACGATCCCCGCGAGCTGCCCGCTTGCCGAGAGGACCGGCAGGTGGTTGACACCGGCGTTTATCATCCGCCGGGCGGTCACCGCGATTGTTGTTCCCTCCTCGATGGTCTGCACGTTATGGATCATCACATCCCCGACAACCGTACGGGAGAGGAATGTTCCGACAAGATAATTGATCTGGCCGGATTCGAGCAGGAAGGCATCATGCCCGAAATTGGATCGGATATCGGAGTACCGGACATCGATCTCGTTTGCGGTCAGGGCAGAGACGATCTCCTGCGACTGGTAAGGCGGGTAGAGCCAGTCGGACGAAACCGAGATGACAAGGAATGCGGCTTTCACACCGGCAAGGCCGGTGGCAAGCGACCCGTCCTTTGTCAGGTCGAAGTAATCGACAGCCTTGGTCACGTACAGGTAGGAGTTTGCATCGAACCGTCTGGTGAACGTATCGCCCTGGTGGTGGAGGTAGCTCTCGACCTTGAAGTCCGTGGAGAAGTCAAAGCCTCTCCGGTCCTTTCCCTGCAGGGCCCGGCCGAACTTCTCGTGCATGGACTCGTTCGAGAGATACGTGATGTGCCCTACCATCCGGGCAAGAGCCAGGCCGTGCGCAGGAAGAGCCTTCCCGTAATAATTGCCATTGTTCCAGTCGGGATCGGAGATTATCGCCTTCCTCCCGACTTCGTTGAACGCGATCTGCTGGGGAGTCGAGTACCCGGTTGCCGCTATCACGACAACTTTTTTCATGAGTCCGGGAAAATCGACAGACCACTGGAGTGCCTGCATGCCGCCCATGGATCCGCCGACAACCGCGTAGAGCTGGCTGATTTTCAGATGATCGATGAGCAGCTTCTGGGCTTTTACCATGTCCCGGATCGTGATGACCGGGAACTTTGCGCCATAGGGTTTCCCGGTTGCAGGGTTCGTGGACGCCGGGCCGGTCGAGCCCTTGCAGCCCCCGATCACGTTCGAGCAGATGACAAAATACCGGTCGGTGTCCAGCGCTTTGCCGGGGCCGATGACGGCATCCCACCAGCCGGGCTTGTCATCGCCTTCATGGAATCCTGCAACATGCGCATCGCCGGAGAGGGCGTGGCAGACAAGGATGGCATTGCTCTTCTCGCGGCTGAGCCGGCCATAGGTCTCGTAGGCGATAGTAACAGAAGGGAGGGACTCCCCGCTTTCCAGTACGAGCGGGGCATTATAGTGATAGGTCTGGGTTTTCACAATTCCTGCGGATCCTTTGATCATCGACACACCCTGTTTCGTACCCGAAATAATTCTGCAATAATATCGCGTATATTCCCCTTGCAGGGGACCGGGATCGGCCCGGTTTCACGATGTTGCTTCCAGTGCCTGCGCCAGGTCGGCTATGAGGTCCTCGATGTCCTCGGTACCGATTGCAAGGCGCACAAGTTCCGGCGAAACGCCGGTCTTCTTCTGCTCTTCGGCCGTCAGCTGCTGGTGGGTTGTGGAGGCCGGGTGGATGACAAGGCTCTTTGAATCCCCGATGTTGGCAAGATTGCTGAAGAGCTTCAGGTTGTCGATGAACTGCCTCGATTTCTTTTCTCCGCCTTTGATGCCGACACCGACAATAGGGCCGTATCCCCCGGTGAGATATCTCTTCGTCAGCTCGTGGTTCGGGTTGCCTTCGAGTCCTGCATAGTTCACCCAGGCTACCTTCGGGTGGTTTTTAAGGAACTGTGCAACGGCGAGCGCATTTTCCGAGTGGCGGGGAACCCGCAGGTGCAGGGTCTCAAGGCCGATCAAGAAGAGCCAGGCATTGAACGGGCTGAGCACGGCGCCGGTATCTCTCATTAAGGAGACGCGGATCTTGAAGACAAACGCGACATTGCCAAGGCCCGGGAAGTTCCCGAACGTATCCCAGTACTTCAGCCCGTGATAGCTCGGGTCGGGCTCGGTGAACTCGGGAAACTTTCCATTGTTCCAGGCAAACCTGCCGGAGTCTACGATAACACCGCCGAGCGAGTTGCCGTGGCCGCCTATATACTTGGTAGCCGAGTGGACAACGATATCCGCGCCGTGATCGATCGGGCGGACGAGACCAACCCCGGTCGTGTTGTCAACGATGAACGGGAGACCGGCATCGTGGGCGATCTGTGCTATCTTCGCAAAGTCGGGGACATCCAGTTTCGGGTTGCCGATGGTCTCGGCATAGACCGCCTTTGTCCTGGCCGTTATCGCCTGGCGGAAGGCCTCGGGATCGGCCGAGTCAACAAAGACGACATGCCGGCCGAACTTTTCGAGCTGGTAGTGGAAGAACTCGTACGTTCCCCCGTACAGGTTGTCGGCCGAGACGATCTCGTCACCCGGCCGGGTGAGATTCAGGATCGCATACGTTATGGCCGCGGCTCCCGATGCGGTTGCAATCGCTCCCGTCCCGCCTTCGATTGCGGCCATCCGCTTCTCGAAAACGTCCGTGGTCGGGTTCATGAGCCGGGTATAGATGTTCCCGAGCTCCCTGAGTCCGAAGAGACTGGCGGCATGTTCCGTGTTCTTAAACACGTACGATGAGGTCTGGTACAGCGGCACTACCCGGGATCCGGTTGTCGGATCGGGCACCTGCCCTGCATGGAGTGCAGTGGTTCCGAGATGGAATTTCTTTTTTGTCATGGGGATCCTCGCAGGATTTCACATTCTGGTTTTCTTGTGGATCATCGGGAGATTATTGTTCCACGGGCAGGCCGTGCTTCTGTGCAACTTCCGTGAATGCATCGGCAAGGTAGCTGACTTTCTTTTCCGACAGGCCGTACGTGTTCAGCTTCCAGGTCCGGGTTGCTCCTGCAAATTCGCCAACGATCCCGCGGGACGAGAGCTCGTCGCTTAAGTAGAATCCGCGGCGCTTGTGGATCTGGGCAACCGTGTCAAAACTTCCGGTTGTGTCGACTTTGGAAAGCGTGTGTTTCCGGGGATACTCGGAGAGAACTTTGCTGCCGGTGATCTTCAGCAGCCGGCCGATGAAGTAATTGGATCTCTTCACTTCGTCCTCCCACTTCAGGGTCCGGGCTTTGACGGCCGGGAACGATGCCATCATGGACAGCAGCGTTCCTCCCATCAGCGTGCAGCCGAGCATCTCGACTTCCTTGATACCGAATTTGCGTTTGGTGAGATCTCCGACCATCGATGTGGTGCGGAGGGCTTTTGGCACCCATTCATCGGTCATCGCAAGTACTCCGGACGGCGCGACCGATGCCATGCTCTTGTGTCCGGAGCCGACAACAAAGTCAGCCCCGATCGCCTTGCCATCGACCGGCATGACACCGACCGTGTAGGCCCCGTTGTAAAGGAAGGGGATGTCGTACTGGTGGGCGACTTTCCCGATCTCTTTTATCTCGTGCTCGTTTGCAAACTGGTAATCGAAGTGATCGATCATGACGAGTACCGGGAGTTTTCCGGTCTCGCTCTTGACCTCCTCGATTTTTTGAGCGGTTGCTTCACCGGTTACAATATTTTTATTGTTGAGCGGCACTTCCCGGACAACTCCTCCCGCGTTCTCAACCGAGAGGAATTCCGTGTAATGGGCGAGTGCTGATACAATCACGGTGTCACCTTTATTGACGAGCGTGCCGGCAACAGCCTGGAATCCCCGTCGGGCTCCCGGGACCACCCGGGCATGATCCATGTTCACGAACTTTGCAAGATCAGCATGGAACTCGGCAATCCCGGGCTTTGAGATCTTGTCGAGCCGGAACGGCTTGCGGCAGGCATCGCAGGTTGAGTACCCGTCCCCGTAGGAGATGAGGGCTTTCCGGGCCTCGGGCGTCAGTCGTCCTGCTGCCTGGATCGGCTGGATGTTGATCGCCTCCTCTTCCCGTGTCCTCAGGTCGATGGAGCCGGCAATCTTTGTCACCTTCGGGGTGCCGGTGCCGGCCTCGAGGTCAGAAAGGATCGCTTTTGCTTCGGCAATCCGCTGCCGGAATGCAGATTCTTCCTCAGCATCGAACCCGGTGGGGAGCGATTCGCGGAAGAGCTGCCGGATCTCTTCAAGCGCAAAGAGTGCCTCGAATGTCTTCTGGATCCTGATACTCATAATCTGTCACCTGTTTTTTTTATGGATAGAGCCAGCGCCCGGAATTGAACCGGGGTGTAGTTGATCTGCAGTCAACCGCGTAACCACTCCGCCACACTGGCTTGTTGTCAGAATTCACAATTGTGATTCTTACCATACTAAATAACAATTGTGAATATTTATAGATTTGCTCACAGGCAGGATTTTCCAAAACACCGGATATCGGATGTGAGCCGGTTTTTACCCGGTTTTATTCTGACCGGTGGAACAGTACGCGCCAAATCCGGATACGCTCCAGTAATGTTTGCAGGAATCCGGGATCCGGGCCGCACGCAGGAACGTTTGTGAGGAAGAACAACGAATGGCCAAATTTCGTACGGGATCCGAAAATGAAACCGGATGGATTGGAAAGAACCGGTGACCGCACTGAAACCGCCCGGCCGCTGGTCCGGGCAGATGAATATTTCAGGGCAGAGATATCCGGAAAAATCCGCCGGTTGAATATTATTATCACTCCTGACAGGACGACAGAAGGATTTTATGGTTCATTGTAAAATGAGTCAGTGGAATGGCAGGAGAAAATTGCTGGGAGTTCCAGAAGTGCGGACGCGAACCCGGAGGAGCCAAGGTTAGCGAACTGGGGGTCTGCCCGGCAGCTGCCGAGACCCGGGTTGACGGCGTGAACGGAGGAAAGAACGGGGGACGCACCTGCTGGGTGATAGCAGGTACCTTATGCAAAGGAAAAACCCGGGGAACGTACGCAGCCAAGATTAAAACCTGCCATGACTGCAGATTCCACAAGATGGTGCTGGCGGATCCCGAGGCGGAAAATCCTGCCCGGGCAGAACAGGGATCCCGGACACTCGACCTGGTGCTCGAACACACTGCCGAACTGGAACGCGAGATCGAGCACCGCCGGAAAATCGAGGATGCGCTTCACCGGGCAAACGCGAAACTCAGCCTGATCTCGAGCGTGACCCAGCACGATATGCTCAACAAGCTCGGAAGCATCGGTCTCATCATCGATCTTCTCGTACGAAAATATTCAAACGACCCGTATGCCCTTGAATACTTGAATAAAGCCGAAGTCCAGCTTCGGAATGTGGAAGAGATGATCTGGTTTGCCCGGGATTACAATGACATGGGGTCCAAAGATCCGAAATGGCAGAATATCCCGGTAGTCATCGCCGGGATTCGCGGGTGGGTCCTTGAAGCCTCCCTTGAACTGGATCCGGATCTCGCTGAGTACGAGATCTTTGCTGACCCGCTCCTCTGCAAGGTCTTCTACAATCTTGCCGACAATGCAGTCCGTCACGGGGGCCGGGTGAGCCACATTAAGGTCTCGGCAACCGTGCAGGACGGGAACCTGCTCCTTATCTGGGAAGATGACGGGTTTGGCGTGCCTGAAGAAGAGAAGGAGAAGATCTTCAGGAAAGGCCATGGCAGTAACACGGGGCTCGGCCTCTTCCTTGTCCGGGAGATCCTCTCGATCACCGGCATCGGCGTCCGGGAGACCGGAGTTCCGGGCAGGGGCGCACGGTTCGAGATCCTTGTCCCGGAAGGAGCTTTCCGGCGGCGCCGAGAGAAAGGCTGATCTGCCGGAAAACCGTGCTTCGGAATCAGGAATAATTCTCGTCTGGTAACGGGATGCTGTTATGGAATTTGCGGGACAGAATCCTGCTTTTCCCCCGGACAAATGCCCATCCCGGTTCTTTGGACGGGCACCAGTACAGGAAAAAAGCCGATCCATTGTACAATAGGCAATAAAAAGACATTATTTTGACGCCGCCTTTGGCCCGGATTGCCTGAATAATCAAAGAAACCGTGTATTTTCAAAAACATGTTCTGTAATGCGCAAAAAAATGCGACCCTCAAAAAAACGGTTTTTTAAATTGGGCCCCGATTGGCAAACGGGGGAATTTGCGGAGAGATTTGTTCCAGTGGGACAGATACATTTCTGGTCCCTCAGGATTGCCGAAGGGCCTGCCCTGCGATGGCATGGCGGGGATTATCATGCCGGTCTGGATCGGTTTCGCGCTGCCAGGAGTGAGGTGAAGTCTCAGGGGGATATGATAATGAAATCTCCGGGATCGGTTGTTCTGCCGGGTTCCGGGGTAAATTATGGATTATTGAGATTATTCTTGTCAGCATCGATGACTTCATCAACAAACGTGGTAAGCTGGGTGAGAACATCCGGATCCAGCCCTTTTTCCACAGCAAGGAACATGCCGGAAAAACCCATCAGCCGGAGTTTGTTGGTAACAAAATGAACAAACTTGGTGATATTCTGCGAGGAAATATAGATCAGCATAGAATTGACCGAATCAAAGAGCAGGGACACTTTCTTTCCCCTAAGCCCGCCAAGCGATTCCGTAACTGCGATCCCGATGGCCGTCATATCGCCGGGATTGACAACGAACCGGCAGTTTTTCACCGGCTCGTGATCATGTCCCATGGCATATTTCGTGACCGTGTCAACGACAGAGATCTTATCCATGGAGATCCCGTTCTTCTCATAATTCTTTTTCAGGATATCGTAGGGCTGGTTTGTGGTAATGACAAGGACATCATATTCCTTGGCCAGGAGCACTTTGATAAGTTCAATGTTCTTATTCCTGATCTCTGCAGCTGATGCCATGATGAGATAAATCTCCTCTTCCTTGATTTCCGGTATGGGGAATGCCATGAATACACCTATTCTGTGAGGAATTTTCTCGAGGCTTCGGAAAAATCACCCGAACGATTCACAATCACTTTGTTGAGTTCGATAATGTTCTGCCGGATCTGCTCCAGGTTCCTGATCTGGATTTTTAGCTGGAGTAAAATATCGGAGTTTTCGAACTGGCCGCGCTCAATATCTTCAACAACGAGGGATATGTTTTGTTCCACTACTTCCATCGGGTTTTTGAGTCTCATAGCTGCTTCCTTGATGAATGCGAGGAACCGGTCGTTACTTTCCTTTAATGCGAGCTCGTCCTGCCGGATCCGTTCAGACTGTTCAGCAACCACCTTTTCCTGCACCGCCAGGAGTTCGTTGAGCGAAGCAGCCATTGCTTCAAGATGGCTGATCCTCTCCATCATTGCATCGTTATCCATCAGATAATCCCACCATTTCGTATTCGTTTCTCATACAAATCATCTGAAAACGGTCCTGCGGTCGAACGGTAAAACCGCAACTTTCACACTCAGTGCCAGCGACCTGAACAGATCCGCAGTCTCCCGGGTAACCGTCACTTTACTGAACAATATAATGACAAAGAGGTTCCCGGAAGGCAGGATCCCGCCAAAACCAATAACTGAACGGACCCCGTACGGGATGACAAAATCATTCTGGGCCGGGACGTACGGGCTGCCAACCGCTTCCGGGATACTGAATACGTTGTAGGTGGTCTGAGCCATATCGATGACCACCGCCGGATCCGGTCGCAGCACGGTGTTGACTTCAAGTCCCATCTGCTGGATGAGTTGCCGGACCATGGGAAATGCCTCGATGAAATGAACGCTTGGAAGGGGAATCGCCTTATGCCCCCGGGATGTCTTTCGGGAATTCCAGGCCGGTTCGGTACCGGCGCTTGCGAGCAGGACCAGGCATCGCATTTCAGGAGAAGCGGGAGGCCCCTTCAGGACATTACGGGCAGACTCCTGCAGATCGCTGTCAAGTTCGTTGTACGGGTGAGTCTTGAAAAGACGAACCAGAACACAATTTTTCTCCCCGGTCTTCTGGTCCTTCAGGGTATCGTAGAGGTGATGAACAATTTTGTCGGCCGCCTCTTCCATACTGATCGCTCCGGATCCCATGGATCGTAACGCAGCCGAGAACTCAACCATATCTTTAAGGGTAAAATCTCCAATGTTCGGCATCATATCCTCCGTCCTGACAGGATTCCCCATAGGCAATAGAATGCTTCGGGAACCCGGGAGGACCTTTCTTCTCCCTGGTTCAGATCCGACAGGATTCTTCCATCAGGCCCGATCCGGACAGGGTCATAACAATGCTTCATGGGGGAGAACCACTATATATATGTTTCAACCAGTCACGGGATATCTACGGTGTATCCCCCCGGGCGTTCAGGCCACGGCTGTACCGCGTGAAAGGGTTGTTTTTATTCACCAGGTACACAAACGGGCGTTTCGGGAAAAGAGGTATATATATTCGTAATTAACAGCACTTCCAGTGATATTCGAGAACCCGCAACGATAGCAGAACCCGGACCTGAACCACCATGGATATCTATTCGTGGCCAGAGTGTCCGTTTTGTAAAAGATCAGGATGGGTTGGATTATGATGAAAAAAATTTCAGAAAAAAACTTCAGTGAGATGCCCACGCTCACGCTCACGCTCATTTTTATGGGAATGTTTACCCTGATATCAGTATTCGAACTCGTACAACAGGTGCTCGAACCGGCATTGACCCTTTGGGGATCCCGGTTTATCACCATCATGGTTGCCAGTACCTGTGCGGTCTTCATTGCATTCTTCCCGCTGCGGGCATTGCGGGATACCGAGGCGAAGTTCAAAGCTATTTACGAAGATTCACATGATGCCATCCTGCTTCTTAACGAAAATTCGTTGCTGGACTGTAACCGTCAGGCATTGCAGATGTTCGGGATACCTGATGTCAAGGAACTGATAAAAAACACTCCTGCTGAACTCTCTCCCCTTGTCAAACCGGTTGATCAGGGATCCCGGGCCACCCTTTGCGATCATATCGGGACTGCATACCGTAACGGGTTCGCCCGTTTCGAAGGAGAATTTCTCCGGCGGGATGGGAGCCGGTTTCCGGCCGATGTGGTAGTATCATCATTCACCCAGGGGAACAGACGCCTGCTCCAGGCAGCGATCCGTGATATTTCAGTACAAAAACAAGCTGAAGCCACCTTACTGGAAAGCGACGAGCGGTTTTTTTCTTATATCCGGGAAACTGCCCAGAGGTTGAAAATCCCAATCGAGGTTGTCCACGAAAACATCGCGATCATGATAGCAGATATCGAAGCAGGGGATACCGACAGGAAAAATCTCCTCCTCCAGCTTCATCTTCAGGAAAAGAATCTTGCCCAGATCCGGCAGAATTTCCTGAACCTGAACCAAAGAATTATTGATCATCTCGGTGATCTGACACCAGCATCAAAACAACTCCTCACTGAATAATCAGGGTCAGGAATCAGATCGCGCCGTAATCTCCTGATTCGTGCAACAGGATATTGCATGCAATGGTATCCACAGTTGAATGAAGAATCATTTCCTGCTTCTCAACAGATCCTGTCGCTGGCAGCACATGATTTATATACCCCTGCATCCCACTGCCAACCATACCCGGCAGTGTGCTAGGCAAGTCCGCCCACAGGAGTGATCGCTGAAAGAATAACTATACTATGACCACGTGATCTTCTGACCAAGGATATAATACTCCTGAAATGCCGGAAGCTTACCCGATGGAACATATCAGGGAGAGACCAGGATGTTGCGGGATCTGACAACCATAATCCATTCGTTTCTTACACCAGTTCATGTCCTGAAAGGTATCGTCATTGCTTCCATCCTGATTATTCTCTATCTGCTCAGCGTCAAAGACTATCTCTTCTTTCACAGTATCATCGAGCTTGTCACGATTGCCATCGCTTTCTCAATCTTCATAATAGTCTGGAATACCCGGAAAGTAATCGCCGATACGTTCTTTCTCGTCATCGGTATCTCGTGCCTTTTTATCGGAAGTCTTGATTTAATCCATACCCTTGCGTACAAGGGTATGGGTGTCTTCCCGGGAAGCACCACGGATCTCCCCACCCAGCTCTGGATTGCAGCACGCTACTTCCAGTGCATCACATTTTTTATTGCAGCGCTCCTGATTGGCAAATCAATCACAAAAGACAGGAAGCACGATGCCGGGATCATCTTTACAGTATGTGCAGCGATCTTCGGATTTCTTCTCGCAAGTATTTTTGTCTGGCAGAACTTTCCGCACTGTTATATCGAAGGCAGCGGCCTGACATCCTTCAAGATCGTGAGTGAATACATTATATCGGTCATCCTCATTGCTACGATCATCATAATCTGGATCAAACGGCGCCATTTTGACCGGGATGTCTGGCAGTTCCTGATTGTTGCACAGTTCTTCCTCATCCTGGGTGAACTGGCATTTACTTCGTACGTGAACGTTTACGGCTTCATGAACATGCTTGGCCATCTCTTCAAGCTCTTCTCGTTCTATTTCTTCTACCGGGCGATCGTCGTCGTGGGCCTGACCCGGCCGTATGATCTCATCCTCCACGAACTCAAGACAGATGAGGATCTCCTCCATGAAAGCGAGAATAAGCTCAACATGATCATCCGGGGATCTCCCATTCCGCAGTTCGTGATCGACAGCAACCACCGGGTCATTCACTGGAACGAGGCCCTTGAGAAATACAGCGGGATCAAGGCAGAAGAGATAATCGGGACGAACCGGCAGTGGCGTGCATTCTACTCCTCTGAACGCCCCTGCATGGCAGACCTCCTTGTTGACGGGGTACAGGAGACATTCCACGGGGGGTATGAAGGAAATTATGCGAAATCCACCCTTGTGGAAGGTGCAATTGAAGCCACTGGCTTTTTCCCGCACATGGGACAGTCCGGGATATGGTTGTATTTCACTGCTGCGCCGATAAGGGATTCCAAGGGCAGCATAATCGGTGCTGTTGAGACACTGGAAGATGTCACGGAACGGAAAAAAGCAGAAGACGCGGTCCGGAGGTCCCGGGATTACTACTTAAAGCTCTTTGATGACTTTCCCAACCCGATCTGGCGCTCGGATACCAATGCAAAATGTGACTACTTCAACAAAGAGTGGCTCGCATTCACCGGCCGTACTTTTGAGCAGGAGAGGGGGGATGGCTGGACAGACGGCGTCCATCCGGATGATCTTGACCATTGCGTAAAGACTTATCTTGCCGCATTCAATGCACGGGAACCTTTCGATATGGAATACCGGCTCCGTCATCGCGACGGCACTTTCCACTGGTTGTTAGACAGCGGAAAACCGTTCTATGATCCGGACGGGAATTTTACCGGCTATCTCGGCGCATGCTATGATGTCACCGGGCGTAAAACGGCGGAAGAAGCGCTCCGTCTCCAGAACAGAATATTCGAGACAATCGCCGAAGGGGTTTACCTGATCCGTGCCAGCGATGGCGTGATTGTTTTTACCAATTCCAAATTTGATACAATGTTCGGGTATGAGAAAGGGGAGTTGATCGGCAGGCATGTCTCTGTCGTCAATGCCCCGGAAGAAAAAACGAGCCCCGGGGATACTGCAGAAGAGATCATCAAAACCCTCCATGAAAAGGGAGAATGGAGAGGGGAAGTAAAAAACATAAAAAAAGACGGCACCACATTCTGGTGTCTGGCCGCTGTATCAACATTCGAACATCCCGGATTCGGGAGAGTCTGGATTTCTGCCCATACGGATATAACCGCCCACAAGCAGGCAGAGGATGCTGTAAAGGCTGCGGTAAAATTAAACCAGCTGATCGATACGATGTCGGTCAGTGAATGCATGAGTTATACGCTCGATGAGGCAGAACGGCTTACTTCAAGTAAAATCGGGTTTTTCCATATTATTAATCCAGATGAGAAGACGATCCAGCTGATTGCATGGTCCACGGAAACCCGGAAACACTGTTTTATCCCAAAGGAACCCGAGCGGCATTACCCGGTGGAAAAAGCCGGTGTCTGGGTGGACTGTATTCGCCAGCGCAGGGCGGTCATCCATAATGATTACGCCAGCCTGCCCCACAGGAAAGGTTTGCCGGAGGGTCATGTCCCGGTTATCCGTGAGCTGGTTGTTCCCATTTTCAATGAAGATAAGATCATCGCAATCATTGGCGCAGGTAACAAAGCAGTGGATTATGATGAGAAGGATATCAGCGTGCTCACCCTGCTTGCAAAGAATACATGGACCCTGATCCGGCGCAAACAGGCTGAAGAAGCACTACGGGAGAGCGAGCAGAAGTTCCGGGATATTTTCAACAATACCACCGACGCGATTCATATTCATGAGATCAATGCTGACGGGACCCCGGGAAGATTCACCGATGTCAATGATGTTGCCTGCCGGATGCTGGGATATACCCGGGAAGAGATGATTGCAAAAACCCCCTTCGACATCACCACTGACTACCACAACCCACCGCTGGAAAGAGTTATTGAAGAACAGCAGATGTCCGGCACTGCGAGATTCGAGACGGAACACCGGGCAAAAGACGGCACTATCATACCTGTGGAGGTCAACACCCATATTGTTACCATACAGGGAACCAAGGTGATGCTCGGAGTTGTCCGGGATATCACGAAACGGAAAAAAGCCGAAGTGCTGCTGAAACATTACAGCCAAGAACTTGAACAGGACGTGAAGGCCAGGACTGAAGAACTGAGCGCATCGCTGGATGAGAAAGTCCTCCTCCTCCGCGAGATCCATCACCGGGTAAAAAACAACCTCCAGATCATCATCAGCCTTGTCAATCTCCAGATGCGCCGCGTTGAGGATGAACGGTTGAAACAGGTCATGGCAGAGACCCAGAACCGGGTACGGGCAATGGCGCTCGTCCATGAAAAACTGTACCAGTCTGTGGATATCTCCCGCATCGATCTCGCCGGTTACACCGGGTTCCTGGTTACCCACCTTTTCACGTTCTATGGAGTTGATTCCCGGCAGGTGACCCTGAAGATCGATATCGGCAAGATCATGCTGGACATCAACACCGCAATCCCGCTGGGTTTAATCATCAACGAGCTTGCCAGCAATGCGCTGAAACATGCATTTCCCGACAGCAGGAAAGGATCATTGTCCATCGCGGTGCGGGAAGAGGGTAAGACACTTCACCTGATGGTCAGGGACGATGGTATCGGGATGCCTGAAGATTTCGACTGGCGGAATGCCGAATCGCTCGGGCTCCGGCTGGTCGTCTCGCTGGTGGAACAACTGGATGGGACGATTGAACTGGACCGGAGTGCGGGAACGGCGTTTACGATTGTTGTTCAGGTGAAGGTGGGATGACATCCCTAAAAAAGAAAAAAGGAGGAGCCAAAGAACCTGCTGACAGCACCCGCTCATTGTGTGATCTCGCAGAAAAGAAACTCTCCCGTTCCAAAAAGATTACTCGAGATATGAAAGGGCAGATCGAGGAATTGCGGGAGAGCGAGGCAAAATTCCACACCGTGGCAGATTTCACTTATGACTGGGAATTGTGGCTGGGACCAGATAAGCAGATACTTTATTGTTCGCCATCCTGTGAACGTATCACCGGCTATCCACCGCAGGCCTTTATTACCGATCCACAACTGTACACGCAAATTGTTTATCCCGATGACCGGTCACTGATGGAAGAACACAACCGTACCGCATGGGAGACGCCTGAACCCCGGTCAGTGGATTTCAGGATCATTCACCGGGACGGTTCGGTACGCTGGATCGGTCATGCCTGTCAACTGGTGAGAGATCCTGATGGTACTGTTCGCGGCCGGCGAATAAGCAACCGGGAAATCACGGAACGCAAGTATGCGGAGGAAGAGCTCAACCGGGCCAACCGTGCGCTCCGGATGCTCAACGACTCCAACCAGGCGATGATTCACATCACCGATGAAACAATACTGATGAACGAGATCTGCCGTATTGCTGTCGAGGCAGGGGGTTATCGCCTGGCATGGATCGGGTTTGCGGAACAGGACGAGGCAAAGACCGTGCGCCCGGTGGCCCACGCCGGTTTCGAATCGGGATATATCGCGACCACCCATCTCACATGGGCTGAGGACAGCCCCCGCGGCCGCGGCCCGGGCGGTAATGCGATCCGCACAGGACAGATATCCATCGCCCGCAACATTTCCACGGACCCTGCCTTTACTCCATGGAGGGCGGAGGCCATGTTACGCGGCTATGAATCGGTCATTGCCCTTCCGCTGACCCATAACGGCCAGACAATAGGCGTGCTGGGCATCTATTCCCGCGAAGCGGATGTATTCGATCCAAAAGAAGTGAAGATCCTGAAAGAACTGGCAGATGATCTGGCCTTTGGTATCATCGCGCTGCGGTTGCAGGCTCAGCGGGATCTGGCAGATAAGGCTATCCGCGATCTCAATGCGTATAACCGGAGCCTGATCGAGGCGAGCCTCGACCCGCTGGTCACGATCACCCCCGGGGGAATGATCAGCGACGTCAATGCTGCGACCATGACCGTGACCGGGTTCTCCCGGGAAGAACTGATCGGCACGGACTTTTCGCAGTACTTTACGGAACCGGACCGGGCAAGGGCCGGGTACGAGGCAGTCTTCCGTGATGGGGTTGTCAAGGATTACCCTCTTGAGATCCGGCACCGGGATGGACAGGTCACATCCGTACTGTACAATGCAACCGTATACCGGGACGAATCGGGCAATATTGCGGGCATCTTTGCCGCAGCCCGTGATATCACTGAGCGGAAAAAAGCGGAAGAACGGGAAGTACACCTCGCCTCATTCCCGGAACTGACTCCGGTACAGATCCTTGAAGCCGACCCCGATGGATCGATCCGGTATACAAACCCGGCAATGCGGAGATCGCTGGATGCACTGGGGGAGACAGATCCCCGTATCTTTATCCCGCAGGATATCCTTACCCGTCTTGACGGGACGGCGATTACAGAATATTACCATGAGGAGCGCGAGACCGAGATCCATAACCGCATATTCCACGAGATCCTTTTTTTCACCCCCGAATTTTCCTCTGTCAGGATCTATGCAAGTGATATCACCGAGCGCAAGCAGGCTGAAGATGCATTGCGCGAGAGCCATGCGAAGTACCGACAGATTGTCGAGAACATCAGCGATGTGATCCTCACGCTGGACATGGATGGGACGGTAACCTACATCAGCCCCGTTATCCAGCGGTTGTTCGGCTATACTGTGCAGGAAGTAGTTGGCCGGCATTTCAGAGAGTTTATCCATCCTGAAGATGTCCAACGGGTCCTTGAAGGGTTCAGGCGCAGGGTGGCTGGCGAGTATGGCACAAATGAATTCAGGCTCCTGACAAAGGATGGCCGCGAACGGTATGTCCGCACTACCCAGACACCAATCGGGAAAGAGGGAGGGGTCACCGGGTTCAATTATGTGATGACCGATTACACCGAGCGCAGGAAAGCAGAGGATGCCCTCCGGCATGCAAGCGCCTATAACAGGAGCCTGATCGAGGCAAGCCTCGACCCGCTGGTCACCATCGGTCCCGAGGGTAAGATCACGGATGTGAATGCCGCAACAGAGACTGCAACCGGATATTCACGGCAGCAGTTGATCGGAACCGACTTCTCCGATTATTTCATGAATCCGGAGAACGCACGTGCCGGCTACCGGCAGGCATTCCGCGAAGGGACCGTGCATGATTATCCCCTTGAACTGCGCCACCGGGATGGTCATGTCACAATGGTACTCTACAATGCGTCGGTGTTCAGGGACGGGTTCGGGAATGTTACCGGCATATTTGCCGCAGCCCGGGACATTACCCGGCTTGTAGAGGAAGAAAGAAAACTCAAAGAGAGCGAGGAGAGGTACCGCAATGTTGTCCAGAGCCAGACCGAATTCATCACCCGGTTTCTTCCGGACGGGACGCATCTCTTCGTAAACGAGGCCTATTGCCGGTATTTCGGGAAACCCTGTCACGAGATGATCGCTCACGTTTTCCGGCCGGAGATCCCGGCGGACGACCAGGCACCGTTAAAACAGCATTTCCGCTCACTTACCCGGGACCATCCGGTTGGAACCATCGAACACCGGATTATCCTTTCGGACGGAACCGTCCGCTGGCAGCAGTGGAACGACCGGGCAATTTTTGATACGGGCGGAAATATTGCCGAGTACCAGTCGGTGGGTCGGGATATCACCGAACGCAAGATGGCCGAAGAGATGCTCAGGAAGTTCAACGAGGAACTGGAACACCAGGTCCGGGTCAGGACGGAAGAGTTGAACCTGTCGCTTGAAGAAAAAGTCCTTCTCCTCCGCGAGATCCATCACCGGGTCAAGAACAATCTCCAGATCATCATAAGCCTTGTCAATCTCCAGATGCGCCGCGTTGAGGATGAACGGTTGAAACAGGTCATGGCAGAGACCCAGAACCGGGTACGGGCAATGGCGCTCGTCCATGAAAAACTGTACCAGTCTGTGGATATCTCCCGCATCGATCTCGCCGGTTACACCGGGTTCCTGGTTACCCACCTTTTCACGTTCTATGGAGTTGATTCCCGGCAGGTGACCCGGGAGGTCGATATCGGCAAGATCATGCTGGACATCAACACCGCAATCCCGTTGGGCTTGATCATCAACGAGCTTGCCAGCAATGCGCTGAAATACGCATTTCCTGACAGCAGGAAAGGATCATTGTCCATCGCGGTGCGGGAAGAGGGTAAGACACTTCACCTGATGGTCAGGGACGATGGTATCGGGATGCCTGAAGATTTCGACTGGAGGAATGCCGAATCGCTCGGGCTCCGGCTGGTCGTCTCGCTGGTGGAACAACTGGATGGGACGATTGAACTGGACCGGAGTGCGGGGACTGCGTTTACGATTATTGTGCAGGAAAAAAAATGATGAGGCCCGGAGTTCTGATACCAGAGCAGGACATCGGGGCTCAGGCATCGAAATGGCAGTTCATTGCTGATATCATAATTTCAGCGATCCGGCAGCTTAAACCAACGGGGATAGACATCGAGGTCAATATCGGGGAGGTCGAGATCAATGCCGATCCACTCATAGAAAAGATCTTCCACAACCTGATGGAAAATTCACTCCGTCATGGCAAGAATGTGACCCATATGGATTATTCTGTACGGGAAAATAAAAGGCGATCTTATTCCTGCCTATTGTGACAACGGGGTGGGAATTACCGCAGAGGATAACGCTTTTTTAAAAAGGATTTGGCAAACATACCGGTCTCGGCCACTTCCTCCCCCGCGAGATTCTGTCCATCACCGGCATCAGTATTGTTGAGAATGGTGAACCGGGCAGGGGGGCACGGTTCGAGATCCTCGTCCCGAAAGGGGCGTACCGGCGCCGGCAAGAGAACGGATCAGCCCAGGCACACCGACCCGGATTGAAATTATTTCACCGGACGTTTCCTGAATTTTTTTCATAACACTCATGATCGTGGTTAAAATTCGGATCCGGATCAACCGGACACTGATGAAAAAATAAACAAACCTTCAGGTGCTTGTCCTTTTTTCTCCGGTTGGAGAAAGAACGGGATCTCAAGAAGCTACGGGGCCAGTACGCGATCCAGCATCCCGAATCTCTTCAGGCAGGCGATGTATTCCGCAACCAGGTAGAAGTTGGTCAGGTCCTCATCATCCAGGCCCCGGAACGCGAACAATTCATCCCACAGCCGGCTGCTTCCCTCCACAATAAAAAAAGCGGATTCAAGCTCCATGCCGACAACAATGGGGATTCCATTAAAGATCGCGTCCTGGTCATCATAGAGATCTTTACCGGTTCCAAAATCCCCGATGCAGAAACCTCTGGCCACCGGGGTTTTGCCGGCCGGCAGTCTGTCGGCATGACAATCGTTCTGGAGGATGTTTGCAAGAACAACCTGTTTTATGGTATCGTCTTCAAGTTCGGTTACGGGATATTTTTGTTGAAGATAGGCAAGTAATTCCGGACCGGTCTTTTTGTTTGGACTGAGCAGCGGACGGTACTCATTAAACGTTTCCTTCCAGGCCTGAACCATCTCCGGCGTAGCTTCCTGCAGCAGCATAATCCGTGTTCTGTTGGGAATACTGGAATAAAAACACAGGGGAAATGGATCGGGAAAGTCCGGAATATCCACCGGGTCGCGTTCTGTAAACGAGTATAATCCCGTGGCCGTGTACCGGAATATTCCGTTTCCTTATTCATCGCAATAGACCTGCCGGGGCTCCAGGATCCCCGGCATCTTCCCGCGGCAGGATTTCCGGGCAAGATAACAGAGATGGCAGGCATCGGCAACACCCCCCGGTGGCGGAGTATAACCGAGAACCCGGGCCAGCTGTGCCGGCCCGCCTTCAAGAAGGGGCCCGCAGACCGGGTGGGCGGACGGGTCATAATTCCGGACCAGTTCATCGAGAGGTTTCTTTCCAATATTTCCCATGCATATGCCCTGGCAGATCTGAAGGTTGCCATACGCATCCACGTGCAACCGGTATGGGTTTTGGAGATCCTCGTAGGGACAGGTGGTGAACTGCTGCCAGTCTTTCGCTTCCGCATACCGGCTGAGCCGTGCAGCGGCCCGGCCCCGGAACATGATGCTCCCTTCGGTTATGACTCCTTTCTTCTCCTCCCGCAGGGAGGCTTTCATCTCCGGGCCCGAACCGCCGGGATCCAGTGCAAGGATTGTTGCCGGCAGGCCCAGTTCCTGTGCAATGCGGAAGGCACGCCCGGCCGGATTTTCCTGCCGGTCCTCGTAATGGAATACGTCATCGCTGACACTGAAATCGCAGATCCGGAGATTCCGGAGGGGTTCGAGAAAACACCGGGCATTTTCATCGGACGTGGCAAAGTAGCCGTTTGTCACGATACCGACTGCATAATTTCTGTCTGCTGCCTGGCGGATGCCGTCAAGAAGTACGGGATAGAAGAGGAACGGTTCCCCGCCTTCGAAATAAATCGTGTCCACGGTTCCCAGCCTACTGGCCTCGTCAAGAACCATAGCGATCTGCCCGGGGGTGAACGTCCCCTCAGCTGAAGGGCTGCTGCAGACAAAACAGTGCTCGCAGGAGAGGCTGCACATGTACGTGAGAAGAAAATGAACCTGAGTTACCCGGGCCATGAATATTTATCCTCACTACGGGGGATGCAACCCACCGGGACATTAAACCTTCCCCGCACTCAGGAAATCTCCGGCCCGGGCCTGCGAGCGAATTGCAGATCGCCCGGGCTTGTGCGGTCTTAAAATTTTTTTGAGAGTTCCATCATCGGGATCACATGGCCAATGAACAGACGGGTTGAGAGTTCTGACAGGGAAAAACGCCCTAAATATACCCCCCAACTCTTTCGGGAACCCTGAAACAGGGGTCTAAAACAGGCATTCTTTTCATTTTCCACAACCCAGGGTCAATCCGGAACGTGATTGCCCCTCCAAAAGCGGCTAAATGCGGCTGTCAGCATCAGACGTAAAAACCGGAAATTTGGGGGAATTAGTGCTGTTTTTTCGGGAATTAGTGCTGTTAACCGGTAGCCGGGTCTTATCGGTCAAGGAAATCTCCGACGGAAAAAGGAGATGGCAGGAGGGTATGTCCTTAGCTGCCAGGATCGCCCTATAATGGCAACGGGGGTCCGATCACATCACCCGGCTGATATGCTGTTTTTGGCGCACCGGGTTATTTCCGCGGTTTGTTTCGTGAAGGTGCCGGGGGCAGAGGAAATTCTTCTCCCTCAACAAGGCGCCTCCAGTGGAACTCGCTGAACATCTTGATCTGGAGGATAGCTCCCTTGTTTTTTGTATTGAGAACCGACATACTGCCGGAGATGAATGGAGGGATCATGAGCAGTTCCTCGTCATCGACAATCAGTTCAAGGGTATTTTCAAAATTCATGAATTTTTTGGCCTCCTCAAATTCCGGAGGAGCAAACGGTGGCGGGGCTAAAAATTTCTCGGAGGAAATAACATGGAGGTCGGCTTTTTTTCCCGGAAACAGGGTGTGCAGTCTCTTCTCAAGATCCGCTGAATCGGAAATTACAATAAGCCGGAACGAGACATCCCCTATCCTGCAGTTCTCAATAAAAGGCAGGTATCGCTCGCCAATCATGCACCGGATCTGGCTTTTTGCTTTCCCGAACATGTCCCGGATCTTGTACTCAATGTTGGTATCACCGTAAATTGTCCAGAGGGCATCTTCTTTATCTGTCCTGACCTTCTCGCTCTCCAGTTGTTTTAAGGTAATGAGGGCCTGATCCGCAGCCCGGTTCACTTTGTCCCTGAGCAGATCGATTGCCAGTACCGGAGAGATCGCGCTGTACCGTGCCGGTTTGGTAACTCGTTTTACTGCAAGTCCCAGGTCGGCAAGACGGTCGAGTGCCTCGTAAACGCTGGGTTTTGAGATAGAGAGAAACTCGATAATCTCCTTTGCTTCAGCATTATCATACAGGACAAGAGCTGCATACACGAGGGCCTCATTGTTGGATAACCCGAGATCGTTTAAGGATTTTACAAGATGAGCCGGGATATTCTCCATAAATCAGATTCACTTCTTGAAATAATAGTTCCTCTCTTGTTGTTAATAATTTTACTACTTTGATGAGAAATTATTTAACCCCAGAGCGAGACCTAGATGAACAATTGTAGTATATTTTTTTACTACTCGGTTGAGGAATCTCAATGATCAAGAAAAAAACATCTCGAAAAATCCCGGCGCACCGGGATACGACATTAGTGCAGAGAGAAGCTTTGTCGCGAACGGGAAACGTTCCATTCCCCCGGTTCACCATTTCCCGGGGGGGTATACTCCTGTTTGTCATGGCTGCCACGTGTCTTCTCGTGCTGCCGGCAAGTGCCTATGAAACCCCGGAATCGATTGTTGCTGCAAGCAAGGTCTATGTCTCAAATACCGTGTATGACCCGGGCACGTTCTTTCCCGGCGATACCGGGACCGTAACGGTGTACGTGACCAATGCCAACACCAACCAGAGCGCGGTTGTCAATCATGTATCATTCGGCGACCAGAATATCAAGATGACAAGCCTGCCGTACGACAGCACGACCAATATCGGCCCCCTCCAGACCAAGGCATTTGTCTTCTCGGTCGAGGCGTCCGGCAAGGACGGGACCTATTACCCGACATTCACCCTGAACTTCCGGGATGCCGACAGCCTCTACCAGCGGGCAAATGTAAAGATTGACAGCACTCCTTTGGTCCTGACCGTTGTTGACAAACCCGATGCCTACGCGGCAGGCCAGAAAAAGACAATTTACCTGCAGGTTGCAAATCCCCGCGACAATGCGGTGAGCAATGCAATCCTTGAAGTGAGCGGCCAGGGGATCTCCGCTACACCGGAGAAAACCTACATCGGCGACGTAGCTGCCGGGGGAAAAATACCCGTAAACTTCACGATCACACCGGATGCTCCCACGAATGTACATATCACCCTGAAGTACGACAATGGCGACAACACCCACCAGGAAACCCTGGACATTCCGGTAACTTTTGGCCTTGATAAAAAGCAGGCAAATCCCCAGGTAAGCAATGTCCAGGTAAAACAGACGGGCGGGGTGTACCATGTTACCGGTGATGTCACCAATGCCGGCCTGACCAATGCCAACGGCGTTTCCGTAACCACACTCTCACCGGCCATTCCGCAGGATCCGTACAAGTCGTACGTGATCGGAGCACTCAAACCGGATGACTTCGGCAGTTTTGAAGTGACCTTCAACGCCAATGGCGCAACAACGGTCCCGCTCCAGATCTCCTACAAGGATACCGACGGGAATATCGTCACATCGCGTTTCGATGTGAGCCTCAGCGGAGCAGTGTCCGACGACAAAACAACCCAGCAGGGTAACGTCCTGCTGCCGGTAATCGGTCTTGTGATTGTTATCGCCATTGCCGGGGTGTACCTGTACTCCAAACGAAGAAAGAACCAGTGAGGCATGATGTATGGAACCGGTAATTCAGTTCGAGGACGTGGTGAAAATATACCCGCTCAAGTCGGGGGATGTCACCGCCCTCAACCATATCTCATTTGCCGTTGAGCGGGGAGAGTTCATCTCCATCATGGGGCCATCCGGCTCGGGAAAATCCACCCTGCTGACCCTGATGGGATGCCTTGACAAACCCACTGCGGGGAATATTTCCATGAGCGGGATACCGATACGGGATATGTCCGATGTGGAACTGACAAGCCTCCGCAGGGACCGGATCGGGTTCATCTTCCAGTACTTCAATCTCTTCCCGCTCTTGAACATCATCGAGAATGTCAGTTTTCCCCAGATGCTCAAGGGGGGAGTGAATGTTGAGAAGGCAAGGGAAGTGCTCCGGGCAGTCCAGCTGGACGAACGCCTCTATACGCACACACCGCTGGAACTCTCCGGCGGCCAGCAGCAGAGGGTGGCTATTGCGCGTTCTCTCATCAACGACCCGGATATCCTCCTGTGCGATGAACCAACGGGAAATCTCGATTCGAAAACCGGGGCAAGCATCATGGAGCTCATGACCCAGCTTAACAAAAAAGGCGCGACCATCATCGTCGTTACCCATGACCCCAATGTTGCGAATTATACGAACCGGACGATCCGGATTGTTGACGGGTGCATTGCCTCATGATCTTCTGGGAGATTGCAAAACGCAATATCCGGATCCACATGCTCCGGTCAACCCTTGCCATGCTGGGGATCGTGATAGGCGTGGTTGCCATTGCCTCGATGGGAATCCTGGGCAACAGCATGGTTGCAAGCGTTTCTGAAAGCCTCAGTTCGGTTGGCGACAGCGTGATTGTAACTCCCTATGCCGGGAGCGGCGGCATGGGACCGGGTGGCGGGGGAGGCGGCGGGAGCAGTTCTGCAAGCCTGAAACTCACCGACCAGAATTTCCAGCAGATCAAACGGGTCTCGGCACCGAACACGGCCATTCCCGTGTACACGACTTCCGATCACATGAAGATCGGGGTCGGGAGCGACGATATCGTGGCATCCATCTATGCCCTGCCATCCGAAGATGTCCCGGACTTAATGAAACTCCAGGCCGGGGATTACAACAACGGGAATTCCGGCTGTCTTGTCGGGTCCACGTTTGCCAAGGATCACAACATCAAGGTCGGATCGCGGATCTCGATCGGGACCGATGGCAGCAAGGGGACGCTCCGGGTCACCGGCATCATTGAGGAACGGGGCATGAGTTTCGATATCAGCACGGACAATGCTCTTGTTGTCACTGACGAGTGGTTCGAGAATACGTACAACCGCAACAAGGACTACGATGAAGTGGTCGTGAAAGTGAAGGAAGGCGACACTGCGGACGTGAAGACGGCAATAGAGAAACAGCTCAACAAGCACAAGGACAACAAGGTTGTCAGCGTCACCGACAGCAAAGCCACGCTAAACAGCATTTATGCAACCTTTGGCACGATCACGACATTCGTGACTGCAATCGGAGGCATCTCGATGATCGTTGCCGGTGTCTCGATCTTCAATATCATGATGATGTCCGTCAACGAGCGGATCAAGGAGATCGGTATCATGCGCAGCATCGGCACCCAGAAAAAAGAGGTCATGAGCATGTTCATCTACGAGGCGGCGATCATCGGCGTGATCGGCAGCATCATCGGGGGTATCTTAAGTATCCTGGCCGGGTACGTTGTCAGCGCCCTGATGCTGGGTACAACCAAGTATCTCGTCACGGCAGCCAATGGCCTTTCCGTTGTTGAAGGAGTAAGCTTTGGGATCCTGATCTGTCTTGCCTGCGGTATTTACCCGGCATGGCAGGCAGCGAACATGAACCCGATCGATGCATTAAGGCATGAATGAAAACCTGTCCCGGGTGAACGGGAATCTCTTCACCCGGCCAGAAATTAACGAAGTGAGTTCCTGGTATGTGTCAGAAAGAGACTCTGTATATCATAACGCATGACGAGCTGGCCCGTATCAGGAAGATCCGTACACTTGTTGAGAACGACCGATCTGAGGAATGCCGGAGGTGCACGGATGCAATTTCCGAAATTATCAGGGGAGTTGAAAAACGCCGGCTCTGACCGGGCTTTGGATCTTTGAAGATCCCGGTCCGGTTATCCGGATCGATCAGAACGGTTTAAAAAAACACGACCGGATCCAGGAACGTTAAACCCGGAAGTTCAACGGGAAATGACTGTAACGCTCATAAGGAAATTTCACTACCGGAAAAATGTTTGAGGAAAAAGGATGCATGCCAGAAGACACGAGAAAACCCCAAGTATTTTTTGTCCTCAACAGTCTGTTACCCTATCTTAACCAGGACCAGCGTTACTACCACCCATCATGACCCGCGAACTGCCCTCTCAAGTATCCACCGGAGCCGGGGACGAAATTCCTGGAGGTTTGGGGAGGTCTCCCCGGGAGTATACGGCAGAGCGCATTCGGGAACCCTGAAACGGGGATCCAAAAAAGGCCTTCATTTCATTTTCCGATACGGTTGGTCGATCCGGTTTGAGAACCGCCTCCCAAACGTTGCCATACCTACCTGGTCATCTCCGAGGTAAAAAATGGAAAACCGGGGGAAACCTGGCTGCATTTTCGCGAAACCTGGTTGGTATTGTGCACCGGGATTCTGCCGGATTGGGGGGTCTCCGACGGAGAACGGATGCGGCAGGAGTGTATCTCCCCAGTTGTCCCTCCGGAACAGGGGATGGGGGATGGGGGTGCGGTCTTCCGGGCATCGAATGAGTCAAAAGATCCCCCCACCCAGTTTTTTTAGCCATTCTCCCCCCAAATCCAGAACTATGCCCCGGGCCCCGAACCTCTGCTGGAACCATTATACACTCTCCGGTTATTCTCAGCGCAAAACCGTTGGCCCGCCGAACCGGAACAATAGGACGATTTTCCGGAAAACTCCCCCGAAAAAGGGCCGAAACTCTCCGGTCACGATCCAACAGAAATGGATAAACGGGGACTGATACGGACCCGGATTACCGGGTCCCCTGAAAAAGGGGGGTTCATCCCCTGCAACTCGTAAAAGCGAACTCACTAATTACCCCCACGCTGCGAGACTTCCGGAAGTCTGAATCCTCCTGGTGGCTCAATCATCTTGATTTTCGCAGGTTTTTTCGGAGGAGGAATTTTTTTAGCCGGATTTTTTTTGTCGGGAAAATCTTTCCGGAAATTTTTTTCAATTTTTTCCGACAAAAATATTTTGTAGAAATTTTTGTCCGATTTTTCCAGAACAATACGAGGCCTTACGCGCAAAACGCCTCGCCCGGGTTTTGCGCTACGCATTTACCTGTACTCCGGCACGAAACCGGCCTTTGCCCAGCGAGGACCTGACGAGACGTCCGAGCGACTCCCTGCGAAGCAGGGAGGGGGTGAAATCGTAAGGATGAGTAATAGTTGAGTTGGAAAAACTGGCACTCAATTTAATGTCTGGTTACCCTGATATGAAACGACGATACAGATTAATAACACTAAAAATCTGATGAAGTCTTTTTATTGAGCTCCATCAATGACCGATAAATTATGACAGTTCAGATGAAAGCATCCAGGAACTTCTGCCCATATTCAGAGACATAGTAGTGATTCCGGGTCTTCCCTTTTTCAAGGATCCCATGGCGTTCAAGGATCGCCTTGTCCCCGAGCGTCAGGTTGATGACCTCTCCCTTTATGTCGCCTTTGAGTTCGACCAGTAGCCTCTGCACGGTTGACTGGTCGACCGGGAATGTCGGAACCCGGATAATCTCATAATCAGATCGGGGAGGAAAGAGTACATGATCGAACTGTTTCTTCTTTGCCTTGTAAATTGCCTGTTTCTCTTCCAGGGTTTCTGCTGCATGCATCTGGTCGATGTCGCCGCGAAGCCGTTCGAGTCCCTGGTTGAGGAGATTGAACTGCGGATTGCCGATATGGAAGACTCCATCGACATTCATCAGCTGGCCGATCATCGTGAGGGTGATGCACATATTCTTACGCCCACCGGCCACGTTCAGCAGAACCCGGTCGCAACCCTGTTTTACGCGAGCTTCCCGGATGAGTCGTATCGAGGTCTCCATAAAGGCAAAATTCTCGGTCGTTTTCGTTACATCCTCATACGGAAGAATCTCTGCATGAATCTTGATCTTTGGCGATCTCACGCTCAGAGCCACGTTAATCAGGTCAAGACCGGCCAGAACAACAGGATGCTTTGTTGCAATCATGATAAGATGAGTCACTTTAAAATCAGACGCATCCATTCCGGCAGTAACAATAGGCGGGCTCATTCCCAGGGGAACAATCATGGCGGTTTTCATAAAAACATCTGTTGGGAATTATTATTTCTGGATAATTAAGCACTGTGAATTGATCTTTGCTCAGAAAAAAACTGAAACCTGGCAGGTATATTTTTATAGATCGCGTACCATAAAAGAAATTGTCAAGAGCATATGCTTTTGAACCCTGTTCTCAGTAATTAGCAGATTCCGATCTTCAATTGGTTCATTGTTCAATTCAGTCACTCTTAAAAAAACAGATGAATCAGACAAGAACAAACCTCAATCAGTTCATGTATTCCGTACGGGAAATATTCTGTTTTATGAAGATCTGATTCCGCAGATAAACTGCCATTTTGATTTCCGATCACCAAGCTGAATCATTTCCTCTTGCATTACCCATTTTCACGTCAGATTATTCCGGGAGAAATAAATCGGTAGTCGTATAAATGATTCGGGATTATAAACCGCTTATTCATTAGTATTCTATAAAGGAGAACACTATGAAATGTTCACTGATAACGATTGATATTTCCATGCCCCGCGATCTGGGATTAGAATTTCCCGGCTCGGTCTTCCGGGGGTGGCTGGGTAACACGCTCCGTTGTGATGCTACCACAAAATGTACGGAAGAATGTGACAGTTGTTCCAAGTGCCCGTATTACATGGTCTTCAAGGAGCAGACTGATGTAAAACCCTACTCTCTTCTCTCGGTTCCGTTCAATGGAGGAATCCGGAACTTCATGAAGATCTACGGGGACCGCAAGAAGTTTGCGCCGCGTATCATGACCCTGATCCATGAGCACGTCAACAGCAGGCATTTCGGTTCCATGCCGTTCCGGATCGAGCACATGGAAGCGCGCATGATCGAGATGCCCGCAATGCAGACTGAAGATACAACCGAGGTCGTCTTTGTATCGCCGACCCACATCCGCGAAGACGATACGCAGGAACTCCTGCCCGAACTCTCCATGCTGCTCAAGTCCAGCGTCCGGTCCTACAACCGGATCACGAAGTACTATGACGAGAAGAATTACCCCTGCCGTATCCCGGACGACATGCTCGACATGGAAGCCGAGATCCTTGACTACGATATCCGGACCGTCAAGATTGTGCACGAGAACATGTTCGATAAAAAGATCGTTCTCGAAGGAATTGTCGGCTCTATCTCGTATGACACATCGGCAGTTCACCCGGATATCGGGAATGTCCTCAAGATGGGAGAGTTCCTCCAGATTGGCAAGCACAGCACGTACGGGTTTGGGGGAATGGTTGTGAAACACGGGGGTGTGGCGTGAGCGTGAAAATCAGGATTATAAACTGTTTTGTGACGGTAAAGCGGAGATTGAAAAAATTAGAATTGATTGAAGGAGTGTGAACATTATTCCCCGAAATATTGAAATATTTCCCAAAGGATTAGACACCCCGATTAAAGATCCGAATGTTATTGAAAATAATTATGAAATATATGTCATTACACCACTTTACGGGGGAGGAGTCGAAGCAGGAAACGTAGATACTGAAATGTTGATCCGACCCTCCAGTATTCGGGGAAACCTCCGTTTTTGGTGGCGGGCAACAATAGGAGCAAAATATCATTCTATTACAGAACTTCGACAAAGGGAAGGTGAGATTTGGGGCTCAACCGACAATCCAAGTCCGGTTACCATTGAAGTGGAACAACCAGATAGAGAGATATTAGAACCCAGGTCGTCTGTAAAAAAGAATTATGGTTTTAACCCAAGGGACCCTCAATCGTATGTCCTTTTCCCTGCGAAAGAGAAGGAAGTTGATATCTGCAAAGAAGATTTTACTTTCGTCCTCAAAATCCGTTGGTTACAGCCCAATAAACTTCAATTAATCCGGGAAAAGGTAAATGCCGATTTGATTCACAATAAAAAAACGCCATTACCTGAGACAATTCAGGACATCGGTCCAGATGTTGAGGCGGCCTTAAAAGCATGGATAAATTTTGGGGGAATCGGAGCAAGGACCCGACGTGGATGCGGAGCATTGTTTTGTAAAAAATTAGCTTTTAATTCCCTGGAAAATCTGGGATGTGATTTCCCATTTACGATATTATGTTCAACAGAGCCTTTTGCTAACACGATTGTTGCATGGTCCAAATCAATCGGTACAATTCGAAATTTCCGACAACTTCGTAGTGGAGGGCCTCATACAAAAAATGTTGGATTTGGTGCAAATTGTCATCAAATTACCGTTCCCGCAGGGAGATCCAACTGGCCCGAACCCGATTCCATCCGGAAAATTACCGGATGTGCTTTGAAAAACCAGCAACCTAATCCCGATACAGATCATTCAATCCCGAAGACACCAACAGAGTTTTTCCCTCGTGCAGAATTTGGTCTCCCGATAATTTTCCATTTCGCAGATGGCCCGGGAAAAGGGCATTCTGCCATCCAAAATAAAGATCCCCCCTCTGTGACATTAATTCCAACAAAACGGGATAAAAAAACCGGAAAACAGATCGATGGAACACGAATGGCAAGTCCGGTAATCACACGTCCCATAGTACTCCAGAATGAGAGTATATTTTCCATTATCCTTGTTCTGCCACATCCGAATATTCCTGTCCTTCGATTGACCGGGAACTATCATTCCACTCCAAAAGAGATTCTACCAGAACAGATAGCAAACAAAGCACTAACAGAATATCCAGATTCTCCGTTAGGACCTAAAGAAAAGCCCCGTTCCCAAAAGGGTTCCGCGCTCGAAGCATTCATCGCATATGCACAGGAAAAAGAGCAGGGATTCACCGAGGTGTCGAAATGACAGATCATCTCTATGTCCTTGCCCTTGGTCCGGTACAGGATTTCATCGCGGCTGCACGGACAACCCGAGATCTCTGGTTTGGCTCTCATCTGCTGTCCGAGATCAGCAAAGCTGCTGCATGGAAGATTGCAGAAGATGGGGGTATGCTCATCTTCCCGGCCCTGGAAAAGGGAGATCCGGATCTGAATCCGGGTAAGGATTCCAATGCATTCAATGTTGCCAACATCATTCTTGCCGAATTGCCTGAAGGGATGAATCCTGAGGATATTAACAAGGCTGCAAAGGATGCTGCGCAGAAACGTTGGATGTTCTTCGCAGAAGTTGCACGGGGAGCTGCCGGAACTGCTGTGGATGAAGCAATCTGGAAAGAGCAGATCAACGATGTCATCGAGTTTTACTCGGCATGGGTTCCGTTCACAGATATAAAACAATATCAATCAACTCGCACCCGTCTCATGCGGCTTCTCGCTGCAAGGAAATCAACTCGTAATTTCGAGCCTGCAAAATCCCATTGGGGGAATGAAAAATCCTCGCTTGACGGTGCCCGGGATAGTGTGTTGAAAAAAGAGTCAGACCTGCAAAGAGATCTCATCATCCGTATGCGTCTCAAAGAGAGTGAGGAACTTTGCGCAGTTGGGTTGACAAAGCGGCTGGGCAGCGGGAATGTATCATTCCCGTCCGTTGTCCGTGTCGCCGTTGACCCCTGGATCAGGGGAATCGTGGACTCGAAAAATGTTGAAGCCATTAAGATTCTGGAAAAGATCCGTGAGATCTGTGAGAGAAACACAACAATAGCCTCCAAATATTCGGGCAAACTCTACAAGGATTTCCCATATGACAGCCAGATCCTCTTCCCTGACCGGCTGAATGCGATGAAGAAAACATCTGAAAGAAAGCAGGGGAAAGGGAAATCCTGGATGAATTATCTGGATGAGGGCGATCGAAAAGATCTCGACAGCATTAAAGAACATCTCATTCGTCTACAAAGAAAAGGAACGAATGATAAGAACGAGATCGGATTTGGGTTTGGCGAACCGAATCCCTATCTCGCGGTACTTGTGGCTGATGGTGACCAGATGGGAAAGGCAATTTCTGCCATAGATGACTCAGAACGGCACCGTGAGTTTTCCACGCAGTTATCCAAATTCGCCAGAGAAGCAAAGAAGATCATCGAGGATCCCTCTGGGCTCTCGGGTGAAGATGGTACACCGAAGAGATCTGCACATGGTTGCGTAGTCTATACCGGTGGTGACGATGTACTTGCGTTCCTTCCGGCGGACACCTGCATTGCAACCGCACGGGCACTCCATGAAAAATTTGCTAAATTATTAAACGGCTTTCCCCTTGATCCTAAAAACGAAACGGGAAAAACTCCCTCGCTCTCTGTTGGGATCGCCATTGTTCATTCGCTCGAACCTCTTGAAGATATTCTTGCCTACGGACGCGATGCGGAAAAGGCTGCGAAAAAACCGGACCGGAACGGTCTTGCGGTTCACCTTCACACTCGGGGTGGAGGAGATCCGACAAAGATCCGCGAGCAGTGGTCACCCACCAGCACTTCCGGAAATTCCATGAGCATAGACCAGCGCCTGGAAAAATGGGTGAACCTGCACATTGCCGACGACTTCCCCGATGGAGCTGCATACGATCTCCAGCAGTTGGCTGAAGACTACAAAGCATGGAAACCACCGATTCCCCCGAATCTTCTTGAGAAAGATGTTACCCGGCTCCTTGCACGGAAACGAGCGGGGAGTGGGACCCGGGCAATCAACGAGGACGACCTGAAAAAACTCACTGCCGGTATTCATCAGCATGAGGATCTGAAGCGTCGTGCGGAAGAACTGGTCCTGACACGAAGAATCGCGGAAGTTACCCGGCAGACGGGGTGCCGTAATTCACGGAAGGTGCAATCATGACAGAAAAATATCTTTCCATAACTCCCCATGACCCAATCATTGCCAGGGACAGCCGGCCGTTCGGTGCCGGACTCCGCATGAAATCGCTGGACTGGCCGTACCCCTCTGTCATTGCCGGGTCGGTAAGAACCGCTCTGGGTAAAATTAACGGGAACGGTTTTGAGAAAATTGTTGATGCACTCAAACAGGTGTCGGTATACGGACCACTTATGAGTCTCGGGGGTACGTTATTCTTCCCGGCGCCCCGCGATCTTCTGGTTGATGGTTCCAATGAGAACGATCGGAAGACATATGCGATACGACCGGTTGCATTGCAGCCGGGAGATGGATGCAATCTGCCAAACCCTGCTTTACAACCGGCTATGCTGCCATCAACAGTACTGTACGAGTTCAAACCTACAACCCCGTTACCGTTCTGGTCTTTAAATCAGATGGTCTCATGGCTGGAAAACCCGGGTGATAAACAGTTCAATGCGCCGGTGATTTCAAAAAATGATAACGATGGCACGCCAAACGGTCTCGCGTTTCCCCAGAAAGAGTCACGGTTTCATGTAAAGATGGCCGAAAGCAGTGGTTCTGCCGAGGATGGGATGCTGTTCGAGACGGTTGGTCTAGATTTCTCCGCGAGCGGGTCGACTAATAGTTGCAGTATCGCTACCCGGGTTGAATCAGCGAATGAATTTGCAAAACTAATTCCAGATCTTGCCGGATGCAATACTATTGGTGGGGAGCGGCGGGTTTCCACGTGGGAGATCAAAGATGTACCGCCAAAAGGATGGAACTGCCCCGTAGAGATCATGAATGCACTGGCTGGCAAAAAGAATCTACGGATGGTTCTTGCAACCCCGGCTTATTTTGAACGTGGCTGGCTACCCGGCTGGATCGATCAAACCACTCTTATCGGCCACCCGCCAGGTGCCCCGGAAAATTGTACCCTGAAACTGAGGTCAGCCTGTGTTGAGCGCTGGAAGCCAATCTCCGGCTGGAGCCTGGAGAAAAACGGGAAACATAAGCCCGGTCCAAAACCCCTGCGGCGGCTGGTTCCTGCCGGTTCCGTCTATTTCTTTGAATGCATAGAGGGAAATGCCCAGGAACTTGCAATGGATCTTTGGCTGAAACCCGTATCCGATGAATCGGAAGATAACCGGGAAAAGAGTGACGGATTCGGGCTGGCACTCTGGGGTGTGTGGGATTACGAGATGAATAACAAAGTCTGCTGATAAAAACGGAGAGATAGATTATGACAACCTCAACAATGAAAAATGCAAAGATGTACTGGATTCAGGCTATTACCCCGCTCCATGTCGGGGCAGGAAAAGGAGTCGGCTTTATCGATATGCCGATCATGCGCGAGAAGGTGACGACGTGGCCGATCGTTCCCGGCTCAGCAGTGAAAGGTGTGTTGCGGGATCATTTCAAAACCGCAATGAAGAAAGAGACGAACCTGATTGATGCTGCATTCGGTAAGGCTGGCCTTGATGTCGAATCGAATGCCGGAGCGCTGGTCCTGACGGATGCGCACATTGTCTGTATGCCGGTCCGCAGCCTGTACGGCACATTTGCCTATGTCACGAGCCCTATGGTTCTTGAGCGCCTGAAACGCGATCTTGCCGTGACCGGTTACACGGGTCTTCCCGACACCCCCACTTCGTCCGACAAGGAGGCATATTGTCCCGTGAAATCGGTAATAAATGACGGAGAGAAAATTTTTCTTGAGGACCTTGATCTGTCTGCAAAACCGGATGGTGAGCGGACCGGCAAATGGGCCGAAAAATTATCTGCAATACTATTCACCGATCCAACCTGGCAGGCAATTTTCAAGGAAAGATTCGTCATCGTTTCAGACAATTGTTTCAACTTCCTTGCCGAGCACGGGACTGATATCGCCGCCCGAGTACGGATCAATGACGAGAGAAAAATCGTGGAGAAAGGCGCGCTCTGGTACGAAGAATCCCTGCCCTCGGAAGCAATCCTTGCCGGTATAGCGTGGTGCGACCGCATCTATGGGGGTAAAGAGATAACCCCAGAAAAAATTTTTGCGGAGTGCTGCACCAGCGATCTCGATCTCCAGATCGGGGGGAAAGCGAATGTCGGGAAAGGCCGTGTACGGTGCCGGTTTACTCAGGGATGATTTTATGTCGGAAGAAAAGATCCTGACAAAAAACCAGATCCGGGCTGAAATTGCATATGATTGTGTGAACAAAAAGGTCCACAAGGATGCGGATATATCTCAAAAAGAAGAAGAGAGAAAATACCTCCAGCTTGCCCGGAGTTTCCCGGCCCTTGTGCATACCTGCGGTCTTGTCCAGGCAGTTGCGTTTGTTACTGCCAAGGAGAAAGATACCGGTAAAGATTATTTACGGCACCTTGAGACAATCATGCCCCTTGTTCCGGAAACCCTGGTAAAAAAGAGCCGGACCGCACCCCTGCTTGAATACCAGCGTCTCACCCGCGACGCCATGGACTCTGCTACATGGCTCAAACGTTATGCGGAGACGCTGCTGAAGGAGAGTTGAGTATGGCACAGGCATGCAGGGATGAAATCAAGAAATTGTGGCGGGAGTATTCCCTGCCCAATGGTGCAAATGCATCCCTTATCCGTGATCGGTTCCTCCTTTATGATGTCAATGACAAGGATAAAGACAAAGACAAAACTCATGGTGTCGAGGCGAAAAAAGGTCTGTATGCAGCAATGCACAACGCGATGGTACCTGCTGCAAGACCATATGGTGCAGCATTCGAGCGATACATTACTTCCCTTGACTCTTTCGGTAACCAGGGAAATTTCGAGACACTGGGCCGTCTGGTTATCGGCCTTGGGAGCGAGAATGTCCTTGAGACCGGGATCACGCTTCACCACACATATGGTACACCCGTTATTCCCGGGAGCGCACTGAAAGGACTTGCATCGCATTATTGCGATCAGGTCTGGGGAGCTGATGAAAGCAACGTATCGTTCAGGAAAAATAACGAATACCACAATCAGCTCTTTGGGACAAATGACGATTCCGGCCATATCGTCTTCCATGATGCATGGATTACTCCGGAAAGTCTGAAACGATCGCTCAAACGGGATATCATGACTCCTCACCATGGAGATTATTACTCTGGAAAAGATGATGCCCCAACCGATTTCGATGAGCCAAATCCCATTTCGTTCCTTTCCCTCAGCGGAATTTTCCACATTGCTGTGACCTGTGACATCCAGGATGCAAATGGAAAAGAGTGGGAAAAACTCGCGTTCCAGATCCTGTCAGAAGCTCTCTGTAACTGGGGGATTGGGGGGAAGACAAGTGCAGGGTATGGCAGACTGGTGAAAATTGAGGGGGTGCCGCCGGAAGTGAAAAAACCGGCTTCACCCAACTCGCCCGGGAATGTTACCATTGCCGGGAACCCCTATCATCCGGGAAATAAGAAATACAACCAATTTCCTCAATCGGGGAACTCGCAACAGGGGAAGTACGGGCCGTCCTATCCAAAGCAATAATAGGTGACCGTCATGAAAACCCTTGTCTGCCTTATCAGCAAGCAACACATCCCCAACCTCCTGACGGTAAAAACGATCAGGCCGAACAATCTTGTGCTGCTGGTGACGTCCGGCATGAAGAGCAATGCTGATTGGTTCCTCCTAGCCCTGGCTGCCGGAGGACTTGACTATTCACAAAAAACGAAGTTCGTCAATATCCGGAAAGAGAACTCGGTTACCGAGACGATGAGTGCTTTGAATGCAGCCCATGAAGAACGGCCCGATGACGAGTGGATTGTCAATATCACTGGCGGGACCAAACCGATGAGTATCGGGGCTTACGAGTTTGCAAAGGAAAAACAGATCACTGCGCTCTATATTGTGGAAAGCGACCAGTACACGGCAACCGATCTATTACTGGGAAAGTATGTCCCTCTTGGGGACCAGCATGTTTCTGCCTTTGAATTCCTGGAAGGGTACGGCTACGGCATACGGAACGCAAACGATCTTATTCGGCAGAACCAGCGGGCTTATGAGCTCATGGATCTCAGCGTGTTGCTGACCGCACATCATAAGAATGAAAATGTCCGGAAGGTTTTGTCCCGACTCCAGTACCTCAAAGAAGAGAAGAAGAAAGCATCAGAGCGGAGATGGGAAAAGGAAGGTCTCATTCTAACCGGTGAAGAACGGTTATGGATCGACAACAGTGCGCTGCGGGAGCGGATCTGTTCCGCTTTCGGCTTGCAGGATTCTAACCGGGTAATTTCCGGTCATCTTGAACGGCAGGCTGTCGAGTTCCTGACCGGCAGGTGGCTGGAATATTTCATATACGGACTCCTTGTGCCGTTCGTTCCCGCTTTGGTACGCTGTCTCCAGGTGGGACTTACAACCGGACAGCCAAGGGCGGGTGGGAGCAACGAATTTGATATTTCGTTCATGACTGAACGTTCGCTCTGTATCGTCGAATGCAAGACCGGTTCACAGGCACATGATGCCAAGGGCAACGATGTTCTGTACAAGATGGAGGCCATCAAAGCGGGACTCGGTGCCCTACGGGTCAGGGCATTCATCGCAACAACATCGCCAAACATTATCGATCCCCGCACGGGGGATACAAGTGAAGCTCTGAAAAACCGGGCCAGTAACTATGGCTGCACGATAATTAATGGCGAGATGCTGAAAGAATGGGCTTCGCTGTATCTCGTACGCGATCCCCTACTGAATATAAAAGTTGCCGATATGTTCAAGCTGAAAAGTTTCGCAGCATCGTAACCATTCTCTCTTTTTGCCTTCCCGAAGCGACGATTCGGCTTTCTGGAGGCCATTGCTTTTCAGACAACCGTTCTTTTCTGGCACTATTGGCAGCACACCGGTTAAGACGCCAGTTTTGGATTTTAGAGTGGGTAAACCTATGACCATCTGTTGTATTACCGGCTACGGCAAACGTATCCGGAACGAGAAAGGGCTGATCGTGATCGATCCGCTTGTACAGGAAAAAGAAGAATCAACAAAAACGGTTCTCAACCCGGAAGATCTCACCCTTATCATGATCTCCGGCAATCATGGGATCTCGACGAGCGCGATCCGGATCCTGCTGAGTCAAGGTATCGAAATGGTCCTTCTGGACGATCGTTGCATGCCGTCGGGCTTTCTTTTTCCCTGTGCCAAATGTTCGATGATTGAGAATGCCGCGTGGCAATCAGGTATTCCGGAGAAGAGACGGGTACTGATAGCACGGGCGATCGTGGGACAGGCAATCCATAACAAGCTGGGCCTGCTCTCAAGCGTGTGGAAGAATGCCAAATTAGGGGATTGCCCTGTGAGCGCCGAACTCTCACGGTTTGCTGACCGGGCGAAGAAGACGGAATCTCTTGCCGACCTTCTCGGGATCGAGGGGATGGCAACCCGCATGTATTACCGGGCGCTGACTGAGATCATCCCGAAACCGTTCGGGTTCCATGGCCGGACCCGTCACCCACCCCGGGACCCGGTGAACTCGCTGATGAGTTACGGGTACGGGATCCTGTACGGCGTTATACGGACTTCGCTCATCAAAGCAAAACTCAGCCCATTTTACGGAGTGCTGCACGCAGATTACCGGAAGCAGGAGCCGCTCGTGTACGATTTCATCGAAGAGTTCCGGCAGCCGATCGTTGATCGGACAGTGCTGACGCTGATCAACCGACAGCAGATCGATACTTCTCAGTTCAGTATAACTCCGGAAGGTTGCAGGATCCAATCAGACCTGAAAAAATCTTATGCAGAAGCGGTTCTGGGCCGGCTGGATGCCCGCTATGAATATGCCGGGCAGCGACAGCCGTTTTCAGCAGTGATCGATGCGCAGGCACAGCTGCTTTCAGCGGCCATGCTGAAACAAAAAGCCTACCGGCCGTTTGCATACCGTTCATAACTAACAAGGATGTGAATTGATGAAGACTGCATTTGTCCTGGTATGTTATGATATCCAGGAGACAAAAACCCGCAACCGGCTCATTTATGTCCTGTTTGCCTATGGACTGTCCCGGGTACAGTATAGTGTCTTTTACGGGAATATCCCGCTGGCGAGGATCGGACTCATGACCCGACAGATACAACAGGATTTTCCAAAAGACACCGATAAGATCATGATCGTTCCCTTATGCAAAAACTGTGTTTCACGTCTGGTGCAGGTCCATGGGAAATTGCCAACAGAGCCACGATCTTTCATTGTAATTTAACAACAATTAAATAGATAATTTTTTTTAAACCACCTCGGAGTTGCGCTGACCTTTATAAACCCTGAATGCCCGGATGGGTCAGCGCAATAACCCTGAAAATCCGGGGCTGGAGTACAAAGCAAAAGGTATTTAGAACAAAAAAGCGCACTGTTGCAACTAGACCCGGAATTAGAAGGGTATGAAAACCTATTATTGTCACTCCAAACATTGGACTATCCTTAAGTTGCAACTAGACCCGGAATTAGAAGGGTATGAAAACTGGCTATTGCTAGCCCAATCACCCAATCAGGAATGTGTTGCAACTAGACCCGGAATCAGAAGGGTATGAAAACAAACTATCCCCGTAAAATATACAAAAGCGTGTAGCATTTTTAGTTGCAACTAGACCCGGAATCAGAAGGGTATGAAAACCTCTCATTCCAAATAATCTCCATGAACGATAACCATTAGTTGCAACTAGACCCGAAATAAGAAGGGTATGAAAACATTATGATAGCATTACACACTCCGGGGTTATCCGGCAGTTGCAACTAGACCCGGAATTAGAAGGGTATGAAAACTGTTTTTCAACATGCGTCCATTGCTTGTTCAATCATGTTGCAACTAGACCCGGAATTAGAAGGGTATGAAAACCCTTTTAATTATTTCTACAGAAGTGCTCATGGAATCGGTTGCAACTAGACCCGTAATTAGAAGGGTATGAAAACCATGACAAAAAGCTTCCACTTGACGCCCCATTAATGTTGCAACTAGACCCGGAATTAGAAGGGTATGAAAACTTCTCGATAATGAAAAACAACAGCAAAAACTCGAAGTTGCAACTAGACCCGTAATTAGAAGGGTATGAAAACAAGGCAGCCCCACAACAATAAATCACACACACTATGTTGCAACTAGACCCGGAGTTAGAAGGGTATGAAAATAGGGGCGTTCAAAAATCTTTCGTGCAATAGTTTAGGTTGCAACAAGACCCGGAATGAGAACGGAATGAAAACACTCAACGTCCTGTTTATTGCATTGGTGCTCTGTTGTTGCAACGAGACCCGGAATAAGAAGGATATAAAAACGACATATTGAAAGCCATGCTATCGACATGATAGGATGCAATTAGACCCGGTATCAGAAGGGTATGAAAACCAAGGGCGATGTGACGTACTCGGAACCTTTTTGGAATGAATGGAACTCTTAACCCGGAATTAAAAGGGTATAAAACTCTTCAACGGTTTTCAAAATCATCTACTGATTTTTCCAAGGGAATTTTTTCTGAAAAAAGCAGGACCGAAGTCAGATAAAATCCGGATCTATCCATCCTGAACGTGATGAGTTTTTGGATACTCAAATTCCGGTGAAGTGACGTGCAACGCCCGGAAACTCCGGGGCTGGGCATTAAACAAAATGTATATAGAGCAAAAAAGCGCACTGTGCATTATCACCCGAAACGAGAAGGGTATGAAAACTGTGTAGGTTCGCGTCTGTTCCTTTGAGTTTTAAGGACCGAAACCATTATTTGTCAAAATGGGTATGGGAATTTTTACATCGTTGATACGATTGCATTTAGCCCACCCGAATAATGTCACCTGGGATCAGTAGGGTATGAAAACTTTCGAACTTCCTCTCGGTTCTTCGTGACCAAATAAGTTGCAACATCACCCGGTATCAGAAGGGTATGAAAACTGGTGATCTGCAACTTTATCCTTCTTCATTACATGTTGCAACTTGACCCGAAATCAGAAGGGTATGAAAACTTCTTTTGGTAGGACTAATTTTCCTATTTGTATGTTGCAACTAGACCCGGAATAAGAAGGGTATGAAAACACTCCTTCGAGATTTTCCTGGAATTTCGGGTTGTTCTTGTCTTGCAACTAGACACGTAATCAGAAGGGTATGAAAACAGACCCTGCAATAGTATGCCGATGTCCATGATCAGGAGCGTGCGCGTAAGTAGTGTCAGTTCGGGCCGCGCTGTTCTTATCTGAATATCATGAATGGAACAAACTTATTCGGACGTGATTGAATGGGAAAACGGGTGAATTGGCGTCCTCACGAGGCAGAATTACAGATTCTTTGTGATGACCTTATTGAAGGGCGCGTTTCCTACGATGCAATAAAAGAAAGACTCGCGTCAATATTTGGACCTGCAAAAAAGATTCTCGGCGTCGATGCCCGACTTCGCGCATTCCTTGAATTCCTTTTCATGAAGTCCCAGGGTCCGTATTCACCATATTTCATGAAATATTCGCACATCATCCTGATGATCATCCGGCGATCAAGTCCTTTGAGACAGAACCTGAACGAATACGGTGCGCACACAATAGGAAATATGATTCTGGATGGAAGAGGACACTGGAAATTTGTCATCTCTGATTTCAACGAGCTTTCCAGTATCCTTGAATTCTGGCTCCAGTGCGGGCTTCATCCCCAAACGCCCCGATCAGTTTTTGATGCAATCCAAAATAAAAATGAGATCCGTTTCCGAATCGAGAGGCTGGATGGCGCGGTCCTTATCAGGCTGACAAATATATTCCCGATGTTTAAGGATGAATTTTTCCCGACCGATGTGGATTTCAATTGTTTGCGAAGGAAAGAACCTGAACCATTTAAAAAATATTATCAGGATATTATCCAGGAATATTATTCACAGGGAAAAAGTATTGATGACATCATCGACAGAGAGAACCAGCGTTCCGAGGAAACTCTTGTTTACAGGAATCAGTTTTTGACGTTTTTGGTAAAAACACGTCATAATTTCCAATGCCAGATATGTGCCGCAGGTGATCCCGCAACAAATCCTTCGGGGATTGAGGTCCATCATATCATCCGGCTCGCAGATCGAGGGAAGGATCATTCAGGCAATATGATTGTGACATGCGATTATCACCATAAAGAGATTCACGACGGAAAGATCATACTTGAAAAAGGAGATGAAGATACCATTGCAATCAGAAGTAATGGGAGGCTTTTTTTCACGGATTCAAATTAATTACTTACAAATCTTTTCTGCCGCCGGATGGCGTTAACATTAATCGCAGCGACCCGGAAAATCCGGGGCTGGATTGAAAAGCAAAAGATTTTAGAACAAAAAAGCGCACTGTTGAAACAACACCCGGAATCAGAAGGATATAACACCAGCAAATGATCCTTATTGCCAAGTAATCTCTGTTTTAATCTGATTATTTCCTGGCAACTCAAAAAGAAAACTGAAAATTAAACATCATGGTAAAATAAAATCCCGGGTTTTCGAAATTATTAAAAAGTAATAACAAATATCCGATTATTATAGTCCCTGAAAATCTCTATTCTTTTTTGCTTGCTAAATAGATCAACAAAATACCAAACCCAATTCCACCCAATGAGACGATTCCTCCAATAAATAAATCCCCGGAACAGGATATAAAATATCCAATAAGACAGGTTATGACAACTATTACAACCGCAAATATACACTGTTCATATGCATTGATTTTCATCCACCTCCCATGTTATGTTGTGAGTTCCAAAAACGATAGCGACATTCGGGTGAAATCCTCTCAAATATCCGTTTCCCGAGCAAGTCAATTATTTCACGGACAATAAAGGGTATAACTTTCTTCGATATATAATCTTTTAAATATTTTTATTGGTTTCTGAATTCCCAAGACGTCGCAACTACAGGAGATTGTTAATATTTCAAAGATGTTTTAGAAGAGGAATCATTTCTTCTTCGAATTGTCTGTAACGTCATTATATGGAGATTGAGTCAGATTCAGACAAATTCCAGATAGATTCGTTCTGATTGCGATGATTTTTTATCTTTTTTTTATTCATCAGTCGGGTCGGGCAACGACAGCTGCTTTCAGCGGCCATGCTGAAACAAAAAGCCTACCGGCCGTTTGCATACCGTTCATAACCAACAAGGATGTGAATTGATGAAGACTGCATTTGTCCTGGTATGTTATGATATCCAGGAGACAAAACCCGCAACCGGCTCATTTATGTCCTGTTTGCGAATGGACTGTCCCGGGTCCAGTATAGTGTCTTTTACGGGAATATCCCGCTGGCGAGGATCGGACTCATGACCCGACAGATACAACAGGATTTTCCAAAAGACACCGATAAGATCATGATCGTTCCCTTATGCAAAAACTGTGTTTCACTCCTGGTGCAGGTTCATGGGAAATTGCCAACAGAGCCACGATCTTTCATTGTAATTTAACAATAATTAAATAGATAATTTTTTAAAACCACCTCGGAGTTGCGCTGACCTTAATAAACCCTGAGTGTCCGGATGGGTCAGCGAAATAACCTTGAAAATCCGGGGCTGGAGTACAAAGCAAAAGGTATTTAGAACAAAAAAGCGCACTGTTGCAACTAGACCCGGAATTGGAAGGGTATGAAAACCTGGTAACAGTGCGTGCCATCGCCCCAATCCCAATGTTGCAACTAGACCCGGAATTAGAAGGGTATGAAAACCTCTTAGAGGTACCTGATTTCCATTCCATTTTTTATCGTTGCAACTAGACCCGGAATCAGAAGGGTATGAAAACTCATCCCCACCATCAGCACTGCCAATAGCGCGATCCGCGATAGTTGCAACTAGACCCGAAATTAGAAGGGTATGAAAACGGCAACATCGGGGTGGTGTTCGGTTTTTTTCGACCATGTTGCAACTAGACCCGAAATTAGAAGGGTATGAAAACCGCCAAAGCCCATTCCTTCCTTGATTTGTTTTTGAAGTTGCAATTAGACCCGGAATTAGAAGGGTATGAAAACATCGTGACGTAGAACAACTCCTCCCAGTTGGCCGAGATGTTTCAACTAGACCCGGAATGAGTAGGGTATGAAAACATACCATCACTTGGGCACTCGGTACTTCGTCTTGTTGCAACTAGACCCGGAATGAGAAGGGTATGAAAACCAATCCGCAAACGTGCATATCAGCGAACCTCCCGATGTTGCAACTAGACCCGGAGTTAGAAGGGTATGAAAACAGGGGCGTTCAAAAATCTTTCGTGCAATAGTTTAGGTTGCAACAAGACCCGGAATAAGAAGGATATAAAAACGACATATTGAAAGCCATGCTATCGACATGATAGGTTGCAACTAGACCCGGAATCAGAAGGGTATGAAAACCAAGGGCGATGTGACGTATTCGGAACCTTTTTGGTAATGAATGGAACTCATAGCCCGGAATTAAAAGGGTATGAAACACTTCATCGGTTTCAAAATCATCTACTGATTTTTCCAAGGGAATTTTTTCTTAAAAAAGCAGGACCGAAGTCAGATAAATTCCGAATCTATCCATCCTGAACTTGATGCGCTTTTGGAGACTCAAATTCCGGTGAAGAGATGTGCAAAGCACGTATACTAATGGGCTGGGTATTAAACAAAATGTATAAAGAGCAAAAAAGCGTACTGTGCATTATCACCCGAAACGAGAAGGGTATGAAAACTGTGTAGGTTCGCGTCTGTTCCTTTGAGTTTTAAGGACCGAAACCACTATTCATCAAAACGGGCAAGGGAATTTTTACTATCGAGATACGATTGCATTTGACCCTCCCGAATAATGTCACCTGGGATCAGAAGGGTATGAAAACTATCCATAATTTTGTCTCTCTAAAGCATAGTTGACGTTGCAACTAGACCCGTAATCAGAAGGGTATGAAAACATCATCGCCCGAAAGGGCGAACTGCGGTGAAACAACGTTGCAATTAGACCCGGAATCAGAAGGGTATGAAAACTCTCCAGCATTAAAAAGCGCTCCCGCCAAATAGAGTTGCAACTAGACCCGGTATCAGAAGGGTATGAAAACTATCATCTTTCAGAAGTTTGAGCTCTGGAATCGATGTTGCAACTAGACCCGGAATCAGAAGGGTATGAAAACATCGCATTAGGAGTGCTAGCATATACCGCGAGATCTCGTTGCAACTAGACCCGGAATCAGAAGGGTATGAAAACCCTTTCTTGGTTTAGTGTGACTCCTAACATGTTGTGTTGCAACTAGACCCGGAATCAGAAGGGTATGAAAACTTGTGATTAATCCAGAATCTCTCTGTGTTCTCCCTTGTTGCAACTAGACCCGAAATAAGAAGGGTGCGAAAACCAGGAAATCGCTCAGTTCGATTCCGTTCCTCTCACGCGTTCGATGGGTATGAAGTTGTTTGTGAGTGTATTACGATTCCAACCAAATGAAAACGAAAAAAGGACAGATTGATCATGAAACAAATAATTCTTGAAACAACCGAGGACATTCCGTGCACGAAATGTGGCGGTATTGCCACGCAAGGAGCGATATACGACTTTTCGCAGCTGTATTACTGTAACGCGTGCGATGAAGAATTAAAACAATGGGGTACTCCGGAGACGATTTTCCGTATCCGGAAGATCTGAATCAGGCAATCAATCCATTTTGGAAGTTATATGCGACATGGGAAGATGAGAAGCCAGATCCATAATCCGGATAGTATGAAAACAATATCATCATTACCGTTACCTGAACGAATATTCTTATCAGAGTATATGCTCATATACCTCAGTATATGCCCCAAGTTACCTCCGTTAGAATCCGAACAGATACCAAGGCACTCCTGGATGATCTGAAACTGAATCCACGTGAGACCTATGATGATGTGGTACGCCGCTTAGCTGAAGCCGCGTATGATGATGAGCCCCTGACTACGGAAGAGATCGAAGCAATGGAAGAAGGAATTGCGGATATCAAGGCCGGTCGTGTCCGGCCCCTCCGGGAGATTATGAAAGAGCTGGGCGACGACAAAGTTATCGGGTCCGGGCATTCGTGATTTCGTGTATTGGATTGCGTTGTCACGGAGGGCGGAGAAAGACCTGGCAGAGATTCCCCGGGAGCACCGGATTCACATTGAGCGGGCATTAGAAAAGTTTGCCGAACACCCGGATCAGAGACACGATGTGGTAAAAGTCAGGGACAGCCCGAAAGTGGCACCACGATACCGGATTCGGATCGGGGAATACCGGGCAACGTTCTTTATCTGGCATAACCTGCTCCTTATCGAAATTATCACCATCGGGAAAAAGAAAAATTTTGATTATTGACCCATTCTCTTCTCCCGAACATTATTTTTTCAATCCGGAAAATAGGGAGGCTCTTTTCCGTTACGAATCTTTTCATCGGGAACCGGTTCTTTTGCACTGAGTCCCGGAATCAGCAGGACATGAAAACCGGCACTCATCACATGAAGTTACACCGGTAAAAGCGGTTTTAGCATACTTTTGTCGGACCGGACAGATCGATATCACCTGAATCATAGTTTAGTACTGTATAAATTGAACCCATTATCAGATGGATCTTACAAAAAAATCATCTGACCCTATTATAACGATTATTTCCGGCCATGGAAGAATTTCCGGTCTCCGGATGAACCCGCTTGTCTTTTTTTTGCAGTCCCGGGGTCTGCATTTCAGACCGGATACCTCGATTCACGGTTGAAATTCTCATTCAGAATGGAGTATTGTATATGTATCAGAAATCAGGGTTTCCAGACCAGATTGTCGCAGACAAGGTGTACTCGAAAGAAGACCTTGCAGGAATGTGGAATGCCATCGACTGGAAGGATGTCCGGGAGATGGTGTTAGTGCAGCAGTGCAGGATTGCCCGGGCTGCTCTTGAAAAAAATGTTGATGAGATCCCGCAATTGCAGCAGGAACTCGTGAGCTCCGATGAAGCCAGGGCTCTTGCTGTGTGGGAAGTCATGCACCGGAAGAGCCGTAACACCCCGGGTGTTGATGGCGTTGTCTGGGAGACACCGGCGCAGTGGATGTCTGCGGCTCTTCACCTGAACAATGATGAATATGAATCCATGCCGCTCCTCCGGTTCTTCATTCCCAAGGAATCGGGAAAACTCCGGCCTATCGGGATTTCCGCAATGCACGACCGGGCAATGCAGATGCTCTATACCTTTGCCCTCCAGCCGGTTGCCGAGACCTGGGGAGATCCCCACTCCTTCGGGTACCGGTTGTTCCGTTCCGCAAAAGATGCGTGTACTGCAATCCGTCAATTCCTTGATGAGGAAAAGGCAGACGAGATCTGGGTGCTTGATGCCGATATCACCGGATGCTTTGACAATATCCGCCATGACTGGATCCTCAGTCACCTGCCAATATCCCGAACGTATCTCAGGCAGGTGCTGAAATCCGGCTGTATGTATTGCGGCCGGTATTCTCCAACTACCCGGGGGGTTCCCCAGGGCGGGATAATATCACCGGTCCTTGCGAACATGACGCTCGACGGGCTGGAACCCCGGCTCATGAAAGCGTTCGGGAAACCCGGGGAAAATGATGCAGATCCACAAAATTCCGGATCCGGTCTCCGGTTCGTCCGGTATGCCGACGATTTCGTTATACTCACGACATCCCGGAGCGTTGCGGAAGAGGCATGGGACGAGATCAATGCGTTCCTGAAACCTCGTGGGCTCAGTCTCTCGGACGAGAAAACCCGGATTGTTCCGGTGAGCGACAGCTTTCATTTCCTTCACTGGCGATTCTGCAAAGAAGAAGAGGGATTATCAATCAGGCCTTCGGATGCCTCGGGGCACCATATCCGGGAGGTGCTCAGGGAGTTTTTCAATACGAAACAATTCCAGAATCCCGACGAACTTATCCGGAAACTCAATCCACTCCTTCGCGGGTACGCGTTCTACCACCGGAATGTTGATGCTGCTGAACTCTTCCGAACACTGGATGCCTGTATCCACGATAACGTTCTCGGGCTGCTCGGAACCTGGTTTCCCAAAGACAGCCAGAGATCCCTGGAGAAACGGTTCTTTTCCCCAACAGAAGCCGGTCCTCCCCAGTTCCATACCGCAACAGAATTCCTGTATATTCTTTCCTCAACACCCCCTTGTCCGGAAAAGATCCTGATAATGGATCTGAATCCCTTCATTGACCGGGATCTTTTCACACAACGGGAAGAGCAGGGGGACTCATTGGATCAGAGCGTATACCGGGAGCGGAAGCAATGCAGGGAAGAGGGGAGGAAATACGGGATTCCGGAATACTGGTGAGGAAAAAGATCAATGCTATAGATTTTGGATTTTTTCAACCGGCTCGGTTTTCTGCCGGGGGGCTGAAAAGAGTATTAGCAAAATGGTGATCTGACAAAAAATATTTTTCAGAAATCCGGTTGATTGATTCCCATGGGATTACCCGAACCAAGTGAGTCGGGTTGCCTCAGATTCCGATAGAGTTCCCAAAGAGACGGATAAAATTCTGATCATTCCCATCGGTAAAAACTGTATTTCACGCCGGGTAACGGTTCATGGGTTATTGCCAGAAAAACGGCAGTCTTTCATTGTCATTTAATAATGATTATATAGATCCTTTCCGGATTTTACGTCGAAGTCCCGCTGGTCTTTTTAAACCCCCAGTCCCCGGTGAGACCAGCGGAAAAATTCTCAAATCCGGGGCAGAACTGCAAAGCAAAAGGTATTTAGAATAAAAAGCGCACTATTGCAACTAGACCCGGAATTAGAAGGGTATGAAAACAAGCTGTGCCTTAATACGGTGATTCTCATTCGTTAGGTTGCAACTAGACCCGGAATTAGAAGGGTATGAAAACTTGCCCGTGGATTGGTAATAGTAATCGGTCAATCCTGTGTTGCAACTAGACCCGGAATTAGAAGGGTATGAAAACGCCCTTAAGGCTTTTGCAACTTTCTCATTCATTGTCGTTGCAACTAGACCCGGAATTAGAAGGGTATGAAAACACACGGAACCTCTGCGCTGCCGTTCCAATATGCAGTTGCAATTAGACCCGAAATCAGAAGGGTATGAAAACATGTATTGCACCGGGATTTCTATGGTGTTGACAAAAGTTGCAACTAGACCCGGAATTAGAAGGGTATGAAAACGCCAGTATCGGACGGACTGAGGCAATTTCAACAGATCTTGGTGTTGCAACTAGACCCGGAATTAGAAGGGTATGAAAACGGTAACTCTCCTTACCTGAAGAATCTTGTTTGATCTGTTGCAACTAGACCCGGAATCAGAAGGGTATGAAAACAAATGTACCTGAATCGCTGCAGACAACGGACCCTGTTTTGGTTGCAATTAGACCCGGAATAAGAAGGGTATGAAAACTTCGTGGATGTTTCGCAGTTCTTCGAGTAATGGAGATGCAACTAGACCCGGAATTAGAAGGGTATGAAATCCTCACCGCAAGAACATTCAAAAATCTGAAAATCTGGCAGACCGTTGCACAATCCGGGGCCGGTACTGCATAGCAAAAATTTTATATTAATCGGATTTAATGAGTAAATGGAGACTCTGGGCCTCCAGCTCAGGCTCTGGAACAATTTTGAAGTATTCTCTGATTTCGTGTTTTTGTCCCATTGAAACCGAATCATCCGGGCTTTTATTCAGGGCATCCTGCATTTATTGTCGGGCTCTCGATCTCATGTCCTGAATGTCAGGAAATGCCGGGAGACCCCCATTGAATTTCCCGGAAGACCGGATATCACGGACAGGTACGACACGATCAGAACGGGTATGCATTGATGTTCCGGCAAACAATCGGGAATCGTGACGGTCAATTCCCCCGGCTATTACTCCGGTAAGTTCCTGCAGATAAGCAGTACCTCCTTTTGTCAATTCCACGTAGACCACCAGGACCGGCGAACAACCGGTTTCCCGCCAGGTCACCGGATATCCCGAAGGGAAGGTGGCATTGGACCAGGTATCCCGGTTTACTTGCCGATAGCGATGCAACTGGAACCGACATTCTTCCGTGAGTAACCGGATTCGATCTGTGTCAGATTGCGGGAAGTACACCGGATCTCTCGGAATGATCCGTGATAATGTCTTCCGGCAAAATGCATGCCCCGTCATTTCTTTTGAAAAAACTAAAATGAGGTTATCCTTTATGTTGGAACTGGTGTTTGAAAGAGTAAAAGGAATTATCTTAAACCCTGTTGAGAATTTCCGGCTGGCGGTAAACGATACGATGTCGTTTACGCTCGTGTACTACTTTATCCTGCTTGCGGTATTCGGGATATTGTTCACCTTCACCCTGTCCGGAGGATTCGGGATGTTCATGCTGTACAGTATACAGGGCATGACCGCGATAATCCTGATGCTTGCACAGATGATCGTGTCCCTGTTCATCGGGGCGCTCTGGCTTCATGTCTGGGTGTATATACTTGGTGGCCGCAAGGGTGTCAGGAACACCCTGAAAGTGGTTGCCTATGCCATGACCCCGACCCTGCTTCTCGGCTGGCTCTTTCCGGTTGGCATGATTGTCGGGAGTGCCTGGTATCTGGTTCTTGAAGTCATTGGGATCCGGGAACTCCAGCAGCTGCCAACCGGCCGGGCGGTTCTCGCTGTTGCCCTCGCTATCGCAGTCGGGATTGTCATCTACCTTGTGGTTCTGTTCATGATAAACCCGGATTTCTTATCATCACTGTTCGGAGCTGCCGGGACTACGCAGAGTACATCGTATCGCTCTTCGTATTCCTATTAACGGTTCTTTTTTTTTCAACCGGTTTCTGTAAAGAAAAAGGATTTGGAAAATCCGAAACAACGAGAAATTGTGCGAACCTTTCGTGGTTACCGGCTCTTTTTTTTACCGGCTGTTTCCTGAGCCGGGAAATTGCTTGTTCCGATACTGAGTGGACGGGCCGTTTTTTTGTGGTTTTCGTAAGACCAGGACAAAAAAATCACCCTCCGGAAAACCACCATTCTCTCCTGTGGGGGTATGCAATAAACCCTGGGGGAAACCACATTTCGCACGATCCCTGCACCTCCCCGGTTGCCAAAACAAGCCCTGTACGGGCTCCGTTTCGGGGTTTTTGGTGACGGAACCAGACCCGGCCGGGAATTTAGTGCATCGCTTTTTTTAATCGCTCAAATAACGCTGTTTTTCAAATATTACGCCCGCATTAGGAGTATTTGTGTAACCTTTTTATTGCGTTTCTGTTGATCTGTGACCTACTACTGGCTGTTTTTTGGAGAATCGCGATTCCAGGCCCCCTGGCGTGCCCCGGATTGCGACCCTGAATTTTAAGAGTTTATGACGTGAATTTCGTCAAAATACGGGTTTTGCAGGGGTATTTTTTACCGTCGGAGCGCTCTTGCGGGGGGAAAAACCCCGTAATACGTAAATAAGCTAAAAGGATCCGGCTACTGGTGAAAACCGGTACGGGAAAATGGTTGCCAGAAAATAATCTTTTTTCGTTCCCGGAATTTTCCGAAAAACTTTTTCGGTTCACGGGATTTTTTTTTCATTCGTAACCGCAATATCGTGCCGGATTTTTTTCCGGTTTCTATTTGGTAACAATTTCAGCACAATATTTTTTTGCAGAACGTGAATCTGCAATCTTCCGGGAATTTCCCGGTTAATTAATTTATCAGAAGACCGGTTTTTTTTATTGGACCGGTTTTCAGCCGGGCGGTTGCGAAGAGTATTAGCAAAATGGTGATCTGAAAAAAAATAATTTTCAGAAATCCGGTGGGTTGATTCCCAGGTGATTACCTGGGCTGAACGATTACGCTGCCCGACAGATTCCGACAGAGTTCCCAAAGAGACGGATAAAATTCTGATCATTCCAATCTGTAAAAACTGTATTTCACGTCTGGTAACGGTTCATGGGGTATTGCCAAAAAAACGGCAGTCTTTCATTGTCATTTAATAATGATTATATAGATCCTTTCCGGATTTTACGTCGAAGTCCCGCTGGTCTTTTTAAACCCCAGTCCCCCGGTGAGACCAGCGGAAAAATTCTCAAATCCGGGGCAGAACTGCAAAGCAAAAGGTATTTAGAATAAAAAAGCGCACTGTTGCAACTAGACCCGGAATCAGAAGGGTATGAAAACCGGTGGCCACGACCACACACTATTTTCCGACTCGTTGCAACTAGACCCGGAATCAGAAGGGTATGAAAACTTGGGATGGCCCGAGGCGACAACGGAGTACTTTCTGGTTGCAACTAGACCCGGAATTAGAAGGGTATGAACACTGATCTCCCCCATACTTAACATCTTCAAGAATTTTGTTGCAACTAGACCCGGAATTAGAAGGGTATGAAAACGTTTGATCTTTTTACTGGTTTAACAGTGACACCGACCGTTGCAACTAGACCCGGAATTAGAAGGGTATGAAAACATATTTCCGCGTCTTAAATATACCGAAAAAAGATAGGTTGCAACTAGACCCGGTATCAGAAGGGTATGAAAACCAGTTCCTCAATAACCTCTTTGTTGAGATATTCACGAGTTGCAATTAGACCCGGAATCAGATGGGAAATAATTCAAACAAACACGAGAATTATTGACAGGAATGTTCGATCTTTTTCATTCCCGGATATAGCCGTCCTTAAATGACCATGGAAATATATTTAAGCAGGAATGTACAACATAAGAAATGCCCAGTTTTCTGGTGCAGAGCTCATGCTCTTGCATTTCTGTTCTTCTCAATGAATTCCCTGCACCGCAATCGCGAGGGATACCGGTATTCAGCCCCTTCGTGAAAAATTCCAATACACAATTCACCCGGCATCCGCTCCGTTGACTGCCAGGATTCACTCTCAATTACATTTCTCCAGAACGGAGACGATACCCTGCAGCGTTAAGAAGAACAGGATTCCTTCTGTGGCGTTCCGGTAATCGCTTTACCGGAACTTCCGCCGGCATCCGGCAATGGTTTTTCCAGGATCCCTGACAGGAATACCGGAAGGTCCGTTTCACGAAAAAGACCGGCACTCAGGACAAGCCGGACAGAACGGAATCAACAGGCGGATCTCTGCACACAGAAACTGCAATTAAGATAGGAGCATTTCCATGAAACCCAGAAAAAACCAGAACATGTACTGCCTTCCGGTCATCTCACTCCTGATATTCTTCGTGGTAGCCGGTCCATCGGTAATTTCCATGATGCCTCCGGCAGTAAAAGAGTATATCCCGGCGACAAACCAGTCCACGGGCCAGGGAATCGCGATACCCACCTATGCAGCGCCGGTTGTTACATCTGCCCCGGCCGGATCAGAGACAGGGACCCGCGAGTACAGCAATTCACAATACGGCATCGCTCTCTCGTATCCGGCAACATGGCAACTCACGGAAAATCCCCAACTCTCACTCAAGGATTATGGCCGGAAGACGCTGACGATTGCGACCCTGCGGGGCCCGGGTATGAATCCGGCAACCTTCTCGATCGATGTGGATCCAAGCTCTGCAACCGATCTTGATACGTACTTTAACCGGGCGTTTCTCGCACTCCAGAATACGTATCCACAGGGATGGAAGATTACCAAGCAGTACACCCAATTCCGCGTATCCGACAATCTCGCCTATCGTCTAGATTATTCGGTCAACCATGACGACACAAAAACGGATGACTACAGCATCGACATCATAACGATCGCCAGAGGAGCTCCGTATATCTTCACCCTCAAAGTAGCGGGGGCTGCATACAAAGAACAGCTCGGGAATTTTGAAGCAATCCTCAAATCCATCCGGATAACCCCGACAGCAATCACAACCGGGCAGGGATCCTGATGGAGGGCTGGAGTAAAAATGAGAGAATGCTCCTCCTGGGAGGCGTTCTCACCATCGCTCTGGTGCTGGTCGTATTGATGTCACAGTTCTTTGTCGTACCCATGTACAAGGAATCCGTCCGGAACGCCGAGAGGGCAGCCCAGGAACTCAAAATAAAGGACGACAATATCCTCCTGCCGCCGAAAGGAGATGATCTCAAAATTGTCGGGAAATGGTGCGATGCGATCCAGTACACCTGGACCGGAAAAGTTGCCGATGTTGTTGAATTCAAAGCCGACGGGACCTATATCCAGAACACCGGTTCCAGTTCCGCAACCAAAGGCACCTGGGGCAGGCTGAAAGGGAATAACCGGTTAGTAACCAGATACGCGGGAATGACGACTGACGGAACGGATCTCAGGTTTGATTCATCCGGCACCAAGCTTTCCGTGAATAGTATCTACCATATTCGGGTTCCCTGAAGGATATGACGGGTCCTTTTTTGAACATTAATTGGCTGAACCAATCGGAAAACAAAAAGTACAAGGAAAGTAAAGCATGGATTGTCTTGGTAAGAAAGAATGGATCCTTATCTATATCGGGCTGGCTGCGGTCATCATAATCGCACTGGTCCTGCTTGGATTCCTCATAGTGTGTATCGTATGGCCACAGGTTGTGCACGGGACGGGTTCCGTTCAGAATGTCGGGTGTAATGTCCCAGAAAAACCCGTCATGTCCCTACCAACAACACTTCATTCCGATGTATTTGCTCTAATGGCAATCGTATCGACTCAAGGAGATCCTTTAAGGACTTCATGTATACCCCAATCCGGATTACGATAAGGGGAATATATGGGAACGGATTTCCGGGTAAGGTAAAAAAACCAGAGTAGTGATCCCTGTGAGGGGAAAGTCACCGCACAAGATTATCACCGGTTCTGGAACCGTCCGGTGATAATGCAAAGCTCACACACGATTAAATAACCATTTTTATATAAAATAAGCCTGGAGATTAATCAATGATATATATCGTGACAAGGCATGCCGGGGCAATCGCATGGCTTGTGTCAAAAGGATTTATAGGTGAAATTATTGTCCATCTCTCTTCCGATCAGATCCAAGAGGGTAACACCTATATCGGTGTGCTTCCCGTGCCGATGATCAAACGAATTCTCGATGCGGGAAGCAGGTTTTACCTGCTGATCCTCCCGGATCTCTCACTTGACAAACGCGATCGGGAACTCACACCGGTGGAGATGGATGAAGCCGGGGCAAAGTTAGTCGAAGTGAAGACGATTGAGTTGGCACCGGTGGACATTGAAAACCAGTCCTGGAATCACGCTAGACAGAACGAGGGATAATAGATAGCAGATCAGAATGGGAAAATTTCCCGGATTAAGATCTGTGGTCCTCTAACGTTCAGGAGAATATGCATGAAAAACATCCAGCAAAAAAAGAAAGCTATCCTTTTTGGTGGCACTGACGGTCATGGTATCACGATGACAGCAATATCAGAGCGAGCATTAAAATGTCAGGGCTACGATGTTGAGACAATCTGCCGTTATCCGGACAAAACACTTTCACTTCCCCTCACAATAGATCCCACGGAATGCGGGACCGGGATTCCTGAATATTTTTGGGCGTTCACGTTTACCAACTGGGATTATTCTTTGCTCGGACCAGGGGATATCATAATGATTGTCGATATCCCGCTACCGATCCCACAACAAATCAGCGAATTTTCAGCAGCCGAAAAAGGTGTAGAGAAAATACGCCAACTCTGCTCGGATAATAAACGGGTCATACTTATCGATCACCATAAGCATGCCCTCACTCATTATGGCAAAGCCATCGATGCGGGAGCCGAACTTCAGTTCTCTTTAGGCCCGGTCAAATATACCCATTTTGGAATTCCAGATGACTACACCCTGTTTTGGGGTTCTATCGGTGCCGTTTGTGATCGTGATCCCTCCACATTACCTATCGAACCTGAAGAAACAGACGTATTTGCAATGCTTGAACTTCAGGCATTATGGCTCGATAAAGCCAAACTGGATTTGAATAAAACTGGAAATCCACTCGATATAATAAGAAATGATGACCGGCAATCGGTTACTTCAGATCTCAGCCTCGAATCCCAGATATATGCTTTTGATAAAGCAGTCACATTCGTGCCGGAACTGGGCAAACTAGGATTAAAGAAACTTGATGCAGCATGTGCAAAGAATAATACCCCGTATGGTGTTGGAATCGGTATCAATCGCGAGAATCAACATTACATTGTGGTCATCAACTACTGGAAACTCGATTCGATACCCGTTGCACTTAAATTGCACAAATGGAGGGACATTGCCGGGCATGACAGTGCTGTAACTATTCCAATGAAAAATCGTCAGTCCGCAGAAAAAAATGCGAAAAAAATAATTGCTATCTTAAATTCCAATGGGATTGGTACTCCAGGACAGAAAAACAAAGATCCCGATGTTATAGATTATCTTGTCGGGGCTATTGAAAAAAGCCATTCTGACATCCCGGTCTGGCTGACAATTCATGGGTGGCCACATATTGAAACGGTATTTGCCAATACCCAACTTCTCGGAACTCTTATGAATTGCTCCAAGGCTGATCAAACCATCCTAAACTGGTCGGCATTGTTTCACGATCTTGGGAATGGTGCAAATCAATACGCAAAAGAATGTTCTCTGAATGAAGAATATACGAAAGACAACAAAACCGTGCGAAAGTTCCATCATCTATTAACCGTTGATATCCTGAAGTGCTGGAGAAAGAAGGGATTCTGTAAAGCAGGCAATCTAGGAAATGAGCTTATCACTGACGATGACTTCCAGACAATCTGCGAACTTTGTTTCCGGCACAGGAAGGATTCAGAGAAACATATGGATCCCGCGAAGGAAAGATTATGTTCGCTCTTAAGAATTGCAGATGCCCTTGATAAAACAAAAAGCCGGGCACGTAAGAATGATAGCGGTGATCCCGCCTCAAAAGTTTTAAAGAACCTGGCAATTCAGAATACACCTGATTCATGGGAATCCATAAAAAACTGGGAGGGTCAGTTGGCAATCGAGACTATCCGCCTGCATATAACACAAAAAAATAAACAAAACCATATCGTTTTTGAATTTCTGGTAACTGACCGGCAGAAAGCCGGGTTTATGATTGAAGATTTTAAAAAAGAGCTTAAAACTCTGGACAAAAATATTGCAACCTGGGATGTCAAGACCGTATTGATCCCACTTTTTAATTAATTTTTTATCGCCGTTTGAGAAAGAACCATTTCCTCCTTTCCTTGATAACGGAACTCGGTGGTACTTATGAGGATTCTAGAAAAAAAAACGAGAGGTAATACCTTACGACTATTATATCATTGGTTTAGATATTGAAAAAATAATTTCAATATCTTTATTATTCCCCTCTGCTTATAAGGGCTTTATGAGGAAAAAGTGGCTTTTTGGACTCATTGTTCTTTTATGTGTTGCTGTTATTGCTTTGCCCGTCTCTGCCGCAATCCAACAATCAATAACCACAAATTTTGATGCTCAGGGAAAAACTCCCGCATTCGGTGAAGAGATTGCTTCAACACTGGTGATCTCGGCCGGAGATAACGACATAAAAGATCTTCTCATCAATTTCTACGATGCTGATGCATATATCGATTACAACTCTTTTAAAAAGGAGATTAATCCGGCCGGCGCTTCAGTGAATATTACTCCAATTGCTCAGGGTTTTGCCATCGATAGTCTGCCAAAAGGAGTGGTTGTGACAATCACGTTCAATGCGTACCCCAAGACATTGCAGCAGGAGAAACTTCATGTTGCTGATATTGGATTCCGTTATACCCAGTTAGGGGAGAGAATCGAACCTACCGCAAATAATCCTGAAGTTCCGGTAAAGGCGGATATGAAGTCATCAGCTTACTACACCTATGAAAACACCCGAGGGGAAATCGAACGGAACAGCATCGGACTTTATATAGGTGTAATAATGGCATTGGTTGCAATCATTGCTTTTATTATCATGTTCGTCAAGCGGCGGGAGTATACCCAGGAAATTCTTCGGATTCAGGAAAACAAAAACCAGCTCCTGGGAGAAATCTACCGTAAAGTTGAGCTTGCGGAAACCAATCCGGCTGAATATGACTCGTTAAAGAAGAGACTCCGCGATGAGATGGGTTCCAATTCTGGTAAGGAAAAAACTGTTTCAGGAAATGACGGAGGAAAAAAGCCGCCCCGGAATACTTCCGGCGGATTTGAGTAATGAGGTGAAATGATGACAATTCCAACACTTGTTATTGGTATGGGAATGGGCGGTATCCGCGTTGTCCAGACCTTTGCTGATGTGGTCAATGAAGCAAAGCAACGGGAGTTTTATGAATTTGTTGCTATCGATTCAAACAGGAAAGATCTATCCGAAGTAATCAGATCAGGTCAGGGAATCCAAACGGTTCCTATTGATGAAACTGGGTTTGCAATCGACCAGATGATCCGGAAGGCCGAGTATCTTTACGAAGGCGTATCTCCAACCGGGGGTGGGGCTATCCGGGATCGTGTCTATGCCAGGTTTTTATTCGATCTGAATTCTGATAAAATAACTTCTGCCCTTGAAGCCGCGATGGTGAAACTGAAAGGAAAATGGCAGGATAAGAAAGATGTTCAGAATCGGCGGGTTTTGATCTGGGTTATTCATACTCTTGGAGGAGGTACGGGCAGCGGGGCATTTCCTTCACTCATTGCCAAAGTACGGGAATTGGCTGAAGGGAACCTGAATGAATATCAGGTTACTCCTATTATTTCGTGCATCGGGATTCTTCCCTCTGCTACGAATGTCAAAGATATCAGTTCTGCAAAATTTGATAAAAAATACACTGCCAATGCCTACGCCGCGCTCTGTGAAATCAAAAAAATGAGCGAAGGCAGGAATCTGACTATCCCCACATTTAACACCCATCCAAAAAAGGATATCATCATCTCAAAACGGCCATTTGACCATTATTTCCTCTTTGGTGTGGATGAAGATGCAATAGTACGACTGCGCGACGGGAAATCTGATGAAGCTGAAGAATATCTCGAAGATGCAAATAACCAGATTGCCTGCATGATGCATTATCTGCCCTATTATCCAGGTGGAATTGAGAATCTCTGGCATAATATGAAAGCCCAACCGTTCACGGTCTTCGGGGAGAGTGAGATTACAGTTCCACTTGCAAAAATGCGGGAGTATGCTAAAGAGAACGATGCGCTCGGAAAAACCCCAAGCGCAGAAAAAAAGAAAGCTCTATCGGATCGTGCTACAACATTGGCCGGATCACCAACCGATGTTTTGAATGAAACCCGAATTGAGAATGAGTGTCAGTCAGTCGCTGGAAGCGAACGGCTGCGTGGGCTGAGTTATTTCCTTGGTCAGGTTCAAAATGAATTTAACAAGGAATACGTACGGGTCGAGACAGATTTCACCGATAAGATCGAGAGCCTTTGGGAAAAACTCAAATGCAAAGACTGGGCTTACGATAAAATCAAAAATTATGACAATGAAAATGTCGATTCTAAATACAAGAGAATCGATGACGTTGTTACATATCGCATCGAAGACAATAAAAAATTCATTGCCTCGTTGATGAATGCACCGTTATTCATTCAGAAAAATGAACGTAAGAACCAGAATATTACGAATGGTATACTTCTCAACGATCTCCGGAATGATTATGATCGGTTTTTCAAAATCAGAAACCTGAAGTCATTTATTGATGGAAGGATCGGTGAACGGTTCAAAGACATTACCGGAACAAAAGATCTGGGTGCAGAAAATATTACTCACCACATCCGTACACGTGAAAACGAACTTAGAATTTCCGGAGAGCATTTATGCGATAGTGGTATCGGGAGAGTTATCAAACTGGGTGTTCCGGATAATAAAATCGGCCAACTTACCCTGTCTGATCCTAATGGAATAAATGTCTCCAAGTTAACCAGCATGCCGGAATTTCTTGAAATTCTTGGTATTGATGATGCCAAAGCAGAGAAACTGTTTAAAAACCGCATTGAACTGGCATCCAATTATGCGGTCAAGGTGGCAGTTGGCCTCAGTAAACACCAGGTAAACCGGTTGCCAAGCGAGAAAGAGCTGCATGCAATCTTTCCCTCGCAGAACGAACCGGTTCTTGCAAAATTCAGCCACCTGCTCAATGAGTGGAAACTAGAAAGAATACCTGTCGATAGTGTTGCTCCGGACAGGATTGCTTTTATTCCATTCCAGATTGGTATTGAAATTGACGATACCAAGGATTTTGCCTACCGTGAAGATGAATACAAGAATGGAGACCTTGCAAAAATTATCGGGATGGAGAATATCGGTATAATCTTCGCGCACCCAGAATGGTTCCCGGAGGATCCGAATGTCCGACGTGCATATCCGCACTTGTTTCCTGAAAAATGATTTGTAGTTCGGGTAATTACAGTATTTTTCCTTTTTTTAGTAAAAAACATGGAATCATTACTTTGGGTTTTTATCACGACAAAAATGAATGCCGATAGCCACATTAAAAGTGTTGCTATGGAGAATGTCGATAGCTGTCCCTCTTGAAGAAATTGGTTTAGAGAACAAAACCACGAATGAAAAGTGCTGCTATGGGGATTCGAACCCCAGTCGCGGGCGTGAAAGGCCCGCATGATTGGCCGGACTACACTATAGCAGCGTGTTGTCCTATCTAGTTTCTCGTAACGTCATAAATAGGTTATGGATGGGGACGGGGTGACGGGAGCAGGGCGCTCTCCAAACCGGGTAATTCCGGGAAGCGGTGAGCCGGGCAATCCGCGCAGCGGAGAGGGGGGGGCCGGCCGGAACCGGGGCGTTTAGTTTTTCGTGCAGACAAAAAATTCTGCCGGGCGAAAAATGCCGGAAGATCCCGGAACAGCGTTCTGACCCGGGCAGATCTCCCGGAACCGGTCCTTCCGATTTTTCGTGCAGACAAAAAATTCTGCCGGGTAAAAAATGCCAGAAGATACCGTAAAAGCATGGTGACACCAGCGGATCTCCCGGAACCGGGGGGTCCGGTTCCCGTATCACTCCCAATATCGCCCCCGTACATACCTTTTCCTGAACGCCGGTCAGGAAAACACCCATTTTTCCCGTTAAAAAAAGCCCGGCAATACCCCTCCGGGAGCCCACCTTAAATTTCGGCCGCCATGGGCGCCGGGCAGGGTCCGGGCCACGATCCGTAGGGCAGATCATGAAGTTTTTGCGCAATTTCTCGGGCCGCTAAATTGCACGGTTTTATTCCGCGATAACGGGTTTTTTTCAAGAACCGGGCGAATATTGGGATATTTTTCTACTCTGTTGGCACCATTTCCACTGCCGAATTTTTTTAAGAAAACGGCCCGGAAAGCCCTCCGTCGGAGAATGGTCATGGGGGGAGATACAGTCCCTGATACTATGCCAGGCGGGGGGCATCCGGCGGAGACCGGGGATCCTGCGGGTACGAGCGGTTTTTTGTGCGCAAAAAATTTCGAAAACTACCGGGTTCGTTTCAGGAAAAAGTTCCGGGAATTTTCCGGAAAGAAAAAAATACAATTATCCGGACAGGCAGGTTTTTAAAAAAAAACCGGACGGTTCGCGGACTCCAGATTAAAAATTATTTCTTAGTGATGGGATAGCCTTCCTTCTCGGTGACGGTCTTGAACGCGGCCATCAGCTGGCGCGTGATCGGGCCGGGCTTGCCCGAGCCGATGATCCGGCCATCCACCCAGGTGATCGGTGCAACTTCGGCAGCCGTACCCGTGCAGATCATCTCGTCTGCAGTGTAGAGATCGAAGTACCCGAGGTTCTGCTCCTTCACCGTGATGCCATGGGCCCGGGCGATCTCAAGAAGGACCATCCGCGAGATCCCGCGAAGGTTGTTGAGGGTCGGGGGCGTGAGGATCTCGCCGTTCTTGACAATGTACAGGTTGTCGCCCGAACCTTCGGAGATGTACCCGTTCGTGTCAAAGAAGATTGCTTCGTCCCCGCCCTTGTAGTTCGCTTCGATCTTGGCAAGGATGTTGTTGAGGTAATTGAGACTCTTCACGTTCGGCGGCAGGCATTCGGCCGGGTTGCGCCGGATCGAGACCGTGACTCCTTTGAGCCCCTTCTCGTACAGGTCGCCGTACATTGCGCCCCAGGTGACCGCGACGATGACCACCGATGCGACTTTGCACTTGCGGGGATCGAGGCCAAGGTCCCCGACCCCGCGGGTGATGATCGGCCGGATATACGCATCCGTGAGATTGTTTCTCCGGAGCGTCTCGCAGATGGCCTCCGTCATCTCATCTTTTGTTATCGGGCACTGGAGATCGATGGTTTTCGCTGAATCATAGAGCCGGTCGATGTGCTCCTTGAGCCGGAACACCCTGCCATTGTAACAGCGGATGCCCTCGAACACGCCGTCGCCATAGAGGAATCCGTGGTCGAAGACAGAGATCCTGGCCTCTTCTTCCGGAAGGTACTTGCCGTCCTTGTAAATTATCATAGATGTGATTGGGGCGGCCGGGGTTTTGTAGTTTTTTCTTTTGTACGGCAGGCATGCCCGCGTGGTGCAGCACACATAAAATTGATATACATCCGGGGAGTTATGTGACACAACGAGTAATGGCGGGGATTTTGGGAGCACGAGGTTTTTACATGGCTGACAAGAAAACAGGGCTGATTGAGGAGACTGTTGCGGCCGGTCCCTCTTCGGTAGATCTCTTCCGCACGGTCTTTGAACGCATCCAGACCGCGATCATGGTTGTTGATCCGGTTCTCCATAAAATTGTCGATGTCAACCCCCTGATGGAATCCCTTACCGGTTTCTCCCGGAACCAGCTGCTGGGAAACGGCTGCCAGGGATTCGTCTGCCCGGTGAAATGCGGCGAATGCCCGATCACCGACCTTCACAAGAATGTCCTGAACATCGAGAGCGAGATCATCAATGTGAAAGGCGAACGGGTGCCGGTCTTAAAGACCGTTGCGAAAGCGGATATTGGCGGGAAGGAGTACTTAATCGAGAGCTTCACCGATATCACGGACCGGGTAAGGGCCGATGAACGCCAGCTCGCCCTCATCGTCTTTCTGTCGGAATCGATCCTGCGGGCAAAAAAACCGCTCGAACTGATGCAGGCAGACTTCCGCGAGCTTGCCGGGCAGGTGGCAAGCGGGGATTACGATGCCGAGGATATCCGCATGCAGCTCCAGATGCACGCAAACAACCTTGGACAGATCCTCATAAACATCGAAGAACTCCAGAAGAACGCTGTTGAAGGCCGGACCTCCGATCTCCCCCTGGAGTACAGGGAATTTTTCGTCAGGAAGTGACCCTGAGTGGATACGCCCCAAAAAACCATAGAGAATCAGGACAGCATGCTCTGCCTGATCCTCTCTGAACCGGATAAAACCCAGGACATGAACCTGATGGTCATGAAGAGGATCATAGAGCGGGGCTGCATCCCCCTCATCGTCACGGTCAACAAGCCGGCCAAAGTCCTTGCCAAGATGTACGCAAAGGAAGCTATCAGCCCCGAATCCTATTACGTCATCGATGCCGTGACCCAGTATTCCGGCGGGACATGTACCCCCGGCCCCCGGGTGAAATATGTCACCAATCCCTCGAACCTCACGGATCTCGGCATTGCCATCACAGAACTGTTGAAGCAGATGCCGGAAGGAAAAAAATGCATCATGTTCGACTCAGTGAGCATGCTGCTGATCCACATCCCCTCGGCGACAGCCTCGAAATTCCTCCATTTCGTTGTCAACAAGCTCCAGCTCGGGGATGTCTCGGGGATCTTCCTTTCTGTTGAGAAAGGGCTGGACCCGGTGATCCTCTCCCAGATGAGCGCTTTTGTGGACCATATCATCGATTACGAGAAGGCGATCGATTCGCCGTGCATCCCGTAACGCGGAGGGCCGGGGCAGGGTGTGCAGTCAGGCACGCTTCCGGCAGGTGTCGATGAAGTGCGCAAACATGCCGGCACTTGCCACCGGGTGGAGATGCGTGTAACTGCCAAGGGTATTGTTGCTGACCGCACCATCCAGGTTCTCCCGGATCCCGACACCGCGGGAGAGGGTGTAGGCGTACCGGGTCTCTTTTGCCAGGTCAACGTCCGAGTAATGGAACTCGTGTCCCCGGAACGCCGCTGCACCGAACGGGGATCCCGCTGAGCAGGTTCCCTCGACATAGCTGACAACCCGCCGGGCAGGCATCCGGGTCTCGCCCGGAAACACCCCGCACATCGCGTAGTTCTCATCAGCGGGGAGATCATGCCATCCTTCTTTGAGCCGGATCCGGTCGGTCAGATACATCAGGCCCCCGCATTCCGCGTACACCGGGGTCCCGTTCCGGGAAATTTCTGATATCGCTTCCCGCATCCGGTCGTTCTTCTCCAGCTCGCCGGCGAAGAGTTCCGGGTAACCCCCGCCGATTATGTAACCGTCCGCATCCGGCAGCCGGTCATGGACCGGGCTGAAGGGAACCACCGATGCCCCGAGCGAGGGAAGGAGATCGAAGAGATCGGCATAATAGAAATTGAACGCCTCGTCAAGAGCAACCCCGATCGTGACATCCGGTTCCTGCTTTTTGTCAAAGAGCATGGCCGGAGAGGACGGGACCGGTGCATCCTTCATGATCCGGCAAAACGCATCGAGATCCACGTACCGCTCGATGAGACCCGTGATGGTCCGGATCCGGTCCCCGAACTCATCGCTCCGGGATCCTTCCCGGTACGGGACGAGACCGAGATGGCGCATGGCAAGCTGCATCTCTTCCATCCGGGGGATCGCACCGATCACCGGGATACCGCAGTAATGCTCGATGGCCGCGGTGGCCTTGGTGCGGTGCTGCTCTCCCTTGATATTGTTGAGGATGACTCCGGCAATGGTGAGATCGGGATCAAAGGACTGGAACCCTTTGACAACCGCGGCTGCACTGCGGGTGATGCTCTGGGCCGAGACTACAAGGACAACCGGAAGGTCGAGGGCTTTTGCAACGGCAGCAGTGCTTCCGGTATCGGTGAGGGCTTCTGCCCCTTCGTACAGCCCCCGGACCCCTTCGATGATGGCGATATCCGCGTCCCGGCACCCGTACGCAAAAATATCCTTCACCTGCGGCCCGGAGAGCGTGTAACTGTCCAGGTTCCGGCAGGGCCTTTTTGAAACTGCTGAAAGATACGAGGGATCGATATAGTCCATCCCTACCTTGAAGGTCTGGACCCGGGATTTTTCTGACAGAAGGGCGGTAAGAGCAAGCGTGATGCTCGTCTTCCCGCTGCCGGACCGGTCGCCTGAGATGAGCACCTGCTTCATACCAGGCTCCGGAGCACGGCGCCGAACTCACTCTCCACAACTGCCCGGACCCCGAGGGTTTTGGGGTGAAGATCCACTTCAACCATCACGTGCTTGTGACCGAGATCCCGGAGAGGTTCCACCTGCCGGGGCCCGTTCGTGATCGAGAAGCACTCGATCCCGTCCGTGTACTCCTGCGGGATTGCATGGGGAACACCGGTGATGAGGGCAAAGCCGGGTGCAATCTTTCGGAGAATCTTCCCGAGGGCATCCCCGTTCGCCCCGTACTCGTCCAGCGCCCCGACAAGGCGGGGAGTTACCCCGCGGGCTTTCATCTCGTCAAGAATCCGCTCTGCATCGGCCCGCACTTTGGGCAGGCCGCGCTGGTCGAGGTTCGCGATGTACGTGATATCCGCTGCCGGACAGGCATCGTGGAGCGCGATGAGGGCATCGGAGAACATGTACGCGGTCTCTTTCTTGGCATTCAGGATGGCAACGCCTTTCTTCCCGCTCCTGGCAAGTTCGAGAAGGCGCTTTGCCGCCACATGTTTCAGGTCTCCCCGGGACGGCTCGATGTAGGCTTTGCAGGCCGCACCCCGGACCCGCTCAACCTCGTTTGCCTTCTCCATCAGGAACCGCTGCCGGTCCATCTCTTCTGCAGAGATCCACCCGACCCCCTCGGCAGCTTCCAGGGTCCGGAGAACTCCCGCGATATTCTCGGGGTAGCCGGCATGGATGTCGACTGCGATTGTCGGCGTGGTGATGCCGGCCCCGTCAATGGCGGACTGGAGATCTTCGCCAATGATCATGGAGACGCAGGTCCCGATAACAGCAATCCGCTGCGGGGAGAACGTATCCTCGGCGTATCGCAGGACTTCTTCTAAGGGATTCTGGCCCCCGAAGATGAATTCATTGTCTGCAAGGGATGTGGTCAGGACCCGCATCCCGTCCTCTTCAAGGAGCCGGGCATGCTTGAACGAGCAGCCGGAGGGGCCGTGAAGGACGGACACATCCACCTTGAGATCGCGGGCGGTGTAAAGGGCGGCAACAATCGAACTGGGCCGGGGGTGCATGGATTTCATCTCAATCATCTCCAGGTTTTTACCGAAAGGACAAGGGATCCTGAAAGAGTGTTGTCCTTTGCAAGGGAATAGCCTTCTTCAAGCGTGGCCGCCCGGGCGGTTATGACGGGCTCCAGCTCCCGGAATTCCGGAGTATCCCGGGCCGGCAGCTCTCCCACCCAGATGACCCGGGCCGGCTCTGTCTCGCGGATCACGGAGAGGATCTGGTCCGGCAGGAAATTTTCGCAGACTTTGCCGTCACCCGCAGCCTGGCCGATGACGAGCGTGACTTCAGGGATGCCGGAAAGGGCTCTGGCGTACCGGATCGCATCCAGGGTGGTGGCTGCATTTGTCCCGCTGTTGGAATTATCAACCGTGAGGATCCCGGCGGAAACCGTTGTGGACATCCGGCCGGGAAGCGCAGGGAACAACGCAAGCGGGGAGGGATCGATCCCGAGAAGAACGGCAGCTGCTGCGGCAAGGCAGAGAGGAGTCCGGTAGGAGGGGAGGAGAAGAAGGGAGTTGCTGAACCGGTACTCTTTTTCACCGAACGAGACCCGGCAACCGGTACCTTCGCAGGATACAATATCATCGGTGTGCACAACTCCTGGCCGATTCGGCCGGAGGCTGCCCGTAACAAGCAGCTGCTTTGCGGCCCGGGCCGAGGATAATTTTTCTGCAACCGCGGATTTCTTGCCGGCCGCAAACGAATAATCCTCGTCCGAGGTTATGATGGCAAGGGTTCCGGCGCCGGTGACCCCGAGCGATTCCTCGGCAACCAGCCAGCCGCCGGATTGCCGGGCAAGGTCCGCGGCAGAGAGAACGGAGGCCGGGGTGATGCTGCTCCGCGAGATCCAGCTCTTCTCCGGGTACCGGTAGGTTCCTGAGGAGGTATGAAGAACTCCCGGCCCGGGAAGGAGAAAGGCCAGGGCATGGGCGGTCGTTGTCTTTCCCCGGGAACCGGTTATCTCGATCATGGGGTCCGGGATATCCGGACCCAGGAGCTCGCGGACCATCGCGTGATGGGAAATAACCGGGACATTTCTGTTTTTGAGCAGGATATGATCCGGATCGAGATGGACCGGCGCGGTGATCAGATCATAGGAGCGCGAACGTGCGGTCTTTACACTGACAGGCCCGGCCTCCCGGTACACGTCAACCGTATCAACATCATCGAGACGGGCAGTCAGCGCCCGCCCGATTGCATCCCCGCCATGGATCGTGTCCAGAACCAGGATGTGCATAAAAAAAGATCAGATGAGGGTGAGTGCCTTTGCTGCGTTTTTCACCATCAGGTCTGCAAGCAGGGGATCGCTGCCGATAGGTTCGGCATAGACAAGGGGAATGCTCTTCCCGTTCAGGGCAAAACTGCCCTTCTTTACACCCTCGGGAAGGCCGATCTCGCCGGGGATGTCCTTCTCGATGTGGACGCCTTTTGCAAGAAAGAGGGGCACGACAACGAGCGCATCGATCTTTTCCTGCCGGAACGCTTCGAGCGAATCCTTGATGGATGGCTTGTTCATGTTCATGAAACCGCACTTTACCACGTAATCCGGATTCTTTTCCTTGATGAATACGGCGGTCTTCTCGACAAGTTCCTGGTTGTAGGGCATCGTGCTGCCATGCCCTACGAGTAACATTCCCTTCTTACTCATTGTGTAGACTCCAGATGATCGTATGACGGGGTTTTTTTGAAATCCCCCACCGGAATAGTTTCGATTTTCCGTATGCCAAAATGCGGGCATGAGAAAATACTACGTATGAAAATATACGTACAATCGTAATAACTTTCTTGTTTGTTCCGCTACGGCGGATAATGGCAGGGGAAGATAAGCCCGGTTTTTTATGGAAGTCATCGGATCAGGTTTTTTTTCAGGCAGGACAAAATTTCCGGGAATCCGATCGCATGTCGTCATTTTTTATTTTTATTATTAAACGTTTTTATTATAAATTATAAATAAGTATGAGCGATAGTAGACCAAACGCTCTTCTCAAACAAGCATTCCCGATCTGTTCAACGTCCGGATAAAATCCGCTCCACCAGGTTGCTGAATTGCGTTCGCAGAAGGATGCGGAAAAAACCGGCCCATGGAGACCGGAATCCCCGGCAACACCATCTCATTTTTTCTTCCGGGCCCGGATGCAACGAGAAAAAACCGGAAATACAAAAGAAACCTGTTTTTCCATTTTTTCGTATCAGCGTACCAAAAGTTCCATGAAGATCCAATCCCATTGACCGGGAAAGACCGGTCAATTTATAATTAAATTGTATAATCAATAAAGCAAATGTATTAATAATATTATTTCAAACGCTATTAGCAACAATCAGCCATTGCGTGAGACCCCCATGAGCACTCGAAATCCCATCTCAACTTTATACGGCCGGGCGTTTTCCCCCCCGGTCCACCACGATCTTCATCGTACGGAGTGCTGAATTCATGACTATACGAACGACAGCCATTAGATGCACCTGCCTTCTCCTGATCGGCCTTGTACTGATCCTGCCAGTCAGTGCAATTGTGGAGAACATCGAAATTCCGGCAAGCCGCGATCTTCCCGACCGGGACCGGCCCGAGAACATTGCCGCCCTCAAGAACCACAACGCGTACATCGGGGAATCCCAGGAAGCCCGGATGATTGGAGTAATTTCCTACATCAACAGCATCAGCGGCGGGACCGGTGCCGGTAAGTTACAGGAGATCCGATCCGATTACATGGCGGCAGCAGCATCAATCCCGCTCATGAACAGATCCGACCGGATAAACGAGCTCAGGGACGAGATGTGCGTCCAGTCAGGCCGTTTCGCGCAGGAGACCCAGGGCCGGATGCTCATATTCAACGGCACTCCCGAAGGCATGCGGGAGACCGTGAATATCTCGCTGAATGCCTTTGACCGATCCCTGGACAACGGGACCGAGCCCCTCTGGCTTGCCGGGAAAAATGCCCGTATTGTCATCTTTGACCGGGAGTCCCAGGAACGGAACTACACCTTACGGAACCTGAAAGACGAAGGATATGATGTCACGGGACCAGAAGAGATCTCCGACCGTATCAATGCAAAACGTTCCGGCCTTGAATCTGCTGCCGCAACGAGCGATGGGGAGAAAATCCTTGCGATAAACACCGAAATCCGGAGCCTCAACCAGCAGTTCCGGAATTCCATTGCAGCTCTCCGGGCAATCCCGAAAACCGGATGAGATGCATATCTGCCGGGATGGAATGTGATGCGAGACCGCCGCTCGCGTTTTCATGGATTCGCGATGATCGCACGCTGACAGAAATTTTTTTCCTGCGTTTATTTCCCGCGTTTATTTTCCCGGACTCCGGTCTTTTCCCTGCAGCAATCTGAAAAATCCACAGACAGCTCAGGCCCACCGGGGGCTGGCGGGTAAATAATATGCAAAGAAATTTGTTCCGGCACCATCAACAGATATGAACTCATGATGGATGCTTTTGAGCGCTTCGGGCTGCTCATCAATGACCGGGTAGCCAGGACACCGATAGCGGTTGCGTCCATGGCAGGAATTGTGGACAGCGCCTATGCGCTTGAACGATCCGAGTACGCCGGCCTCGCATTCATCGGGGGCTATTCCATTGACGGGCCGGCCATGGCTGCGGCAAAGGAGATGGCTGCCGGGGGAGACCGGAAGGAATTCATTTTCGATAATCCGATCGAAGAACTCCGGCGCCAGGCTGACCTTGCCAAAGGAAACCCCCTGATCCTCGGGATCAATCTCCGGGGAACAACGCCCGAAGCATTTGCATCGGTTGCAGAAGCACTCGGCGACAGCGTTGTGTACGAGATCGATGCCCACTGCCGGCAGCCGGCCATGGTTGCTGCGGGATGCGGGGAATATTACCTGAAAAATATACAGAAACTTGCAGCAGTTATCCGGGCGCTCAAGGCCCGGGGCGTGACCGTATCGGTGAAAATCCGGGCGGGCGTTGCCGAAGACGACCGGATCCTTGCCCGGGCCATCTGGTCTGCCGGTGCAGATATCCTCCATATCGATCTCATGGACTTCGGCTCGGCAAAACTCCGGCAGATCCGGAACAGCTGCCCGCTCCTCATCATCGCCAACAACTCCATCAACACGTTCGACCGGATGCGCGAGATGCTCTCCCACGGGGCCGACATGGTCTCGCTGGCCCGGAAATCCGACGAGCGGACGCTTGCCGGTCTCGATGCCGCGATAACCCGGTATGCCGATGAAGAGGGATGGTACAATTCCCCAAAGCAGCTCTGCCGGGGCGGGGATATCCGCGCCCTCACGTTCTGCTGCATGCCCGTCAAGGAATGCCCGCTCATCCCGACCCTGACCCGCATTGGCATGCCCCGGGATGACTACATCGCCATGAAACTCGAGTCGGTGAAAGGAACTCCCCTTGAGGAAGGAAAACAGACCTGTTTTGGCAGCCTTGCCTGGTGCTGCAAGACCTCGTCCCCCTGCATGTTCCGGGACATGACCTTGAAACTGGGCGGCGTTTCGAAGAAAGAATATATGCGGCTGAAACGCGATCTCTCTGATACCATAATGGATCGTGTCTTCCATGACGTGCCTTCCGATGAGAGCAGCTGACCAGGCGCAGCTCGCCATGATGCTGGAGGTCTCTGCATACCCCAAGCCCGGCAATGTGGACCGGTGCCACGATTATCCCGAGACCCGGCTTGAACATTTCCTTGCATCGGTCATCTATGCCCGGCCGGCACTCGAAGAAGCCGAGTCCGGCAAAGGGCGGATCGGGGAGATCATCAAGCACGCGGTACGGGACACCAACTGCCACAAGGGCGGCAACACCCATTTCGGGGCATTCATCCTTCTCGTCCCGCTCGTGTACGGGAAAGATATCCCCGGCGCCCTTGCTGCGATCACGCGGACCGATACCTCGGACGCCGTGGCATTTTACAAGGCGTTTGCCATGACATCCGTCAAGATGAACGCAACCGACGAACTCGATGTCAACGATCCCCACGCCCTCACCATGATCCGGGACCGGGACATGAACCTGCTCGACATCATGCAGCACTCGGCTGCCCAGGACATGGTTGCCCGCGAATGGGTGAACGGATTCTCCTTAACCCGCAGGGGCGCCGACCTGCTCCACCAGGCCGGTCCAGGACGCCAGGCCATCGTCAGCATGTTCATGACGCTCCTTGCAACCGAACCGGACACGTTCATCATCAAGAAGCACGGAACGGACGCGGCAATGAAAACAATGACAGCCGCCCGCGATGTCCTGGACGGGAAGCGATCCATCGAGGATTTCGATGAGGAATGCATCCGCTCCGATATCAACCCGGGTTCCATTGCCGACATAACGATCGCTGCAATTTATATAGCGCTCGGGGAGGGCTGGTCGTGGGAATCTTAAAAGGCGGGATCAATGAGGTGATTGCCACGACCGCAACAAACGCGGCCCCGATGGGAATCCATCTCCGGGACGGCAAAGCCACCATAGTCCTCTTCAAGGGAAGTCATACAGCACAGAACATCGAGCGGGATCGCTGGGTTGTTGCAAATATCATCCACGATCCGGTCCTGTACGTGAAGACGGCGTTTGAGGATCTGCCCGAAGAATCGTTCACCAAGGAGCCGGTTGAAGGAAAGACCATGCTCCGCCTTGCCGCTGCCGATGCCTGGGCTGCCTTTTCGGTCTCGATCGAACGTACGACAACCGAGGCGGTGATAGTGTCACTTACGCTCCAGAAAGAGATAATCGAGAACGTGGCGGTTCACCCCCCGAACCGGGGGTTCGGCAGTATCATCGATGCAACCGTCCATGCAACACGATTTGTGAAGAGCCGCGATCCCGAACTCAAAAAGCTGATCGATTATCACGCAGGTATTGTCCGGAAGTGCGGGGGAAAGCCCGAACTCGCAGCTCTCGATCTTCTGTTGTCCTGCATAAAATAACCAGAATTTCGGGCAAATGCCCGGTTCCGGACAGATAACAGCGACTCCGGTGTATACATTTATAACCATGGATCGCTACTTTTGATTACAGCATACAGGGCGTTACCGTATCCAGAATCCCGGTGAAATGATACCATGCGGCCACTTTCCCCCAAAAAACAGACAATTTACGATATCTGTATCATTATAAGCACCATTGCTGCTGCCGTTATCACATTTGTCAGCCTGAACCGGGGAATTTACGAGGTCTTTCCTTATTTTTATCTTATCCCGATCATCCTTCTTGCGTTCTCCCGCCCGAAACTGAGTATCTACGGCACCGTTGGGATCGGGTGGCTTTATTTTGCCATTGTCTTTCTTATCGGCCTGCCCGATATGCGGACCTATACGCTTGCCACGGTCTGGTTCTACATCTTTGTCTCGCTTGGCGTCCTCATCTCAACGTACTCCCAGGTATACCGGAAAGAGGGAGAAAGGACCTGCGGGTCGTTCTACAATTCCCAGGCAGGGGTCTTCAGTTATGATAAAAAAACCCTCAGGATCCGGGAAGCCAACAAGAAATTTGCCCAGATGGTGAGATACGATAACGAGGAGCTTCTTGAAAAATCCCTCTCCGATCTTATTCCTGACAAAACAGAGCGCGACAGTTTCATCACCAAAGTCCGCGATAACCACCGTGTCGGGGATATCGAAGTCAGGTTCCAGGCCTGGGACAAAAGCCTGCGCTGGGCTCTCGTCTCGGCAGCGGAATCCACAGAGCCGGCCGTTATCTGCACTGCTGTGGATATAACCGACAACAAGCTCTGGCAGGAGGCAATAACCCAGGCCAACAAGAAACTCAACCTGCTCAACAACGTCACCCGCCACGATATTCTCAACCAGCTCACGGCACTCATCGGGTACCTTGAACTCTCAAAGCAGGACACTGCTGACCCGGTCATGCTGAAATATATCGAGAAGGAATCGGCAGCAGCAGGCGCAATCCGGAGCCAGATCCTCTTCACCCGCGATTACCAGAATATCGGCGTGCACTCTCCCCAGTGGCACAACATTGCCGAGACCATCTCCCTTGCGTCTGCCACCATCGACCCGAGGAAAGTTTTCATCAAAGTAACTATTCCCCAGATCGAGATTTATGCCGATCCGCTTCTCGAGAAGGTATTCTACAACCTAATCGAGAACTCCCTCCGGCACGGGGAACATGTGACCGGGATAACGATCACATCGGCAGACGATGACACCGGTGTGGACATCATCTTTGAGGATAACGGGGTCGGGGTACCCGAGGCCCTGAAAGAGAAAATTTTCCGGCGCGAGTATTACAAGAATACCGGCTTTGGACTCTTCCTGTCCCGGGAGATCCTGGCCATAACGAACTTAACGATACAGGAGACGGGGACGGTTGGCAAAGGAGCCCGGTTCGTGATCCATGCTCCAAGGGAAACCTACCGGCGGATCAAGCAGGTTTGATGAGGATTGCCAGCATTCACGGTCATTTTGTTCGGGTAAGAATGAAAAACGGTTTTCGATAATTGATTTTTTGGCTCTGTTGAAACCCTCCGGATATACATCCCATCTAACCATGCGAAGGTGACCCCCTCACTCCCCCTCAGGGGGAGGCAGCCCAAGGGGAGAACCCCTTGACCCCCCTTCAGAATGAACGTGTTTTTCTAAAAAGTTTCTGTACACCGGGGGCCCAACGAAAAACCTGTGCAAAACGCGACATGAGTGGGGGTGCAGGTGATGATGCGGTATGTCGGTTCAGATTTGTGAACGAGTTATACAGCGCTATCACAAAGGAAGTGCCTGCCCTGGCAGCATCAAATCACTCAAAATTTTTTGCAGAGCGGGAAACCTGTGTTGTCCTGAAAAAAAGATACTATTGGTGGTGTTAGCAGACCCGGGGAACCGGATCGCCCATCGGGGGTTCGATGAACCGCTCGCCGCCGATTGCCGTCTCCATGATGACATGGGCTCCTTTCTCAACCCGGCCGACAATCGTGGCTTCCTTGCCGTAGGGGTGCGAGCGGAGGGCTGCAAGGATCTTTTCTGCATCGGACGCCGGAACGCCCATGACCACTTTTCCTTCGTTTGCCACTTCGAGCGGGTCGATCCCGAGCATGGCAGCTGCACTCTTGACATTCTTCCGGATCGGGATGCGCTCCTCTTCAATCCGCACCGAGACTTTGCTCTTCCTTGCCATCTCGTTGATCGCGTTTGCAAACCCTCCGCGGGTGGGATCTTTCATGGCATGGATCGTGCCGGCATCGAGAACCTTCTCCATCATCTTCCAGAGCGGGGCAACATCGGACTTGATCTGCTCCCCGAGATCGAATCCCTCCCGGTGGGCCATGATGGCAAGGCCGTGATCGCCAAGCGTGCCGGATACGATGATCACGTCGCCGGGAACAAGGCCGTTGTCCCGCACAACCGTCTTTGCAACTCCAATGCCTGCAGTGTTGATCGCTATCCCGTCAAGAGCCCCGCGTTCCATGACTTTCGTGTCGCCCGTGACCAGGTTCGCCCCGCATTCCCCGAGCGCCTCGTCCATCGACGCAACGATCCGGGCCAGGTCGTCGACATCGAAACCCTCCTCGATGATCATGCCGCAGGAGAGGGCGATGGGCTTTCCTCCCATCATGGCAAGATCGTTGATGGTTCCCGAGACCGCGATCCTCCCGATGTCCCCGCCCGGGAAGAAGATCGGCCGGACAACATGCGAATCCGTGGTAAAGACAAGGTTTGCGCCATTGAACGGGATGACCGCACCATCGTCCATGGCCTCAAGGCCGATCCCGCCGGCATTGTTGTTCCGGAACCGGGTCAGGGTCTCCAGGAGTTCGCCCATCACTTCGCCACCGGCGCCATGCATCATGTTGACTTTCATTTAATCTTCCACCTCGATCTCGACATTCGTGACAACGATCTCCCGGCCTTTGACGAGTTCGGGGAGAGCCCCGCATCCCGGGCAGACAAATATTTCCTCGCCAGCGTACCCGCATACGCATTTTGACTGCGGTGCGGTCTCGTGGCATTCGAGCACGGTTGTTGCAAAGAGAGGATCTTCTTCTTTTATCGTATCGAACAGGAATGTCACCTGCTCGGGGTTTGCCATCGCCATCTTTCCCATCTCGACAGTGACCTTCTTGACCCGCTTGGCATTATTGTCGACTGCTGCCTTGCGGGCTGTGGCATAGAGGTCATACGCGATGGTGTACTCGTGCATTATTCCTCCAGCGCCGCGTACACCTGCTTGAAAATGTCCCGGGTCTCAAGCCCTTCCTCGCGGGAGAGGCGCTGGATGGCAAACCCGACATGGACGAGGACGAATTCTCCGACTTTTACATCAACGAGGTCGAGGCGGACTTCCTGCTTCAAGTCACCGTAATCCACCAGGCCGATATTGCCATCTCGAATCTCAAGCACTTCTGCGGGAACTGCAACACACATCGAAGATCCTCTAAAATATCTATCCAGTACGTTTTGCAGTTCAACCACATAAAAACAGTGATATGGATACGGGGCAGGTCAGACCCCGGATAAAGACTCCGGTCGGACGGTTCAGAAGAACAGATAGTGAAAAATATTCCAAAAGAAAAACGCCGGGGAAGAGATTTGAACTCTTGAGGTGCAGGGCACCAGTAGCTTTCAAGGCTACCGCCTTCCCGGACTAGACTACCCCGGCCGTGCTCCATATGTTGGCTCTGGGATGTAAAAAAGGCTTCTTATTCCGGGCCCGGGGGCCAATAGGGAGGGTTACCGGTGCCGGGATATCAGGAATATGGAAAGAGTGAGGGCTGTCACGCCAATCAGGGACATGGGGGATGATTTCTGGGTGGTGGGCATGGGGGTGCCCCGGGCTGCAAACGGTGCGGGTGCGGCCGGGCTTACAACAACCGAGTTGACATTTTCACCAAACAGGAAAACATCCCCGCTTATCCCGTACCGGTTAGGATATATCTTGACATAGACGGGATTGCCGTTTCCCACAAACTCGGCCATCTCCGGGTTGAACTCTCCCTGGGCGTTCACGGTCCGGATCGTGTTGTTGTAGTCTGTATATTCGATGACCCAGTCGATAGATGATGACGTGTACAGGGTTACCGGCCCGGAGCCGGCTTTTACGGTGAAAAACGCAGGATGATCCCGTGACGCCCGGGCATGGGCCGAGGCAAGTGCTTCAATGGGGGTTGGCGTTTCACTCAGCGTTGTCGTTACGGACGGGCGCTCACCCAGGACCGTGATGGTCCTCGACCCAAGGTACCCTTTGGCATCGGTGAACGTGATCACATATTCGTCAGGACCGGTGATCGGCACATCTGAAGCAAAGTCCCCGGCGCTGTTGGTACTGATATAGGCGGGACCGAAAACAAGAGCATTGTCAGGGTCCGTAACCTCGATCTGGATCCCGGAATTCTGGCTGTTCTTGATATTTCCCGCAAGGTACAGTTTCCCGTTGAAGTACTGGGTTTTTGGCGAGGACAGGAAGATATCGTCAGAACGATCGATGAGCTGCACAAGACGCATGGTCACCGAGTTTCCCAGGCCGTTTGCGGGAACCTCGACCTTATACATCCCTTTGGGAAGACCGGTTGTATCAAAAACCGCCCGGAAGGACTTGTCCTCCTGGACATACACGATCTTCCGCTTGATTTCCGAGGTTGTCGTCAGCTGGTTGTACAGGACTACGTCGATCGGCGTCCCGACACCGAAGGTAGTCGTCCCGGTCACGATCAAGGGTTTTCCCACCGCAAGAGTATCAGGTGCCTCGATATTCACCAGGTATGCAGACACACCTGAAATGAGAAAGAAAAGTCCTATCAGGCACAGGACGACCTTTTTCACCATACAAAATCAACTAGTAGGATGTTAATGATTTCTGCATTGAAAGAAAAACCCCTGGCCTCCTGGAAAGGTTCCGAGCGTTATGGGGAGGAGATGCTGGACTGCCTCACGATTATCTTCAAGAGTGGCGGCTGCTCCTGGTCGAGATGCCGTATGTGCAGTTACCGGCACGAGCGGTACGGGGACCAGTCCTGCGAAGCCCTCCTCTCCCATCTCCGGGCCCAGCTGGCATTTGTCCTTGCTGAAAATAATCCGGCCGATTTTAAGATGATCAAGATCTTCACCTCCGGGAGTTTTTTTGACCCGGCCGAAGTGCCACCGGCATTCCTTGCCGATGTAGCTTCCGCATTCCGGGGAAAACTGCTCATCGCAGAAACCCGGCCGGAATTCATCCGGGACGAGACTCTCATCCCGTTTGTCGAACAGATCGATGACGGCAGCTGGAAAATGCCGGTCTACTGCGCCATCGGGCTCGAGACGAGCAATGACGCGATCCGGGAAAAATGCATCTGCAAGGGGTTCTCTTTTGAGGATTTCACGAGTGCAGCCCGCACGGCACATGCGGCGGGTGCAGGGGTCAAGGCCTACCTCCTGCACAAACCGCTCTTCCTTACGGAAAAAGAGGCGCTTGACGATATGCTCCAGTCGATCCGGGATGCCGTACTGCATGCCGATATCATCTCCATGAATCCCTGCACGGTCCAGAAGAAGACCGAGCTCGAATTTTACTGGAAGCGGGGAGCATACCGCCCCCCGTACCTCTGGAGCGTTCTCACCCTGCTAAAAGAATCACCGGTGCACATGACCTGCGATCCGCTCGGGGGAGGCCAGAAACGCGGGCCGCATAACTGCGGGAAATGCGATTATGATCTTGTCAAGGGAATCCGGGAATATTCCCTCAATGCAGACCGGGAACTGATCAATGCCCTGCTCGAGACGGACTGTGCCTGCAAAGCGGAATGGGAGTACGTTCTTGAGAACGAGAAGCCGTACTGCATGCCGTTAACGCGATAAAAAAGAGATCTCTTTTATTTCTTTTCCCGGCTCTGGATCTCCAGCTGCCGGGCCAGCAGCGGGAGGAAGGTGCCTGCATCGGATACGATGCCGATTGCCTGGGTAGTGCCCCGGTCCATCAGTTTCGTGAGATGAGCTGGGTTGATGTCAACACAGACCGTCTTGACATTGGAAGGCAGGCAGTTCCCGACCGCAATGGAGTGGAGGAGGGTTGCGATCATCAGAACCATGCTGCACCCCTCAATGTGCCTGCGCATGGCATCCTGTGCCTGCATGACGTCCTGGATCACATCCGGTAGCGGGCCGTCATCCCGGATGGAACCGGCAAGCACAAACGGGACATTGTTTTTTACGCACTCATACATGATCCCGCCGGTAATGACGCCGGTTTCAACCGCATTTTTTATGGAGCCGGCCCGCATGATCTCGCTGATGGCATAGATGTGGTGTTTGTGCCCACCCATCACGGGGTTCCCGGTCGAGATATCCATCCCGAGGGAGGTGCCGTAGAGATTGTATTCGATGTCATGGGTTGCGAGAGCATTGCCGGCAAAGAGGACGTTGACATACCCGTCGTGGATCATGCCGGCAAGAGCCTTGTCGGCGCCGGTATGGATGATGGCCGGTCCCCCGACAACCGCAATTTTTCCGCCTTTCTTGCGGATTTCGATTATCTCTTTTGCAATATTGGCGATCAGGGTCTCGCTGGGTCGCTCGGAGGAGACGGTCCCGTGCATGAACTCAAAGGTGCTCTGTTCCCGGGGTCTTTCGGGATAGATGACACTCACGCCCTGCTCCCCGATGACAACCAGGTCCCCTTTCTTGATTTTCCCCAGAGCCTGTGCTCTCGCAGTCTTCTTTACCGGATCGACGACAACGAGAAAATCCATCTCGATCGCGGCGACATCGATCCATTCTCCCCCGTACTTGACCTGGGTGGGATGGTTTGAGGTTGTGTAAAATCCTTTGGGAACAACGCGATCGGCTTCGGCTGCCACAAGATGGACATCCTTAACTTCAACCGGGCGGGCTCCGAGCCGGTGAATTTCGGAGAGGATGCAGCGCAGTTTCTCTTTAGGGGCATTGATCCTGAGCCGGGCATAGCTCGGGTCGGTCTTCTTCTTGCCGATATCAAAGGCAAGGATCTCGAAGTTGCCGCCCATATCCATAACCCGATCGAAGAGCTGGGTCATGATCCCTGAGTCAATGATATGACCTCGCAGCTCTATCTCCTGAGATTCGCCCATAGTACTATAGATCTTAGTAATCAACGTTAATATGCATTTTCTAAAAAATACGGCAGAATCGGCCCATATTTTGCAGCGATTGCCCAAAATAAAACAAATCGGGGCAACTGGACGGAACCGGGAATTATTGCGCAGATTTCAGAAGCGATTCGGCCCGGGCACGATCTTCGCGGGTATTGACATTCAGGGCGAGCCGGGGTTCGTTCAGAAGCAGCCGGGTCTCCTCCTGCACCTGGTCAATCCGATCGGCCCGGAGGATATTTACACCCGCCGGACAGGATTCGATCCCGTCTATACTCTCCCGGTAAGGCATTCCCCCCCGGCAGGATTTCACAAGAACTGAAGGTATCCAGACCGATAATGCATCCTTGCCACCTGCAAGATGGGAATTCCAAACAGAGCGGATGATAGCCGGTGTTATACAGGGAATATCGGAGACACTGACAAAGACCGGATCTTCGGTTTCCAGTTCCGCAACTATTCCAATCATATCCTCGATATAACCGAGGCCCGCGGTTTTATGACATGGGATTCCCTGGGCCCTGCACCAGTTGATGGTCATGGGCGTGTTCGGAGATGCAGCAACAACAGTATGGCACCCGGCTCCGGAAAATGCATCAAGGACCCGGGCAATCATAGGGCGTCCGCAGATGTCGATGAGCGGTTTCTCACCGAGATTGAGGCGGGTTCCTGCCCCGCCGGCCATGATCACCGCATACATGCAGCCAGGGCCCCGACAAGTACCCGGTTCTCCTCGTGAGTCCGGACTGCGATCCGGATACATGAAGGCAGCCTGAAGGATGTGCAGTCGCGGACAAGAATCCCCAGGTCGGATAATTTCCCGCAAAGCTGCGTTACATCACGCCCGACATCGATCAGGATATAATTTGCCGCAGACGGGTGACAGGTAAGCCCCAGACCCGTCAGTTCCTGTCCAAGCCACTGCCGTTCCCGTTCAATGAGTCTGCGCGATCCGGCAAGATCTTCCATGCGGAGGAGCGCTTCAAGGGCATAGGCTTCGGCAAACGCGTTGACGGACCAGGGAGCCCTGGCGGTTTCGATCCGCTCGATGAGATCGGGAGCGCCAAACCCGTACCCGAACCGGATACCCGGGACCGAGAAGCATTTTGTCAGCGACCGGAGGACAAAGAGAGATGGATCGGAAATACCGGCAACGCTTGCCGCGGGATCGGACAGTTCGATAAATGCCTCGTCACAGAAGAGAAGAGCACCGCACTTTTTTGCATCCTCCAGCCGGGCAAGAACTGCTTCTTTTCCAAGGAGAATACCGGTCGGGTTGTTGGGATTACAGAGGAAACGGATATCTGCATGTTCCGGGTCGGGGGCGGGAATTCCTCCGGCTATGAGTGCCGATAATTCATATTCCCCGAATGTCGGGGGCTGCGCAAAGAACGTTTTCCGGGAACCGTGGCATCCCAGTTCTACAGAACAGAATACCCGGAGGATCTCGATCGATCCGTTCCCAACACAGATCTCCTCCGGCTTCCGCTTGAAAACATGCGCGATCCTCTTTTTGAGCTCATGATAGGAATCGTCAGGATACGACGAGAGCGATCCGGGATCGCAATGCCAGGATATCGCGGGTGAAAACGGGTTTATGCTCGCGCTGAAATCCAGCACGGTTTTTTGTGTTATTTCCTGCTGCAGCTTTCCGGTACCCCCGTGAACAACCCGTTTTGGAAAGTCAACAGCCATAAAAATCCGCTCTTTTCCCGGAATACTTGGTTAAACTGTCTTAAATGCGTTTTGAACAGGAAGTGGCAAGCAAAGCACAAGATATTTATACGTTCATGTTTTATTTTGATTCATCTGGTTAAGTCAGACACAAGGATTCTCTTTGTCTGACATATGAACGACAAATGCCAGACATATGTCAGAAATGTGAGATACAATGATGCAACGAATCACGCTCCGGCTCCCTGAACAACAGATCAATCTTCTCCAACAGATGGTTGACTCAGGGGAATATCCCAATGTATCAGAAGCCGTAAGGGCGGCGGTCCGTGAACTCGTTGAAAAACGTGCAAGTCGTGTCCTGAAGGAAAGCGACCAGGTTTCATTTAAGGTTTGAGAGGGTTTAACATGCAAAGTATCATCAACGACGCTTTAAAAAACGCCGAGCTTGAAAAAGATATCAACAAGCCCGGCAGTAACAACGCAATGGAAGATGATTTTGTCGGACAACCAAGGATCGTTATCATTGGTTGCGGGGGTGCAGGCAACAACACCGTGAACCGTATCCACCACATGGGTGTATCCGGTGCCGAGACGATTGCCATCAACACCGACAAGCAGCACCTGGACATGATCCAGGCCGACAAACGCATCCTCATTGGAAAATCCTTAACAAAAGGTCTCGGTGCCGGCGGTTACCCCGATGTAGGTAAACGCGCAGCCGAGATGGCCCGCCCGACACTCGAGGCAATTCTCGAATCCGCGGACCTCGTCTTCATCACAGCAGGTATGGGAGGAGGTACCGGTACCGGTTCAGCCCCCGTTGTCGCATCCATTGCAAAAGAACAGGGTGCAATCGTCGTCGGCATGGTCAGCTACCCGTTCCAGGTCGAGAAAGCCCGCCTGATCCGTGCAGAAGAGGGTCTTGAGGCACTCGCATCCGCAGCAGACTCAGTCATTGTTCTGGATAACAACCGGCTGAAGAACTTTGTCCCGAACCTCCCGCTCGGCCAGGCATTCTCTGTCATGGACCAGCTCATCGGTGAGACCGTCAAGGGTATTTCCGAAACGATCACGGAACCCTCGCTCATCAACATCGACTATGCCGATGTCCGGGCCATCATGTCCAAGGGTGGCGTAGCAGTCATGCTCGTAGGCGAGAGCAAGCAGCAGAACAAGGCAGAGAGCGTTGTCCGCGAATGCCTGTCCAACCCGATGCTCGACATCGACTACCGCGGCGCAACCGGCAGCCTGATCCACATCACCGGCGGTACTGACCTGACCCTGCAGGATGCAGAAGAAGTCGCAACCTCGCTCACGTACGAGCTCGACCCCCACGCAGATGTCATCTGGGGTGCCCGCGTCCGTGGAGACATGGAAGGCAAGATCCGTGTACTCGCGATCATGACCGGTGTCAAGAGCGCCCAGATCCTGGGAACCCGCCAGTCCTACAAGACCATGATCAACGACATCGAAGAGAAGCGTTCGAACCCCAAGGCTGTTGAGATGCCCCAGAGCCGGAGAAGCGGCAGGGACCAGCCCAGCGGCGGCGGCATGCTTGAGTGGGTCGGTTAAACAAACCACGCACAAGAAAATCAATGTTCCAAATGTCTCTCAAGTAATCCAGGAATGTTGGTCAATCCAACCACCAACACCCTTTTCTTCCCGATCAGATCTCTGTTCGGAGCGGTAGGAATTCTGCAGCCATCCCCGGAAAACCGCCGAAATGCTTAATAGATCTACCCTCCTTTAAAATATAGTACATTCGACCAATCCTTGGCTGGGAGGATGGGGGTGCTGCCCTGAAAACGGCTCACCCGGGTATCGGGAGTTGAACATCATGAACAGAGTGTTGAACAAAGACTTCGTAACGGAGTCTTATCTGAATTCTGCGCTAAGTACCTTTTCTGATGTTTTTCACCCTGCATCCTGTATGCAGAGTTGTCAAATGAGAAAACCGCAAAAACCTGCGGATCTTTCCACCGTTGACCAGATAAAACTCAAACGCAATAATCCCGCATTTCCGGCAAAGGAGCATCTGATGAGGAGTGGTAACGCATGTTGAATGACCTGATGGAAAAAAGGAAAAAAATTCTTGCCGAGTCTGAAGAACACAAAAACCGCCGCAACGAGCTCAATGCAAATGCAAGCAAGTTCGCCCGCGAGCGCAATACCTTAAACAACCAGACCCGCGAGTTCGTGGAAGATGCGCAGAAGAACAAGGATCTCCGGGACAAGTCCAACCAGGATGTCCTTGATCTCAAGGCCCAGCGCAATGAATTCAATGACAAGGCAAACGTTCTTTTCGAGGACATAGAGTCCTTCAAAAAGGAACACGGCACCCAGAAGAACCGGGGCGTCAAGGAACTCCAGAAACAGATCGAGTACATGGAGTACCGCCAGCAGACCGAAGTCTTCACAACGGACAAGGAACGCGAGCTCATTGAAAAGATCAAGCAGATGAAGGGGCAGGTCCGCGAACAGGAAGCCGAGCTTGAGCAGAACAAGGAGATGCGGACAAAGATCGCCGAGGCACGCGAATTTCGCAAGGAAGCTTCCGATCTCCATGCAAAAGTAACGGAAGTTGCCGAACTTGCGCAGAAGCACCACGATCTTATGGTCGAGTCCTACCGGAAGGCCGACAAGTCCCGCGAAGCAGCTGACGCAGCCCACAAGAGTTTTGTCGAGGCACAGGAAGCAGCAGATGCAGAGCACAAGTTCTTCATCGCCTGCCAGAAAGAACTCCGCGACTATGATAAGGTGATCTCTGGCCTGCGCAAGAAGACAAAGAAAGTCAAAGTCACAAAAGAGCAGAAAGCGGTCAGGAAAGAAGCTGAGAGCCTCTTCAAGAACTTCCGGGCGGGAGAAAAACTCACGACCGATGATATCTTACTCCTCCAGCGCTCAAAACTCATCTGATATTCTCTTTTTTATTGATCCTCCGAAAAAATTCGGCAACGGGTTTTTCGTGTTCCCGGTAACTCATGTAAAACGCAGCAAATGCAAAGAGGGCGGACATGAGTAACGGTTTAATAGATTTACTGCGATTTTATAATTATAATGGCAGATGCGCGGACTCTTGTCCTCAGTGTCGATCGGGACGATGATATCGGGTGGAAGGCGAAAGTCGAGAGCCCGTGCATTGGCCGGGCAGCCTGCCTCAATGCAGCAAATACTCTTGCCCTTGCTGACCCCGAGGACTCCGATGTCAACGCCATCTTTTCTGCAGTCAAGATTTACGATGAGCTGACGGCAAAAGGGGAAGATACGGCAATTGCGGTGATTGCCGGCAACCACCTGCATATGATCGAAGGCGATCGCAAGATTGCGGCATCCCTCGAACAGGTAGTTGCCGAGACAAAAGCCACGAACTGCATCCTTGTCACCGACGGGGCCGAAGATGAATACGTCATCCCCATCATCCAGTCAAAAATCCCGGTCTCCAGCATCAAGCGGGTTATCGTCAACCAGATGCCCAATCTCGAGGGGACCTATTACATCCTCAAGAAGCTCCTCGATGACCCGAAGATCTCCCGGATGGTATTCATACCAATCGGTCTTGCCATGCTGTTGTATGCAAGTGCATACCTGCTGGGTTGGCCGGGTGCAGCCACGATCATTGTCGTTGGCGTAATCGGCTGTTACCTCCTCTACAAAGGATTCGGGTTTGACGAGTTCTTCCATGGCATCACGGATGCCCTCAGGCTGTCCCTGTCCAGAGGAAGGTTCTCCTTTGTAACGTACACGACAACCATCCTGCTGGTCATCATCGGTTTCACCGCCGGGTTCATCAATGTCCTGAAGTATTATTCAACAGACAGCAGCCTGGGCATTGTCAATTACCTGATGGCATTTCTCTATGGCTCCGTTGAGTGGCTGATAGTTGCAGGTCTTGTCATGTCGGTGGGCGTCATTATCGACGTATTCAACAATGAGCGGGAGAACCTGGGAAAAGTCATCGTCTTTCCGTTCTTTGTAACAGCCATCGGGCTCATCCTGTACGGAGCGAGCGTCTTTCTCCTTTCGGCAAATGCACCCGACTTTCCCCTGACAGGAGAGATCGCGTCCCGGTATATCCTGTATTCGACGCTCGGGGGGATTCTGGCTGCAATTGCCGGGGTCCTCATCCAGTACTTTGTCAACAAGAAACTGGCGGAGCTGCGCAAACAGGAGATCATCGAAGTGATCGGATAATCTGGTTGCTACAACCAGGAAAGTTGAAATTCCCTTTTCTATTAACGAACATCTATTTCCCAAACATACTACAAGTCGTGCGCTAACAAAGGAATTAGACAGAAAAATTACGGTTAACATTTTCTGCTCTGGAGAAATTATTTCGACATACAAAACACTCCCGGGCTTGCGTAACATTTATGCTGGGGGGTCCAGCGGTGGACTTCCGCTGCCAGCAAAACATTGTAATGCGGGTAAGCGCCCTTGGAAATTTTCAGGATTGCCTGGTTACAAGCCACAACGCATCAATGTACCCGCACGAGCCCCCGGGGCCCCTCCAATTTCTAAGCCGGATTCGTTTAGTTTTACGGCAGGATAGGAGAGATTGTTCTGAGTATTCGGTTGAGGGGGGTCGCATGGGTACAAAATTGTGCAGGGGGAGAGATGCTTATTAAAAGAGCATCAATTTCAAAACAGACAGAAAAATCAGTTACGAAAATTGAAAAAAGAGATTTGTATTTTATGGGGACTTTACCGGGAGCGCCGGGGTATTCTTTCCCGGAGTATGGGGATTTGCGGGATCGTCATCGGCAAAAAATCCCATTCCTGCCGGGAACTGTTTTGCCATGACAAAAGACTTCGTTGTCTGGGGAGTCTTTATCGTGAGATTGGGAATCGCGACATTGAAATCATGGGAGGGATACCAGTAGATACCATTTCCGTACGAGAACGCAGCCTCGTCAACAACGAACTCTGCGCTCGACAGGTTGATGGATTTCATCCTCGCATCATCATAGTTGAGGATCTTCAAGAGTTTATTTTTCAGATCCTGTTTACCGAAAAGGAAAAAGATGAACCGGGTACTCTCATCAACATTGTAATTCACGTGGATGAGAGCGGTTCCGTTCTCGAGCTGAACCACTACATCGTCCACTTTGATGTACCCGTAGCGGTCCTCATTGGCTGCAAGAACAGGGGCCACGATACAGGCTGCCAGGATAACAAACAGCAGCACGATGGCGCGGGCTCGCATAACGTAATAGTTTTGTGAAGTCCGCTTATATGGTTTTGGGTACTGCCGCAGACCGGCGGAACAGCCGGTGGATTTTAAAAAATTATTTTACATTGGTTAAGATGATCTCGATCGATGAAACATTGGTCTTGCCGGTATCGGTATCAATAATCTCGGTGGAGGTGATGATCTCTTTTTTTGAGACTCCCTCCAGGAACCGGTTGAGAGCAATCTCCGCAGTATCCACTGCCCGGGAGATAGCTTTTCCCCGGGCCTTGATTGCCACAACTTCTGCACCATTGTTAAACTGAGTTACTACGGCAAGTACGTAGTTCATTACCGGCTTGTTGCCGACGAATACTGTATTCTCTTTCTGCTGCTGCATAGGTTACACCAATTCAGAGATACTTCTTTTTGACGATCAGTTCTGCATTCAGGACGCTCGCGCCGGCTGCACCCCGGATGGTATTATGGCCCATGGCCACAAACCGGATGCCCTCCCGGAGACGGCCGACCGAGACCGTCATACCATTGCCCCGCATCCGGTCGAGCCGGGGCTGGGGCCGGTCATTCTCTTCATCGAAGAAATGGACGGATTCCGCAGGCTGGGTCGGGAGACCTTTAATCGGGGGTTTGTAATCCCGGTAGGCTTTTTTGAGTTTCTCAACCGGCTCCTTGATATCCACCCAGACTGCCATCGTGTGGCCGTCGATAACCGGGACCCGGTGGCAGCTTGCACTCACCTTGAAGGGTGCATTGACCACTTTTTTGCCTTTGAGGGTTCCCATGATCTTCAGGGCCTCGGTCTCCATCTTCTCCTCTTCCTTGCCGATATAGGGAATGACGTTATCGTAGATGGCCATAGCGGCAACACCCTCGAAACCTGCTCCTGAAATTGCCTGCATGGTGGAGACCCGGACATCGGAGAATTTGAAGGACCGGAGAGGGGCAAGGGCAGTGACCATCATAATGGTCGAGCAGTTCGGGTTGGTCACAATGAACCCGTCCCGTCCTGCATCCTTCTGGACATCGATGAGACCCAGGTGTTCTGGGTTCACTTCGGGAACAACAAGCGGGACATCCGGGAGCATACGGTATGAACTCGCATTGCTGCAGACAGCAATTCCGGCATCGGCAAATTCTTTTTCCACATCGGTTGCAATCTCCGCCGGAAGGGCCGAGAAGACGAGATCGACATCCTTCATCGCTTTTGGCGACGTGGGGACAACCTTGAGTTTACCGATCTTCTCCGGAAACGGCGACTCGAGACGCCATTTGACAATTTTTTCATAAGGCTTTCCCGCACTGCGTTCTGAAGCGGCAAGTGTCGATAGATTGAACCAGGGATGATTTGCTAACTGTTCAACGAATCGCTGACCAACCGCACCTGTTGCACCAAGCACTCCAACATTGATCATAGGTGTCCTGTTCCTGTGTGTATTCCCGTTCCGTAGTGATGGCGGGTTGTAAAATCCCATATTACCTGCCGGGATAAAAACGTTGTTTTTTAAAATTATATGCGGAATTCGATAAAAATTTTTATAAAACCACCAGTTTCAAAGCGGATAAAAGGAGAATTAAAAACAAAAAACAATTGATAATCATCCCTTGCGGGAGATTCCTGCAATAAAATACAAAGACCGGACGAACTTATCCGAACCGATTATTCCATATGAATAGCTTCTGACGGGCAGACATCAACACAGGTCTGGCAATCCACGCACATATCCTTGTCAACCTTTGCCTTGTCGTTCTCCATGGCTATTGCCGAAGCAGGGCATTCGCTCACGCAGGTTTCGCATCCGGTACATTTATTGGTGTCAATAATTGCTACCAACTCGTTCACTCCAATGTATATATTTTACAAAAGACAAAAAAAGGGTTTCTATCCATGCATGCCTGAAGGAAGAAAAACCGGTGTTTTTGGGAGACCTATGAACCCGGGAAGAAGCCGGCTGAAAAAAACAATCTCATGAACAGGATATTTCCCGGCATTGCCGATCCGGCACGAGAGATTCCTGAAAAACCCCAATACCATTCGAAAAAAAAGAGCCAGCGGAAAAATTATTGTTTCAGATTGAGAACATCGTTCATGCCATAAATGCCGGGTTTCTTGCCGACAACCCACCGGGCTGCACAGAGCGCTCCGCTGGCAAAGACCGAGCGGTCATAGGCCCGGTGGGAGAGCTCGATTGTCTCATAGTTCTTCGAGAACATCACCTTGTGGTCGCCCACGATGTCCCCGCCCCGGATGACGTGGACGCCGATCTCGTTTTTGCGTTCGGTCATCCCTTCGCGGCCATACAGCTTCTCGCGGGTGCCGGCGGATTCATCCAGGATCTGGAGGATGGTCTTTGCCGTCCCGCTCGGGGCATCCTTCTTGTTGCGGTGGTGAGCCTCGATAACCTCGATGTCGTAATCCTTGAGAAGTTTTCCTGCCTCCCGTACCATCTGCCAGAAGATGTTGACCCCGACCGAGAAGTTGGTTGATATGACTGCAGGAACATGGCCGTTGATCGCCTTCTCCATCTCGGCCCGCTGGGCCGGTGAGATGCCGGTTGTGCCGACAACGAGGGCCACATTGTTCCGGGCTGCCAGCTGGACATTCCCGACAACGGCAGCTGCTACCGTGAAATCGATGAGCACATCGGCCTTCGTCCGCTTCAGGAGAGCCTCGGCATCTTTGGCCTCGACTATCTCGACACCGAAAAACGTGCTGGGCTTGAGGTTGATCCCGCCAACCAGCTCAAGGTCGCCGGACTCTTTTACCATACGCCCGAGCGTCTGGCCCATGCGGCCGGATGCACCACAGACAACGACTTTTATCATGAGTGTATCACCGCCGGGCCTTTTTTGCAGCAGGTTTCTTTGAGTCAGTCTTTGCGGGGGCGGTTTTCTTTACCGGTGCCGGGCGTTTTGCAGCTCCTTTGACAGAAAGGCCTGCAAGAACTGATTTCAGCTGCTCGGTCTTCTTCCCGTCAAGCTCATCGAGAGGGAGCCGGACCGGGCCTCCTGCAAGACCGATGAGTTCGACCGCCTTTTTCACCGGGATTGGATTCGTATCGATGAACATCGAGCGGAAGAGAGGTGAAAGCGCATAATGCTTGACCAGCGCCTTCTGGTAATTGCCCTCTTTCATGGCCTCGTACATCGCAACCATCCCTTTGGGATCCACGTTGGCTGCAACGGAAATTACACCTGCCCCACCAAGTGCAAGGATCGGCAGGGTGATATTATCGTCGCCGGAGATGACGAGAAAATCCTCATCCTGGGTCTCCTCGATGATCCGCGAGATCTGGCCGATGTTGCCGCTGGCTTCCTTGACACCGACAATGTTCGGGTGGCATGCAAGTTCGGCCACCAGATCCGGCTCGAGATTCTGGCCGGTCCTGCCCGGTACATTGTACATGACAACGGGAATGTCGAGATCCGCCAGTTTCGTGTAATGCTTGATGAGACCGGACCGGTTGGGCTTGTTGTAGTACGGACTGATGACAAGCACCCCGTCCGCACCGATGTCCTTCGCAGCCTTAGTGAGCCGGATCGCTTCAGCAGTATTGTTGGAGCCTGTGCCGGCAAGAACCGGGATCTTGCCATTTACCTTATCCACGGTCAGGGCAACGACTTTCTCATGCTCTTCAAACGAGAGGGTCGCTGATTCACCGGTCGAACCGCAGGGCACAATCCCATGGATACCACAGGACAGCAGAAACTCGATATTGCGACTGAGACCCTGGACATCCAGGCTCATCGCGGAGTTTCTTTGAAAAGGGGTAATGATTGCTGGAAGGACACCTTCAAACATAAAAGAATTTATGAGCGTCTTTTGGTATTTATTTTTCTTGTAATGTATCCGGCGACACGATTGCGGACACGTTTGCTTCCGATAACTGCGGACTTGCCGAGCTGCTGCTTGTTCTCTTCAAAGTTGTTCGAGAAGTGTTCCCGCTGTTTGTTCACCAGTTCTGTGCCAAGAGTTTTGATATAAGACGGCTTGATTCCCATGAACGATTCCTCAAGGATTCTATATGTTAAATGCGGTTTGAGCACATAATGATATTGTTAAGAACGTCGGCCGGCTCTTCACCGAAAATGAGGACCTGCTGACGGGAAAATTCCGGATCGCGCCAGAAGATAACGTCAGGAACCCCGCGTTTGCAGCAGGATGCAATACCCCAGTCCATGGTCCCGGCACCCCGGTTTTTGTCCCGATCGCATGAGGCGGATTCCAGGAACAGATCATCGCACAATACCGTTTTTGCCCGGGGGGTGCAGGCCAGGATCGCCGCACTCCGCATCCGGGGATCAAACTTCATCGCAGTAAGGATGACACGGCCGATCTCCTCGTCGGCACCGAACCTGCAGGATCCCTGGAATGAAAGTCCGCCGCCCGGTAACAGCGATATATTTCCGGGAACGGATGCGATTCCATCATTGTCCCGTGCGCCCCCCAGGGCAAACCCGAACGATACCCCATTGGTAGGAACGAGATCCGGATGCAGGTTCCCCGCAAGCTGCATTACGGTCCCGTTGAGCATTTCAAGCACATGAGTGCGTTCCTGTGCAGGGTTGTTCACGAGTCCTCCCGGTGAGCCGGTATGCGGGGGAATGCAATACGGCAGGACATAAAATATAATGGATCGCTGTCAGGAAAAATGATTTCGTCGATAAGCCTATATCTCCCGGCAGCAAAAATTCTCTTCAATGGATGCGCGACTTCTTGATGTGGTTATCGGCCTTGTGGGTTTTTTGATCCTGGTCGCACTGCTTGCGGTATTGCCCATGGTGATGACGGCAGCGTTTGCTTACCTGGCAGCAATAATTGTCTTTATTGTATTCCTGTCCGGGGCCGGGTACCTGGTCAACGAGAAGATCACGTAGGCGGGGCTGGAGTTTTTCCTTCGCCGGACTGCTCCGCAACCGCCGGTTTTCTGATCTTTGCAATATCCTTCTTTTTGGCTTTATAGTAACTCAACGGGTGACTGACCCTCTCGCAGAGCTTGTCTTTGTGGACGCAGATGCCGGTTGTCAGCATTGCTGCACAGGCAGGGGTTGTGTATTCCGTACCTGACCCGCCCCGGCCGGTGATATGTTCCACCTGGTACATGGTCTTCTCGATATCGAAATCCGGGGACCGGCCGTACAGGTTGGCGATGCCTGCCACATCCATGCCAATAGTATGCAGGAACGTGGTGAGCGCAAACCTTCCCGCATGGGTCAGGTTGGTCCCTGCCGTCAGGGCCGTGATGAGAGCCTGCATGCAGGGAGGAAATGCGCTCTCCTCGATGGCACCGAACTGCTGGAGCATCCGGCTCTGGTATTCCGCCTTGATCTGCTCTGCAGCGGGAGCCAGCTGCTGGCAGAGATTTTTTGGAACCCGGTAGGGAAGATCGCGCCGGAGGATAACTCTTATTCGTTCCCGGAGCAGTTCAAGGACCTCGTCCCTCCGGATTTCGATAAAACCCCGCTGGACCCGGCGGTTCACCAGCTTGAACCGCTCTTCGTGCAGCTGAGATACTACCTCTACGTAATCCACAAGGGGGATGCGATCCTTTGCAAGGGTGATCTCGAATTCAGCGGCAACATAATTCGAGATCCCGCTGTTCATGTCATCATCGAGAACCGCATCATCGTTCCAGCCTTTGGTAGTCTCCGACCCGATCTCGGAATTCAGGAAATAATACGCACGTTCGGCTTCGTAACGGGTGAGCCGGTCCAGGAGCTGGCGATCGTTTATGCAGGAGACGATGACCCGCGCCAGTGCATAGGCCGCGATCTCGTCCTCAGCCGGCAAAGTCACGCTATATTCAGTTTTTTTCGGCAGCAGGGATTCCTGGATCCGTGCAAGCGCATTCCGGACCAGTGCTTCTCCTTTTGGATCGTTCAGCACGGAATCGATCGATGAGAAGCGGTTCTTGATATGGTCCTGGGCTTTTTTTAAAAAGGGAAAATGGGATAGTTCCTTTGCTGATGGAGAATAGTCCATCAGTCGGCCTCAATCCGCGGGGCAAGGAGGTATTCGACGTGACCGTTCCCGCCGGCTATGTCGAACGCGAACCGGACCGGGTGGTCGATGCCGAGATAGATCTCCACTTCGGCAGCTTTGCTCATGACTTTTCCCATATCCTTGAGATAATCGAGCGAGAAGAGCGAGCGGGCTTCTGCAGGGGCAAGCGAGATGAGTTCATCTTTTGCAAATTCGCGCCGGATGTGATCGGTGTCTCCTTCGGCAACCAGATAAAAGGTCTGGTCTTTCGGGTTGATCCCAAGCGCAATCTTGTCCGAGATGACCGCGGCTGCCTTCATGGCATTGTTGAGATCTTCTCCCTTGATCACGATCTTACCGGGAAGGCTGATCGTTGGCGGGTTCGGGTCTTTCCGGATCGTATTGGTATCAAGGAGCGTGATGGAGTAGTGGTAGCCATGCACCGAGACCGACATCTTCTGGGCATTGTCGGGAAGCTCAAGGCTGATGAGATCGCCTTTTCCCGCCATGCCGAAGATGTTCTTCATCTTGGTTATGTCAATACCCAGCTGGCTCGTGGTTGCCTTAAACGAATCAAATGCCTCTTTCTTGAGCGTGAGGTTGATCATCGCCACGTTTGCGGTATCAACAGCCCGCGTGGAGAGTCCTGACTCGTCCGTATGCAGCCGGCACTCAGGGATGAGAGCCGAGATCGCATCGATAGCTTCCCTGAAAATGTCTGCATCAATCGTTGCTTTTAACATCGCGTACCCCTTAACAAACTCTCTTATACAGTATATCGTCATACTTTAATTATAGCGTTTTGGGTTTCCACCCGAAATTGCGCAGGAGATCGATCGGTTATGGGTTCACAATGGGGATATGACAAGACATACTTGCGGGCAAAACACGAGGGATACCGGTCCCGTGCCGCATACAAGCTGATCGAGATCCAGAACAAGTTCGAAGTTATCCGGCCGGATGACAATATCATCGATCTCGGGGCAGCTCCCGGCAGCTGGCTCCAGGTGCTCCGGACGCTGACCGAAGCCCGCGTGCTCGGGATCGATCTCAACCCTATTGCCGATCTTGACGGGGTGGAAACAATTGTCGGCGACCTCACCGATCCCGAAGTGGTTGAGATGGCCCGGTCTGCACTCGGGATTGTCAATGTCGTTGTCTGCGATGCCGCACCGAAACTTTCCGGCCACAAGAGCTATGACCAGGCGCGGATCATCGAGCTCAACGAGATGGCGCTCGACTTTGCAGTGAAAGTGCTCAAACCCGGCGGCAATTTCGTGGTGAAATCTTTCCAGGGAACAGACTTCCCCGGGCTCTACGCGGATGTCAAGACCCATTTCTACTCGGTCAAGACCATGATAACCAAGTCAACCCGTAAAGGAAGTACGGAACTCTACATCATTGCAAAGAATTTTTCCGGCTGAGCGTTTCCATGACCCTCAAAGACCCCTACAACCGCCCGGTGAGCAATATCCGGATCAGTCTCACCAAACAGTGTAATCTGTCCTGCATCTACTGCCACCGCGAAGGGGAGACCGCACCAAAAGAGCCTATATCGGCAGCGGAGATTGCGGAAATTCTGAGGGTCGCAGCGCATTTTGATATCCGGAGCGTGAAATTTACCGGGGGCGAGCCCCTGCTCCGGCCGGATCTTCTGGAGATTGTCAGATCGGTTCCTGCGGGCATGGAATCCTCGCTCACCACGAACGGGACGCTCCTTTCGGGCATTGCGACCGACCTGAAAAAGGCCGGCATGCGCAGGGTCAACGTGAGCCTGGACAGCCTCAACCGTGAGACCTACAAAAAGATCACCGGTGTCGACCGGCTTTCCGATGTGCTGGACGGGATCTCCGAAGCCCTCGATGCCGGCCTGACCCCGATCAAGCTCAACATGGTGGTCCTTGACGGGATCAATGATCACGAGATCGATGACTTTCTTGCGTACGTACGGGGAAACCGCAACCTGGTCCTCCAGCTCATCGAGCTGATGCACTTCAATGACTGCGATCATCACGGGGATCTCAATAACCTGGAAGGCTCGCTTGCAGCCCGGTCAAAACAGATCGTGACAAGGAGAATGCACCACCGGAAAAAATACTGCCTGGACGGGGCCGAAGTCGAAGTGGTACGGCCCCTCCACAATACCGAGTTCTGTGCATTCTGCAACCGCCTCCGGGTGACTTCGGACGGCACCCTCAAGCCCTGCCTCCTCCGCTCGGACAACCACATCGATATCCGGGGAAAGAGCGGTAAGGAGCTCGAGGACCTTTTTGTAAAAGCCGTCTCCCTGCGAGAGCCGTTCTACAAGTAGACCGGACACCTGTGCCGAAAACGGCGGTCACGGGCGGCCGGTATATCCCAAACGGCAATGTATTTACAATGCCCAAGCGAACTAGAGGGATATGGAAGATGACAATGAATTCATCCCGGTCCTCGATTCCCTGTACGGGAAATCGCTGATGCTCCACGACACCGGGAGTTTCAACAAGGTCCTGTACTTTTATTTCATCGACTCGCTGGCCCACATCGATTATACCGCGAGCATCTACGCATACCATTACGAGTCCCCGAAGAACATCATGGGTGCAGAATACATGCGGTGGCGGATCGATGAGGAGAAGAAAGGTGACCGGCCAAAATTCCCCGGGTTTATCAACTGGCTCAAAAAAGAGAAGCCGGACCGGTTCGGCCGCCTGCCATCTCTCTGGCAGATGATCTACGATACCGAAGATCCCGCAAGCTACCGGAGTTTCCGGATTGTCATCGATCCCGACAGCAAGCGCCCGCTCCAGGCGGATTTCTTCTATGCCGTGATCGAAGAGTTCTTCGAGCCAGAGTTCCTCAAGAGCCTGTACGACGATGCCTCGCTCTCTGTGCTCTTCAGACAGTATTGCTCCCAGCTAACAACAGAATAAGGTGCAGCAGGAATGCAGGTAAACCGGATCTGTTCCGATCTTGTACAAATAAAAAGCGAAAATCCCCCGGGCGAAACCGCGGATGTGATCGAGTACATAAGAGCGTTCCTTGAGAAGATCGGGATCCGCTCGCAGGTCTTTGAGCCGGCAAAGGGCAGCTGCAGCCTGGTTGCAGAAAACAGATCATCCCCCTTACTTTTCTGCGGCCATGTGGATGTTGTCCCGGCGCTGGACGAGGGCTGGACGCATTCCCCGTTCTCAGGCCATGACGACGGGAAGTATATCTGGGGCAGGGGCTCCACGGACATGAAAGGCGGATGTGCCGCTATCCTTTCCGCCTGCGAAGAGAGATTGAACAGGGGACTTGATCTTCCTGCCTCGCTTGCATTTGTCTGCGATGAAGAGACCGGAGGCGAGCTGGGTATACGCCATCTCCTTGAAAAGAAAGCGCTCCACCCCTGCGACTGCGTGATCGCAGAACCTACCCCGGCCTGCCATCCCACGATCGGCCAGAAAGGACTCTGCCGGCTGGAGATCAGCTTCTCGGGAACCCCGGCACATGGTTCCCTGTACCCGGCTGTCGGGGTCAGCGCTATAGTTGAGGCACTCTCGCTCATCGGGTACATGAAAGAGCTGAACCAGGTCGATTACCCGGTAACGGACGATCTGCGGGAGATTATCGAACGATCAGGGAGCGTGCTCGGCCGGGAGTTTGCGATCAACGATGTGCGGGATGTTCTCAAACGGCTGACATTCAACCCGGGGGTCATCCGGGGCGGGGAGAAGTCCAATGTGGTGGCACAACACTGCGATCTTGATCTGGAATGCCGGGTACCATGGGGATGTCATATCCCCGATCTCCTTGAGGGGATACGGGCCCACGCCCCCCGCGGGAAGATAGTTTCAGCAGAGACAAACGAGCCCTCCATAACCGATCCATCCTGCAGGCTCGTATCGGTTGCCTGTTCCGAGATCGAGAAAGTCTACGGTAAAGCGGCCTTCCCTATTGTCCAGTGGGCTGCAAGCGATGCCCGCCACCTGCGCCGGCACGGCTTCCGGGTCATCGAATACGGGCCCGGGGAGATCTCGACGCTTCATGCCGTCAACGAACGGGTTGCCATAGGGTCCCTGGAAAAAGCTTCCCGGATCTACCTGGGCATTATACAGAAATATGCAGAAACGTAAAAAAACGGGACGCACGTGAACGGGAGCTTGGACCTGCACTAAATAGGTTAAGAAACTTTTTGTTGAAAACCATCCATCATTTTTCACCTATTCTCCAGGAGAAGGAACAGTACCCCATCTCACTCCCTATCTGAGAAGCCTGTCGAGAGGGATTGTAAGTTCATATTCAGATTTTTTTATGAACGAATCCGTTTTCACTTTCCGGTTCAGGTCCGGACCCGCCGAGAGGGCACCCCTTCGGGAGCTGCTGTATTAATCGGAAAATGGACAGGAAGCATCATCTCTTCAGCCCGATTGAGAACATTGCATAAACCATGAATTATCGTATCAACAAAAAAGGGTCGTAGTTTGAAACCTTATTTTTTATTCCGTTGCATGAGGAAGAACAGCCCGCATACACCGGTGAGTGCACCCAGGGTCGTGAGAGGGGAGAGCGGAGAGTAGGTGGTCTTCCGGGGAACCGGGGTACTTGTTGTTACCGGAGATTCTGCCAGGGTTGTTTCAGCAGCTACTGGAGTCGTGACAACAGATGGGGCGATGAGCGTGCCAGTAGGGGTTGGCGTGACAGTCCGGGTGGTATCTCCGCCCAGCTTCCAGGGAGCAATGGTCGGGGTCGGGCTTCCGGTAATAGTATAATACTGGACCTTCCCGTACATGTTCGCTTTGTTCTTCTGGGCATCGGTATACCCGGGATCGATGCCTATTGCCTTGCTGAAACAATCCATGGCCTCCTGCGTCCGGTTGAGGCCTGCCAGGGCAACGCCCTTGTTATTCCAGATCTCGGCGCTCTTGGTGGTGATAGCCGTGGCCTGGTCGAATGCGCTGAGGGCCTGGGCATAATTGCCTTGGGCTATGTAAGAAAGGCCCAGGTTGTTCCAGGAATTGAAATTTTGCGGATCCAAATTCGAACACTTTGTGTACGACACGGAAGCCATATCCGGTTTGTTCAAGGACATGTAGGCGGATCCCTGGGTGCAGAATGCGTCTGCGCGGTTCTGCTGGACAATGAAAAGTTTATCGTAGGCTGCCACGGAGTCCGCGTACCGGCCGAGGTTGTAGAGCGCGAAAGCCCGGGCATTCAGCGCTTCAGCCCCGCTGGATCGCAGGGCAAGGGACGCATCTGCCGCATCCAGAGCCGCCGAATACTGGCCCAGGCTGTTGAGGGCTGCAGCCTTGCCGGAATATGCTGTCGGTGAATTCTTGTCCAGTTCTATCGCTTTATTAAAATTCGAAAGGGCCAATGCATAATTTCCCGAAAGCTGCGCAGTCTGGCCCTGGGAGATCCATTCTGTCGCATCTTCGGCATGAACCATGCCAACCGAAAATACCAGGAGTATGATTACCGTAACGAGTAGTTTCAACCTCATAATCTCATGACGAAATTACCCATTAATCGCAGATGAATCTATTGATTTCCTCAAAAAGGTTCAGATAGGCATGCATTAATGCCGGCAGGTAGAGCAGCGGTCGATCGTCAGGGCGATGAGAACCGCACAGGCTGCTGCTGTGCAGAATGCTGCAAGGAATCCGGCCGTATCGGCAACAATGCCTGCCAGAAACGGCAGGACTGCCATGCCCAGGTAACTGGAGGTTGAGAACAATCCCATGACAGTTCCCTGGTGCTCTTTGATCTCTGCAAGAAATGCCATCTGGGCTATCATGACCACACCGGCCACAACTCCTATTACCACGAGACCCGCGGGCGAGAAGAACGAGAGAACCGCCCCGGCAGCCATGAGTACTGCAGACCAGCGGATGGCTGTAACCGGAGGAAATGAGAAGCGCGGCGCAACTATGACTGAGACGATGGTGGCAATACTCATTCCCGCTATCCAGAAACCTACCAGATGGGGCGGCAGATCAGAAAATTCAGGGTACAGGGAGATGATAACCCCGGTGATCCCGACAAGGAGTATTGCAGAGAGCCAGAGCCAAAAGTAGTCAAGCGCAAGCGTCCGCAGGAGCACCGGATTAAAAGTGGTTTTTCCATCTGAAACGGTATCCCTGAGGGTCAGGCTGACTGCAGCCGGGAGAACCGAAAGGGCGGCAAAGACCAGAAGGCCGATGCTGGCATTGGTGAAGACCTCAGACAACCAGCCCGCACAGACAAGACCAAGAACAAGACCGGCATTGAGGAGGGCCAGGTAATACCCGCTCATCCGCTCGTGATCGGGCCTTGAGTTCACAAAGGACATCCCTGCGGCCACGAAAAGTCCGGCCCCGATTCCTTCGACAAACCGGGCCGGAAGAGCCAGGAACGGGTTGCTGATGGTGAGGAGAAGAACGCCGCTTGCAACCGTGATGATAAGACCTGCCCGCATGACCGTTATCCGGCCGAACCGGTCAGAGAGGATGCCACCGGGAAGCGTGCTCACAAGAGCGCCGAGAAAATAGGCAGAATAGATTGCTCCCTGCAGCGTGGAACTTCCGGCAAAAGCCGGCAGCACGGGCACGATGGCGTTCGAAAGCGCCATGATGACGAAGATGCCGAAAAAAAGAGTGAAGGGGATGCGCATCGCAATCGGGTCAGACCATGCGGTAGGTCTCGAGGTTCATGGGAGAATGTGTCTCGATGTGGTAACGCTTGTAGATGGAGCTGGCGAGATCTATCGTGTTGTTCTCATCGCCATGTATGCAGAAGATCTTCTCGGGCCGGGGCTGGATCTGGCCGATGTAGTTCATCAGCTGCCGGCGGTCGGAGTGTCCAGAGAAGCCATCGACCGTGACAATCTCAAGGTTGATCGTGATCGTTCCCTTGCGGCCCATGGGCACTTCGCGCCAGCCTTTCTGGATACGCCGGCCGTACGTGCCGTCCGCCTGGTACCCGACAAAGACGAGCGCATTCTTCTCGTCCTGGGCAAGGTTGAGAAGGTACTCCATGACAGGTCCGCCGTTGAGCATGCCGCTTGTTGAGATGATGACGCACGGATCGCCGTTCATCGCTTTCTCGCGCAGGTCAGAGGAGTCCACCTGCTGGAAGCATTCGGCAAGGAACGGGTTCATGCCCTCTCGGAAGATCTGGTTTCTCAGTTCCGTATTGAGATACTCCGGGTAAGTCGTGTGGATCGCGGTTGCTTCCCGGATCATACCGTCGAGATAGATCTTGACTTTCGGGATCTTCTCAAGGCGCATGCCTTCTTCGAGCGCCAGCATGACTTCCTGCGACCGGCCAACCGAGAATGCGGGGATGATGACTTTTCCGCCCCGCTGGATGACATTGTTGATGGTCTCGTAGAGCCGGGCCTCGGCATCGGCCCGGGGCTGCTGGAAATCATTGCTCCCGCCGTACGTGCTCTCCATGAAGAGTGCCTCGAGGCGCGGGAACTGGTTGATGGCCGGGTTGAAGAGCCGGCTCTTGCCGTAGTTGAAGTCCCCGGTAAACGCGATGTTGTACATCCCGTCGCCCAGATGGAAATGGGCAATGGCCGACCCGAGGATATGCCCGGCATTGTGGAAGGTGAGCTTGATGTCGGGAGCGATATCCGTGACACTGCCATAGTTGAGGGTGATGGAGTGCCGGATATAGGTCTTGACTTCGTGGGAGGAGTACGGGATCTTCCGGTCTTCCTTGTTGATCACGTCCAGGTAATCCAGCTGGAGCATGGCCGAGAGATCCCGGGTCGGCGGTGTGGAGTAGACGGGTCCTTCGTACCCGTATTTGTACAGGAGAGGGATGAGGGCGCAGTGGTCGAGATGGGCGTGGGTGAGAACAACAGCATCGAGCTGGGAGAGCGGGTGGATCTCCGGCACATACAGGTACGGTGTGCCGTTTGCATTATCCGGCTTCTCCCCGCAATCGATCAGGACTTTGCTGTTCGGGGTTGAAAGGAGGAAGGCTGCCCGGCCGACTTCCCGGCAGCAGCCGAGCATCGTGACACGGACCCACTGGTCCCGCTTTATTGCATCCTTGCCGGTATCTTCCCGACCGGGGATGTCGCGGTGGATCCTGCGGCCGATGGTGCGCAGGAATTGCTTGCGCTCTTCATTGACCGAGCGGAGGTACTGGCGTACCTGCTTGACCGTGCTGCTTTCGATAGGGGGCGTCCGGACAACTTTCGGGGTCCAGCCGATATGGCGGGTGATGTCCCGCAGGGTCATCCCGTTCTTGCCGATGACAACCCCGGGCTTTTCTGCTTCGATCAGAACTTCCCCGGTATCCGCATCGAAGAAGATGTCGGTGATACCGGCAGATTCAGGGACAACGGCCTTGATATCATTGTAAGCTTTCTCGGGATCTTCAAGAATGGTCGGGCGTACCACGATCCTTTTCCTCAAGTCGCGGGCAAGGATCTTGATTAAGTCCGCCTCATCGGCGAACCGTTTCGGGTCATCGGTATAGATAACGAGTTCCGGTCCTTCGAATTCAACCTGGGTTACCGTGATACCCCGGGGAACTTTCTCGTTGATCTTTTCTTTGAGCTCTTTGAGCCGTTCTTCTATCTGCATGAAAAAATCGTCCTAAAAAAAGTTAAGCAGCGATCCTGGCAAGGAATGTCTTGACTTCATCCTCGCTCAGATCCTGGAATTTGTCCTTGGTTATTACAACAACGTGGATCCCCTCGCCGGATCCGGCATCGCGTTTCATTGCGGACTTGAGACCGCGGATTGCCAGCTCAATTGCTTCAGCTTCGGTCATGCCCGGCTTGAACCGGTCTTCGAGCACACCGTAGGCCATGGGAGAGCCGGAGCCTGTTGCAACGATCTCCTCTTCCTTTGTCGCACCGCCCATTGCATCCACAGAATAGACGCCCGGACCCTTCTCGTCCACACCACCAACAAGGAGCTGGACATAATAGGGGAAATACCGGTTCTGGTTCAGATAATTTGAGAGCAGGGTAGCAGTTGCGCCAACCGTGATCGGGCGGGACCTGCGGATCTGGTAAAGGTTGCATTCTACCGTGAGGATACGGGCAAGCTGCTGGGCATCGCCAACCCCGCCGGCAGTGGTCATACCGATCCGATCTGCCACCTGGTATACTTTCTTTGCTTTCTTGCTGGCGATCATGTAGCCCATGGTCGCCCGCTTCTCGGTTGCTAGGATCACACCCCCGGCAAAAACAATACCGATGGTTGTTGTCCCCTTCATGGACTCCTGTACCTGTTCAGGCATAGTAACACCTTAAAAATAAATAAACGCTGAAAATGATTAAAAGCGCTTTAAAGTATTAGATGATACCGGGAAACTTAAAGGTTTCTAAGGTACACCAAGGCGGAGAACTCATTTTGCCTCCGTCGGATAAAAAAAGAATTGTTTTTGCGGGATGGCGCATTGGAAAAATTATTCTGACATGTCCTGGCACATGGCCCGGATCAGTTCCCGGTCATACAGGATCGAGACGAGTTTCTTGTCGCCATTCACGACCGGCAACTGGTCAACCCTGGAGCGCTTCATCTTGAGAGCACATTCGCTCACTTCAGCATTCTGGGGAACGGCAACAACATTCCGGACCATGGCAAGTTTTACCGGCCGGTTCGGGAGCTGTACCCGGGAGATGCCAAAACTGATGGTATGGTTGTCGCGGATGCTCTCCCAGGTCCACTCGTCATCGTCGGTCCCGTTGGAGAAGTCCGAAACGCCTACGGAGTCCTCGATACTGGAATTCCGTATGAGATCCCGCTCGGATATGATGCCCTGGAGCTTGTTCTCGGCATCGAGGATGGGAATCGCATCAACACCGGAGATCTCCATGACCCGGCCGACAACCGGGAGGGGCGTGTCTTCCCAGAGGGCAAAGGTCCGGCTGGTATACTTGTCCTTGATCTCTTCCCGTATCTTGAGCTGGGCAAGGCCCGAGATCACATCGGCAACGGACAGGAGGCCGATAAGATGGCCGTCCTCGACAACCGGGAGCCGGCGGATCCTCCGGCTGATGAGCATACGGGCAGCTTCCTTGAGCTCCATGTCCGGTCCGATGACAATGGGCTTTGAGGTCATGAGGAGGCCAAGCTGAGTCTCTTCAGGCTTGGAAAGCAGATCCTTCCGGGTAATGATCCCCACAATTTTCTTGTTCTTGATGACCGGGACACCGGAGATTCCCGTGCGCTTGAGAATTTTCAAGACATCGTCGCGGTTACCAGGTATCTCGACATGGACCACGTCCGAGGTCATGTAATCCTTGACAATCTGTTCTGTTATGATCTCACCACCAGGGTTGAAACCGTGCTGTGGGTGACAACAAATGTGCTTACGCTGCCGATCAGGAGCCGGTCGGTCTGGCTCTTGCCATGGGATCCGACAATGATCAGATCCGCCTTGATCTTATCTGCAAGGGAGATGACCTCGCTGCCTGCATGGCCGGACTTGAAATGGGAAATTAAGGTGACTCCGCTTGCTGCAGCCTTGACTTTTGCCTTGTCAAGAACAGCCTCACCCTCTTTCTGGAGAACATTGTACATGATCTCAACCGTATTGTCAGCAGGAAGGGATGAGAACAGACCAGTCTCGATGACATAGGCTGCATGGAGTTTCGCATTTCCTGCCTTTGCCATCTGAACAGCCTTGTCAAGTGCGCGCTGGCTGGTCTCCGAACCATCAACTGCAACAAGGATTGTATTAAACATAGTCATCACCCAAAACAAACATGCCTGTTTTATTTGAGTTGCGAATTAAAAACATTTTTGCCAATTTCAGCAAAATTCGCCCGTTTCACCAGCGTTGCGAGCGGATCGCGCGTGAATCTCAGGGCTGATGCAGAAAAACTGATTTCAAACAAATTGGCAGGCGCCCCGACCCGGATATAATAGGGTGAGCCGGTGAGATCTGAACCCGCAACAGCCGAGCGAAGGATATCCACGGGATTTGAACCATATACGGCAGAGACAAAAGCCATTTCCGAGAAGAGATCGGGAGGAACAAACATCACGTTATCCGTCCCGAGCAGGATCCGGCAGCCGCATTCCTGCATATAGCCGAGCGGGGGATGGCCCGGCGACCTGCTCACGCCCAGGATCCAGTTGGACCGGGGGCAGATGGCAATAGGTATATCCCGGTCTGCACAGGACCGGATCTGTTTCTTTGTTGCATGGGTGGCGTGAATGATAAGATCGGGGTCGAATGCGAGCGCTGCATCCACATCGTCCGGGTCTTGTTCGCCGGCATGGAATGCCACGAGTTTTCCTGCATTCCGGGCCTCCCGTACCTGCCGATCTGGATCGGGAACATCCCGTGTGCTGCTGATCCCAAGCCCCTCGCCAGCCTGTTCGCCACCATTTCTCCCGAAGATCAGGGGTCTGATCGGGAGTCCGCGGGCTGCCTCCTGGAGAGCAAGGACACCATCCCTGCCACCCTCGCGGAAATCGGCACATCCGGCTATCCCGCTGCGGGCCATGCCCGAAAGACTTGCCCGCATTCCGGCCACGAGATCCGGGCGCGTTGCTGCGGCAAGGAGCCGGTGTTTCAGGCCATCCGGAGGGGTCACGAGGGCAGAAAGATCCCCGGTCACCCCGCAGTCCATCGCTATCGTATCGCCAAGGTGCGTGTGGGCATCAAAGAGCGCGGGGCAGATCCAGCGCAGGGGGGCAGATCGGGTCTCCTCAATGGCAGCGATGATACCGTTCTCGATATATATATCGACCGGCGTTTCAGTAAGCTCCTCTCCAAGGAATGCATTGCCGGACAGGATCTGCGGGTGGTCTTTCATGGGGGCTGCTCTCATTTATATATCGAGAAACCAAATAATTTTGTATGGCAAAGAAGCAAGGTGGCCGATTACTCTCCTCAGCAGGACTCGTCAATTATTACGAGAGCGAGGACCGTAGGGCAGTTCATATCAGTCCGATAACGGTAATGGTTGTCGCGGCAGCAATCGGTATTATCGTTCTGGTCCTGAATTTTGTATTCGGGACAAAGACGGTATAACTTTTTTATTCTCCTCAAAAAGGGTTATTCAAAAGCGCTCTTCTTGAGAACGCGTTTGGTAATATCCTCATCGTTCCTGAAGTAGAGATTGTCGTGGCCTTCCCATCTTCCGCAGTTGCGGAAGATAACGGCCGGGACCCCGTTATTGCTCTCCCCCATCACGAAATTCGAGAACCCGGCGATCTCGTCGACAACGGCCTCTTCGGTGATCTTGAGCACATGGCCGAAGAGATCCGTGTCCCCGCGGAAATCCCGGATAGCCGGAAAACCGCTCCAGCCGATCGCGTTCCCGGTCTGGCCCCGCCGGAAGGACCGGCCGCAGGTATCGGTTATGATAACCCCGATATCTTTCCCGCTGATTTTCTGTATCTCGTCCCGCAAGTCCTCTGCGGATTTCATCGGGTCGGGGGGAAGAAAAATTACCATCCCGTCTTCGATATTGGACTGGTCAACGCCAGCACGGACGCCGATATGCCCGAATGCCAGTTCCGAAAGGATGAACGGATGCTCCATGATGATATCGTTGGACGCATCCAGGACTGCCTGAACAAAGCGCGGGTCTTCGCCATTCAGCTTCCCGAGGCGCACCGCACGTTCTGTGGGTGTAATTGACGAGAGGGTCTTGGTGTACCCCTTCGCCTTTGAATAGATCGTGGAGGCGATACAGAGAATATCCCCATCCTGCACCGGTATTTTCTCGCAAATCAGTGCCGCAATATTATCGCCGGCATGGATGAGGGGAAGGCCCTGCACACCCATGACATGAATCGGTTCCATAGTCACATCTCTATGAGATGATCGGACGATATAGGGATTTCGTATTGCATCCATAAGATAAATCCGGTTCTGGAGAAATTGCCCGAATATGAGGGATACCGGGGATTTAATTCCCCGCGGCAGCTTCCGGAAATGATGGAGAGATCAATTTCCAAGAGGGCATCGATATATTTTTAAGAGGATAACACGCATCACCTCATTGCCATGTACCTCATCATCCGGTGCCCGTCCTGCAGGAAGTTCTCGTACGTGGATCGGTTTCAGCGCTGGAAACTCTGCCCGCAGTGCGGCCATGCCCAAGAGGTGAGCAAATCACCGGCTTACCTGGAAGTCGTCGACTTCCGTGAAGCAGAGCATATTGTAAAAGAGATGGAAAAGCACATCCATGCTACAAAAAAGACCGATTTTTCACCGGAAGAGACTGCTGAGCTGCGCCACCACTATGCACAGGCACTGAGGCACCGGGCAAAAAAACCCCGTGCCTGACCGGTTTTCTGTTCTTAAAAGGCACTCCTGTCAACTCGCGCATCAGAATATGACCGGACAGGATACATACCAGCAGCCGCCAGCGATTACGCACCGGCTCGATTCCCGATACGGAAATACTGATAGGGTACGGTTATCTCAAACCGGGCACCTTTGCCCGGTTCACCGGTCTCCTGGATCCCAAGACCCGTGATACCAAGAATCTCCCGGGAAAGGAAGAGGCCAAAGCCGGTGTGCCTGAAGTGCTTCCGGACAAAAATTGCTTCCTTGAATTCCAGGGGCACCCCCCCGCCATCGTCCTCGCAGATGATGCAGGCAGTCTCACCCGATACCAAGGCCCTGAACGTGATCCGGGTCAGGTTCGTCCCGTGACTGAGGGCATTGTCGATAAGGTTGTAAAACACTTTTTCGAGCATCGGGTCCGCGTAGATCCAGAGATCGCCGGTTTCGACCGTCACGGTCACCGACGGATGATGAATCGCAGACGCGGCTGCCTGGATTGTTTCGTTAAGATCGAACCACTGCGGGTTCTCGATGCCGAGACTCTGGTAGTCCTTTGTGAAGCCGATCTGGAGTTCCATAATTCCGATTATCTCGGACTGGATGGTAAGATATTCCTGGAGTCGGGGATCCGGAAACTCCTCTTTTATCAGTTCCAGGTACCCCATGAGACCGGTCAGTTTGTTGAGAATATCGTGCCGGGTGATACTCGAGAGGAGGTTGAGTTTTTTGTTTGCAAGGGTAAGGGCCAGGGCATACCGGTTCAGTTCGGATTCGTGATAGTGCATCTCGCTCTCGAAGACCCGGCGCTCGGTGATATCCTCTGCAAGCCCTTCTATCACTATAAGACCGTCCTTTGCCATTCCCACACTCCAGGCCCGGATCGAGACCCATATCTCCGATCCGTCCCGGCGCATGAGGCGAATCTCGCGGCCGGCAACGGATCCAGCCCTCCTGAGCTCGTTTGTGAGTTCCTCGAGTTCCCGCGACCGGATAAAGAAATCGTCTGTGCTTCTGCCGACAATGTCCTCCACCCTGTCGTACCCGAGCATGGCTGCCATTACAGGGTTTCCCGAGAGGACCTGCCCGTTCTCCCCGATGGTTATCTGGAAGATACCAAGAGCAATGTTCTCTGCCATCATCCGGTATCTCCGCTCATAGTCGTGCAGTATCTCTCCTGCAGACGGGACGGGATCAGTTTTGTTTACAGGCGGAGGCATCTGTTATCCGATATTAAACGGGATATGTCTTGAGGGTTTTCTCGCTCATTAAGGATGTCCCGATGATAGTTGACCTGTACCATTCATGAACGCCAATGACAGAACCCGGGTTGTGGTTCTTCAAAGCAACAGAATAGTTCATCTGGTAAGCACCGGCATTGATCTGTAGGTAGTGTCAGCATGGCGGGGAACGGGTGTATTATTATCGGGGGAGGGCCGGCCGGTCTTTTCTGTGCAATCCATGCGGCAGCCCATGGCATGCCGGTCACAGTGCTTGAAAAGAACCCGGAGCCCGGTGCCAAGCTCCTGCTGTCCGGGTCCGGGCAATGCAATATTACGCATGACGGGGAGATCCGGGATTTCCTGACAAGATACGGGAGCCACGGAAAATTTTTGAAGCCGGCCCTCATGTCATTTACCAACCGGGATCTCCAGGCATTTTTCCGCGACCGGGGACTTCCGGTGATGACTGATGAGAACGGCAAGATCTTCCCGGAAACCCGGAGAGCGGCAGATGTCCTGGCAGTTCTCCTTGCCGAATGCCGGAAACGTGGTGTCAACATCCGCTGCAACGAACCGGTCCGTGAGGTTGCCCGGGACGGGGGAGTGTTTGCATGCACTGCAAAAAACACCACGTACCATGCGGCAGCGGTTGTCATCACAACCGGTGGCGCCTCGTACCCGAAGTGCGGGACAACCGGTGACGGGTTCCGTCTCGCAGCAGCGCTCGGCCAGCCGGTAACCGGGACCGGGCCTGCCCTCACACCGCTCCTGATCCGGCCGTTCCCGTTCTCATCTCTTATGGGCATCTCGTTTGAGGGGATGCATTTTACCCACTGGCGGGATGGAAAGAAAATGGGCGATCATACGGGAGATGTCCTTTTCACCCACCTGGGCCTCTCGGGGCCGGGCATTCTCGATGCCTCGCGGGATATCCGGGAGGGAGACGAGATCCGTCTCTCGTTTGCCGGGAACCTGCGGCGCGAGGAATTTGCAGCCGACATTGCACAACGGGCCGCAGAAAATCCCGGCTGGCAGGTGAGTACTATCCTTGCAAAATATCCTATCCCCGAACGGCTGAACCGGAAACTGCTCAAAATTTCCGGCATTGCAGAAGATCTCACATGCGCCCATTTCTCTGCAACCCTGCGATCTGCCCTTGTGAAGAACTGTTGCGAGTTCCCGCTGATCGTTGCAGCCCTTGGAGACTATGCCGTTGCCATGGTGACCCGGGGGGGCGTTGCGCTTGAAGGCGTGAACCAAAAAACCATGGAATCGAAGATCATTCCCGGACTCTTTTTTGCCGGCGAGGTGCTGGATGTGGACGGGGACACCGGCGGATACAACCTGCAGGCAGCGTTCTCCACCGGGTACCTTGCCGGAACTGCTGCCGGGAGACGGCTGGCCGGGGAATAAGGCAGCGTCGGGTCTCACACGGGCACTTTTTCCCGGTCATGATCCGGACCGGCAGCCTTTGAAGAGAATAGTCAGATATTCCGAACCATAAGGGAGATGCCGCCGTCAAGACCGGAGAAGAATTTCCGCCCGTCCAGGCTGAAATCTTCATAGGACAGGAATCCCATTTCAGCAAAACCGCACGCGAGGAATGCCCGCCGCGAGGCCGGGTTGGTACAATCGGCCACAACCTGCCGGAAGCCGCGTTCTGATGCATGGGCGATCGCATGCCGGATTAGGGCCCGGGCAAGGCCCATTCTCCGGAATTCTCTCACCACGCCAATCTGGAAGATATGCAGGGTTGTGCCGGGCCGGATCCCTGCACGGTCAAGGTTATGTTCTTCAAGCTCATCGATCATGGCTACCGCATCCCGAAAATGGGAGATGAAGGCTGCCATCTCCTCGCATTCTCCGGCCGGATCATGGGTCAGGTCAAAGCAGAAGATGAACCCGGCCGGTCTTTTGGTCTTTTTTTCACGTGCAAGAAAACTGAGATCCTTTCCCACCAGGGACCGGACATAGATCTTTGCAAACGGGAAGAACAGACCTGGATCGGGAGCATGCCGGCAGGATGTGGGTTCGTCGGAAAGAAAGACATCGGTATAGATCCTGGCTGCCGGCACGATATCGGGTTCCGCCAGGGGAAAACAGGTAAACGGGCCTGCCCGTGAGAATAGCTCCCCAGAAAGGGAATCGTTACCGGGGTCAGCTGTACCTGGCATGGTATCGTACCAGATCTCTCTTTTTCTCAATAATAATCGTACCCGGTATAACGGGATACGGTACCTGGGTTATCCAACTGATAGAAGAAAAATGCGCAAACTTTCATCAGGATAACTGATGGTATCAGGATAGAATAAATGAACCGGCGTGAACCGAGGATATCTCTTCCTACTTCCGGCCGGGTAAGACCGGGATATCAGTCGCAGCAAAGAGTGCTAAAATAAAAAAAATTAGTAGATGGTGTTCACTTTCAGGATTGAAGCCGGTGCCGTACGGGAGATGGAGAGTGCAGCACCGATTGCCGGCTTGATCTCAAGCTGGAACTGGTCGTTCTTCATAATGTGGTTGGTCGGCTGGGCCATGATGTCGAACTGCTCGCCCTTTTCAAGAACGTCATCAATCGTTACCTGGTTCTGCACAGCGGCAATGGTCCACTGTCCTGCTCCGGGAGCAGTTCCCTTGCCTCCCCGTGAAAGGGTCTCGAGCGTTGATGCATTGCTGTAGGTCATGACAACCTTGTCGAAGTCGACCGGGGTTCCTCCGGGGGCGAGAGCGGTTGAGAAGTTGATTACGTCGATGTAACTCCCTGCCACACCGGTGCCATAGACATTACCGACGATTTCGAGAGTTGAGCTTGCCTGCTGTACACCCGTGTGGACGACTTCCTGGCTCTTCTGGGTTGTGAAGAAACCGGCGCCGAGCACCACGTACGAGAACACCGCCGCGACAACAACGAATGCGATGAGCACAATCGCTGCCTCGAGACCGGTGAAAGCATTATCATTGCCAAACGATTTCATGATTCACCTTGGGGTTGACATTAACCCCGTAACCGATAAATGGTTGCAATTGTATTTATAATTTTTCCAAAAAAAAGAGAGGGAAATACTACAATATATTGCTTTTCAGGAGTTTTTCCTGAATGAATGGCGCAACCCTCATCACCGGTTCAGGAGAATATTTGTACCAAGGCAAAGAAATGCCGGGGGGAAACGGATGAAAAGGAGATCGGATTTTCGGGTTATTCCCGCCTCCCGATCCCGTCCGGTCCGACCGTGATGCCTGCCTTTTTGATCAGGTAATACCCGGCTGAAAGGCCAAGGATGATCACACCGATGCATATCATCTCAAAACCATAATCAAAAGCATTCATGCTGCTCTGATCGAGGAGGAGCACTTTCCGTGCCACAGCTATGATGGCAAGCAGGATAACAATCTCCACGTGAATCGTATTTTCCCGGAAATAGGCCTTGATGGTATCCAGGAGTTCGACTCCGATGAGTACCAGCAGGAAGGCCCCAAGGAGCGTTATCATCTCCTTTGCTTCGATGAGGAGGGGGGTTTCATCCATGATGAATCTTCCCAGGAGCACGACCAGATCGAACATCGCCGCTATCAGCACAATAATGAGCATGAAGATAATTACCGCATAGATGGATTTTTCAAATTTTTCTACATACTCAAGCATAGTCTTTTCATATTCCATAAGGTATCAGATCCGGTAATCCTGCATCATACATGTTCACTACATCGCCAATAACAATGACGGCCGGAGGTTTCACACCGGCATTCTTCGCAACCGCCTCAATGTCTGAAAGGGTGCCGGTGGTGATCCGGCGATCTTTCCGCAGGCCGCGTTCTATGATTGCAACGGGCGTTGATCCGGCTTTTCCGTTCTGAACCAGTACAGCCGCAATCTTCCCAAGGTTTGCAACCCCCATAAGGATAACGATCGTTCCCCGCAATTGTGCGAGCAGTTTCCAGTCCAGTGCCGGTTCGGCTTTTGTCGGATCCTCGTTGCCAGTCAGGATCGTAACCTGCGAGGCATACTTCCGGTGGGTAAGAGGAATCCCCATCGAGGCCGGTACGGCAAGTGCACTCGATATCCCCGGCACCATCTCGACATCTATCCCGGCTGCCCGGACGGTCTCGAGTTCTTCGCCGCCCCGGCCGAACAGGAACGGGTCGCCGCCCTTGAGCCGCACGACCATCTTTCCGTTCTTTGCCCGGTCCACGATCAGGGCTTCGATCTCGTCCTGCTCCAGGTTGTGCTTCCCGCCAAACTTCCCGCAATCGATCTTCTCGGCCTGCTCCGGAAGCGTTGCGAGAATCTCCTCGCCCGGAAGCTGGTCGAAGAGCACGACATCCGCCTTGTCAATCACTGCCCTTGCCCGCTGCGTCAGGAGTCCCTCTGCGCCGGGGCCCGAGCCTACCAGATACACTTTACCCTTCATGTGAGATCCCCAGTTGACGGTATGCCTCGTCAATCAGGCCTTTTGCCCGCCCGTGCAGCTGCCTGCCGGTCTCCCGGGCTTCCTCAATGGTCGAGAGATCCGCCTCGATCCGTTCGGTCTGCCTGCCATCGAGCGAGAGTACCTCGGCGATGAGATGCCCGGCCCGGCAGTGGATGCCAAGCGGCGTGAAACAACCGCCGCCCAGTTTCTCCATCACCGCCCGCTCGTACATCACATCGGTCCGGGTCTGCGGGTGATCGAGTGCCGAGAGCACTTCCATCAGGGACGGATCGGCCCGGCTGACCACCGCGATCGTTCCCTGGTTCGGGGACGGGACGAACTTGTCGATGGGAAGGCGCTCGCCGGGGAGCCGGAGATCGAGCCGGGTGAGGCCGGCTTCCGCAAGCATGATCCCGTCGTATTCCCCGGCACTCAGCTTCCGGATGCGGGTATCGACATTGCCCCGCAGTTCCTTGATCGCGATCTCGGGATCATGCCGGAGGAGCTGGGCTTTTCTCCGGGTGCTCGAGGTCCCGATACACCGGACCGTGTTGATGGATCCATTGTGGGCCAGGTAATCTGCAGCAGAATCCCGCTTGAGGATGGCAGACGTAAAAAGCCCGCTCGGGCGGAACGCCGGGATATCCTTCATGCTGTGCACCGCACAGTCGATATCCCCGGCAAGAATGGCGTCGTCCAGGGCCCGGACAAAAACACCCTGCCCGCCGATTGCATGGAGCGGGACCGCGGTCGAGGAATCCCCCTGGGTGTTGATGATAACGGTCTTTGTTTCTATGCCAAGAGCGTTTAATTTTTTGCAGACCGTGGCGGTTTGTACAAGAGCGAGCTTGCTGCCCCGGGTTCCGATGGTTATCGACATTGTGTGTACGCCTGTGAGAGAGTGGTTATGTCGTGATCGCTGTGCGCTGCTGACAGGAAATTGGTCTCAAACTGGGACGGGGGCAGAAATATTCCCGCACCCAGCATCTTCTTCCAGAACCTGCCAAAGGATTCGGTATCGCATTGTTTGACTTCAGTATAATTTTTTGGGGGTGTTGAACGGAAGAAGTACTTGAACATCGATCCGGCCCGGACAAATGAACCTCCGGCATTTGTGCCGACAGACTCCTCAAGGGCCCGGGTCTTCTCTTCAAGGCCGGCATACAGCGAGGCATGCTCGTGCAGCAACGAGATCGTGGCTATACCTGCCGTGAGCGAGAGAGGGTTTCCCGAGAAGGTGCCTGCCTGGTAGACCGGTCCCTGAGGCGAGACCTGCTCCAGGATCTCGCGCCGGCCTAAAAATGCCCCGATGGGGAGGCCGCCGCCGATGATCTTCCCGAGCGTCGTGATGTCCGGCTTAACGCCGTACTTTACCTGGGCGCCCCCGATGCCAAGCCGGTAACCGGTGATGACCTCGTCGAAGATGAGGAGGACATCGTGGGCTTTGGTGATCTCGCGGACATCCCTGAGATAATTCTTCTCCGGGAGAACCGGGCCGATGTTGCCGAGCACCGGCTCGATGATCAGCGCTGCCACATCCTTGTGGGCAGAGAGCAGGGTTTCGAGCGCTTCGGCATCATTGTACGGTACCTGCCGGGTATGGGCCACGAGATCCGCGAGCACGCCCGCCGAGTCGGGGACCCCGGTGGTGGTTGCTCCCGATCCCGCTTTGACGAGCACGGCATCGTGAGCCCCGTGGAACCCGCCTTCGATTTTAACGATATCGGACTTTTTCGTAAAACCCCGGGCAAGCCGGATGGCGGCCATCGTGGCCTCCGAACCGCTCGATACGAACCGCACCATATCCATTCCCGGGTGATCGCCCGTGATCATCCGGGCAAAGGCTGGTTCGAGCGGCGAGGGCGTACCATACAGCCAGCCGTTTTCCAGCTGGTTCCTGATCGCTTCCTTGACCGCCGGGTGCGCATGACCGAGAATGAGAGGCCCGTATGCCATGCAGCAGTCCAGGAGGTTCGCACCATCGACCGTTGTCAGGTGCGAGCCGGATGCAAACGATGTGTAAAACGGGTACGGTTTTATTGCGCGTACCGGGCTTGAGACCCCGCCGGGCATTAAGGATTTTGCAAGCGTGAATAAATTTTCACTGGAGTTATGCTTCATCGAGCCACCTGGCCGCATCGGCCGCGAAATACGTGATGATCAGATCGGCCCCTGCCCGCTTTATGCAGGTGAGACTTTCAAGCACGGTCTCTTTCTCTTTGAGCCACCCGTTCGCCGCCGCACTCTTTATCATGGAATATTCCCCGCTCACCTGGTACGCGGCAGTCGGCAGGCCGAGCGACGCAATCTCTGCAAGGATATCGAGATAGAACGTGGCGGGCTTGACCATCAGGATATCGGCACCCTCGTCCGCATCCATCTGGGACTCGAGAATCGCTTCCCGGCTGTTGGCGGGATTTATCTGGTAGGTCGAGCGGTCGCCAAACGAGTACCCGGAACCCGCGGCTTCCCGGAACGGCCCGTACAGCACCGAGGCGAATTTGGTGGAGTAGGACATGATGAGGACTTCCTCGAATCCTTCATCGTCAAGAGCTGCCCGGATCGAAGAGACCATCCCGTCGAGCATGCAGGACGGCGCAACAATGTCCGCCCCGCTCTGTGCATGGCTCACCGCGATCCGGTTCATCAGTTCGAGCGAGGGATCGTTGAGGAGATCGGGGCCATTCCGTGTCTCCCCGATGATCCCGCAGTGCCCGTGATCCGTGTATTCGCAGGCGCAGACATCGGTGATGACAACCATGTCCCTGACCCGGGCCTTGATCCGCCGGACTGCCTGCTGGATAACTCCTTCCGGGTGATAGGCCGAGCGGCCTTCCGGGTCCTTGTCCTTCGGGATACCAAAGAGAAGAATTGCCCGGATACCCTGCTGCCATAAGCCCTCGGCAACCGCTTCTGCGCTACCGATCGGGTACCGGAACTGGCCGGGCATCGCCTCGATCGGTTTTGGCACGGTCAGGTTTTCATCGATAAAAACAGGAGCTATCAGGTCATTTTTCGAGAGCGTGACCTCGCGCAGGAGAGGCTGGATGTGCCTCGTCCTTCTTCTTCTCATGCGTCGTTCGGGAAACACGGTTCACCACGATATCCTGCGGACTGGATGAATACATTTTGAAAATTTATCGTATATAGTTCTACAGTATCTTCCCGCGGTATACTATAAAAGAGGTGACAGGGATCCGCAAGCGGGTCCGGTAACCGGACGGGTTGAAGCCGGACCCGGGGATGGATTGATTATCCGGTACGTGCGATACACTGGTTGCTGATACCGGTTTTACCAACCGGGGAGTGTTCAAATGCCTGACCAGAATCCTACGAACCAGAAGAACAGGGACGGGTGTATCTGCGGGCCATGCCCCAGTTACAGCGAATGCATGCGGGGAAATGAGGATTTCAAGTTCTGCGTGAGGGGAAAAACGCCGGACTGCATGTTTGACCTGAAAGGCTGTTCGTGCCCGCAGTGTACGGTCCGGCCTGCCGACAGCCCCGTGACCTCGTATTTCTGTGCAGGCGGCCGATCCCGCCTGACCCGGTAACCGTTATCCGTCCGGGATCGGCTGGACCGGTACCGGGGGAAATAACAACTCTTTTAAACCACCATTGCACGATTCTTACCTATGAAGGTCATCTCCTGGGTTACCCTCTCCCTTGTCATCTGTGCCGTCCTGCTGGCTGCGGGCTGCACGGGAACCGGAACCTCCGCAGGCCCGGCCGCAACGGCCACTCCTGCAGCATCGACAACCGATCTTTCAGCACTCGCCCTGACACCGGCAGACGTTCCTCCGAATTTTACGCTCACGTCGCAGTCGGCAAAGAACCCGGCCGATGTCAGCAGCCTCGCCCGCGATCTCGGATGGCAGGGCGGGTACACGGTCAAGTACACCGGCCCGGCCGGAGCCAACGGCCTCAAGGGTGAGATCACCCAGTCCATCGCGGTCTATCCACCGGCGAACATCCCCAGCGTGATTGCGATGGCCGACAAGCAGGACCGGGCCGATACCGACCTGACGTACACCAACATCACCATGGGAACTGCCAACTTTACGGGCACGGGCTTTACCGGCAAGGCCCCGGCCGGGCTGTACATCAAGCCTACGAATGTCAACCCGCTGGTCACCGGTTCCGAGCACCACGATGTCTCGGCCGAGCTGAAAGCCGATGTTGCGGAGATCGCCTTCTCGAAAGGGAATATCTTCGAGGTCATCCGGGTGACCGGGCCGAGCGCCGACATGGAAACGGTGACGTCGCTTGCTGAAAAAGCCTACGCGAAGATTCCCTGATCCTTTTTTTTAACTCATAACCCGCTGATCGATCTGCGCCCCGGATTTTGACCGCGATTTTCAAAAGAGAAAGATCTACCGGCCGGAGGTCCGATCAATCGGGCCGGGTAAGATCCTTCTGGATCCGTTCGCCCTGGGTGATTGCCCGGAGGAGCGCCTGCGCTCCCGCCAGGTCGCCCTCCTCGGCGCTGGAGCGGATGGAGAACGTTGCATCGGTCAGGAGTTTCTTTGCAAGCACCCGGGTCAGGTCATCGACAATCCCGACAATCCGCGGATCTTCGGTGCCGAGCCGGGCAAGGGCCCGGTCCCGCTCGCGGGAGCGGACCGACTCTGCCCAGGTGTGCAGGGCGGCCAGCGACTCGTCGGCATTCTTCCGGTTCAGGTGGCGGAGGAAGAGCTGGAGTTCTTCGCCGACAAATGCATGGGCCCGGTCTGCCTCGGCCCTCCGGGTGCTCATGGTCTGCTCGTTGACCGAGCGGAGGTTGTCGATGGTGAAGAGCCGGACCCCGTCAACCGTCTCGGCCCCCGGCTCGACATCCCGGGGCTGGGCGATATCGATGACGATGAGCGGGCGGGGGTGTCCTTCAACAGGCCAGCACCGGTCCCGCATGGCCCGTGAGAGCTCCTGCCGGTGGATGACCGGGTGGGGGGCGGAGGTGCAGGAGATCACGACATCGGAGAGGGTGATGTAGTGGTAGAGCTCGGACATCCGGACCGCTTTTCCCCCGATCTTGTCGGCAAGGATCTCCGCCCGGCCATAGGTCCGGTTCGCCACGTACATGGCAGTCAGTTTCTTGGCGGCAAGCGCCTGGGCCACGAGCAGGCCCATCTCGCCGCTCCCGACAACAAGAATATGTTTGCCTTCGAGGCTGCCTATCTCGGCCTCGGCCAGCAGGACTGCAGCCGATCCCACCGAGACCGCTCCCCGGTTGATGGAAGTCCTCCTCCGGACTTCGATCCCGACATGGATCGCCTTGTTGATGCAGAGCTCGAGGAAGTCGCCCGCAGTCCCGGCTTCCTGGGCATCCGAGAGAGATTTTTTGAGCTGCCCGATGATCTGGTCTTCCCCGACAATCATCGAATCGATGCCGGAAGCGAGCGTGAAGAGGTGGCGCAAAGCCCCGGTGCCTTCGTGGACAAAGAATCCTTCCCGGCCCAGATCTGCAAGGAAGGTGCGAAGATCCTCAGCAGTGCCTTCGACAAAAACCTCCACCCGGTTGCAGGTCTGGAGAAGGATGACACCGGGAAAGCGATCCTTTGCTGCTTCGAGGAATTCCGGTTCGCCGGAGAACCGGAAGGCTTCCAGGGCCGTGACATTTGCCGTGTGATGGCTGACCCCGGCGATTGCGAGCGGGACCTGCCCTTGTTCATCCATGGACATACCTCGCAACGATCTCTTTCCAGGTTGCGGCAGGATTTTCGTCTAGCGCTTCCCAGACCGACGGGCTGTCCAGCACTTCTTTTAAGATCGCGGATCGCTTCTCCTGGTCGGGAACGGTCTCCTTGAGTTCTTCGCGGAGGCGCTGCTGCAGTTCGATCATTGCATCGAGCGCCGGGTAATCGCGTTCGATCTTCTCCCGGATAAAGCGGGAGATCGCCGGGCTCGCTCCCCCGGTGCTGATCGCGATCGTGTAATTCTTGCCCCGGGCAACGGCAGGGAGCATGACAGAGCCGGCATTCCCGTCAGCATTGTTGAAGAGGATATGTGCCTCAGCGCAGAGCCTGCCGATCCGGTTGTTCTGTTCCGGATCGGAGAGCGCCGCAATCACGAGGAATGCACCGGCCAGTATTTTCCTGAGCGACCCGTCGGATGCCGACCCAAGATCCAGTTCTTCGCGCCGGACCGGAAGTGCGAGAACGGCAGGAGAAAAAGAGCGGCTCAGCACCGTCACGTCCGCTGCTGTAAAATAAGCGCACTTCCGTGCGGCAACTTCCCCTCCCCCGAATATGATGACACGCCGGCCCGAACAATCCACGAAGAGAGGGATCATCTCGTATAGATAGAGCGATTGCTTACATTAAGATGTTGGATTCTCTTCCGCGGGGGCAGTCAGCCCTGCACCCGGGAAAGACCGGGGAGGATCCGGGAAAATTATGCGGGCACCCGGGCCTGACACCACATCCCGGGCTTTCCTCCGCCGGTGCGGGTCCGAACGCGGACTCCTGCGGTTCGATATGCTTAAATCGTTTGAATGCTCACATTGTAGAGCACACTGCGCCGATAGTGTAGTGGTTATCACTAGGCGTTGCCAACGCCTAAACCCGGGTTCGAGTCCCGGTCGGCGCATACTGCCTTGATGTTCAAGGTGATGCGTTTTTCACAGTTATCTAATTAAAACAGTAGATCATTAGCCGTGGGTGAACCTTTTTGTTCAATGTTCCACGTTAAAATTTTGTAATTTTTTTATGTCACGCAGATATTAATTTGGTGTGTTTTATTGACGTTCAGATGGAGATCTAATACTCCTCAAGTCAAGTTCCAAGATATCAATTCAAATTGCTTTTATATCAACTAAAACAATATCCCATTGACGGGGTTAAGCTTTTATGGATGATGGAAGTCTCATCACGATTATTGGATTAATAGCTTCAATTGCATCACTTGTTCTAGCAATTATTGCAATTTGGTTATCAATTGTTTTTTTCAAAATGTCTTCTGAGCTTGCGACAAATACAACTGAAGCCTCAAAAAATATTAGTTCTAGTGTTGAACGTTTGGAAAAATTGTTCGATAAATTATATTCTGATACATTTTCAATGATGAAGGACACGGTATCAGATATGAGGAAACATATCTGGCCCGATGACCATGCCCGTGAAACAGACCTTACAGTGGAAATTGATAAAAATGCCGATGAGAAGATATCCAAGTTTAAAGAAGAAATAAATCATGAACTTTCTAGTTTACTAGAAAAACAAAATGTGACGGATGCTAATATCGATTCTCTTCGTAATGAAATGGGGGACCTAATTAACCGGGCTATTTCAATGTCACGAAATGCACAGGTCGAAGCTCGAGAAGAAACAATAAGAGGACATATCTTGCAAATACTAACCAAAAAACACGAGGTAAGTGCTTCTGAAATTGTTGACACAATTAATGGTCCTGTTAGTAAAATTCTGAGAGAGCTTAATAGAATGAACGAAGACAAACTAATCTATATACTGAACAGGGATGAGAAAGATGGTATACAACCAGGAACAAAAATTCAGTTACGCTAGTTAAGTGCAGATCAACTAATGTAAAATAATGAATTTTTTTTCGAATTTTAATTATTAAATTCTCTTCGCCAAATTTCAATTCGCGCGAATAAAGTTTTCCAGAACGGTTTTGTCACATCACCTTCTGGGCAAAGATCATCAGGGTCAGATTCTTCGTTCAGGTTCAGGAAGGGCGTCCCTTCATCGCGTGACCAGACATTTAGTTGGGCTTCTGGCATGAGTAATTCACCTTATCCCATATAGTATCAGACTCATGTGTCGGTATCCGCATCACTTCAGTCAGTTCTTTGAGGCTCCCCACATACGCGACCCGGTTGCCCATACCATCGCGTTAAACAAAGTTTCATCCCTTTTTTCCATACTATTGCGATTCCTCCCCCTCCCTGCTCTACAGGGAGCCGCTCGGACGCCTCGTCGGGTCCTCGCTGGGCAAGTGCCTGTTTGCTCCGGAGTACATGTAAATGCGTAGCGCAAAACCCGACGAGGCATTTTGCGCGTAGGGCCTCATTTTTTTTCAGGCTGGGATCTCTGCGGGGTATACATTACTAAAAAAAAAGATTGATTTTATGACGGAAAATTTACCGGAATCGATTTTGATCCCGGTGGAGCTATATCATTGCATTGTGGTTTGAATGATTCGTAAAGAAATCGCTCAATTCCATCTCTGTCCCCCTGTGTTGTAACACTTGCGATACAGAAACCGCAGATGTATTGCGAACTAATTTCCTTAATACACTTGTTAGATTCGATAGGGGAGATATGGTCAAGGAGCCTCTGCTGAATATCAGAAGCTTGACCAACGTAGTAACATTTCCAAGTGTTGTTCTTTAACATTACCCAAATCACATACACACCTGCTGTTTTTGAAGTGTATGTTGAGATGTTCTCTCGTGATAAATTCACGATTTTAGTCCAGTTTAACTGCATTTTTTCCACCAAAATTTTTTTCGTTCAATGTGGTAAGCACTGAACATGATTGTATCGACAATATCCGGATTATATAGGGTGACCATGCATAGTGAAAGTAATATTTTGTAGGATTCATCCCATTCCCCGCTCCTTCGGAATCATTCGCCCCCCACGTATGACATCCCGTCGGAACTGGCAGCATTTATCGTCACGGATACTTGGCGTTCCGGGAAAACGGGGTTTCTTTGCGTGATCCACACATCAATATTAAATCCCGTGTTGGTCCCCCGACCTCAAATGAAACAGTTATGTACTCTCCGGTTATTCTCAGCGCAATATCGAGGGTTAGCCAAACCGGGATAATAGCGCTATTTCCCGGAAAAATACCTTGAAAAAACCCCGAAACTCTCCGGTCCAGATCAATCTAAAACCGGTAATCCACAGCCTAATTGAGCCCAGATTAGTAAAACAGGGGTCCCATCCCCCAAGACTGCACGGAAATGATAATTCCGACAAGTGATCCCCACCACCTGCCAATGCCGCTTGAACATATCACTGAATTTCCCGCTGGGTACGACCCGGTTTTACGCCGGAGTACAAGAAAGTGCGTAGCGCAAAACCCGGCGAGGCGTTTTGCGCGTAAGGCATCGTATCGTTCCAGATAAAATGCCGGACAAAAATTTCCAGGAAACTTTTGCCAGAAAAAAATTAAAAAAAAATTCCGGAAAATTTTCCGGCAAAGGGAAAAAATTTCGGTAAAAAATTTTAAAAAAATAATTCCGGAAAACTTCGAAAAAAATTCCGGCTTCTTTCCGGTACCAACCCCTTCCGGAAGACCCTGCCAGGACCCGGAAAAAAGCGCCTTTTTCTCCTTGTATATCGTAGTAAAACCCCGCCCGGAAGACCCCAAACCACACCCCCGAATCCGGACCCTGTAAGAGCCCGGATTGCCAATCCGGGGGGTCGATCCCAGAACCAGGTTGCAAAAAATGACGATTTACCGTACACTTTTTTCGAAATCCCATTTTACACGCGATTCAGGCCAATCTGGGCATTTTGGTGCCGATTGAAAAACCTTAATAGAGCCTTTTAAATGGCGGTTCTCAATTGAAATTGGGGTAGGTAGGCCCGGATCGAAAAGAAGCCCTGTTTTGGACCCCTTCTTTAGGTGTCCCGAAAGCCCTTTTTGATAACCCTTGCGGCTACGGGAAGATCGTAAAACCACTGAGGGGTTTCCTGCGCGAGATATCACATCCATCGGGAACAATGAACTGCGAAAAAAAATTCAGATCTGCAGAAAATCCGGAACAGGTTTTTAAAAATTATAGGCCCGGAAATAATTCAGAACCCGGTAAAAAAATATCCCGGAAGTACTGCGTTATTCCGGAAATTCTTCTGCAATGCTCAGGGCCAGGTATTTCGGGTTGATATTCCTTCCAACGAACAGGTACGTGAGCTCTCCGCACGTGTTCAGCATCGGAAGGATCTGGATATCAATATAATCCTCCATCTCCCTGGTCTCGATGATCTGGCAGACTTTCTCAAAACGTTTCCAGACATCAACGGTCTTCTGGGGTTCGTCATCCCACTTGTCCAGGGCAAATTCGATATACCACTTGTTCTTCTTCCGCTCTGCTTCCAAGACTTCGAATCCCTCGATACTATTCAATGCCTTTGCCAGTTTCTTCATCCCTTTTCCAATGTTGTCCATGGACATCCTCCCGGTTTTTGAGTAAACAACTGACGAGCTGAAAGGTTAAGAACTTTTTAGGACCGATCCAACATGAAAAGTCCGGGAGGGAAAAATTCCCGGCGAAAATCCGGCAGGTTCCGGCAATCGTTAAAAGAACGATGATTATGTTGTCATGCTGATGATGGCGGCCGGGCACTATCCCGGTAGGTAATTTTGACAATCGCAGCAAAGTCGTTAGTACACCGGGTTCCTGAGGAGTTGCCTCTCGGGACCGTGGTATAACCGATGCAGGAACGGAGATTGATCTTGTGATTTGACTGGTCTTTTGCTACCATATCACCGATAATCCGGTTGAGATCCAGCCCGCCCTCTTTGCACCTGGGATTGCTGCAGGGATGTATTACGGGAACTTTTTTTATATCGGCATACCCGGCCTGGCAATATTCTTTCTTAAGGCCGGTTTTTGTTTCCATTATGGAAATTGAGATACCTGTTATCTGGGGATATTTTTCTTCAAAGGATATTGTTCCGGATGCAGTATGTGGCAGATCTGAAGTCATGGTTCTCCACTAATTTGTTCTGATGTTTACGTACCCGGAGCTGATTAATTATTCCGGGTATCATACCAGGGATTTTTCCGATACGTGCAGAATTTCAAAGAGCGGGGCCATATTTCCGAAACAGGATAAATGCTCCAGCGGGTATAGCGGCGGTTTGCTACAGGGGGATGCCCCAGATGAGGGGGATTGGGAATGTCCCTCCCCCACACAGATTTCTCCGACGGAGACCAGGATCACCACCCGGGTGGAGAGAAGAAAACGGGCATTTTCCAGTGGAAACGTTGTCCACGCCCATAAAAATTCGCGCTTTTTGGGCATATTTTTACAAAACCACGGGTTTTTAGCCCCACTTCAACCTGCAAAATAGCGGGCCTGTACAGGCCGCGGTTTTTTGGCCGGACTGCAGCCGGTTCCCGGAAGAACCCCCGGCCGGGCGCCCGCCATGAGCGGATTTTGATCGGGGTGACTTTTCCGGCATTTTCGGGCAATCGTTTTTTTGAGGAACGAGGCAGATCGTTCAGCCGGACACACCGGTGCCCATCGGATGGGCATCCGGTACGGGAGAGCACCCCAAACAAGCCTGTACAGGGCGGCATCCCGCCCCGGGAGCACCCGTGCTGCCGGAACAATCCGGGATAAACGGGCTGGGGAGACCTGCGGCAGATCATAAGCGATAAAAATCCTCATAGCCGGCCCGGTTGCCAAATACTATAACACGGGGCTCATGGCTTCCACCCGGGTCTTTCATTGATGCAGCAACAAGAGAACATGGGGTTTGAGAGGGTGTTCGGGTCTGGCAGGCAGTAATGAAATTAAAAAAAAGATGGACGTTCTCACGCTTCCGCTGTTGGTTCGCAGAGCGGGAGCAGCCCGAGCAGGACCAGCGCAAAACCGATACCGATGATCGGGCCGATAATCGAGAAGACCGGGTTCAGAGCCAGGTAGATCTCCCGGATGGGATAGATCATGTGCGCGATGCCAAGGAAGAAGACACCGATCGCGAGCGGGAAGCGACAGCCCTGCCGGAACATCAGCCCGCCCGCGATGAGAAAACCGCAGGTAACAAAGTAGACAAATGTGACAAGAGCTGCCGGAAGGCCGACCCCGGCCGCAAGGAGCATTGCTGCAAGCACGCACAGGGAGAAAAGGACAATAGCGGTTATGATAACGGGAGAGGGCTTCTCACGCGGCTGACCGGTCCAGAGCGCGATGGCAAGGAGGATGAGCCCGAGGACCAGGCCGAGATCGATCACGCTCGGGAAGACCAGGTTCCGGAATCCCATGAACGTGACCGCATACCAGGCAATGTTTGCAATTCCCCACATGCCGAACCCGGCGCCGGCATAGAGAAGGACCGGCTGACGGCCGGCCCGGTGCCAGGAGTACAGCAGGACAACAGCCCCGGAAAGTGCAACAAGGATCTGAAGATAATTGCTGAGGGCCAGGAAGAGATCGGAGGGGAGGATGAGTATCAGGAGGGTGAGCGCGATTGCCGCTGCAATAACGGCAAGAAAAAAACCGGAGACCGGGTTTATCGCGGGGAGAGGGGAGGTCTTTGCCATATCTTAAGCGTGTTATCCGGGACTTAAAAAAAGATGGCAAACCAATTGGAAATTAAAAAAACCTTCAGCCTTCCCGCGGTCACGGGAGTTCCCGGAACATTGGATCCACAGGAATTTTTCAGAGTCGAAAAAGAGAAATATAATAATCAGGCCACGGTTCTTTATTCACATATTCCGGATTGAGGCGGAGGCAGGCAATATGAAACAAAGATTTTTTACAGCGGCCCGGTTATCCGCAGCCTGCATCGGCATCCTCTTTCTCCTGCCACTCGCCGCAGCATCGCTGCCCGTTGCCGGATTCACATCGGACGTGACCTCAGGCACAACGCCCCTTACCGTCCGGTTCACGGACGTGTCCACGAACACACCGACCGGATGGATCTGGTCGTTTGGCGATGGCGAGACATCGTCAGTACAGAATCCCTCGCATACCTATACCCGGGCCGGGACCTACTCGGTCACGCTTGCCGCAACCAATGCTGAGGGCAGCAATACCGTGACGAGATCGGAATATATCACGGCAGCAAGGCCGGTCATCGCACCGGTTGCATCCTTTGTCTCGAACGTGACATCAGGTACTGCACCGGTTGCAATCCAGTTCCTGGACACGTCCACCAATTCGCCTTCATCTTCGGCCTGGGAGTTCGGGGATGGCAGCACATCTTCAGGGCCGGGACCGGTCCATATCTATCCGGATGCCGGCCTTTATTCGGTCACCCTCACCGCATCAAATGCTGCCGGCAGCAACACGGTAACGAGAACCGGGTACATCGCGGTGAGTGCGCCTGTCACGGATCCTCCCGTTGCCGGGTTTGTCTCGACTGCGAATACCGGCACGGTACCGCAGACCGTCCAGTTCATTGACGCTTCCACGAACTTTCCGGTCTCGTGGCTCTGGCAGTTTGGCGACGGGGAGAGCTCAGCAGCCCAGAATCCATCCCACACGTACACCCGTATCGGCACCTACACGGTCACGCTGACTGCAGCCAATGCCTGGGGCAACAATACCGTAAACCGGGACAATTACATCACCGTCAATTCCCCGGTCCCGGTGGCCTCGTTCGACGCCACGGCTACTTCGGGAACAGCACCGCTGACCGTCCGGTTTACCGACACGTCCACCAATTCGCCCTCAACCTGGAACTGGGAGTTCGGGGACGGCCATTCGTCCGCACTCCAGAATCCGACTTACGTGTACACCGCCCCCGGCGTTTACACGGTCAGTCTCCTGGCCATGAATGCCGCCGGCAGGGGGATCGTGACCCGGAGCAATTATATCACGGTCTCCAACGGTACATCCCCGGTGGCTTCGTTTACATCGGATACGCGGGATGGGGCCGCCCCCCTTTCCGTACGGTTTTCGGATAGTTCCACGGGCATACCGACAGCGTGGGCATGGTCGTTCGGGGACGGGGCCGTATCATCGGTAATGAGTCCCTCGCATACCTATCTGAGCAGCGGTTCGTATACGGTCACGCTCACTGCAAAGAATGCTGCCGGCTCCAACACGACAGTGATGAACAATTACATCGCGGTGTATGGACCATCCGGAACAACTGCGGTAACAACGGCCCGGGAAACCGGAGTTCCGGCCGGCCCATCAGATTTCAGTGAGGCCATCCCGGTTACCAACAGGGCAATGACCCTGGAACCTGGCACGGTATTTTCAACCAGCGATATGTCAGCGGGTATCCCCCTGTGGATCCCGGCCCTTGCCGTCCTGGTCATTGCAGGTGCCGGGATCATCTGGTACCTGACAAGACGGCCGAAAGGATCCCGCCGGCAACGGGGCAGGGACCTCTGAAAAGATCATGCATCCGGATAATTTTTCTCCCGCTCCGTACTCCACAGGAGATTCCAGGAAAATTTTTCAGCCGAAAAAAGGGAGAGTCCAAGTGGCATACTACCATTGGCTGAGGCAGCAGGTTTTTCAAGATTTTGTTAGTCTGAAACGGTGAGTTCGGAATATTCGCTCCATGCACCACCCGGTTCCGGGAATCTTACCATAACCGGCATTCCCCAGGAAAAAGCAAAAACGAGCGCAACCAGACTGCGTGAAAAGAATCAGAATACGGGCAGGCCCGTATTCAAAAAGAGGGATAGTGTTGCTGAAGATCACTTCTTCTTTCCAGCTGCTGGTTTCTTTGCTGCTGGTTTCTTTGCTTCCGGCTTCTTTGCCGCTGCCTTCTTGACTGCTGCTGCCATGTGGTTTCCACCTCCTACCGGAAAGGGTTATATTTTTTGTTATTTTATCAATAAATAAATATTTTGGTCAGAATAACAGTTTCGGGCCCGGAATCCAGGCCAACCTGCAGAAATTCACATGGAAAATGGCAGCAATCAACCAAAAAGGAATTATTGAAGCGATAGGGAATGAAATGCGCAATCCTTCAGATTTGACCAGGTTTATAAAATAGGGAGTAAATTCCGCTCGGTTTTAGTTGGCCTGGAAAGATGGCATGCGTAATGGAAGAAGTTCGCGCTTCCGGCCCGTTCCGGGGCGGAGCCGGATGCTGAAATGGAGGAGACCGGGTGCAGATTCAGGGTCATAACAATATTATTAATCCCAAAGGCACTTACCGTAGGGTATGAAGAAGCAGTTCGTGCTGGGCCTTGCAGGAGGATTGCTTGGGATCCTGACAGCACTCTATGTGATCGCAACCGCAACCAGCCGGGACATCCTCCTCTCCGGGGTCCAGGGGGCACTCTTCTCGAGCCTCGGGCTGATGGGTGCAGCCATCGCAAGCAAGGACACCCGGTTTGCCGGCTGGATGCTGACTTTTGCAGCGATCTTCATCGCACTCTCGGTACCGATCGCAGGAACCCTGAACCTGTTCTACATGTACCTCCCGGCAATCGCCATCTTATTCATAGCCGGCGTGCTCTGCTTCCTGGAAAAGCCGGTGGATCCGGAAGAGATTGACGAAGCAGGCGAACAATAAAATCCGGGCTATCCGATCGTTCCTTTTTTTTAATCGTCCCAGACCGGGCGATTGTTACAAATAAAAATCCAAAAAAAGTTTGCCGGAATTCAGGACCGGCCTTTTCACCATAAATCCGGAATCGGTTATGGAACCCGGACCTGGTCTTCAATCTCGCGGTCCAGAAGGATCGTCCCGATGACGATTACCGCGTACAGGAATACCGTTTCGAGCGCAAGGGTGGCGTACTGGCTCCCGTTCGTCTCCAGGTAGAGCGATGCTGCATACACGAGCACCGAGAGGGTAACAGAGGTGACCCCTATGAGCGTTGCCCTCACGGCAGTATACATCCGGCTCCGGATATCCGGAAATATGACAAGCCCGAAAAGGCCCAGGGCACCAAAACCAATCCCAATTGCAAGGGTGAGCCAGATCAGGCAGTCGGCAAGAAGGGTCATGCCCGCTCACCCCTGCAGGAGTGGATCTTTGCAGCCAGGATCGCAAAACAGATCAGCACAAGGATGATCGTGATATTCAGTACAAGCAGGGTTCCCCAGGCGATACTTACCAGAAGACCGACCATCGAAGCAAGCAGGAGGGCCACAATCGCTGCAACCAGTCGATCATAGCGCGATTTTATGCGGACAACGCGGACGAGCGCTCCCAAGGTTAAGAGAGCGAGAAAAAAAACGGCCAGAAGCCAGGTATCGATCATAATTCCGTACTAAAGAGTGGAAGATTGGATCTATATGAATGCTCGCGCCCGGTGGTGCAGGTGCAGGTTTTTTTCTTTCGATCTCCGTCCTGCTCCTTATTTTTTATTCCCGCAGCGCGAACAAATACATCAAGATGCGACCCTCGTACTTAGGCAAGATCCTCCTGCGCTGGTGCGATACCTGCCACACACCGGTCCTTGCCCGCACGTGTGCCTGCGGGAGCGAGACCAGAGAGATCCCGATAACCCCGCCGGGCGATGCCAGGCCGGCATTCCCGGAAGACATTGCCCTTGTCAACAGGATCTATGAGGACCATTTCGGCTCGCCGCTCATCCCTGAGGGTCACCTGGCACTCTTGAATAAAGTTCCGGACCAGGACCGGATGGAAGAGATCATTGTCGGCGGGGGCGTTGCCGGCATCATCCGGTACTTCCCGGATCGCCGCGAATGGGAACCGGTCCCCCGCCCGGAAGCAGGCGTCCTCTTCACTCCAAAAAAACGGTTCATTGTCGTGAGCGAAGATGCCGTACCGTTCATCCGGGACAAAGGCATGAGCGTTCTTGCACCGGGGATTATATCAATCGACGAGAACATCCGGGCCGGGGACGAAGTCTTCATTCTCGGGGAGAACCGGAAATGTATCGCAGTGGGCCGGGCCAAAGTCGATGCAGGGACGGCTCAGGGGATGGAGAAAGGCCAGGTTGTCAGGACGCGCCGGAACATAGAATCCTTAATTGTGCCGGGCGCTGCGACATGGGACGATGCAGTAAGAGCGAATGCCGGTGTGCTGGAACGGGTGGAGGCAGAAGCCATGCTGTTTGTCCGCGAGGTCTCGGGCCGCAACCCGGATCTCCAGCCCAATGTCTCCTACTCTGGAGGAAAAGACAGCCTTGCCACCCTGCTCGTTGTTAAGAAAGCCATAGGAAATATCCCTATGCTCTTTGCCGACACGGGTCTTGAGTTCCCCGAGACCTACGCCAACGTGGACGAAGTATCAAAAAAATACGGCCTCGACGTGATCCGCACGGACGGGAACACAACGTTCTGGGAGACATTCAGGCGGCAGGGTCCGCCCGCAGTCAATGCCCGCTGGTGCTGCAAAGTGTGCAAGCTCACGCCGGTCGGGAACCTGATCCGCGAACGGTGGGGAGAATGCCTCTCGTTCATCGGCCAGCGGAGATACGAGTCCGCGGCCCGGGCGCAGAGCGACCGGGTCTGGAGAAATTCCAATGTCCGGGTCCAGCTCTCTGCAGCCCCGATCCACAACTGGACTGCCCTGCATGTCTGGCTCTATATCTGGCGCGAAGAAGCGCCCTATAATGTTCTTTACGCACAGCACCTGGACCGGATCGGTTGTTTCATGTGCCCGTCAAGCGACATGTCATTGATCCACATGATCGCACAGGAATATCCGGAGCTCTGGCAGGGCTGGGTGGAGAAACTGGAGGAATGGCAGAAGTCCGCAGGGTTTCCTGAAGAATGGATCACCGAAGGGAAGTGGCGGCTGAAAGAAGAGGGGAAAGATGACGCAGATAGCCATTATTGATTACGGCCTGGGGAACCTCCGGAGCGTGATCCGCGGCCTCGAGAGGGCCGGGGCTCAGGCAACGATCACCTGCAATCCGGAAGCGATTGCCGCAGCCGACGGTCTCGTGCTGCCGGGAGTCGGGGCGTTCCATGAAGGGATGGATCAGCTCGGGGAGCTGAAAACTACGATAACCCAAGCGGTCCAAGACGTACCGCTCCTTGGGATCTGCCTTGGGATGCAGATGCTGCTTGAGACGAGCGAAGAGCACGGGATCCATGCAGGCCTCGGCCTCATCCCGGGAAACGTGAAGAAATTTCCCAGGACACCCGGGATGAAAATTCCCCACATGGGCTGGAATTCCCTTGCCATCAATAACAAGGAGAGCCCGCTTTTTTCCGGGTTCAAAGGCAATGAATACATGTACTTTGTCCATTCGTTCTATGCTGATACGGCCCCGCAGTATGCCCTGACAACCACCGAGTACATCTGCCCGTTTGCATCGTCCATTGCAAACGGGAATGTATACGGGGTCCAGTTCCATCCTGAGAAGAGCGGGGCGGCCGGGCTCCGGCTCCTGGAAAATTTTATCGGCATGATCTGAACAACGGGTGTTCCGGAACAAATGGGTAACCTTTTTAATCGCGGCCATGCGATCCTGTAGGGATGAAAAAGATACTGCTCATATCGGTATTCCTGCTCTGCCTTATCGGGCCTGCAGCAGCATACGGGCTCTACGTTACCTGCCCCGATAGCGTCCAGGTAGGCATTCCCTTAAAGTGTTCCATTGACAGCGATTTCCCCCCGGGAACGACATTCAATGTTGTATTGTACCAGACCCAGTATACTGCCACCCAGATCAATTCCGAACCGGTAACGGTCCAGAGCAAGGATAAAACCCTGTATAAGATTTTCGATACCCAGGGCCTGCCCGGGGGAGACTACAAGGTTGAGGTAAAATTCCTGGGTGCGGATGAACCGCGCCTGCGCTCGGATTCAAAAACGCTCCAGCTGGTAAAGATCATCGACCGTTCCGATGAACTGGAGATCACCTCGCCAAAGACCCAGACCCTGGATGAGGCCCTCCGTATCGAAGGCTCACTTGTAAAGGGTGGCGGGGATGGCATCCAGGTGGAAGTCAGGGATCCCGATGGCGGAACACTGCTGGGCTCCCAGTGGATCGGGACCACGAGCGACCTGAGAACCGGCGACGGTAAATTCACCAAGAAAGTAGCCGTGGTAATTCCCGGAGATTACGAGGTATCATTCGCTGATGCCAAGGGATATATCGGTACGGTAACCTTCAAAGTCGGCTCCCCGACAACGGTCCCGACATCCGTTGTTCCGACAAAAACTGCAGTAAAAACCACAAAAACAACAACTGTCGCAGCCACCCCGTGGCCGACAGCAACGCAGTCTCCGCTCTCCCCGCTCGCGGGTATCGGTGCCATCCTGATCGCCGGCCTTCTTGCTGCATACGTTATCAGGAAATAATTTTTTTCTCACCCGTACGGGAAAATGCCGGTGAAACCCGGCATCTGAATTCTTTTTTCGCAGGTCGTTTCCCGGCTCGCATTCACGCGGTTCCGGTTGCCCGGCTCAACCGGTACAATCTTTAGTAACGATACTTCCCGGTAAAGATCAAGGGATGAGCAGAAAATTTTGATCCGTTCCAGGACGAATGACAGAAAATTAAAAAAAAAATTATCGTTTTTTCCAGAGCCAGGCTTCGTAACAGAGAAGTATCACGATCACGAGCAGGCCCCCAAGGAAGAAGGCAATAGCAAAATCCGAATTCAGCGATGAGGTGTTTCCCATCCCGCCATAGGTGGAAACGGCTTTGGTTGCCATGACCGCATTTTCCCCCCGGGCGGCATCCTGCATTACCATGGGGGCAGCAACAGGCCCGTTGGTACTGCCAAGGAACGGGGCAAAGAAGGAGATCCCGAGGGTTGCGACAGCAACGATCCCGAACAGGGATGCATATTTCAGGAGAAGGGATCGCACGTTCGACTGCCGGGGCGCAACGATCAGGAGCTGGTTGGTGAGCGAGTAGAGCTTTATCTCCCGCCCCTTGACGCTGTATTTTGTCTCGGCAACTGCGATGAGACCGGCATCCAGCAGGTTCTCCAGATGGTACTTGGCCGTATTCATCGGAACCTTGAGCTGATCGGCGATATCGGTGAGACTCTTTGGGCCATCGCCGAGGAGGTGGAGGATATCCCCGCCGGTCGGGCTTGCCATGGCTTTTGCTATCTTCTGTGCCCGCTCGTCGCCCGGTTCCAGGAGTACAACGTCTTCAGCCATGGAGTGCGTCAATGATCCGTTCGCGTCCGACTTTCAGTGCAAGGTCGAGCTGGTTGGCATCCGGGCCGCCGCCCTGTGCGAGGGTGGGCTTGCCGCCGCCTTTCCCGCCGAGCAGGCTGCAGACCTGGCTGATGATATCCCCGGCATTCACCCGGGGATCACCGGAGGCGAGGACCACGCGGACGGTCTCCCCGGCGGTTGCGAGGAGGGCAATGCCGCCTTTCTCCGCAATACCGTTTGCAAGGGTCGAGAGCTCCTTCTGCGGGAGATCGACTTTCTTTACCACAACTTCAAGACCCCCGATGGATTCTCCCTGGATTGTCTGGAGTTCCAGTTCAACCAGCTTTGCGCTCATCCGCTCGATATCTTTCTTCTGCTCTTTCCATTCCGTAAAGAACCGGGTGACGGTTGCCGGAAGATTATCGTGCTGGACGGAGAGGGTATCGGCTGAGGCCGAGAGGATCTGTTCGAGGTGCTGCATGTAGAAGATCGCAGAGATGCCTGCAGCAAATTCGATCCGCTCGATGCCATCCTGGATGTGCTCGACGCGGATGATCTTGATCATCCCGACTTCCCCGGTGCTCCGGCAGTGGGTGCCGGCACAGGCCTCGATATCGCCGGCTACCTTGACAATGCGGATATCCCGACCCGGCGGGACACCCCCCTGGTAAAGGGAGAAGCCGTACTTCTGTTCGGCTTTGGTCCGGTCTTCTATCGATATATCGACCGGCTGGTTGGCCATGATCATCCGGTTTGCGGCAACTTCGATCCGGTGGAGTTCGTCGGCCGTGATGTGCTTGAAATGCCGGATGTCCACGCGGGAACTCTCGCTGCCTTTCTGGGCGCCGGCCTGGTGGATGTGTGCCCCGAGCACTTCCTTTGTTGCATGGAGGAGGATGTGGGTTCCGGTGTGGTGGCGCATCAGCGACCAGCGGCGTTCCTCGTCCACCATTCCCTTGACCCGGTCGCCCCGGCCGAGCATCCCGCCCGAGACATGGTGGAGGACAACTTCACCAACCTTGATGACGCCGTCCACCCGCACCATGCTCTCGGTTGAGACGAGCGTCCCGGTATCGGCCGGCTGCCCGCCGCCTTCCGGATAGAAGAGGGTCTGGTCGAGCACCGCGTAGTTGTCGAAGAAGTCGATGACAACCGCCTCGAATTCGATGGTCGAGGGCTGCTCGTAATAGAGTTTCTTGGTCGGGGGCAGTCCCTGGACCCGGGTTGTATACTTTCCGGCTGTATCCACTTCCGCCTCTTTCTTCGATTCCGAGTGCTGGTCGGCAACGATCGAGTAGAAGTTGTCCGGCAGGTCAACGACCGCACCCTCCTTGATGGCAATGTCCTTTACCATCTCGGGCTGGATGCCGTGGGAGTCGTAGAGCGTTATGATCTCGGAGAGAGGCACGCGCTGGCTCTTTGCCTTGTAGGTTTTTGCAATCTTCTGGACAATCCTTGTGCCGCGTTCGAGCGTTGCCGCATACTTCTCGGTTTCGCGGTCCACGATCTCGCGGACAACGCCGAGGTCCTGCTCGAACTTGTTCATGCCGATGATCCGGGTCTGCTGCTCGATGAAATCCGCAAGGGGTTCCTCGATCTTGAGCTCGTTCATCATCCGCAGGGTCCGGCGGATAACGAGCCGGGCAAGATAGCCTTCGCGGACATTGGAGGGAACGATGCAGTCGCCGAGCATGTAGGCAAGGCATCGGGTGTGGTCTACCACCGCGTACACCTTCTCAACAGGAGTTATCATCTTGTCGAGCTTGTCGGGCGAGATCTCGATCGCCGCTGCGACTTTCTTGCGCAGGTTGAAGAGGTTGGTGCCCGAGATGTCCATGAGCCCGGCGTACTTGGCATTGAGGGCCAGGATCTTTGTGTACTCCTTGTTGTCGAGCATGTGGTTGAGGCCGGCAGCGCTCATCACCTTGCTCACCATCTCCGGGAATACCGCGTCGTAGATGGTAGGGGAGCCTTTCGATGCCCAGACGAGACGTTCGAGCCCGTACCCGGTGTCAACAATCCGGAGCTTCATCGGGTAATACATCTCGCCCTTGAGATCGTAACCGGGCTGGCCGGTGTTCTGCCGCCCCAGGCTCATGAAGACAAGGGTTGCGATCTCGAGTCCGCCAATCAGGACTTCCACGCTCGGTCCGGCGTTCCCGCCGCCAATCCACGGGTTCTCCTTGTAAGTTACCCGCTGAGTGTCCCCGCCAATGGAGGCGATGAACTGGTCGCAGAGTTCAACGGTCCGGTCTTTCCAGTAGATCTCTTCGGTCGGGGTGTTGAAGGCATGGTGCGCCATCATCTCGAACGTTGTCAGGTGCCGGCCGGATTTTCCCACGGAGTCGAGGTCGTTGAGCCGGATGCACGGCTGGGAGATGGTGAGCGGGTTTGCCGGCGGGGGAACAACGCCGCTCGTGACAAACGGCTGGAAGTCGGCGATGGATGCGATCGTGAGGTAGATATCGTCCCGCCACCGGGCTGCAACCGGGTAGCGTTCGATCCTTGTGTGGCCCTCTTTCTCAAAAAAGGAGAGGTAGGCCTCCCGCATGGAGTCAAGGGTGTGCGGGCGGAAGATCGGGTCGCCGATGAAGTTATAGGGTTCGCAGGGAGCATCGCCGCAGATCTCCCGGGAGGGATCGCGGGTCCAGAAGGCTGAACCGCAGGCCTTGCAGATCTTGCGGACAAAACCCTGGGTTTTGAAATAATCGAGCTGGTATTCCTCTTCGAGCATTAATTACACGTCCATGTGGTTGAAGACACTGTATTCTGGAAAGACTGAAAATGGCAGGGGCCGTTCACCGTCTCCAGCGGACCGCATTGTTCCCGGATCAGATATCCGGGAGTTCCGCAGGACCGGAAGAGCGCATCGGGGAAACGGCATTTTTTTCATTCATCTACAAATTCGCCGGCAAAGGAAAAAGAATTTCCGATAACAACACGGTATAGCGATAAGTCCTGCCGGCAACGGAATGCTGCATCAGTTCCCGGAAAACCGATAGGAGCCTGCAGGCACCGTCATCTCGAACCGGGCACCCCTCCCGGGCTCCCCCGTCTCGGCAATGGTTATGCCGGTGATCGCAAGGATCTCCCTGGCAAGGAAGAGCCCAAGGCCGATATTTTTCCCGCTCTCCCGGTCAAAGATCCATTCTTTTTCAGAAACGGGAATTCCACTGCCGTTGTCCTCGAACAGGATGGCAAGGTTCCCCCCGTCCTGCCGGGCCGTCACCGTGATCGCGGTTACCGGGCCCCCGTGCCGCAGCGAGTGATCGATGAGGTTGCAGAAGACTTTCCGGAGGAGAGGATCTGCGTAAACCTCAAGGCTTCCGGTCGTCACATGGACAGAGACCGGGCCAAGGTTCATGGAGGTCCGGCTGGCCCGGATCATATCGGCAACGCTGATCCAGTCGGGGGGCTGGACACCGATATCCTTGTAATCGCGCGTGAAGACAAGGAGGCCGGTGATAAGATCGGCAATCGTCTCCTCTTTCCGGAGAAGATCGGACAGGGTGTCATTGACGGGCTGTTTTTTCATGTAACTGATATACCCGCGGAGGACCGTGAGTTTGTTCAGGATATCGTGGCGGGTGACACTTGTCAGCAGGGCCACCTGCTTGTTTGCCCGGCGCAGGGCTTCCTCCGCCATCTTCCGGTCCGTAATGTCCAGGATCGTTGCCGTCACCCCGGAATCCGGATCCTGGGGATCGAACGGGCTGAGGCTCATGATGACATCAATGACCATGCCATCCTTTCTCCGGATCCGGGTTTCCAGCATGCCGACACCCTTGCCCCCCATGGGCCGGTATAGTTCCCGGTGGATCCGGTCATATTCGGCCTCGTCCACGTACAGGATTTTTGTATTCCTGCCGGTGAGCTCCTGCTCCGAGTACCCCGTTATGCTGCAGAGCGAGTTGTTCACTTTTTTGAATACACGGTCAACGAGCAGCCCGACACCAACGGGAGTTGCATCAAGCATGCTCCGGAGAACCGCATCGTTCTCGCGGAGCGCCTCTTCAGCCCGCTTGTGCTGCTCGACTTTGGTCTGCAGTTTTATGGTTCTTTCACGGATCCGCTCTTCCAGCTCGAACTGGTACCGTTTCATTTCTGAAATATCCTCAAAGATCATCCCGACCGCATGGGCACCGCCTTCGAAGACAAGGGGGATCAGTTTCATCTTGAAGTACCGGTCATCCTCACCGGTCCCGAGATGAACTTCGGAAATGACTTCAGTCCCTTCGACGGCCTGCTCAAGAGAGGCCAGGATCCCGTCCGGCAGAAGCGGCGCCAGACCGGAATGTTCGATCTTCTTTCCTTTCAGCTCATCCTTGCTCTGGTGGAAAAAGGAGAGGAAAGGTTCGTTTGTCTCCTGGATGAACAGGTCCCGGTCCAGGATCAGGATCAGGTCGGATGAGAGGCTCAGCAGGTTGGTCAGGGGCAGCCGCTGGGAGAGATAGAAGATCTTTGCCCGGCCTAACTCGCGCAGTTCGGCCTGCCCCGATATCATCATCGAATTGAGATATTTGGCAGCGGTAGCCCGGTTCAGCGAGAGCTTTTTTGATACTTCCTCTATCGTCAGACCCTTGGGATTCTCCTTGAGGAGGTTGCGTATCCGGTCCTGCTCAGTTTCCTTTTCCATAATTCCTCAATGTTCAATCAGATAATTGTCGGTTCACATTATTTAGCATTGTTGGTTATTATCAATAATAAATATCAATAATCGTCATTAAAAGAAATGTATAAATACTATTTAGCGAAATGATGGTATAACACAATAAAAGGGTGTAAAAAATGGTAGACATTAAGAGTTATGAAATGATATTTGAACAGACACCGCTTGCTCTGTTACTCATTGACCGGCAATACCGGAACATTCTGACCAACAAGGAATTCTCCCGGATGACCGGTGTCTCCCGGGACGTAATCCTTTCCATGAAACTGACCGATTTCAAGGACCGGGGGATTTTTAAATATCTGAAGGATTCGGGAGAGACTTTCGAGCAGGCAGTGGCAAGCAGGCGCACGGTTCACGGGCAGTCCACCATGGAAACACCGGCCGGCAAAATAGAAGTGCTGCGGACCATCATCCCTCTGCTTGACGAGAAGGGAGAGGTCGAATACATTTATATTTCCTATAACGATATCACGAAGATGACCAAGGTCCACGACTACATGGCACATGAAGTCGATGAGCTGGCCAAGATCTACGCGATCATGGCAAGCGGGGATCTGACACCCCGGTACAAGCTCACCGACCCGGATGCAGACACCAAAGAGAATTATGATATTCTGGTAAAACTCCGGGATGCGGTCCGGGGCATCATTGTCAGTCTTGAAAACAATATTGCGGATGTCAACAAGCGGATGCAGAACCTGACGACCACATCCGACAGTGCAACCCGGAGTGTGGAAGACGCCTCAAAAAGCGTGAACCAGATTGCAAAGAACGCCGGCGTTGTCTCCGACAATGCACAGAAAGCAACGAACGGGATCGAACAGATGGCAAAAGCCATGCAGGACATGAGCGCGGCTGTTGAAGAGATCACGTCAAGCATGGAGAGTGTCTCGTCCCAGGCCAACAATGCCAACACATCGGCAAAGACTGGCGCGGTACTTGCCGAGAACGTCAACAAGGACATGACGGAGATCACGAACTCGACGAACAATGTGTATGGCATTGTCAAGGATATCGAGAAACAGATGAACGATATCGGCAAGATCATCGTGCTCATCCGCGACCTTGCCAGCCAGACCAACCTGCTTGCCCTGAACGCTGCCATCGAAGCGGCCCGGGCCGGCGAACACGGCAGGGGCTTTGCGGTTGTCGCGTCCGAGGTCAAATCCCTGGCCCAGGAGTCGCGCTCGAGTGCTGAAAAGATCGAGGACATGATCACCCAGCTCAATCTTGCAACCAAGAAGGCAACCGATGCTATGGAATTATCAAAAACCCTTGTCAGCAAAGGATTTTCCGAGTCATCCCAGGCTCTCGATGCGTTCAGGACAATCCAGAAAGCAGCGGAGACCGTGGCCAACAGCGCTTCCGAAGTTGCTGCAGCATCCGAGGAACAGGCCGCAACAACAGAAGAGATCACGGCAAGTGTGGCAGAGGTTGCGCATCTGATCGAACAGACCGCAAAAGAGGCCGGCGATGCAGCTGCTGCAACGGAAGAGTCGGCTGCCGCAATCGACGAGATCGCCCGCATGGTCACCACCGTGAACGAAGTTGCGGTAGGTGCGATGGAAGCGAACCGGAAATTCAAGGTGGATTGAGGCAGGAGGTGTTGCCCATGAGTGCCAAGGCAAGCGAACCTGTTGCAGCCATGAATAATCCGGCCGCCGCCCACAAGGAACAGGAGCCGGCTTCGATCCAGGTCGTGGAATTCGTTCTCGGGAACGAACATTTTGCGATCGACCTGTTCGATGTCAAGGAAGTGGTAGAGTATACCACGATCACAAAACTTCCCAATGTCCCTGCCCATGTCCGGGGAATCATCGATCTCCGGGGCGAGATTACGATGATCATAGACCTCAAGCACCGGCTGAATATTACTGAGGAGAGCACCAAATCGATCGAAGCTTCGAGAATAATTGTCCTTGATGACAAGATCGCCACATCAAAGATCGGTATTCTTGTCGATGACGTAACCTCAGTCTCGACATTTGAGGGAACCCAGGTGGATTACACATCAACGTCCATCAACCAGGATGACAGTGCCATCATCGGGATCATCAAACGCAAGGTGAAAATAAAGGACAAAGAGAAGAACGAACTAATCATCTGGATCGGGCTCCGGCAGCTCCTGACCGATGTCGAATCACCGGCATGAAGTGCACGTCTCCAAAAACGCGGATGTCTTGTCGGAATAAACAATACCCGCATTCCCTTTTTTAAAACTGCACCCGTTCAGATGCCGGTAAGGCAGACCGTTTGATGCTATTGCGGTCTTTGCCTGCCAGGATCGTTGAACTCATCCAGATACCAGGAATCGATGGTTTCGTAAACACCGGTTGCCCGGGCAATCCGCACGGCAAGAAGATGCGAGCAGGGCCGGCCACGGTACAGGAAATCACCGCAGGTACAGAAATCCTCGTCAACGATATACGGATCGGATCTCCCGTCGACGACAAAAAAGTCATGGTATTTTTTTACCTTTTTTGCATCGAGAATTGCGAGGGCCTTCTTTCCCCGTGAACCGTACTCCTGTTCGATTTCCTGTCGCAGGGCACAATCCAGATCTTTTCTGCCGGCAAGGCGTTCAAAGAGATTGCTCATGAGATAACAGAAATGACCGGCGGATCAGCGATAAATTTCCAGCCGCTGTTCCGGGCCAGGCGCTCCATGGCCGGGGACTCCAGGGCATAATGCGTGGCTTCGATGCAGGGCAACGGAGCAGCGCGGTACACGGAATGTTTCAGTTCCGCAGACAGGAATGCATCCGCGCCCAGGGCTTCTGCTTCTCTCATGAAGGAGAGATCGAAACCGCTCCCGCCCACAAGAGCAAGACGCCGGGGTTTTTTGATCTTTCCCCAGACCCGGACCGGCCCGCCAATGCGGCGGGCGATCTCCTCAACCGAGAGTTCACAGTCACCGGTCAGTCCCAGGGTCATGGGTTCGGTATTGGAGAGGGACAAGAGATCGGAAAGGCAGTCGTTCACGCCGCACGACGCCCGGTCGAAATTCGTATGCATGACATAGATATTCAGGTTGTTCGAGAGAACATCCCTCATCAGGGATGAGGTTGCGCCGGTCAGCGAGGTGATGGGAGTCCAGAGCGGGGTGTGGTGGACAACCAGCATATCGGCATGGGCAGCTATCGCTTTTTTCACTACGGCCGGTGTAGCATCAAGAGCGCAGCAGACCGTTTTGATGGTGTTTTTCCCTTCCACGACAAGACCGATTTTTCCTGCATCGAAATCCTCGGCAAGATCGGGCGGGGCCAGGCGCTCCATATCCACAATGAAGGTTCGCACATCCATACAGGATCATGGTTGTCCGGGGATAAAATCACATTTATTATCGCAGGTAATAGCAAACACTTTTAATATTCATAAAAACGTATTTCTGGATATGCACAAGTCCATCGAGCAGATCAATGAGCGCATCAGGGACGGCAGCGCCCGGGTGGTAACCGCTGAGGAGATGCCAGCGATCGTTGCCGAACTGGGTGAGAAAGGGGCGTTGAAGGAAGTGGATGTTGTTACAACCGGCACGTTCGGCGCCATGTGCTCGTCCGGCGCGTTCCTCAATTTCGGCCATGCCGAACCCCCCATCCGCATGGAGCGGATCTGGCTCAACAATGTCGAGGCTTACGGTGGACTTGCGGCCGTCGACACCTATATCGGGGCAACGCAGCAGTCCGATACCCTTGAAGAAGAGTATGGCGGAGCGCATGTTATCGAAGACCTGGTTGCAGGAAAAAGCGTGGAACTCCGGGCAAGCTCGCGGGGAACCGACTGTTACCCGAGAAGGACGATCTCGACCGATCTCGAGCTCCAGAACCTTAACCAGGCGATCATGTGCAATCCAAGGAACGCGTACCAGCGCTACAATGCCGCAACCAATACAACGGACCGGGTTCTCCACACCTACATGGGGATGCTGCTTCCCGGCTCCGGCAATATTACCTATTCCGGTGCAGGAGTTCTCAACCCGATCTCCAATGATCCGAAACTCAGGCTCATCGGCAGCGGTGTTCCCATCTTCCTCTGCGGAGCGCCGGGCATGGTTGTCGGGGAAGGTACCCAGCATTCCCCGGCCGGGGGCTTTGGGACCCTGATGGTTACAGGAGATCTCAAGCAGATGTCCCAGGACTACCTGCGGGCGGCAACCATGACCGGCTATGGCGTCACCCTTTACGTTGGTCTTGGCATCCCCCTGCCGGTGCTGGATCTCGAAGTTGTCCGGGCAACCGCGGTCCGGGACGAGGACATCAGCGTTGACATTCTGGATTATGGTGCACCGAGCCGTTCCCGCCCGGTCATAAGGAAAGCAACCTATGCTGAGCTCCGCTCAGGATCTGTGGAGATCAATGGAGAAGAGATCCGGACCTCCTCGCTCTCCAGTTTCCGGAAAGCCCGGCAGGTAGCGGCAGAACTCAAAGGCTGGGTCGAGAAGGGAACCCTGCAGTTGTCCCTGCCCACCCGGCCAATCGATCCGAAAAAATCCTCACGGCCCATGCACCAGACCACCAAGGGTCCCCGGGTGCTCGACATCATGGACAAGAGCGTGATAACGATCGGGGAATCCGAAGAGATCCGCACGGCAGCAAAAAAACTTCTCAAAGGTGAGACCAACCACCTGCCGGTGGTCAACAGCAACGGGGTTCTTGTCGGGATAATCACCACCTTCGATGTCTCAAAAGCGGTTGCAAATCCCGGTAAAGCACATCTCGTAAAAGATATCATGAAGACAAAAGTTATCACAACTTCTGCCGATGAGGCTGTGGATATCGCGGTTCAGAAGCTGGAGCAGTACAATATCAGCGCCCTTCCGGTAGTTGACGCAGATCACCGGGTGATTGCCATCCTCACGGCCATGAATCTGGGCAAGCTCTTTGGCGGGAGGTGGCTGAAATGAAGCTCCTCGTCACCTTTTCCCGGGGCAAAGGAAGGAGGCCGATCATCGCCCAGGTTGTCCGCGATACTGGCGTCCTCATTAATGTCGAACGGGCAGTCATCGACTCTTCCGAGGGGGAGGCGCTCATCGATGTCCCGGATGACCAGTGCAAGCTCGTGCGGGACACCATGTCGGATCTCGGGGCACATGTCCGGATTCTCGAGCACGGCATCAACCACAACGAGAGCGAATGCGTGGACTGCGGGGCCTGCATCAGCATCTGCCCGCGCGAAGTCTTCTCGTTCGATATGGAATGGAAACTGAAGATCGACGAAGAGCGGTGCATCCTCTGCGGCAAATGCGTTGAGGCCTGCCCGCATCGGGCGCTTACCCTGCCATTATGATCCGGGTGCCGTTCCATTTCCGCGAAACATTTGCAACGATCCTTGCAGACGATCCGGCTCATGTTGCGGCAGCGAAAGCCGGTATCCTTGCAGCCCGTCAGGATCTGGAGGCATATATCGCCCGCGACCCTTTTTTTGCATCAACGTTCGATCCGTACGAACCGGGTTCGGATATCCTGATCGTCCGGAGAATGGCAGAGGCTGCAAGGAAGGCCGGTGTCGGCCCGATGGCAGCAGTAGCCGGGGCCGTTGCATGGGCCGGTGTCGAGGCCATGCAGGATGCAGGGGCTCTTTTCGGCGTGATCGATAACGGGGGGGATATCGCCCTTGTCTCGGATCGCCCGGTCCGGGTCGGCGTACATGCCGGGGCATCTCCGCTCTCCAATCATATCGCATTCGTCGTCCCCCCAACTGAAGGAATTTTGGGCATCTGCACATCCTCGGCAACGGTCGGGCCTTCAATCTCGTTCGGGATGGCCGATGCCGTGACCATATTTGCGCAGGATGTTGCTCTTGCCGATGCCTGGGCAACGGCAGTCTGCAACCAGCTCCGGCCGGAGGATCATTCGGTTCTTGAATCCATAAATACCGGGGAGGTGAACGGGGTGTTTGCCATTATGGGCGAACAGGTTGTCCGCTGGGGGAACCTGCCGCCGCTGTACAACGCGAAGGTGGATGAGCAGCTGATAAGCGCCGGAGACCGGATCTGATCGGGTTGTTGTCAGGACCCGGTAACAAACTATATCTTCTGTTTTTTCATATTCCTGCTTGGCAGGTGAAGAATGGCAGAAAACCCGGAGGGAAAAAATATCCAGCTCCTTTCAGAGAAGGAAGCAGGCAGTACTGCACAGCGGGACCTGACGGTAACAGCACCCGTTGAAGCAGACGATCGCACATGGGAGCAGATTGTTGAAAAAACAAAAACCCCCGTTGCGGTTATGTTTTATTCACCCTCCTGTTCGTTCTGCCACCAGATGGATCCGTATTTTACGAAATATGCCGCTGAATACAGCGACTCGGTTCTCTTCGTCCGGCTCAATATCCTGTCAAGCTCATGGACGAGCGAGCGGTACGGTGTCCGAAGCACCCCTACATTCAAGTTCTTCTGTGACGGAAAACCGGTCCAGGAGATAGTCGGGGCGGTGTACCCGGCCCTTTTGAAAAAAATGATCGATGACGTGCTGCTTCACGGAAAGGAATGTGCAAAGAATTCAACCAGGATAGATTACGAGATAACCGGGTACGGGTAAACGGCGTTTCGCGCAGGAACAAGTAACCATTCAATCCATCGGACGGCTGCACCCGGAAGTTACTGCTGCTTCGGCCACTGCCTTTGCAACCGCTTTTGTCACGCCCTTATCCAGAATATCGGGCATGATGCATTCCCGCGTGGGTTTTTTCACGTAATCGGCAATCGCATGGGCAGCGGCGATCTTCATCTCATCGGAAATTTTGGTTGCCCGGGCATCCAGGGCCCCGCGGAATATTCCCGGGAAACCGAGCACATTGTTGATCTGGTTGGGAAAATCGCTGCGGCCGGTCCCGACCACCGCTGCTCCTGCGTTCTTCGCTGCATCCGGCCAGATCTCCGGAACCGGGTTTGCCATGGCAAAGACGATCGCATCCCGGTTCATTGACCGTACCATCTCTTCCGTGATTACTCCCGGTGAAGAGACACCGATAACTACATCGGCACCGTTCAATGCGTCTGCAAGGGATCCAGAAAGTGCAGGCTTGTTCGTCTCTTCGGCAATGATGAACTTGTATTTGTTCCGGTAAAGTCCCTCCCGCCCCCGGAATATCGTTCCCTGCGTATCGCAGACAACGATCTCGTTGACCATGGTACAGACATTAGGATCGTACCCGATGCATTTGAGGAGCCGGGTTATAGCAAACCCGGCAGCCCCGGCACCGCAGATTACGATATTGAGATCCGTGAACTTTTTCCGGGTAACCCTGCAGGCATTGAGAAGGGCTCCGAGAACAACGACCGCGGTGCCGTGCTGGTCGTCATGCATGACCGGTATACCCAGATCCTGCAGCGCGTCCTCGACTTCGAAACATTTCGGTGCAGCAATATCCTCAAGATTGATCCCGCCAAAGACCGGCGCGATATTCTTGACCTGGTCAACGAAATCCGATTCAAACTTTTCAAAACAGATGGGAAATGCATCGATGCCGGCAAACTCCTTGAAGAGAATGGCCTTTCCCTCCATAACCGGGATTGCCGCATGCCCCCCGATATTCCCCAGACCGAGGACCGCAGAGCCATCGGTTACAATTGCAATGGTATTGGCTTTGAGCGTATACTTGTAAGCAAGATTCTTGTTCTTTGAAATTTTCCGGCAGACTTCTGCAACACCCGGCGTATATGCAAGGGAGAGATCGTGCCGGTTCCTCAAGGGAACTTTTGACCGGATCTCCAGTTTTCCCTGATGATGTGCATGCAGGGCAAGAGATTCCTGGTAGATATCATCGCTTCCCGGTGAAAACGCCATTGAAGGATCTCCTCATACGTGAGAGCGACGGGACAGGCAATTAAGTTAGTGGTCGGACAGATAAGTTCCGACTGAACATTTTCACGGGGCCCAAAAAGTTACATTTTAATACACCAATGAACAAAAATATACATCAAGGTATACTAAATGGACATAACCGGTCCATTCAGAGGAAAAATACCCGTTTCCCAGAAATTGCGTGATTACCATGAAGTCAAAAGATATTGCCATTGTCGGAATCCTGCTCGCCATCGGTGCCATCCTCCGGTACTTCCTTGCGATGCTTCACACGCCCTTAACACCGAACATGATCATCGCATTCTACTGTCTTGCGATCATCCTGATCCGGCCAAAGCTTCTCGAAGCCCTCGGGATCGGCCTGGTGGCCGGAGTATTATCCATGCTGATATCGAGTTCGATGTTTCCACCGGCAAACGTCATCAGCGAACCGGTGGGCGCCCTGGTCTGTTTCGGACTCTATGCGGTGCTCCGCGAACGGACCCGGTTCGCCCCGAGTGCCACCACCTTTGTTGCAACACTTGCAAGCGGATTTACGTTTGCCGCACTCGCGATCATTGCCATCGGCGCCACCTATCTGGCCAAGTACAACGGCGACCTGATGGCATTCGTTGTGGTCTTTGTCCCGATCGTTGTCATAACGGCAGTTTTTAATGCAATCGTTGTCCAGTTCCTCTACATCCCTTCCAGCAGGGTGCTTCTTAGAGGACAGGAATGATCGAGCTTACCAACGTCAGTTACACTTATCCACACGCGGTTCAGCCTGCCCTGAACCGAATCACTCTTTCTCTTGAAAAAGGCCGGTGCATCATGGTTACCGGACCTTCCGGGGCCGGAAAGACTTCGCTCTGTCTTGCAGCATCAGGGATCCTGCATCACGAGTACGGCGGGAAGAAAGAGGGGACCGTGATCGTTGACAAAAAGAATGTAGCAGAATACAGCACCCTTTCGGAGCTTGCGCAGAATGTCGGGGTTGTCTTTGACGATCCCGAAGCCCAGATGATCTTCACGACCGTTGAGGAGGAGATCCTGTCGGCTCTTGAGCACCGGGGCCTTTCTGCAAACATCATCGAGGAGCGCCTGGCCGAGATCATCAGGACAACGTACCTGGAAAATCTCAAAGACCGATCCCCCCATAACCTCTCCGGGGGCCAGAAGCAGCGCGTTGCTCTTGCAGCCACCCTGGCCCTTGGCAACGAGATCCTCATCCTTGACGAGCCAACTTCGGAACTGGACGAGCATGCAACCCGGCGGATTGCCGATATCCTGGCCGGGCTCAAGCGCCAGGGAAAGACCATCCTTCTCATTGAGCACAAGTTCCACCATTTCCAGGACATGGTTGATACGCTGGTCATCCTGGAGAACGGGACCATCACGGCAGCAGGTACTCCCGGGCTGGTCCTGAAAGACGATCGGATCCGGGGCATGGTCTCCATGGATTTCTCCACGATCCGCAAGGTCAAATCATTGGCAAAAGAGAGCGAGTCTATCATCTCGGTACAGGATCTCACATTCTCGTACGGGGATGTTCTGGCCCTGAAGGGAATCAACCTGACTATCCGCAGGGGCGAATTCATCGCGATTGTGGGGGAGAACGGATCGGGAAAGACAACCCTGGTCAAACATTTCAACCGGCTCCTGTCCCCGACCAGCGGCAACGTGATCGTGAATGGGAAGAATACGAAGGACTGCACCATCGCGACCCTTGCCCGGGATGTCGGCCTGGTCTTCCAGAACCCGGATCATATGTTCTTTGCCGATACCGTCCGGGAAGAGATCGCCTATGGTGTGAAAAACCTGAACATCGGGAACCAGGCTGCGGTCATCGATTCGGCGATCAATGATGCCGGGCTGTCAGGATCCTCAGCACTCTATCCACGATGGCTCTCGCGGGGAGAACGGCAGCGGCTTGCCATTGCCTGTGTTGTTGCCATGCAGCCCGGCGTCATCGTTCTGGATGAACCCACAACCGGTCTGGACGGCTATGAGTCCCGTCTTGTCATAGACATGCTCAAGACCCTCCAGGAAAAAGGCCACACCATCATCATCATAACGCACAATAAAGAGATCGCAGAACATTGCGCAGACAGGGTCATCCTGATGGAGAACGGACGTATCGTTTCCGATACCGCGGGGGGTGCCTGAATGGCTGAGATCCTCCAGTACGTGCACAAGGACGCATTTTTGCACCGGCTCCACCCGTATACCAAGATCTTCTTCATCATCATCGTCTCCCTCATGGCCATCATCGCCACCGACATCCCGTTCCTCATCCTCATGGTGATAGCCATGCTCGCGTTTGCGGCATACGGGGAGCTCCTGAAAGAGTCGCTCCAGCAGCTCAAACTGATCCTGCTGATGAGCGTGATCTTCATCCTCATAACGGTCATCACGATGCCAAACGGTGAGACACTCGCGTACATCATCCCGCAGGGTGTGCCAATCATCGGGGGGTCAGTTCCCATCACAACGGGCGGGCTCATGATCGGGGTTGTCCTCACGCTCCGCTTCATGATCCTGATCTTCGCCTTCCAGCTCTTCCTTATCTCAACGCAGCCCCGGGACATCGTCCATGCAATGGAGAGGATACACCTCCCCATTGACTATATCCTGATGTTCATCATTGCACTCCGGTTTATCCCGACCCTCCAGATCGAGGGGCAGCGGATTCACGAGGCCCAGCTTGCCCGGGGATTCAACCCGGGCGCCGGGTTTCTCGGGAAGATCCGGAGCGTTGCCCCGATTGTCATCCCCCTGGTCTCCAATGCGCTCCTCCGGTCAAATGTGCTCGGCCTCACGATCGATATGAGGGGATACCGGACCGGCAAGCGGACGCATGTCCGCGAACGGGTATTTCTCCGGGGGGATTATGCAGTGTTGGGGGTACTCATTGTTGCCAGCGGAGGATTTGTCATCCTCTTCCTGGCCCGGATGGTATGAACGACTGTCAATCCCCATCCTCTTTTTATTAATTTACAAAACGGTTCCCGAGGAATTGACCGGGTCCTGCCGGATAAGGATGGATCCATTTTTTTAGGGTTTGAGCAGGATCTGGTGCAAGGTTCCCGGAGAACACCTCATCGGAGATTTATAAAGGAACCATATATACGTGAAATATGGACCGGGTGAACCAGAAACATGAAAAGAAAAGCGCCCCGGCCGGGACTTGAACCCGGGTCAAAAGCTCCGCAGGCTTCTAGGATGTCCACTACCCCACCGGGACGCGGGATGACTGCCTGCCTTATTTACAACGTTCTCATCGCATAAATACCTCACCGCAAAACAGCCCCTACCAGGATTTCGAGGGAGCCTGGGTGGATGTAGTCGTGGGAACGGTTACGGCGGGGATAGTATTGGCTCCGAAACTCTGGGGATACATACATTCGGTCCCGGGGGAAACCGTATCATTCTCGAAATTTCCAACCGGTTTTACCCATATGGTGATGACACCGGCGAGTTTATATCCGCCAATCTCGATGAGCAGATCATCCGGTTTCCAGACCTTGATGGTCTTTTTCATGTACTGTTCGTACCCTTTTCCAAAACCATCCTGGGTATAGATGGTACCGGTTGTCCGGTTCCGGACGGTTATTTCAAGATAGGCCATGGGATCTACATATTTGTAAGTTGCAGAATCGCTCTGGTCTGAATATTTTTTAATTACACCACGGGTTCCTGAAACATACGTTACATCGGTGAGACTGTAGTTGATATACATCGGGGGATTTTTTAAGTTGAATTGCTCTGCAATTTTTTTAATCTCCGTTGTAGTATCGAAATTGACGGTATAAATTCGACAGACCCGGTCCCGGGGATCCGGTGTGGGCTGGGTCAAAGGATAAGAATAGGAAGGAGGAATTGTGGTCCGCGTTGGAAACGGTGTTGCGGGAGTCAGGTAATTTCCCGTCTGGGGCGTTGACTGGATCACAGAGGGAGTATCAGCGGGGGTCTGGTACTGGGACGATCTTTCATCAATGATGGTAGAGACAGGAGTTTCTTTTGGCGGTGTAATGCATCCGGACAGCACACTAAATAAAAGGGTGATTATGAGTAATCCGGCATATGCATACCGACATTTCATTAGGGTATGTAAGACACATCAGGATATTAAATTGTTTTTCTTATGGCCGCGATTTCGCGCCAAACACTCTTTCAGCCTCGGATAGAAGAGCATCCCATAAATGCGGGCAGGAAATACCGGTTGGAAAAAATTCCAGAGATGAGAAAACCCAAAATTTTTCTGAAATTGAGAGAGATGCCGGACCGGTAAGGGAATGCACATGACAACCGCCCAGAAAATAGTAGGAAGAACGGATCGGATTGCTGATCATATTCCAGAAGGTAGAGATGATTCCTGTCAACGTTCCTGAGCCCCATGTGGGAGCGAGAGTACTGCCATCTCCACCAACTCATCCCGGATCGCCACCAGAGAACAGTCATTCTGGTTTATCTCAACCGCCCTATGCGCGGGCCAAGGGAAAATCCTGAAAAGACGGACATAGTATAAATATTTCTGGTATTTACGATACATACTAACAATACATATTTTTAATATCTGCCTCCAACCTGTGATAATAAAAAAATGAAAAATACTCCACGCCCGCGATCGTACCGTACCAGCCGGATGAGCAGGCAGGCGTATAAAGTACCCAACCCAATGTAAATGACGACAAATCAGGTTTAAATCAGAACGGGGTTCAACAGATGATATCGTACAGTAGATTTTCCCTTATTTTATTGATTATTTCCATGTGTCTGATCGCTCCAGCTATGGCAGGAACGAAATATACTGCCGGGAGTCCCGAACTTTCAGCATATATATCCGGGGCCAATGAATTCACTCCCGGAAAAGATGTATCGCTCGCAATGGTTGTACAAAATACCGGGCTCAACGAATACAAGTTTATCAATTCGGGCATTGTTGACCGGGACGATCTTCCCAATACGGCAAAATTCCTTACGGTCTCACTCGCTGCCGGCGATGCACCGGTCATCATCAAATCGGATCCGCAGATGCTTGGCGATCTCAAGGGTGGAAATAACGCAAATGCCATCTTTTCCATCAAGGTGAAACCGGATGCTGCAGCAGGAACATACGATCTTCCCGTATACCTGAACTACACATACCTGTACCAGGCAGATCAGTATGGCGTTGACACGATACAGTACCGGTATAAAACCGCAAACGAGAACCTGACCCTGCCCATCAGGATAAAGCCGGATGTCTCCATCGATGTGCTCTCAGCAACCCCCGAACACGTCAATGTAGGTACTGAAGGGTACATCAATATGAAGATCAAGAATACCGGTTCAGAGAACGGTACAAAATCGATAGTCAAGATCCTGCAGAGCGGAAACAGCCCGATTGTACCAACCGACAGCAGCGTATACATCGGAGATTTCCCCCCGGGAAGCATAGCGGACTGCCGGTACAAAGTATCCGTTACTTCCAATGCCGAGCGGCAGACGTACCCGGTGGATGTTGTCGTAGTGTACCAGAACAAAGAGGGGGATTTTGTCACGTCACGCATCGATACGATCGGTGTTCCGGTGGGGGGCAAAGTCGATTTCAAGATCATCTCAGCACCTCCCGAACTCAATCCCGGCAACAAGAAAACAATCACGGTTGAATTCCAGAATACCGGGGACTCTACGGTGTACAGTGCCCAGGCCCGCATAAGTGCTGTCGACCCGTTCACCAGCAACGATGATGTGGCATATCTCGGGGATCTCAAGCCGGGACAGTCAGCAAAAGCGTCCTATATCATCAGTGTCGACCGCAGCGCCACGATCAAGGAATACGGCATGGACTCGGAAGTCAGGTACAGGGATGCACTCGACAACACTTACGTCTCCGATACCATGAAAGTCAAGATCGATGTGACAAGCCCGGCCGGCATCACATCGATACTGTCGAACCCGATCTACCTCTCGATCCTGGTCGCGGCGATCATCGGCATTGCCTACGCAATTTACCATTACCGGAAGAAACAGCAGTAATCCTGCAGACATTTTCTTAATTTTTTGTTTTTATTTTTCCCGCGTACGTTCCGTATTCACCGGTTCACCTGCGAAAGCGCATAAAAAAATTTAATGCAGCTGCACCCAACAGATTATGAAAATAATCCGGCGCTGAGCCGATTCTCCTGCATTGTTTCAAAGGAATAGACGAGATTTTTACACCCTCGTGATGATCCGGTTGAGAGGCATTTCACCGGAATATGTATTCAGGACAGACAAAAATGGTACTCAACGGGACAACACAGGTCATGCTTCCGGTTTATGGAGCGTACAACAGAAACGGTGAACCGGTACCAGGACAAAATGCCATGACCGCCGGGAGTTCCCTCTGCATTTCCCCAGAAAAGCAAAGTGCCCGTGAATCTTTTCCGGAACGTGATGTCCTGTGATAATCCCCCGGATAGTTATCGCCGGTACACACAGCGGGTGCGGGAAGACCACTGTCGCAAGCGGCATCATGGCAGCCCTGACTGCCCGCGGGCTCAAAGTCCAGCCATTCAAGGTGGGGCCGGACTTCATCGACCCGTCCCATCACACAAAAGTATGCGGCAGGATCTCCCGGAACCTGGATCCCTTCATGATGGGCGAGACCGGGTGTTCCGGCACATTCCTCGCTGCATCAGAAGGTGCTGACATTGCAGTCATCGAAGGCGTCATGGGCATGTTCGACGGGGTGGATGGAACGGATCTTGCCAGTACCGCCCATGTTGCCCGGATCCTGGATGCCCCGGTCATCCTTGTCATCGATGCAAAAGGGATGTCCCGGAGCATACATGCCCTCATCAAAGGATTCCATTCCTATGACCCGACCATCCGGATTGCCGGAGTCATCATCAACCGGACGGGCAGTCCCCGGCACCGGGAAATGATAGAACGATCCCTTGCTGTCCCGGCTCTGGGATGGATCCCAAGAAGCGAACACCTTGCCGTGGAAAGCCGGCATCTCGGCCTCCTTATGGCGCATGAAGCAGGGAGTCCGGCGAACCGGGGATCATTTATCGAGGAGTCCTGCGATATCGGCGCTTTGATCGGGACGGCAAAAACCGCTCCGCCATTCTGTTCGAACCGGGAATCGGGAGCGGGTCTTTCCCCCAGGACCCGGATCGGGGTTGCCCGGGACAATGCATTCTGTTTCTATTACCAGGACAACCTGGACCGCCTGGCACGCGCCGGGGCAGAACTCGTCTTCTTCAGCCCGATGCAGGATTCCCTGCCGGACATTGACGGGTTATACCTGGGTGGCGGATACCCGGAACTCTATCTTCGCGAGCTCGAATCATCGCCGTGCACAAAGGGCCTGAAAAAAACTGCTGATAATGGGATGCCAATTTACGCGGAATGCGGCGGGCTTATGTACCTGACCCGGGAGATCCAGTCCGACAAAACCTACCGGATGGCTGGCATTCTTCCGGCCGATGCGGAGATGACGAAACGTATCCAGGCTCTGGGGTATGTCAAAGGGGAAGTTGTCGGCAACGGATCGGTATTCTCACCCCACCAGGGAATCACAGGACACGAGTTCCATTATTCCCGGGCTCTTCCGGACCGGGACGTGCACTACGCGTTCCGGTTATCCCGCGGGAAAGGCATCGATGCGGGACAGGACGGGTTGATCTCATCCCGGGTCCTGGGATGTTATACCCATGCATATTTTTCAGGAACTTTCGCAGAAGATCTGGTCGGGGCAGCCAGCCGGTATTCCCGCCACTGATTCTGGTGCACTTGCCCTGTTTTTTTCATCTCCTCACAAGAAATAAAGGCTATGGACTGCGAAACTATCTCCATAAGAAAGGAGTGTAGTCGATGCGCAGTGATGAGATCAAAGCAGGGTACCAGCGTGCACCCAACCGTGCGCTCCTCCGATCGCTGGGTGTTACCGATCGGGAGATGAAACTGCCGTTCATCGGCATTGCCAATGCTTACAACACGATCGTACCCGGCCATGTCCACCTCCAGAAACTCGGAGAGAAGGTAAAGGAAGGAATTGCCGCGGCGGGAGGAGTGCCGTTCGAATTCGGGGTCATCGGGATCTGCGACGGGATTGCAATGGGGCACGAGGGAATGCGCTACTCCCTCCCGTCCCGGGAAAATATTGCCGATTCCATCGAGCTGATGGTCCAGGCCCACCGGTTCGACGGCCTGGTCTGCATCGGGACCTGCGACAAGATAGTCCCCGGCATGCTGATGGCAGCGGTCCGGTGCAATATCCCCACGGTGGTCCTGACCGGCGGAGCCATGCTCTCCGGCTTCCAGGACGGCAAGGAGCTCTCCCTTATCGATATTTTTGAAGGCGTGGGAAAAGTTGCAGCAGGATCGATGACCGAGGACGCGCTCTGCGAACTTGAATGCTGCGCCATGCCCGGCTGCGGCAGCTGCCAGGGGCTGTACACGGCCAACACCATGGCCTGCATGACCGAAGCCATGGGAATGTCCCTCCCCGGTTGCGCAGCAACGCCGGCCGTGGATGCCGGGAAACTCCGGATTGCCCACGAGAGCGGGGAAGCAATCCTGCCGCTCGTGAAAAAACAGGTGAAGCCCCGGGATATTGTGACAAAGAAGAGCCTGATGAATGCAATCAAAGTCGACATGGCTCTTGGAGGATCGACCAACACGGTCCTGCATCTGATGGCGGTTGCAACCGAAGCAGGAATCCCGCTGACACTGGATGATTTCTCCCGGCTTGCAGAAGAAGTCCCCCATATCTGTTACATGCAGCCATCCGGCCCGCACTCCATGCAGACCCTCCACCGGGCCGGGGGAATCCCGGCGGTGTTCAGACAGCTCGAATCCTATCTCGATAACTGCCCGACCGTTTCCGGAAAGAAGATCAGGGAGATCGCAAAGGCAGCAGTTGTCAGGAACGAAGAAGTCATCCGCCCGTTAACAAACCCCATCAGCTCCGCAGGCGGGCTCCGGATTCTGACCGGCTCCCTTGCACCAGACGGTGCGGTTGTGAAGAGCGCTGCGGTCCAAAAGGAGATGTGGAAGCATTCCGGCCCGGCGCGGGTCTTCGATGGCGAGGATTCCGCAATGAAAGCCATCCTTGGCCGGAAGATCAAAGAGGGCGATGTTGTCGTGATCCGGTACGAGGGTCCGAAAGGTGCGCCGGGCATGCCCGAGATGCTCTCGCCTACATCGGCACTCATGGGCCTCGGGTACAAAAAAGTAGTTCTCATAACCGACGGGCGTTTTTCCGGAGGGACCCGGGGGCCCTGCATCGGCCATGTTGCCCCGGAAGCAGCGGTTGGCGGACCCATTGCATTTGTCCGGGACAAAGACACGATTGCCGTTGACCTGAACGCAAAGACAATCGACCTGAAAGTTCCGGCCAAGGAACTTGCAGAGCGGAAGAAACCATGGAAAGCCCCAAAGAAAGTCCTGACCGGTGTCCTTGCACGGTACGCAAAGACCGTGGACCAGGCAAATTTCGGCGCAGTCCAGAGATAATAATCCCTTTTCTTTTTACTCAGTGTTACAACCGGATTTCCCGCACGCTCGCGGAACCCGGTGCGGCGGTGTTGTATAGACGGCCCGCACGGACAAGGAGCGCATTTTCCCGTACAGGAAATCCGGTGGCATCACCATGCCGTACTCTCCATCCAGGCAAATTGTACAAAAGAAGAAAATCATAGCGGGTGAACGGACATTTCCCCCACCCCAAGCGCAGAAAAAATAAAAAAAATTAACTCTTCTCTTCCCCGGCTTCGTACACCTGGACAGCATACCGGCTCGTGAAGAGAATGAACGGCACGTAGAGGACCAGCATCACGATGATGTGAAGGATATCGCCAACAACCGGGATGAACGAGAAGAGATTGATAACCATCCCGAACAAAAAGCCGATCACGCCGATGACCAGGAGTGCAATGATATAGTTCAGCCAGCCGGTTCTCCGGATCTGGGCAAGGACAGCGGAAAAATTAAAGGCCTCGCTCATACGACCGGTGCGTGCAAACCGGATCACTCCAAGGAACGAGAAGATGCCGATGATAATTGCGATAATTATTGCAACGAGAATAAACAGCAGCATGAAACCGGCTGCCGAGAGGAACTCCGGATGGCTCATGAACCACTGACTCGTCTGTGATTCGGACATAGTCGAAAAGTCCTGGTAAAAAGCACCGCTCGTTACAAGGGACGAGAGCAGGGGAAGGAATGCAATGATGATGAGAAGTATCACCGGTGCTGCATAGACCAGTTCCACGACAAAGAGTTTGAGTCCGTCAACGAACATCGACCCCCATTCCTTGAGCTCCGGCGCAGGCTTTTCTCCCCGGTAAATCCTGACCATGTATCCCAGGATCAAAGGAAAGATGATCATGCTGACTATAAGGAGGAGCCAGCGGGTCCATTTCGACCAGATTCCTTCTTTTGCATATGCGAAGGATTCGTCAAGCATCAGGCTGTAATCCATGTATTTTCACCAGAATGTTTTCAAAGAGTCTTCGTTTGGAAAATAAAAACATATGCCCGGACAGGACAAAAACAAAAAAGATTATGCCGTTGTTCCGGCGCTGTCATAGAGCAGGGTAAGGTACCGTGCTTCGAAGAGGACGATGACCGGGAGCAGGATGAAGAGCAGGAGCATGCCGATGTAGGGAATCAGCATGCAGATCACTTCGATGACACCGATGATGATGAACATGATGATCAGGGCCACAAGGTAGGACCCAAAGCCGATCTTCCCGATGTGGGCGAAGATTGCACTGAAATTGAACGCCTCGCCAAAACTGTTCGTGCGGGCAAAGCGGACTACCGCGGTTGCAACGATGAGGCCGATGATGATCGAGACAATGAGGAGAATGATCAGGCCGAAGAGGAACGCCCCGATAAGGCCCATCACGGCATTCGGATCGGTCAGGCCGTACGACTGGGTCATGACGCCCGTTACAAATGCGCTGCCGATGACAACAACTTCAATGATGATGACCGGGATCGCATAGATCAGGCCGACAATGAAGAGTTTGATCCCGTCGATGAACATGCTCACCCATTCTTTGGGCTCGGGAGCCGGTGTCACACCGCGGTACACCCGCATGATGTACCCCATGATGAGCGGGAAGATGATACAGCTGATGATCAACAGAATCCATGTAACCCACTTGCCGACAAGGCCCTCTTTGGCATAACCGAAAGAGTCTCCAACCATTTTTCCAAAATCCATTTCCTTCACCACAATGTTATTTTCTGAAATCATCTATGGCGGTCACTGCCACAAACGATTTAAATAACATATGATAAGTTCGCAGAATATATATTTATCGCAGGAAAAAGGCTGGATTAAAAAAATAAAAGAGATAATCAGTGCCTGAAGTACCGCACACCCGTAAAGATCATTGCCATGTGTAGCCGGTTGGCTGCTTCAATCACTTCCTTGTCCCGGATCGAACCGCCCGGCTGGACGAGCGCTGTTGCACCGGCTGCTGCGGCAACCTCAAGGGTATCCGGGAACGGCAGGAACGCATCGGAGGCAACAGCGGATCCTTTCAGGGACGAGCAGGCCTTCTCGATTGCGATCTTCGCTGAATCCACCCGGCTCATCTGGCCGGCGCCGATGCCCAGCGTGTGGACCTTGTCGGCAAAGATGATGGTGTTGCTTTTCGTGTGCTTGCAGACTTTCCATGCAAGCTGCAGGGATTTCATCTCGTCGGGCGTCGGATCCCGGTCAGTTATGACTTCCCAGTGCTCCTGGTACGCAGGGGTCCGCTGGACGAGAACGCCGCCATCAATTGTCCGGATCTCATCCGCAGGGGCCTGTTCCGGCAGTACGATGACCCGCATGTTCTCTTTCTTCTTCATGATCTCGAGCGCTTCCTTTGAGAACGAGGGGGCGAGGATGACTTCGACAAACGTGTTGCTGATCTCTTCGGCAAGTTTCCTCGTGAGCTCGCGGTTTACCGAGACCACGGACCCGTAGGCCGAGACGGGATCGACATCCCGGGCAGTCACGTATGCATCGAATATGTCCTTTCCTATTGCAACACCGCAGGGATTGTTGTGTTTCACGATGACGGCTGCCGGTTCATCGAACTCCCGCATGAGCGAGACACCGGCGTTCAGGTCCAGGTAATTATTGTAGGACATCTGCTTGCCCTGGAGCGGTTCGGCACCGGCAATGCCGGCGCTGCCGTATACTGCTGCCTGCTGGTGGGGATTCTCGCCGTACCGCAGGGCCCTGCCATGGGAATATTGTACCGTGAAGGTTGTGGGAAACGGCGTGTCCAGCTGGTACAGGTGATTGCTGATCGCGGCATCGTATGCCGCAGTCCGTGCAAAGGCTTTCTTTGCAAGAACCAGCCGCTCTTTGAGGGGAAGGCCTTCGCCTTTCACCGCTTTCTGCACCATCGGGTAATCTGCCGGGTCGACAACAACCGCGACATCCTTGTAATTTTTCGCAGCAGCCCGGATCATGGCCGGTCCGCCGACATCGATGTACTCGATGAGCTCTTCAAGGTTCATCTTTTTAGCTGCCATCGTCTCGAACGGGTACAGGTTGACCACCAGGAGATCGATATGGTTGATGCCGTGCTTGGCCATCACGGCATCATCGATCTGTCTCCGGCCGAGCAGCCCCCCGTGCACCTTGGGGTGGAGAGTCTTGACCCGGCCATCCATCATCTCGGGAAAACCGGTGTAGCTCGATACTTCCGTGAACCGGATGCCGGCTTCGCCCAGGGCTTTTCCGGTACCGCCGGAACTCATGATACTGTACTTTTGTTCAATGAGTGTTTTTGCAAGATCGATAATCCCCGTCTTGTCCCAGACGGACAGCAGTGCCCACTTCATATCCTACTATATGAAGAAGGGGCAAGAAAAAGGTATGCTGGTAGGATACTTTGCTCTTAGTACAGAGTGCCGGGCAAAAGCCAGAGTGGAGAGATTCGTGCCGGAAAAAAACCCGGGCAATGCCCGGTCAAATGCAGGATTCTGGCAATAGTTTCCCTATTCACTGAACCGACCTGATATTATCTGATTACCTCGCAGGACCATGTAAATATTTATATAGAACTACAATGCAATAGATATTGGAACATCGAATGGGATGTATTATGGTCGAGGCAGAAAACACTCCAGAAACGGCGGATTCAAAGGAATCAAAACCCCAGGAAAATCCGCCGGCCGATCCGCAGTCCCTGCTGGATGCACAGAAGAAAGCGTTTGCTGACTTAAACGACCAGTATCTCAGGCTGGCTGCGGATTTTGAAAATTTCAGGAGACGCACTGCCCGGGAACGCGAATCGATCACTACCCTTGCAAACGAGCGGCTTGCGGTGGACCTGCTGGAAGTTGTCGATAATATCGACCGGGCCCTCAAGGCCGATGAAGCCCACTTGAAAGAGGGCCTTGTCCAGATCCAGCAGCTCCTTGCGGCCCAGTTGCACCGTCACGGCATTGAACCGATTGAATCCTTGAAAAAACCGTTCAATCCCAGGGAGCACGAAGCAGTCGCCCACGTCCCGTCAGATGAATGTGCGGGAACCGTAATCGACGAAGTTTCGTGCGGGTATCGTATGCATGACAAGATAATCAGACACGCAAAAGTTGCAGTATCAAAAGGAAACGAAAAAAATACGGAGGAATGAAGTATGGCAAAAGAGAAGGTTCTGGGTATCGATCTGGGAACAACGTTTTCCTGCATGTCCATCATGGAAGCCGGAAAGCCAATCGTTATTCCCAATTCTGAAGGCGGGCGGACAACGGCATCCATTGTTGCTTTTACTAAAGAAGGAGAGCGGCTTGTCGGCAGTCTTGCAAAACGCCAGGCAGTGACCAACCCCCAGCGGACGATCCAGTCCATCAAACGGGACATGGGCACAAGCAGGAAAGTCAAGATCGACAACAAGGAGTACACTCCCCAGGAGATCTCGGCCATGATCCTGCAGAAACTCAAGATAGATGCCGAAGCCTACCTTGGGGAGAAGATCAGCAAAGCCGTTGTCACGGTCCCTGCCTACTTCAACGATGCCCAGCGCCAGGCAACCAAGGATGCCGGCAAGATTGCCGGTCTTGAAGTCCTGCGTATCATCAACGAGCCCACGGCAAGCGCCCTTGCATACGGTATCGACAAGGAGAACGATGCAACGGTCCTCGTCTACGATCTCGGCGGCGGCACGTTCGATGTCTCGATCCTCACGCTCGGCGACGGGGTCTTTGAAGTCAAGTCAACCGCCGGCAACAACCACCTTGGCGGCGACGATTTCGACAAACTTGTCCAGGATTACCTCATCGAGGAGTTCAAGAAGAAGGAAGGTATCGACCTGCGCAACGATCCCTATGCCATGCAGCGCCTGCGAGATGCATCGGAGAATGCCAAGATCGAACTCTCCCAGCGGCAGACAACCAACATCAACCTGCCGTACATCACCACCGATGCGAGCGGCCCCAAGTTCCTGAACATCGACCTGACCCGGGCCAAGCTCGAGCAGCTGATCGGAAGCCTTGTCGAATCAACGGTAGGCCCGGTCAAGCAGGCACTGAGCGATGCCAAGCTGGAGCCAAAAGACATCGATCACGTCCTCCTTGTCGGGGGTTCGACCCGTGTACCCCTTGTGCAGGAAACCGTCAAGAAGCTGCTCGGGAAAGAGCCGGACAAGGGCATCAACCCTGACGAATGCGTTGCTCTCGGCGCCGGTATCCAGGGCGCAGTCCTGACCGGTGAGGCAAAAGACATCGTCCTTCTGGACGTCACCCCGCTCACGCTCGGTATCGAGACCCTTGGCGGGATTGCAACCAAGCTCATCGAGCGCAATACGACAATTCCCACACGGAAGAGCCAGATCTTCTCGACCGCGGCCGACGGCCAGACCAGCGTTGAGATCCACGTGGTCCAGGGAGAACGGGCCCTTGCAAAAGACAACTTCACGCTCGGGAAGTTCCAGCTGACCGGCATCCCGCCGGCACCCCGGGGCATCCCCCAGATCGAAGTGACGTTCGATATCGATTCGAACGGCATCATCCATGTCTCGGCAAAAGATCTCGGCAGCGGCAACCAGCAGGCCATCTCGATCAAAGGGGACAAGAAACTCTCCGAAGAGGACATCAAGAAGATGATGGACGCGGCCAAGCAGTTCGAGGCCGAGGACAAGAAGCAGCGGGAAGAGATCGAGCTCCGCAACCAGGCCGACACCGCAGTCTTCACTGCCGAGAAGATGTTGAAAGAGAGCGGCGACAAGCTCGAAGCCGAAGACAAGACAAAAGTCGAAGAAGGCGCGGCGGCCGTTAAAAAAGCGCTCGAAGAGAACAACATCGACGAGATCAAGAAGGCCATGGAGTCGCTCACTGAAGCTGTATATGCAGTGACAACCAAGATTTATCAGAAAGCCCAGGCAGAACAGGCAGCGCAGCAGCAGGCAGCCGGGCCAAACCCCGGCTCAGGTCCTGCCGGGCAGGAACCCAAGAACGACGATAATGTCGTCAATGCAGATTACAAGGTAAAAGAAGAGTGACGTAACAATGGGCGCGGACTATTACGAGACCCTCGGCGTACCCCGGAATGCCGATGACAAGGAGATAAAAAAGGCGTACAGGAACCTCGCCCGAAAATATCATCCCGATGTCTGCAAAGAAGCCGGCGCCGAAGAGAAGTTCAAGACGATCAACGAGGCCTACAGCGTCCTGTCCGACGAACAGAAAAAGCGCCAGTACGACAACATGGGCCACGAGACGTTCACGAACGCATCGAAAGGATCGTACTCGGGCGGCGGGGGATATGGCAGCGGGGGATTCTCCTCCGACTTCTCCGGTTTCGGGGATATCTTCGATTTCTTTGGCGGGGGCCAGAGACGATCGGGACCCCAGCCCGGTGCCGATCTCCTCATGCGGATCCAGATAAAACTGGAGGATGCCGTTGCTGGCACCGACCGCGAGATCGAGGTCATGCACACCGAGCCCTGCCCGGCCTGCAGCGGATCCGGAAGCGAGACAAAGCGTCTCAACACCTGCCCCCGCTGCGGCGGTTCCGGCCAGATGCGCCAGGCAGCCCAGTCGCCGTTCGGCCAGTTCATCCGTATGACTCCCTGCACCCAGTGCGAGGGGCGGGGCAAGATCCCCGAGAAAGTCTGCAAGGACTGCCACGGTTCCGGCCACACCCGGGTCAAGCGGAAGATCTCCGTTCACATCCCGGCCGGTGTTGACAACGGCATGCGCCTCCGGATGGAAGGCTATGGCGAGGCCGGAGACTACGGGGCCCACAACGGCGATCTCTTCATCGAGATCTATGTCCAGGGCCACGACCGGTTTGTCCGGTCGGGGGACAACCTGGAGACCCTCATCGAGATCTCCCCGGCCCAGGCCGTGCTCGGGACAACGGTCGAGGTCGAGACCATCGACAAACGTCACATCGATCTCCATGTCCCGGCCGGCATCCAGTACAACACGGCCCTCAAAATCCCCGGCGAAGGGATAAAGCGGCGGGGAAAACCGGGCGACCTGCTCGTCCGGATCCGGATCGTAACCCCGAAATCCATCAGTGCCGAGCAGAAGGAGCTCTACCAGAAGATCGCCGACCTGGAAGGAAAGAACAGCGGCGGCGGGGGATTCTTCTCCGGCATCATGGGCGGCAAGAAGAAACCCAAAAAATAATTTTTCCTCTTTTGCACAATTATTTGAACGCACAATCCCAATACTTCTGCAATGAAGCTTCTTTTCGAGCTTTCCGGTGAGAATCCCACCCTTCCGTTTGCTGAACTCGACTGCGTGGGAACGGTTCTCGACCAGCGTCTCCAGGTCGCGGTTGCAGAATGCCCGGATCCCAAAAAAACAGAACGGCTCGCCATGACGCAGGGAGTGCTCGAATATCTCGGCGAGTGCGAACCAACGCTTCCGGCCTTTACTGAACTGCTCAAGGACTTATCGATAGAGACAACCCGGACATTTGCCGGCCGGGCCAAAAAAGTCCACGGGGGCTGCCATGAGCACAACCCCTGCTCCCAAAAAGAGTTCGAGCGGCTCATCGGCACCATGATCGCAGGGCCGGTCTCCCTCAGGAACCCGGAGATCGAGTACCGGGCAATCCTCTCGGAAGACCGGTGTTACTTTGGAAAAGTACTCTGCTTCATCAACCGCAGCGCCTATGATGAACGCAATCCCGGGAAGCGGGACTTCTTCCACCCGGGTGTCATGATGCCGAGGATGGCAAGGACGCTTGTGAACCTTGCCTGTGCAGGAGACGGGGATATTCTTCTCGATCCGTTCTGCGGCACCGGGGGCATCCTGATCGAGGCCGGGCTGGTCGGCGCCCGGGCGCTCGGCAGCGATTTCGATCCCCTGATGGTGGGCGGCTGCCGGCAGAACATCCGGGAGCCGGAACTCCTGCTTGCCGATGCAACGCATCTCCCGTTCGGCAACGGTACTGTCGATTCCATTGTAACGGATCTCCCCTACGGGCAATCGGTCTGCATCAAGAAAGCCGACACCATGGACCGGTTGTATGCCGACTCCCTGGACGAGATCAGCCGGATCCTGAAACCCGGCCGCCGGGCGGTCATCGTAACCCACAAGGACATATCCGGCCTTGCCGCGGATCACATGACCGTGCTCCAGCGCCACGACCAGCGGGTGCACAAGAGCCTCACCCGCCGGGTGCTGGTACTGGCGCATTGATTTTTCACCGGTTGAACATACCTGGGAAGAATTCTTTATCTTGATCCCGTTCCAGATATGATCCGGTTGATATGAAACGCAGTATTCTCTCGTATTTCTTCCTCGCATGTATCCTCTGCCTGGCACTTTTTTCCATGCCGGCGCTCGCCTATTCGGCCAATGCAGTGACATTCTATGACCAGGGAAACGCCCTCTTTGCAACAAAGAATTATACTGCCGCAGCCGCAGCCTATGACAACGCGATCGCCCTTGAGCCGGGTTACTACGAGGCCTGGAATGCAAAAGCCGATGCCCTGAACAAGGCCAGGCAGTTCAATAATGCGCTCGCCGCCTCCGACCAGGCCCTCAGCCTCAACCCGCAGTATCTCCAGGGCTGGCTCAACCGCGGGACGATCCTGTACATGCTCGGCCGGTACGATGACGAGCAGAAAGCCTACGACCAGGCAATCGCAATCGACCCGACCAATAGCACGGCCTGGTTCTTCAAGGGCTTCTCCCTTGGCGGGATGAAGAAGTACGACGAGGCCATTGCCGCGTTTGACAAGGTCAAGTCCATTGACCCCAATTATCCCCGCATAGATTATTACCGGGACATGGCCGTGCAGATGCGCAACCAGGAGTCGCCGTTCTCGATGCAGAACCTGTTCTACATCATAGCAGGAGCGGTCATCATCATCGGCGCAGCAGCCTGGTATCTTGCTGTCCGGAAAAAATACTGATTCTTTTTTCATGAAAAATTCCCTTGTCAAAAATAATTTTGTGGAAAATTTTTTTGGTTTTTTTCAAGTTTTTTTCAAGAAATTTTTTCCAAGAATTTTTTTGTGAAAATTATTTGGGGTAATTATCTGATGAAAATGCGTGGAGTAAAAATTATACAAACCGTACCCGGATCTTCATCGAATCCTGGCTTAAAATGCGTTTCGGGACCCCTAAAACAAGGGTCCAAAACAGGGCTTCTTTTCGATCCGGGCCTACCTACCCCAGTTTCACTTAAGAAACGCCATCCAAAAGGCTCTATTAAGGTTTTTCAATCGGCACCAAAATGCCCAGATTGGCCTGAATCGCTTTTTAATCGGGATTTCGAAAAAAGTGTACGGTAAATCGTCATTTTTTGCAACCTCCCCATAAGATCGATCCCCCGGATTGCCAATCCGGGCTCGCATCGGGCCCGGATTCGGGGGTGGCGTTTGGGGTCTTCCGGGCAGGGAATACCGACGGCAGGAGGGGGTGGAAATGCGGCTTTTCCGGGTTCTGGCAGGGTCTTGTACCGGAAAGATTCTGCCGGGATTTTTTCCGGAAATCTTTTCCGGAGTTTCCGGAATTATTTTTTGTATTTTTTGCCGGAATTTTTTCTTTTGCCGGAAAATTTTTCAGAAAATTTTTCAGAAATTATTTGCAAATGATTTCAGGAAATTTTTGTCCGGCATTTTTTAGAACGATGTGAGTCCATACGCGCAAAACGCCTCGCCCGAGTTTTGCGCTACGCACTTACCTGTACTCCAACATGAACAAGGAACCTGCCCAGCGAGGACCCGACGAGGCGTCCGAGCGACTCCCTGCAAAGCAGGGAGGGGGTGGAATCGCAATTATTATTGTGGAAGTGTTGTTCGTATTTTCTGAAATTTGCGTTCCATTTTTAAAATAAAAATCACTCAATCTTCCGGACCACGACAAACGTATTGTTCTGCTGCCAGCCAAGGGTCATGCGGGAGGAGCCAAGAACCGCGCCGGTTGTTTTATCTCTCGCGGTCAGGGAGATTACCACGGGCTCCCGGGATTCTGGGGGCATGGTGTAAAACGACCAGTAGATCTTCTCACCATCGTTTACCGCAGAGGCTCCTTTCTCTGTAACCTGATAGCCGGGTGCGCTCCAGCCCAGGAACTGCCCGAAGCTCGCGTTCCATTCATAACGGGCATCCTCAACACTGAATCCGGAGGTGTCGGGAATAAGGCCGATGCCGGGAGTTGAGGACATCATTGGGGAATACCGCTGCGGGCTCGCATTGATCAGGACCGAGGTTCCCTGTTTCTGGACACCGGTTATTGCGGGGACGGATCCGGGACCGTAATTTTTTGAGAAAAAACCCGGGTCTCCCCCGAAGACGACCACGACAAGGATGATGATCCCGACCGTAACAATACCAAGAAACGGAAGCTTCCAGTCCATCCGGTTGTTCGTATCCTGCATGACTCTCCTCCAGCAGGCATTCTGCCTGTTGTAAGATCGTTTGGCCAGCCATAAAAAAACCCTTTTCGTTCAACTCCCCACAAGTCAGAACAGGTCGATGGGGTGTTCTGGCGGAATGGAATGGATCAAACAAAATGATCCTGCTGCCCTCCGAACGGGCGAACGGTGGGTTGTGCCATGCAGCTGATTAAAAGAGAACGAGACGGTTCACCAGGCCGATGCAGCCCGGACCGCGTCCTCTTCCGTGGGATAGATAGCAAAGAGGGCCTTGAAACCCGAGAGCTTGAAGACATGGTCCACAAACGGGGTGAATGCGAAGAACCCGAAATGGATCCCGGAGACTTTTGCCATCTTTGCCATGGCAAGAAAGATCCGGAGTCCTGAACTGGACACGTACGTTGTCCCGGACATGTCGCAGAGAAGCGACGAGGGTTTCTGTGCAAGATAGCTGCGGAGCTCTTTTTCAAGCGCCATGGCCGCAACATGATCTACCGATACGGGAAGAGAGACGATCAGGATCTTATCGCGGGTCCGTACATTGCATAACGCCATCTTTCCCTCACGCGGTTTGTTATTTCAAACGTCTCCTTCCGGCATCTTAATGGTTGAGGCGTTTTGCAGGAAGGAGAGGTAAAAATACCGGATCAGTTCCGAGCCGGGGGTATCCAACCGGAAAAGATACGTTGATGCAGGTCAAACGTCATGAAGATTGAGGGTACTGCCTGCGGGGATTTCCAAAATCATTACCGGCTGGGGGTGCCACTCGTTCTTTTCCTGCGATCACCATGTCTGCATCAACCACCATACGGACCGGGCGGCTGGAACTTATACCTGCAACCCGGGAGATCCTGGCAAGCGACCGGGGGGACCGGGCAGGGCTTGGCCGGCTCCTGGGCGCAGCCATCCCCGCCGGCTGGCCCCCGCCCCTGCTCGAAGACGCAGTACTTGCGGAATTTATCCGGATCCAGGAGGAGGGATCGGACCCGGCCTTCTGCTGCTGGTACTGGGTTCTTGCGGGAGATGAAAATAAAAACCGGACCCTCATCGGCAGCGGGGGGACCGCATCGCTGCCGGGGTCTCCGGATACCGCTCTTATCGGGTACTCCGTGCTGGACGGGTTCCAGGGCCGGGGCTATGCAACGGAGGCAGTCCGGCATATCATACCGGTTGCTTTTTCCTGCCCGGGCATCCGGAAGATCCTTGCCACAACATACCCGCACCTCAAGGCATCCATCCGGGTTCTGGAAAAGAACGGGTTTCTCCCTGCAAAAACGAGCGGCACCGGGAGCGGGATGGAGGAGGGAACGCTCGCGTTCATCCTTGAAAAAGCGGATCTCTGATACGCTTCCCGTTCTGCACCATGGTTTCTGTAAAGATGAATTTTCGGGGCTGCCTGGACCGGATTATCCGGAGAACAAACTTGACCCGGATGCACCCCTGGGATTTATCCGGGAATAATGACTGGGGACTGCAGGCAAAGGCTGACCTTCCGGAGATCTGAAAAATACAGGAAGCGCAGGCCTGCGCCAGCCCGGCCAAGGACCCGACAGGTTTATTCATCAACGAGGTGACAGGCATATCATGCAGGGTTTTTCACTTCTCAGACCTGCCGGGTTCATATATGCCGTCATCCTGATCCTCGTCCTTACGTACCTGTGGTACTCCGGACGATGGCGGCAGAAAGCCGGCTGGATCCTTCTCGTTGTTACAACAGCGCTCGGGTTTCTTATCTTCTCTCCCATGGCACCTCACCAGTTCCAGGAGCTTGTGCTGCGGGACGTGCAGGGGCTCGGCGTCTCACTCGTCATCGCCGCGATTGCACTTGCCGTCATCCTTGTTCTCGCATTTGTCACGGGCAGGTTCTTCTGCGGGTACCTCTGCCCGATCGGGGCCCTCCAGGAAATGGTTTACCATGCACCGGTCCCGAAGATCGTTCTTCACCATAAGTCCCTGCTGATGGTTGTTCGCGGAATCGTGTTCGTACTCTTCATCGTAATGGCATTTTTCCTCTCCATGTCCCTTCTTGCAATATTCGGAATTAAGGATTTTTTCTCGCTCACCCTCACTGCCGGAAGCATAGTGTTCATCGTTATGCTGATCCTCTCGACATCAGTGTACCGCCCGTTCTGCAGGGTTATCTGCCCGTACGGGGCTCTCCTGTCGGTCGGTGCCGGGACGAGCCTGTTTGCACTGCAGAGGACAAAGGAATGCATCGAATGCGGAAATTGCGAAAAAATCTGCCCGGTTGATGAAGCCCGGCGCGAAGACCGGAAGGCCGAGTGTTATCTCTGCGGGCGATGCACGGATATCTGTCCTGCCAGCGGGGCAATCCGTTACAAACGCCGTAACGGCAGATAATCCTGATCGGGGATCAACCGGGTCTCTTTTTTAGTCCTGCCGGAAACCTGATTCGATCCCTGAAGGGAAAAATGGTGACAGGATAGCGATGAGTTGCAAGGTTGAGCTGACGGCATCTGGCAAGGAGAGCGCGGCAGGTATCCTCGCAAAACAACAAAAATGATGATTTCCCACCACTGCCATGCAGGAGATCAGAGTATCTTTTTGCCTGCATCAGCGCCGGGCTTTATCAGATACACTTCGGAGATCTTCAGGACTATTGCTGACTTCGGTACCAGGGTTGGCCGGAGTCCTTTCATCCACGCAACATCCTGCCGGAATACCTCATCTTTTGTGTGGATGGTAACCGTTCCCTTGAGCTGGAAACCGCCTTTCTCTCCCCACCAGGACAGGGCGAGATGCGGGTTCTCCTTAAGGTTGTGGAGGCTTTTGTTGAAGAACTGGTCGGATATGAGGAGAGTCTCGTCATCCAGGAGACGGAATGCCCCGATCGGGACAACATTGGGCCTGCCATCTTTTGTTGAGGTTGCCAGGAACACAAGCCTGGTTCCTGACAGCGATTCCTTGATCTCAGCGGTCAGCCGTACCATGGGTCTGTTCACCTTATTCCATTACTGGACAGGCAATGGCACTTAATGGTTTGGAGAGCCTTGTTGTCTGCGGCTTTTAAGAAGAAAAAAAAGATTTCAGCTGAGGCATTCCAGCTTCTTTTCAAGGACATCGAGCCCTTTCCTGACATCGTCAAGAGTCTTGCCCCCGGTAAGGATGATCTTTCCTGAGGAGAAGATCAGCACAACGATCTTCGGGTCCTTGATCCGGTACACGAGGCCGGGGAACTGTTCGGGCTCGTATTCGACATTTTCGATGCTGAGCGTGACGGCCATCTTGTTGAGATTGATGTACCGTTCGAGATTGTACGAGCAGACCATATTGGTGACTGCGACCCGGGGCTCCTTAAGGGGCTCAATTCCCGAGTCTTTCAACGATTTGATGACAATTGCAAGTCCCTTCGCGAGGGCGGCATCGTTCCGGACACCAGTTATGACGATCTTGCCTGACGAGAAGATCAGGCATGCGATCTTGGGATCCGCAATACGGTAGACTGCGCCGGGAAACCGTTTTTTGTTGAGCTCGCAGTTCTCGACTTTCGATGAGAAATCTGTAAGATCAATGGATTCTGCAATGACACCGGATGCAACGATGTTCTCGATTTTTAAGGATTCATATTTTTTACCGGACATCTTCTTTCTATGACGTTCGCCGGACCATAATACTGATGGAGAACCTTTATGAGGGGATAGAAAGGAAGCCAGAAAAGCGCAGCTCCCGGGAATCTCCGGCCCGGGGTCTGACAGGAGTTTCAGGAGAGGGAGATTGGCGGGAACCGGCACCCGACCCGGATCCCCCGACGGGATTTTCCACGGCCGGGTTCTTGCGCGGGGGATCGGGATCGCTGCCATGACCGGCATCTCCACATGGAGACAGGAGAAGACAGGTCTGCGGTCGGCTTCGGGAGCATTGGGCACCGGGGGCAGACAGGTTCCCGGTCCGGGCAGCCATTGCTCTTGGCCTCCCCCGCATCCATCCCCTATTTGAAATCAGTGCATCGTTCCCGGTAATATTATCCGGTCCCGGTCAACAGATACCCCTCCGCCCATCAGCCCAATATTTACCCTTTTTTTCTTAATCTGATTCCAGTCAAAAGGATCAAAACGCCAGGCAATTATGCAGATCACACAATCCATCAGACGTTCAATCGCTGCGGTCATACTGACTGCAGGACTCGCGTACCCGGCCTGCGCTGCCGTCTGCCCCAAGGGAATCGGGGGATGCACATCCCCGGGGCGGTGCTTCCTCTTTGTGGATGCGGATGGCAACTCACTCTGCGATTATACCGGACGGACCGGGTCGCAGGCATCGGCCGGTTCCATCCCGGCACCGTCCGGTGCTCCCTCCCAGGCAACGGCAGTGCCGACACCGGATACGACCGCCACCCAGAGTCTCACGGCCCGGTCATCCTCCTCTTCAGTTGCTTCGGTTACACCGGGCAACACAGGAACCGCTCTCCAGGATTCATCCACCGGAAGTCTCCTGAATTCCATCCATCTCTCAGTACCTCTTGTCGAAGTGCTCCTCTTCCTTGCATTCACCGCACTCATCTTTGCACTCATCCGGGAGGGCATTGCAGGGATCCGGATACGGGGAACGTTTCCCGCCCTCGCGCTCTCGGCTCTCTTCGGCCTCCCGCTCTCGCTTGTCACCACATCCGTCCTTGCCGGAAGCGCAGTTGCGGGCACGGTCTTTGCACTCGTGTACATGGCAATCGCACCCGTTCTTGTCGCGTACCTGTGGTACGCGGGTGCGATGAGCCGGAAGATTGTACTTCTTACATCCGCCATCAGTGCGGTTGCCGGCTTTGTCTTTGTCGCGCCCGTCATGCCCACGGAACTCGGGGGAATCGTTACGGCAGCAACCGGCACCTCCGCCCTGACAGTGGGGATCATCATCATATGCGCAGTCATCGTACTTGCAGTCATTACCGGCAGAACCTTCTGCAGCAGCATCTGCCCGGTGGGATCCCTGCAGGAACTGGCATATGCGGTACCGTTCCGGAAGATTGTCATCGGGCGGACCCGGCTTGCTGAACTTATCCGGCTGGTCCTCTTTGCTGCAACGGCCATTGCCGCGGTCTACCTCGTCGACCTGATGGCTTTTACCGGGTTTTACGATCTCTTCAGCCTCACGCTCACCGCGGGATTTGCAGTGGCAGCCGGTCTCCTGCTTGTCTCGATCGTGGTGTACCGGCCGGTCTGCCGGATCCTCTGCCCGTTCGGGGTCCTGTTCTCCCTCTTTTCGGAGTTCAGCTGGTTCCGGCTCCGGCGCACTCCAGCCTGTATCGGGTGCAGGCGATGCGAGAGGGCCTGCCCGGCCCGGGTTGCAGGAGACAGTGATCCAAAACGGGAATGCTATCTCTGCGGACGATGCACGGAGGCCTGCCCGGAAAAGACGGCACTCGCGTACCGCCACTGATCCCACATTTTTTCTTTTCAGCTGCAGGATCCCTGCCAAAGCCGGTACGGATGAACGGATTCAGATTTGCTGACGAAAGTATTTCTATACCATTCGACAAAGAGACTAAAAACCAGAAAGAGAACGGGAGCAGCCGGTTGAGGATTTCCGGAAAAGTTCCTGCGAGTTCTTCTGGCATTCCCCGAATGGCGGGAGGAGTTCCGAAAGCCTATGCAGGTACATGGGAAGGATACCGGATGAAATTCGCTGAGATGGTTGATCTCTCGGAACTCACGGAACTCTGCGAGAGTTTCACTGCTGCAACCGGTGCAGCAACTGCCCTTCTGGAACTTGATGGTACCGTTCTCATAGCAACCGGCTGGCAGGATATCTGCACCCGGTTCCACCGGGTAAATCCTGACAGTGCGGTCCGGTGCAGGGAGAGCGACACGGCTCTTGCCAGCCTTTTGAAAAAAGGGGAACCCTATAATATTTACCAGTGCAAAAACGGGCTTGTCGACGTGGCAGTCCCGATCCTGGCCGGGGGAAATCATGTTGCGAACTTTTTTACCGGCCAGTTCTTTCTTTCCCCGCCGGACCGCGAGTTCTTCATCCGCCAGGCAGACACGTTCGGGTTCGACCCGGATGCCTATCTCGAAGCTCTCGGGCGGGTTCCCGTGTATGACGAGGAGCAGGTCCGGCATCTCCTGGGGTTCCTCTCCCGCATGGCCCGCATCTTCGCAGAGACAGGGATGGCCCGGCTCCGGCTTGAAGAGACCAACCGGGAACTCACCGTCAAGCATGCTGAACTCAAGGAAGAGATAGCAAAGCGGGAACACGCAGATGAGGCGCTCCGCAGGAGCGAGTTACGGTTCCTCGGCATAGCCGGCACGGTCCCCGGGGTCGTGTACCAGTTCTATGCAAGGCCCGGCGGGCAGAGAGGTTTCTCGTATGTGAGCGAACGCTCGCTTGAGATCCTGGGCATCCCGAATGACCCGGGCCCGTTCTTCGAACAGATGACCGATCGTGTCCATCCCGAAGACCGGCAGCGGTTCTTGGATTCAATAGATGCCGCAGTCCGGGCGGTTTCCCGCTGGGAGTTCGAAGGCAGGCTCATCCGGCCGGACGGGAACGTCATGTACTTCAAGGGCATCTCGGAGCCGGCCAGGGAGAATGACGAGCTCGTCTTTTCCGGCATATTCCTCGATATCACGAAACGCAAACTTGCAGAGACGGCCCTGCAGGACAGCGAGGAGCAGCTCAGGACGATCATCGAAGAAGCACCCTTCAGCATCCAGGTCATGGATACCGAAGGCAGGATCATTCTCGTCAACAGGGCGTTTGAGAAACTCTGGGGCCTCACCCTGGAAGACCTGCTTAATTATCGTATTCTTAACGATGAGCAGCTCGTCCGGAGCGGAATAATGCCCATCATAGAGAGGGGATTTGCAGGAGAGGTCGCGGAGATCCCTCCCACCCGGTATGACAGCATGGAAACCTCCGGGAAAGGCAACCGGCCCTGGGTCCAAAGCCGCATCTACCCGACAAGGGATACGAAAGGAGCTATCCGCAACATCATCCTGATGCACGAGGATATCACCAGCCAGGTCGAAGCGGTCGAAGCACTCAGGGAGAGCGAGAGCCGGCACCGCCGCATAGTCGAGACCGCAAACGAGGGAATCTGGTCCATGGACGCCCGCCATGTCACAACCTTCGTCAACCAGAAGATGGCCGACATGCTGGGGTACCCGGTTGAGGAGATTGTCGGCAGGGCGATTTCGGATTTCATCTTTCCTGAAGACCTGCCCCATAATGCCCGGCAGATGGAGCTCCGGCACCAGGGACACAACAGCGTGTACGAGGGCAGGATCCGCAACCGCGATGGCGGTATCAGGTGGATGAAGGTTTCCGCAACCGCGATATTTGACGATGCAGGAAAATTCGCGGGCTCGTTTGCCATGCTCTTCGACATCACCGACCGCAAGATTGCCGAAGAAGCCCTGTTGCGCAAGAACGAGGAACTGGCAGCTGCAACCGAGGAGATGACCGCGATTGACGAGGAACTCCGGCAGAATTACGAGGAACTCAAAAAGATACAGGATGCTCTCGGGCTTGCCCGCAGGAAGCTCAATATCCTCAACCAGGTCACGTTCGAGGAACTGCAAAGCGGGATCTTCTCCCTGTCTGCATACCTGGAACTGTCCGTAACAAGGGGTTCTGAGGAGAAGAAAGCCGGCTATATCTCAAAGCAGAAGGCTATCCTCAAGGACATGACAAAAAACCTGTCCTTTGCCAGGAACTACCAGGGTCTCGGCATGGTTCCCCCGAAGTGGCAGAATGTCAACCAGGTCTTCCTCTTCGCCATCTCGCACATGGATACGCTTTGCCTTGTGCGGGATGTCGAACTGGGCAGCCTTGAGATCTATGCCGATCCGCTGCTCGAGCGGGTTTTCGGAGTTCTGGTGGAAAACGTCCTGAAATGGGGCAGCGGGGCAACGACAATCCGGCTGCACTATCAGGAAGAGAAGGGCGGGCTGCTCCTGACATTCGAGGATAACGGGCAGGGAATTTTAACCGAGAGAAAGGAGTGTATCTTTGAACGCGAATCCCGCCAGGATGGCGGTCTCGGGTTGTATCTTGTCCGGGAGATCCTCTCCATCACCCATATCACGATCCGGGAGACCGGAGAGCCCGGGACCGGTGCACGGTTCGAGATCTCGGTGCCGGAAGGGGCATATCGGTTTTAGAGACGAGAACCGGAACGGATACAGCTGCCTGCCGGGGGAATCTGTCCGGGATCATCCGGTCTTTAAAAAAACATCTGACTGGCGAAGATTGCCCGTGAGTTATCCTGTCCGGTGTTAATCCCTTACCTGGATCTTTGGCATTCCTGCAGGGTTGCCGGATTTGCCATCCGGGTCACTTCGGAAGCAAAAACACGCATTTTTTCGATAAAGTTTTCAATAAAACAGAGCGGTTCGGGCAATTTACCCAAATATTTATCTGGTTATTATGCAATTGCAGAGATATGGATCTGACAATAATCCAGAGTTCAGTCACCCTTTTCCAGATCCTCTGTGTGATTATTGTCTTTGCGTCCGTTTTCATGCGGAGCCGGTTTTTCAGGGAGTTCTTCGAGCAGCGGCCGAAACTGACCACCCAGGTTCTCCTGATGGTTTTTTTCGGGATTATGTCCATCTTCGGGACGCTGAGCGGGCTCTCGATCTACGGCGCCGTTGTCAACATCCGGGATCTCGGCCCCATGGCGGCCGGTCTCCTCTGCGGCCCCTTTGTCGGCCTCGGGGCAGGGATCATCGGCGGATTGTTCCGGTTCTTCCAGGGCGGACCCTACATGTGGACCGGGCTTTCCGCCCCAATCCTGTCCGGAATCCTGGGCGGGATAATGTACCTGGCAAACCGGCGCAGGTTCGTTTCCACCTGGGCGGCTGTAATTCTGATCGGGCTTTCTGAAACGCTCATCTCCTGTTACACGCTGATCCTGGTAACCAGACCCTCCGAGTTTTTCACGGTTGTCACGATGGTTGCAGCCCCGATGGTTATCTTCAACATCATCGGCATGTTCATCTTTGCAACCGTGGTCCATGGTATCCTTGACGAGATGCAGGCTCAAAAAGAGAGGCAGAAGCTCGAACTGGAGGCCGGATTGAGAAAGAACCTCACAACCATCATCAACACCATTGCCTATCCGGTCTATGTCCTGGACCGGGAGCATCGTTTTACCCTGGTCAATGACAGCTTCTGCAGGTTTGTCGGACAGACAGGAGAGGAGATCCTGGGAAAAACACCCGGGAATTTCTTCAGTAAAGAGGATGCTGCAGTTCATTACCAGATGACCGAGGAGGTATTCCGGACCCGCAGGGCCCGGGAAGAAGAGATCACGATCACCCGGCCGAACGGCCAGGTATGTACCATCATTGACACATCCACCCATTATTCGGATTCCCCGGGCCAGGAATTCATTGTGGGCGTTGTCCAGGATATCACGGAGCGCCGGAAGATGCAGGTTGCCCTTGCAGAGAACGAGGCCTGGTACCGCATCCTTTTCGAGCATACCGGTGCGGCAACCATCATCATCGACAAAGATGGCATCATCGACCAGGCCAACACCGAGTTTGCCGAACTGTCCGGGTACTCCCGGAAAGAGATCGAAGGAACAATGAAATGGGTACAGATAGCGGATCCCGACGATTACAAGACCGTGAGAAAATACCATCACGAGAGAAGAGAGAACAGTCCCTCCTCGGCTCCCACAAATTATACGGTTCGGATAATTGACCGCAGCGGGAATAAAAAAACCGTCCAGGCCGTTGTTGCGATGATCCCGGGGACACAAAAATCGATTGCGTCTTACGTGGACATAACGGAACAGAAGAGAACGGAAGAGGCCCTTGCCCAGGCCAATAAAAAACTCAATCTCCTCTCCTCCATAACCCGGCACGATATCATCAACCAGATCCTGGTACTCAAAGGGTTCTTAACCCTGCTTACCGTCAGGACCGACAACCCGGAACTCCTTGAATATGCAGGCAAAAGTATCAGGGCGGGCGAGAATATCGAGCGCCAGATCATCTTCACGCGGGATTACCAGGACATGGGGGTGAGATCACCGGTATGGCAGAATGTAAAAACCTGCATTATCAAAGCAAAGGGAGCCCTGGATACGAGCATTGTCAGCATCAGTATGAACGGACCGGATGTCGAGGTGTTTGCCGATCCCCTCTTTGAAAAAGTATTCTATAACCTTATTGATAATTCCCTGAAATACGGGGGGGAGAAACTGCACACCATCCATATCGGTTTCCGGGAGACCGACTCCGGCCTGGTCATCACGTACGAGGATGACGGGAACGGGATCTCAGAAGAAGATAAGGTTCATCTCTTCGAACGCGGCTTTGGAAAACACACGGGCCTTGGCCTCTTCCTCTCCCGGGAGATCCTCTCGATCACCGGCATTGCCATCACGGGCAACGGGGTACCGGGCGGGGGGGCACGGTTCGAGATCTCTGTGCCGGCCGGAGCATACCGCATCCTGGAGCAGCACGAGTCCCGGCCGTCCGACTGACCGCGGGTATGCGCACGGGAGAAGAGAAAAGAAAGATACATTTTCTCCGGCAATGAAATGAACCTTGCAGAGGCAGGTTTCTGATGGCGTGCAGGGTTCTTACTGAGGCACTGGATGAGGCACCGTTCACGCTCAAGCATGCCCATATCTGGTTTCTTTCATCCATGGGGATCTTCCTCGACGGCTTCGATCTCTTCGTGATGTCCATTGCCCTCCCGCTCATCATCGTACAGTTCTCCGCATCTCCCCTTGCCCAGGGAGCGGTCGGTGCTGCATCCATTGTCGGCGCAATCTTCGGGGCGCTCATCGGCGGCAGGCTCTGCGACCGGTTCGGGAGAAAGAAGATCTTTCTTGCGGATCTCTTCATCTTCATTCTCTTTGCAATCCTGTCGGCCTGCGCCTGGAACCTTGAGTCCCTCATCCTCTTCCGCTTCCTCCTTGGCGTGGGAATCGGCGCAGACTACCCGATCTGTGCATCCTATGTCTCGGAGTTCATGCCCAAACGGATCCGGGGCCGGATGCTGATCGCTGCATTCAGTTTCCAGGCAGTCGGCATTTTCGCTGCGGCTGCTGCGGGTCTCCTCATCCTGGCCCTGCACCCGGATGAATCGGCATGGCGGTGGATGCTCATTGCCGGATCAGTCCCTGCGATCGTGATCCTCGTGCTGCGCCGGACCGTACCCGAGAGTCCCCGGTGGCATATCCAGCGGAGGGAGTGGAAACTCGCCATGGGAGTTGTCCGTTACCTGATACCGGATTTCAAGCTTAAGGAAAAAGCCGAGCCCCCGGTGGAAAAACCGGTGCCGGAAGTGTTGGAAAGGAAGCCGGCATGGCATGCCCGCATAGCCGATTATTGCGAACTCTTCTCCGGGCAGAACCGGAGAAAGACCCTGCTCATCACCATCCCGTGGTTTCTGATGGATTTTGCCTTTTACGGCGTGGGTATATTCACGCCCATCCTTATCGCATCCATGCTTGGTACCCATGCGGTCGGCATGAATTTCATTGCCCAGGATTTCTATTCCACGGAATTGACCGTCCTCCTGGATATTTTCCTTGTTCTCGGGTTCATCCTCAATATCCTCTTCATTGAGAGGATGGGCCGGATCCGGCTCCAGCTGATGGGGTTTGTCGGCATGGCTGCAGGCATGTTCATCCTCGCGGCGTCCCAGTCCGGTTCCACGACCATCATTGCTCTCGCATTTGTCGGATTCGGTCTCTTCAACCTTCTCCAGAACTGGGGCCCGAATGCCACGACCTTCCTCCTCCCGGCCGAACTCTTTCCCACCCGGCTCCGGGCAACCGCCCACGGATTTGCATCGGCCGTTGCCAAGGTTGGCGCAGCCTGCGGGATCATCTTTGTCCCGCTGATGCAGGCTTCGATGGGCGTACGGGACACCGTCACCATCATGGGGATCATCTGTATCATTGCCTGTGTCGTAACCTGGCTGACCCGGGTGGATATGACCGGCCGCTCCCTTGAGGATCTTGAAGACGTGGCCTGAGGATTTTGGCCCTGCCGGATGTCTGAAGCCGGAATTTCCGGCAGGGCCCGGTCAGACACCGTTTTGCAGATTAAGGGAATCACCCTGTCACCGTGCCTGTTCCGCACGAAGCGTAAGCCGCGTACAGAGCCCGGCAGCGTGGCAGCGGATCATTCGCCAGGGTCAACAAACCGGAATTTCCCGCACGGGACATGGATCTCGAACTGTGCGCCATGATCGGGCCTCCCGGTCTCCGTGATCGTGATATCCGTGATCGCAAGGATCTCCCGGGAGAGGAAGAGGCCAAGGCCGGTGTTCTTCCCAAACCCGCGTTCGAAGAGCCGGGCCTTGTCCGTTTCCGATATCCCACACCCGTCATCCCCGACAACGATCACGAGGCTGTCACCGGCCGGGCGGCTGGAAACCCCGATGGACGAGAGCGTGTCCCCGCCATATTTTACGGCATTCTCAAAAAGATTGTAGAACACTTTTTCAAGCATCGGATCGGCGTAGACTTCAAGGGATCCGGTTGTGTCAGAGAGAGAGATGTTCCGGAGGTACACCTGGTCCTGTGCCCGCCTTACTGCAGCACTGACATTCTGCCAGACCGGCATTTTGGATCCCAGTTTGTCGTATTCTGCAGTAAATGCGATCTGTTCCCTCATGGCCTCCAGCGCCTCTTCCTGGAGGGAAATGTACTCTTTCTGTTCAGGATCCGTTGCAAGTTCCCGGCTCAGATCCAGGTAACTGGCAACCGCCATAAGTTTGTTCTGGAGATCGTGCCTGGTGATGCTTGAGAGGAGAGCTATCTTCCGGTTGGCCTGCGCAAGAGCCAGCTCGGCCTGTTTGCGCCCGGAGATGTCGCGCAACAGGCAGATGAAGCCTGACGATCCTGCCCCGCCGGCTCCCATCGGGGTTACCAGCACATCGTAGAACCGCAGGCTGCCCCCGCTCCGGATCTGGATCTCGATATGGCGCTCCTGCGGTACGGGCCGGGGATCCGCCTCCAGGAGTGCGAGCCCGCTGACGATCTCCCCGACCGGCCGGCCGATGGCGTCATGCGGGGATATCCCGGTGATCTTCTCGGCCGACGGGTTCAGATCCATCACCCGGAACTGCCCGTTCAGGACAACGACCCCGTCGCTCATGGTCAAAAATACCCTGGAGTAAGCAACAGGCACTGCTGAAAAGAGCTGGTAGCGGAGCAGGCCGACTGCCATGATGATTCCCGTGGCAAGGAACGCAAACGGGGTCAGGTCGTACTCGGGAAACGGGGCAAGCTGGAAGACATAGGCCATGTTGCAGAAGGCCGGGATGCAGGCTGCACAGAAGAGGAGCAGGGTCTGCCGGCGGTAAAGCGCTGTGGCGGCAAAGAGCCGGCCGGCCACAAGGACCAGCGATACAAGAGCGAGGAGGTAACAGTAGCCGATATGGATCCAGAAGAGCGGGCCGTGCTCATACACCCAGATGGTGGATCCGTCAATGACGAGCGGGGAGAATCCGGTATAATAAAGATGGTGAAGCGGATTGGTGAGGACAAGAATCCATACGATTGCCGGTACGATGAAGAAGAGGGGGACGGTCCTCCGGTTCAGGTAATGTTCGCGGCCGGTATAACACAGGACAACAAAAAGCCAGGCAACAGGCACCGTCTGCAGGGCGGGATACTCGATATCGTTGATGAGAAGGACTGCCTGGAGGTTTGAACTGGTGAGTTCCAGGAGATAGCCGAAGATCCAGACGGTCTCGGCCGCCATCAGGAGGGTGAACGGGCGGGATAGGGGAATGGCTCGGTTGCGCCAGCCTGCATAGGCAAGGACTGCCGAGATCGTGCCGGCTATGATAAGGAGGATTATTGCAGGGGATGAGGGAAAACTCATGCATTCACCGTTCAGGGTAGGGTATTGCGCCGGGCAGGGAATCGCGAGAAAGATTCCAGCAGTATATACAGAGAGATGGTTCCTGAAGATTCATAAATAACGTATATTGTGTCCAGAGTAACGGCATTTCTCAAAACCCTTATCCAGATGACCGGTGAATAGTGGATGGAAATCATGGAGAAATCCTCATCCGAAGACGACCCCTGCGAGCAGTGCGGGCTCTGCTGCCGGATCTTCGGCCCCGGCATCATGCCGACAGTACCGAACGTTTACGTCTGGATCGAGCAGGGCCGGACCGATATCCTGCGCTGGTTCATCGCGTACCGGGAACACGGCGATCCCGTTCCCTGCACCAGTCTCCGGGCAGAAGATCTTGGCGATGTGGTCTCGTTCGAGATGCGCGATGCAGAGACCGGCGAGTATGTTACGGTCTGCCCGTTCCTCCGGAGGAAAGGAAAGATGAGGTATCTCTGCGGAATACACCTGGTAAAACCCGAGATGTGCTGGAATTACCAGCCCTGGGTCTGGGGCGAGACGTATTTCAACCGGTGCCCGTCGCTCAAAAAGAGTAACGGGAAGACCCGCTGGCCGCTCTGATCGGTTTTTGGCAGCGGATTTCCCTCCGAGCTAAAAGGAGGGCGTATGTGCGTTAAGAGCCGGACGTCCGGCAGGATGCCGGGACAGATCCGGCAACAGGATTAAATATCCGGTTTTTGATAACGTAACGCATGCCAATCATGGAATGGACTGAAGAGCTGAGCGTGAACATCAGGGAGATCGATGACCAGCACAAAAAGCTCATCGCCCTCATCAACAAGCTGCACGACGCCATGCGGGCCGGCCAGGGAAAAGAAGCCCTGGAAGGAACGCTCCAGGAGCTCGCGTCGTATACGGTGTACCATTTCCAGACCGAAGAGAAATACATGCAGAAGTTCAACTACCCGCGCCTCCCGTCCCACAAAGCCGAACATGCCGCGTTTGTGAAAAAAGTCGTGGATTTCCAGAAGGATTTTGCTGAAAACCGGCTCGGTCTTACGCTCGATCTCATGAACTTCCTCCGCGACTGGGTCAACCACCACATACGGGAGACCGATAAGCAGTACACCGCCACGTTCAGGGCGGGCGGTCTTGCCTAGCACAAAAATGCTGCCACGGGAAGGGCAGGCAACGATCTTACTGATGAAAAAGAGCCGGACCGGAGCACAACCGGAAACGAGGCGGGAAACCCCTCCCCTGCTACCGTCCAAGAAAAACCGCCCGGAAGAGTACCTCCCATCCGGGCCCGTAAAATGCTCCGTTTCCCTGTTTTTCCGGAACCAGAGGCAATAATTCGGAAAAATGGGGTAATAATTCACTGAATTCAGGCAATTTTACGTCGTAGGCCAGAGGTAACATTTAGCCACGTTCTGGAGGCGGAACTCAACCGAAAACGGGATTCGGTGCGTTTCAGCGGGGGAAACGTGGCCGGCTTGCAGGGCACCCCTTCCGGGCGCATTTCTAAATTTACGTCGGAGAATTGCCACGGGCCGGGGGTCTTTCTCCGTCGCATATACGGGTTCTCCGGCGTGAATGTAGCATCCGGACCCCCTGTCTCGTGAAATCTTCCAGGAGGTTTCGATCAAACAGGGGGTCGGACGATCCGAATCCGGGCACGTATGAGGCTCCGTTCCGGAAAAGTGGTACAACAGTGCCCGTATCGGGCCCGGATTGGAATGGAGTGAAGGTGAGAAAAAGGGGTTCCCGGGAAGGTGTTTTACGGTGTAGAAGGGAGATTTTTCCGGATCATTTTTCCGAGCCGGGCCGGGGGATTTTACGGGAAAATTTCTGAAAGGTTTTGCCGGAAATTTTTGCAGCGGAATGTTTTGAAAATAATTTGGGGAGGAAAATAATTTTTAGGGGAGCTGCAGGACCGGAACATTTTGGTGGGAATAATTTTTGAAAATGTTTGGAGAATTTTTTCCGGCCGTAAAATTTTCGGTGAAATAATTTGAACGTGGGAGTTGGTGAGCGTACTGAACAATTGCTTTGGAAAATTATTTTTAAGAGCTAGAGGATGGACTGCAACTATTCCGGTTCCAGGTCCGGCCTTATACGTTCCCGGTCATTTATTCACAATTCCGACAAATTTTGAAATCTCACTCTCAGAGAGAACCGGTTTCCACCGGGAAATGAATCCGGGCAATTCCTTAGGGGAGACAACATCAATATCCCGGTCCAGCTTCAGGTCTGTTACCGGGGTGTTCCGCGAGACAACTACTTTGTGAATGTCCGGCCGTTCAAGAAAGGAATAATACTCAAGGGTATAGGTCCATAGCGCAAAACGTGAGCGGTTCACTTGCCAGTTCAGGTCGTCAGATTTGTTTTTGAGATCAGATGCTTTCCAGTTCTTTGTCTCAAGCAGGAAGATACCGGTGGGTCCGACCACGATATGATCGATCTGGCAGCTTTTGATGTATTCACCAGTCTTGTTCCAGAACAACGCCCTTGGGAAATTCAGCCGGACATCATTGATGACACAGAAATTATCCGGCAGTTGTGAGAGGGCGCTGACAACCGCTTCCTCTCCGTACGCCCCGATGAGACACGATTCGTGCTCTTTGAGGAACTGATAAGAGTCACTGAAATTATCGCGTTCCCGCTGTATCGCGATTTGTTTATTCCTGATATGATCGGCTTTCCGTATCCGGACGAAATTGAGTTCAGATGATATCCCGGCAAACGGGTTATGGATATCGCGCTCCCTCCGGGATTCTGCGACCCAGTAGTGGACCCTGCGACCGAACCGGGTATAAAAGTTCCCGGCGCCAGCGATTCTTCCGCGAAGTTCTTCGAGTTTTTTGTCGACAACGATTGTCTGGCGGGCAATATTTTCCTGTAATTGCAGGTCAAGCCGGGTCTCATCATTACTGAGGCGACCGATCATCTCCTCATACTCCCGGCCTATCATGGCGTCCGTTTCTGCAAGGATCTTTTCGTAATGATCGTAAAAAAACCGGACCTCCCCATAGGTTGCGGGCTTTTTCCCCCGCAGGGGTTTCATTCCATTGATGAGGTCCCGGGTGCACCCGGCCTCCCTGTGAATACGGGCCATGGTTTATTGTTCAGAATGGGTGTCCGGGAGCATAAGGTTCACTCATTCGTCAGGACCAGTCCCGGTGATTCGCTCCGGTGAGGGTGTTGGTTTCGCGAGAGAGGTTTGATTTTGAGATAATGCAGAGTGACATCGTTGATTATATGATATCTTTCCGGCAGCCATGCCAAAACGCTGATGACATGCCCTGATCCGGTTACTCCTTTCCCGCACGGCGGGGAGATCTTTTTGCCGGATTGGGCCAAGTTCCACACTCGGTGCAATCGGCCATGAGAGCGGATCATTTGCAAAGAAAATAAGGCTTCGGATTTTGAAAAGGAGATATAATAACTTAGTTTTAGCAAATAACAAGAAATTGCCACCAACAAGCAGATAAAAATAAAAATGAAGATAAACATTAAAACTGATTAATCATTTCCGTGTGATGCTATGTCAACTTCAGATAACTCAAAAATCGAAGAATATGGAGAGGAAGATACTAAGGAACTTAAAATCGATCGTCAAGACATTTCTGAAGCGGTTACATGGGGAACTGATTGGACAGTTGAAACAATTTTCAACCAATTAGAAAAAGGGAATATTTGGTTGAATCCAAAATTTCAGCGAAGAAATGCATGGAATGAGGTGAAAAAAAGTAAGTTGATCGAATCATTAATTTTGGGTTTACCCGTTCCTGAAATCATTTTTGCCGAAAGTAAAGAAAAAAAGGGAACCTATATTGTTATCGATGGAAAACAAAGACTATTATCCATTAGGTGTTTTCTTGCAAAACCCGATGATTTAATTTTTAAACCTTTCAAATTAGTCGGATTAGAAATTCTTACCGAATTAAATGGGAAAAATTATCAGGATATCGGTAATTATCCTCATTTTTCTCAATACAAATCTGAGTTAGATAATCAGGCAGTGAGAACGGTAATAATTAAAAATTGGGGAAAAGATAGCTTTTTGTTTTCAATTTTTTACCGATTAAATACTGGTAGCGAGCCGTTAGCTCCCCAAGAATTACGACAAGCGTTACATCCTGGAAGATTTGTTGAATATATTGACGATTTTGCTATCAAGAGCGCCGGAATTAAAAAAATGCTAAAAAATACTCAACCAGATTCGAGAATGCGGGATACGGAAATGGCAATACGGTATTTAGCATTTAAAAATTTATTCAAAGAATATGATGGAAAACTCAAGGATTTTCTCGATGACTGTTGCGAATTATTGAATGCTCGATGGATGGATGAAGAAGACAATATTAAAAGTCAAACAAACGAATTAGAAGAAGCAATAAAATTTACATTTGAAATTTTTGGGCCGCAGGCATTCAGTAAATATCAAAAATCGCGTTTTATTAATAAATTTAATAGGGCAGTTTTTGACATCATGGTGTTTTATTTTTCTGATCCAGAAGTCCGAAAGAAGGCATTACCAAAGAAAAAGAAAATTTGTGAAAAGTTTATAGAGTTATGTAAAAGCGATTCAGAATTCTTTGATTCTTTCGGTGCAGGTACGAAAACTCTAGATAAAACCGTTAAAAGATTTTCCTGTTGGGGGAACAACCTCTCAATAATTATCCAACTTCCGTTAAAGATACCATCTGAGGTGAATGGGAGAATTAATATTTCTTATACAAATTGAGGTAATCAATGCCTTCAAATTCAAAAAGATTTCAAGAATTAGAGAAAAGCATTAATTATCTAACTGGATTTTTACTACCTTCACAAAAACCATCCGCAGATTATTCGTTAGAAGAATTAATTCGAATGAGAAGTCATCGAATTTTAATTCATGCTGAGATAGAAAGTTATTTTGAAGATATTGCCGTCGACAAGATCAGAACAGCAGCAGCGGAATATAAAATGACCAAAAAAACGGGTCCTGTATTAGCAGCGTTATTTGCCTGTTCTCAAAGACAGACTCCGGTAAAATTGCCCGATACTCACAATAAAAATCGAAATTTTTTTGAAAATAGATTGGATGAAGAATCAACAATTTTTCACAATATGGTTAAAAACAATCACGGTATTCATCAAAACAACATTTTACAATTATTATTATCTATTGGTGTTTGTGAAACAGAAATCGATCAAACACTGCTTATCGATTTAGATCAACTTGGTACGCAACGAGGAGAATTTGCACACACCTCAATTTCGAATAAAACCAAACAAAAATTTGATCCTTCAATTGAACGAAATCGAATTAAGTTATGGATTCCCGTAATTCAAAAAATTGACCTTATAATAATGGGACTAAAGTAAATGGGAACTTAATTCATTCATTTTTCCATCGAATTAAATCGGGAACTAAATCAGAGAATTGTTTGAGGATTCCCTCGATTTTTGTGTTGGTTTTAAAGTTATATGCTGATGTTAAATAATCTGAGTCAATGTAAACTCCATCAAGATATTTTTCTGCCAGGGCTCTATCTTTCGTCGGTTCATCATGCGACCCCCATTCCGTTGATCTAACTGTTTCGTTTCCGTTTTTTTTCTTTCCGACGTCCGGCGTAACAAAAGCAACTTTAAGATTTGGCATCTGCTGTTTATACAAGAATGAATAAAATAATGTTAATGGGAATCTACCATGGTTACTTGTTGAGCAGTCAATCCAAGCGATAGGTTGTTTTGTCTCTAAATTTTGGGCCACTAGCGATATATCAAAATGTTTTCGTTTAGATTCCCGAATTGGGATTTTAAATTTTTTTTGTAAAGAGGGATCGGAAAATGTTTCTTTTCCATCAAGAATATAGATGTTATTCTTCATTAATTCCGTTTGTTTATTCAGGACGGATCTTACATGATGTTCAAAATCAGAACCACCAAAATTTACCAGAGATTGCCTCAAAGAATCTTCTGAAGTCATCTAACCATCTACTTATCTGAAGTTAGACAACACGGGTTTATATAATTTGGCCCAATCACTATCGATATAATCAATAAAAACAAGTGGAGAATAATCTTATTTATTTAAGCGAAACAAACCATTTTGCACCCGTATAAGTTTATTTGATTCGACAAGAGATCTAATGGTCCTATCAAAAAATAACATTCTTTTTTGAGGATAATTTTTTTTCAGCCATTCGTTCACTTTTTCGTATGTTAGATCTACAGTTGGATTATCTCGGAAATATTGTAAAATAATTTCGGATTGAGTTAGTCGATTTTTTGCTTCGTTTGATAGGGTTTTTTGTTGTGGGAAAAATTGAGTAATTTCTGTCTGCCCCATTCCGCATTCGTTCTCTAATCGTTTGAGTGCTATTCGACAATATTGAGGATCAATATCTATCCCAATTCCTTTTCTATTATATTTATAACAAGCAACGAGTGTAGATCCACTCCCTAAAAAAGGATCCAATACCGTATCCCCTTTGAAGCTAAATAATTTCATGCAACGTCGGGGTAATTCAATTGGGAATGGAGCAGGGTGTCCAATCCTCTTTTTACTTTCACCACTAAATGACCAGAATCCATTTGTCCATGTACTGAATTCTTCTTCTGACATATCTGATTCTTGAGAACCACTAGTTTTTTCCATAATTTTTTTGAAAAAAACAATGATCAATTCTACAGGAGCAATTACATATGGTGCAGAAGCACTCTTCCATGAACCCCATGCAGTCCTTCTAGAGATATTCCCTTCATTCCAAATGATTGTAGTATAATAATTAAACCCGACTTCTTTTGCAATCTCTGTTAAATCAGCACCAACACTTTGCTGGCCCCCTTTGTTTTTATCGAGAGGAACATTTAGACAAAATTTACCGTCATTTTTAAGCCATTTATAACAATAGCTCATCCATTTTTTACTGAAATCTTTGTATTTTTCATAGCTTATCTGATCGTCATGCGAATTGTACTTGATGTCAACATTATAGGGGGGTGACGTGATGACAAGGTCGACAGAATTGGGCGGGATAATTTTTGTTTTAAAAACACTATCATTGATAATGAGTATCTTACTATTTTGAAAAAAGATCTTTTTTGAGATCAAAATTCCCCTCAATATCCTTTAGATAATTGAAGTATTTTAGCCTTTTAGTTTGTTGTGAGGGTAATTTTTAGAGACTTCGCCACATTCACTTTTTTTAATTCAACATTATGAAAAGAGAGAGATTGAAGAAAATGAATCATATTTGTTAACTAATGAAACCGAAAGAAAGAAACACGATCATAAAAATACTTCAATTCGGTTATGTGGAACTTTGATTTTGCAATTTCTTATGCTGACGAAGAAAAAGGCATTGCAAATGACATCTATCGGTTATTAGTCAATAAAGGGGCAACGGTCTTTTTCTCAAATAATGAAAAAAGTTTTCTTCTTGGGAAAAACCTAAAACTAAAATTTTCTTCGGTGTTTTCAACAGAAACAAAATTTGTGATTGTAATTGTCTCGAAATCGTATGGGAAAAAGTATTGGACAAAATTCGAATTGAATACCGCTCTATTCGAATCGAAAAAACGACAATACGAGTTCATTTTACCAGTTCAAATTGATAACACGGTCCTCAACGGACTTAATGATGACATATGTTATATCGATTTTCGTAAAGAGGGATTGATTGAAACTATTGATTTACTGTATCAAAAACATGAAGAAATATCCGATCAGGATATGGAACCCACACCTGAATATTGGGTACTATGTTTTGGTGTCGGATCGGATGAAATATTTCATTCTACCGACGTTTCGTATGCGAGAAGTTGTGACGCACTGCAAAAGGGCTTACTAGAACAAATTTCAAAAAACTATCCTGAAGCTGTGGCTGTTGAGGATGCGAGAGATGGTGAAACCTTTTCGATAAGAATAGGTATCAAATGGAATCCCGATGAAGAGGAATTAATGATCGGTGATATTGGATCGTGGGAATTGTTAGAGGTCGCTCCATTTGAAGAAATTTATCCCGATGATGATCCTCTGGATGTATTCCTTCAAAAAGAATAGTCTACCACATACTCAAATATTTTTCCTCTTGGCGTCCTCCGGTCATTGGGCCAGGCCCGCCGTTTTGTAGTGAATTTCTCCACATACAAGGAGCATTTCTACCCGTAGGAATAACAGAGGATCTTCGGTTCCGGAATCTTGAGTTTTTGTAGTCCCAGGCCTTGATGGGCCGGACCTGATCCTTGTTTAGGCTGTATCAATCGTGGCAAGTCAGCCCTAGATTAGGACAAGGGCGACTAATCAGATCCCGGCGCTTACCCCCCCCAACACCAACCCACTCCATCCCCTTGTAAACCCCCGCTGCCAGCAGCAGATCCACCGCAACCCGAATAAGAACACCACCCTATTCGAAAACCGGCGTGAGCGAGTAAACCCACGAGACCCTCGAAAGGCCACACAAAACAAAATACTACGCAAAGCCGGTCGCGAAGAGTGAAACAACCAGATAGCACGCGACGATGCGTTTGATGCCGGTCTCCGGTCCCACGAACCCGGGAAACAGGAATGGCAGGAAGAAAGCCACAACAGGAGCGGCGGCAACAAGGGCGGGAGGTTACAACGACACTCCCCACGTTGGAGGTCATCTGCGAGTCTTTGCACACCCTACCGAAAATCAGTCATAGAGCCCGTTCAAACATTTTTTCAATGCGGGATCCTGCCTCACTCCCCCCGGGATTATACCATCATTGCCTGCCGGCAGCTGCTGCATACCCCATCACGATCAGGCCCGATCCCAACCGGTCAGATTCGTTTTTCCTGCCGGCTTATGAGTGGGTCAGGCAGATCGTCGGATTCTACCCCTTGTTCCTCGCGGTTGGAAATAATATCCGGATGACTGGATATCAGGACAACTGGAAAATCCGGGTCGGGGGAAATTTCGTGGATGGGAACTATCAGAAAAATTACCGGAAGAGTGGCGGGTTCCCCAACCTCGCGGTCTTCTCCTTCGATACGCTTGACGGGGTGTTCATGGATTATGATTCCTGGCACATCGCTCTCAATGCGTATCCCAACGGACGTACGGTTACGGAAGCGGAAAAGAAGATGATCTTCAAGCCGTCATGGACAAAATACCGGTGGATTCGTGCCGCCCTGGAAAGAACACACCAGGTCCAGCTTGTTGCCCCGGAACTCCCGCTCAGGGAAGCCCGGGAAGTTTTCGTCAGGAACAACGCGACCCGGAAGATGATGGAAGAGCGGGGATTTCACAACGTGCAAGTAAAACGGATCGAAGTCGACCAGTGGTAGTCTTCTCACCCGGAATTTTTCCCAATCATTAGAGAACAATAACAAGAAAAAGGAAGAGTGCCCTAATTCAAATATAACATCCGAACTCTCCGGTCATGACCCTCCACGAATCCGACACCACTGAATTCAAAAAATCCCTCTCCCTCATCGAGCACGCGCTCAAATCAGTGTGCGGGTTCCTCAACCATCATGGTGGTGTCATATCCTTTGGCAGGACCAACACCGGTGCAATAGTAGGTGTAGATCCCGCTGACCACTCGCTTCGCAAACTCTCCCAGCAGATCACCTCCCGGATAAAACCGGAGATCACCCCGGATATCCGCGTCATTGAAGAACAGGGAAAAAACCTGATCATTGTCACGGTCCCGGAGGGAATCAGCAAACCGTACTATCTTGATGGTATGGCATACATGCGGACAGGAACCGAAAACCGGGTCATGCCTCCTGATGAAATTAAACGCATCATACTCAGTGAACATGCAGTACCCTGGGATGATCAGCCCTGCCGGGGGGCCACCCTTGATGACATCGATGCACATTCGGTAAAGACATTCCTTGAAAAGGCGCAGAAGGAACGAAGATTCGATGCAGATCCTTCGATTCCGGTTAAGATCGCACTGGAAAAACTGGGTGTCCTGAATGGAGAACAACCTACCCATGCAGCCATCCTGTTCTTCGGTAAAGATCCACAACGGTTTTTCATCCAGTCAGAGGTCCGATGCGCCCGGTTCAAAGGTGAAGAAGTCTCCAGTACCTATCTCAACATGAACGTCCTGCATGGCAGGATCGATCAGCTCATCGAAGATACCAACCGGTTCATCACGCAGACAATCAGGAAAGCAGCATGGGTTATCCCGGGAAAGATGCAGCGGGAAGAGCACTGGGAATATCCGCCCGATGCCCTGCGGGAAGCGGTGATCAATGCGGTCTGTCACCGGGATTATAATTCTTCGGGTAATGTCCAGATCCGTATCTTTGACAGCAGGGCGCAGGTCTGGAACCCCGGGACACTCATGGAAGGTGTCACGGTAGATCTCTTGAAAGTCGAACATATCTCCCGCCCCCGGAATAAAACTATTGCCCGGCTCCTGTTCCTTATCGGGTACATCGAACAATGGGGTTCGGGGACGCTCAGCATGATTACTGCCTGCGAACGGGATGGTGTTCCCGATCCGGAGTTCCGGGAAGCGGGTAATGATTTTGTGGTCACCTTCTCTCACTCGACGGTCAACACGCTTCTCGAACATCCGGAGATCCTGAACGAACGGCAACGCGGAGCAATTGAATATCTCAAGGTCCATCAGGAAATATCTACACGGGATTATGGCCGTATCTACGATTGTACCGAACGGACCGCCCGTCGGGATATGTCCCATCTTGCTGAAATGAATATTATCATTGTAAAGCGGGAGGGAAGACGACTGCGATATATGCTTAACCCGGTATTCCTGTCATTGCGGACAAATAGCGGACAACAGCAGACAAAAAAATAATGATGGCACTGAACGGAATATCGATATTTTCGCGCCAGATTTTTACAAATGCCAAAAACTAACGTCCGATTCCAGGCAATAATCACGGACACATTGCGGACAAATAGCGGACAAAATTTATTCTGACTCAAATCCGGAAAGGTCTTATAAGGGCCTGAAAACGCAAGAGTTCCCCCGGAGGAGAAGGGCCGGATGTCGGGGAACCATCGAAAGACCGGACCGTACAAAAAATTCAACGCCGGTCGTTAAGAATGAGACCACGAGATAGCACGCAACAATCCACAGATCACGGTCTCCGGCCCAAAAAAACCAGAGAACAAACCCGGGGGGATGAAGGCCGCCACGGAAGCAGCAACGAGCGCTGAGGTTGCAGAGACCTCCCCACCTTGAAGGTCAGCTGCGAGCTGATGCCGGGCAGGATGACGGCGACCGGCGACGCGATCCGGAGGAACCGGTCCGGGTAATGACGAGATAAAACACCGCGAGCTCCGCCAGGCACAGGACCACAATGATTCCCAGGATAATGAACAGCGCAAGAGAGAACGGGATTTGGTCAGCCATGTATTCCTGTTCCGGACGTGGGCGGTCTTTTTCAAATTCTCAATTATCACTGATACCTTCATCAGGGTATCGCATTATAGTGATAGAACCCGGGAACGGATACCTCCACAAAGACCCGGGCGCATTTGTTCCTGCCGCAGGAAAACCGGGGCAAAGAGCACCCGGCTGAACAAGATCCATCCGGTTATGTCTCACTCACGTTCACTCCATCCCCCTTATATCCCATCCCACCCCACCGGAACATCACCATGCAGGGAGAACAACATGTCCGGTGAGATGGACCTCCGGCTCGAAGCCCTCTCGAAATATATCGTGACGAGCCCGTCCTGGATAAAGTCGTTTGCCCTCATTCTCCTCCTCTCGGGGTGCGTGGAGATCATGGCGATGCTCGGGGGCAGCAAAGACCTCGTGCACCCCAACCTCTTCCCGGTTGCCGCCTACTTCCTCCCGGCAGTCGGGGCGCTTGCCCTGACCCCCTGGTTCGCCCGCCGGTTCGGGGGAAAGCTGGACCCTGGCTGGTCAGGGCTCACGGCCGCCATCGGCCTCATCATCTCGGTCTTCATCTCGCTCTCGCCCGTCATCCTCCTGGCCGGTTTTGCGTTCCCGACCTTCTTTGCCGTCTCGCTCGCGTTCGTCTTCGCATTCCGGATGCTCCTCCTTGCAGCAGTCGTGGATTTCCACATGAAACGGGTGATGGTCCCGGCGCTCCTCCACTCCGGCCTCGCAGTCGCCCTCGCCGCCCCGTTCCTCGGCCTCTGGTTCGTGCAGCTCTCCATCCTCCTCCACGTCACGTTTGCGGCAGGCGTGCTCGTCTTCATCAACGTCATCGAACGGCCGATGAAAGCCAACTTCAGGATAGGGCCCCTCGAGCTCTCAAACGCTTTTTTGCTCCATCTCTCGGAGGGCAGCGACAAGCTCAATGAATTTTTCCGGAGCATTGGCGAAAAAGTCGTAGTGCCGCAGGTCTCGCTCGTGATGAAACGGGAAAATAAAGAGGATATCATCCTCACCATCCCCAATGTCCACCCCGGCCCGCTCGGCGAGATCGGCGGGTCCAACCTGCCAAAGATCTTAAGCAGTATGCTTGGGAACTCCTCGATGGTCTTCCACGGGGCAGCCTCGCACGATTTCAACCCGGTCGATGAAGGGGAAGTGAGAAAACTTGGAGAAACCATCATAGCCGGCCTGCCGGCCTCGTGTGCAAATACCGGCTGCACCGGATCGGTGAGGCGGACGTGCGGGTCCGTGAACGTGCTCGTCCAGGCGTTCGGAGACACCGCGATAGCTGTTGCCACCCGGTCGCCGCTCGTCACCGAGGATCTCGAATTCTCGGTCGGGTTTGCGATCATGAAAGCCGGGGAGAAATATTTCCGCCATGTCGGGTTTGCCGATGCCCACAACTGCATGGATGCCCTTTCTGACGGGGTTTACCCGGCAACGGAACTTGCAATGGAGTACCTGGGGGCGGCGGAATCCGCATTTGCCGCAGCGGCCGGCCAGGAACAGGCAGAATTCTCTGCCGGGTACGCAGCGCGGAAACTTCCCTACTCACGGCAGGATGGCTTTGGGGATCTCGGCGTCCAGGTGCTGGTCGTGAAAGCCGAAGGGCAGAAGACCGCGTACGTCCTCTTCGATGGCAACAATATGCACACCGGAGTCAGGGACGAGATCCGGAGGAGACTTTCCAGGATTGTCGATGAATGCGAGGTTATGACCACCGATACCCATGTGGTCAACACGGTCTCGGGCCGGAACCAGGTGGGCCTCAAAGTCCCGCTCGATGCATTCTATCCTCTGGTCGAAGAAGCGGTAACGGAAGCCCTCGCGGATGCAGCTCCTGCCCGGACCGGGGGGACAACCTCATGGTGCCACGGGATTGTTGTTTTCGGATCCCAGCGCATCTCCCAGATTGCATCCACGGTGAACGGGATGATGGGATTCTTAATCCCGATCGCATTGATCATCATCCTCGGGGCGTTCCTCACCACCGCAATGGCGTATTACCTGCTGGTGTAATGACTTGCAGGAACCGAATCAGCGTTCCGCGCCATGCAGGGGCGTGATCACGAAGATGCACCGCTCGTCCCCGGAGGAATAACACTGCTCCTCGACAACATTGACCGGGCAGCCCAGGTGGTGCGAGAAGATGGCCGAAAGGACACCGATATCGAATGAACAGGTCCCGTGGCCGGTGACCGGCAGGTCCTCGCATTCGAAACAGCCCCGGACATCGAGCGTGAGCGGGTCGGTTGACGCAAGCGTGATCGCACCCAGCCCGTGCGCCTGCCAGAAGAGATCCATCTTTCGGGCTACTTCTTTTACATCCGGTGCAGCAACAAGGGGGGCGAGCACACTTCCCACCTCAAAGCCGGTCCGCTGGAGGACCGGATCGAGATTGATCCCCATGGCCATGGCCTGCGTCCGGAAGACCCGGACAGAGTACCGGAAAAAGGAGACTATGTCATCATCGCGAAAGGGCCGGTCCGCGGCCATATCGTCGCGGACGCGGGCGGGCAGCCGGGCGTCCCGGTCGGCATTCGTGAGCCTGCCGATGGCATGGGACGAGAGCGCGATGAGCCGCCTGCGGGTATCCCGGGGATCGGTTTCGGTAGTGATGAGTCCCGACTGCTCGAGATCCCGGATATGCACGGATATGGTGGACTTGGCCTTCCCGGTCTCCTCAACGATCCGGTCGAACGGGACCGGTCCCGCAGCAACGAGTTCCAGGATCCGGAGCTTGATGGGACTGTCCACTGCGATTACCGAGTTCTCGGTTGAGAAGAGCCGGACATCCCGGGCGCTTTCCCCCCTGCTTTGGCCGCTGCGGGATTGCATATACAGAGTGTGGAGCGCAATGTTCTTAAAGATTGTTCGCATACAATAGAACATTCGTATTGTTACGAACAAAGTGATTGCCATGAAAGCAGAATCCTACAAGATTGCTGACGGCGTGTACTGGGTCGGATCCCTGGACTGGGACCTCCGCACCTACCACGGATATACACTCGATGGAACGTCCTACAACTGTTACCTGGTCTTTGGTGAGAAGACCGCACTCATCGACAACGTGTACCCGGGACACTCTGCCCAGATGTGGGCCCGCATTGCCGATGCATTTCAGAAAGAGGGAAGAAAGGAGCAGATCGACATCATTGTCCAGAACCATGTCGAGAAGGATCACTCGGGAGCGCTTGTCGAGATCCATAAAAAGTACCCGAAGGCGCCGATCTACTGTACGGAAGTTGCCGAGAAAGGACTCCTCCGGCATTTCCCGGCCCTTTCCGGTGCAGTGTTCCATCACGTAAACACCGGTGAGACCCTGGACCTTGGCAAAAAGACGCTCGCATTTGTCCAGGCCCCGCTCCTCCACTGGCCGGACTCCATGTTCACGCTGTACGCGGAGAAGGGCATCCTCTTCCCCAACGATGCTTTCGGCCAGCACATCTGTTGTGCAAAACGACTGGATACGGAAATCCCCGAGCACGTACTGATGGATGCCACGCAGAAGTTCTACGCGAATCTCATCGTGCCGCTGACTCCGCTCTTCTTAAAGAAAGCCGAAGAGCTGACGGGCCTTGGCCTTATCGAGAAAGTGATGATGATTGCCCCGTCCCACGGCCAGATCTGGACGGATCCCGGCAAAGTTCTCGGCGCGTACGTTGGCTGGGCCAGCGGCTCCTCGCGGAAGAACAAGGTGACGGTCATCTACGATACCATGCACGGATCCACAAAGATGCTCGCCCACGGACTTGCAGAAGGAGTGATTGCCGGGGGATGCGATGTGAAGCTCTTCAATCTCCATGAAGACGAACGATCCGAGATAGTCAAGCACATCCTCGACTCAAAGGCGATCATGGTCGGCGTCCCGACCCTCAACGATATGCCCTACCCGAGCATCGGGGACCTCCTCTACTATCTCAAGGGCCTGCACTTCAACCGGACCGGGGAGCGGTTCGCATTCGCGTTCGGGTCCATGGGCGGAAAAGGCGGTGCCGTGAAGATGGTTGCCGATGAGCTCAAGACCGCAGGCTTCACGGTTGTCGGATCGCAGGAAGTCCTGTACGTTCCCGATGCCCCCGAACTCGATGCAGCCTTTGCCGAAGGACTGGCAATGGCAAAACGCATCACGCGCAAATAACCCGCAAATAACCCGGCGGATCTCTGCCGAATGCACCAGCCCCTCCTCCTCTTTTTTCTTTTTAACAGGCCGGATATTCCCGGCAGGTGCAGGGCAAAAAAAGTTACAGGTTCTGTGCCGGAACAACACTGCTGCCGGTCTGCATTGCCAGATTTTTTGGCAGCTCCAGATCCAGGGCTTCCGGAGAACCTCCTCAACGCTCCCGACCGGGACAAAGACCAGCTCTGACCGGACATCCTCCGGTACATCTTCGAGATCGCGCTCGTTCTCCTTTGGCAGGATCACTTTTTTGATCCCGGCCCGGTGAGCGGCAAGCACTTTCTCCTTGATCCCGCCAACGGGCAGGACTGCCCCGCTCAGCGTGATCTCTCCGGTCATCGCAAGATTCGGATCTGCCGTTTTCCCGGTGACCAAGGAAGCAAGAGCCGTAAAGAGCGTAACCCCGGCCGAAGGGCCGTCCTTCGGGGTTGCACCGGACGGGACGTGGACGTGGATGTCGCTTGCCAGGAAATTGAAGGCATGTTCCGAATGCACGACCCGCGAGCGGATGAGGGAGAGGGAGATGGTTGCCGATTCCTTCATCACATCGCCCAGCTGGCCCGTGAGCGTGAGCTTGCCGGTACCCGGCATGAAGGTTCCTTCGATGAAGAGGATCTCCCCACCAACCGGCGTCCAGGCAAGCCCGGTCACGACTCCGGCCGCGGGCTCCTTTCTTGCCACTTCCTGCCGGATAATCTCCTTTCCCAGGATATCCGCTAAACCGGCCGGAGTCACGATTACCGGCAGAATCGCAGACTCGGAGACTATCTTTGCCGATACGTACCGGGCAATCTTTGCCAGCTGCTTTTTGAGCCACCGGACCCCGGCTTCCCGGGTGTACCGGTCGATGATCACCCGGACGGCTTCATCGTCAAACCGGAGACTTCCGGAATCGAGACCGTGCTCCTGCAGGACCTCCGGGATCAGGTGATCCTTTGCTATCGCGAACTTCTCGTTCTTGGTGTAGCCCGAGATCTCGATCTGTTCCATCCGGTCAAGGAGCGGGGCCGGGATGGTTGCAAGAGAGTTGGCGGTTGCAATGAAGAGGACGTCCGAGAGATCGTACGGCACCTCGAGGTAGTGATCCGAGAACGTGCTGTTCTGCTCGGGATCCAGAACTTCCAGGAGGGCACTTGCCGGGTCTCCCGCATAGGATACGGCAAGCTTGTCGATCTCGTCGAGAATGAAGACCGGGTTCTTTGTCCCGGCTTTCTGTATCCCCTGGATGATCCTCCCGGGCAGGGCACCGATATAGGTTCTCCGGTGCCCCCGGATCTCGGCCTCGTCCCGGACCCCGCCAAGGCTGATCCGGACATACTTCCGCCCGAGAGCCTCAGCTATGCTCCTTCCGAGGCTTGTCTTGCCGGTACCGGGCGGGCCCGTGAAGAGGAGGATGGATCCCTGCTTCTCGTGCTTGAGTTTCATCACCGCAAGATGCTGGATGATCCGCTCCTTGACTTTCTCCAGGCCATTGTGGTGACGGTCGAGCACCCGGCGGGACTCGCTGATATCGATCTCTTTCTTTTCTTCGGTCTCCCACGGCAGGTCGAGCAGGAGATCGAGATAGTTCCGGATTATGGAGCTCTCGTGATTCTGGCTGCCGCCAGCCTCCAGTTTTCTGGCTTCTTTGAGTGCCTTTTTCCGGATCTCGTCCGGCATCTTCGACTGCTCTATGCGTTCCCGGTACCCCGCATCGCCCTCGGCGCCTTCGCTCTCCCCCAGCTCCTCCTGGATGACTTTCAGCTGCTCGCGGAGCATGGCCTCCCGGTTGGATTTGCCCACCCGGTCGGAGACTTTCTTTGCCATCTCCATCCGGATGCTGATGGTGTCCCGGATCCGCATGAGGAGTTCCAGGAAGGTGATATACCGCTGCCGGACTGAGGCGATCTCGAGGAGCGCCTGCTTCTCGGCCGTGCTGACCGGGAGAAACGGCATGACAAAGCCCATGATCTGGTCGATCGATTCCATGGCATCGATCGGACGGGTGAACTGCTCGGAGCCGGTGAACCGGCTGCTCGTCTCGTGGATGGTGAGCTTGATGTCGGCAAGAATCCTTGTTTTGAGCTCGGTCTCGATGTCCTGCTCGTCCGGCAACGGTTCGGGAACTGCAAAGAACCGCCCGTCCCGCACGACGACAGAGACCGCGTTCACTCTTCGCACAACATCGGCGCAGATGATGTACCCGTCTTCGGTCGGCTCCACGTGGGCGATCCGGAAAAGACTTCCCACCCGGTAGAGGGATTCTGCAGAAAGATCCGCCGACCGCGTGCCGCTCCTGACGGTCAGGGCGATGGCATGGGTCTCCGGATCCTGTTCCATGGCTTCGAGCAGGAGGTTTCCGGTGGTCTGGTCAACGCCGAATTTTGTCCGGCTGTCCGGGTACACAACAAGCTCGAAGAGCGGTATGACAAGTTTTTCTTCAGTACTCTGTGATTTGTCTGATTGCATGGTTTCCTCAACTGTTTAGTTCGAATTTACCTAACTAATATGCCGGCGAAAAAAATTACCGGACTTTCTGCAGGATCCCGATGAGATGATTCCGCTCGTCCTCATCGAGCGTTTCCATCATTCGTTCGATCACCCGTTGCAGGGCAGCCTTTTCTGCCTGTGCGATCGTTTTTCCTTTCTCGGTCAGCCGGATGTACTGGATACGGCCGTCATCGGGACAGCGCTCCCGGTACACGCAGGCCATCCGTTCACACTTGTTGATCATCTCGGTGACCGTGGGTTTGGAGGTTTTTGTGATCTCCGCAAGCCTGCTGAAGCTGACTTCTCCGTGTTCGTCGATCATTCTCAGGTACGCGATCTGCCGGACGGTCAGGTCGGAGATTCCGCATTCGGAAAAGATCGAGCAGGAGCACTCGTTCTTGATCCTGAAAAGATTCAGGAATGCCTCGTAGAGCTGCTCCTCTTCGTCCATCATGCTCCGATCCAAATTAGTTAGGGTTTACCTAATGATAAACGTACGGGTAAGGGTAATTGGAAGGCAGCCGGAAGAAAGACTGCAAACATAAAAATGCCGTGATTTAATATATCAGGGCAGCCTTTTTTTAAGAGACGCGGACAGCATGTTCCGCTGCAGAAACCAGAGAGGTGTAATGATACCGGAGAGAAGCCGTTCAAAAGAACGTTCAGGCATGTTTGCGTACCGGGTCCTGTTCATCGCCCTCGCCCTCATGCTCCTTGCGGTACCCGGTTCGGCATCCCCCGATACATCCGTACCTCCTGCCGGGACAACACTCCAGAAAGTGAATATCAGCACCTATATCGTGGACTTCAACCGGTTCGATGTCGGGGCCGGGACGGTCGGGGTTGATTGTTATGTCAACTTCAAATCCGATATGCCCGTCTCCATCAATGACTTCGAGCTGATGAACGGGATGATAACTTCGGTGAGCACGATCAAGGACACCCCAAACGAGAAAGAATACCGGGTCATTGCAGTCCTGACCGTGGAACCCGATCTCAGCCGCTACCCGTTCGACCGGCACACGCTCCCGATCCGGTTCGAACCCAAACTCAGGAACGAGCAGGAGATGGTCATCTCGATCGATCCGGTAACGAGCGGGGTCAGCCGCGAGGCAGACCTCCCGGGCTGGACATTCTCAGATACCGGCTTCTATGTCACCAACAATTCCTACCTTCCGGGCGAGATCCCCTATTCCCGGGCAGTCTTTGACTATGGCATCGTGAGGGACGCAACCTCGACCATCCTGAAGTTCTTCCTCCCGCTCATGCTGATCGTGATAGTCTCGCTCTCGTCGCTCCTGATGAAACTCACGTCCCGGCTCGGGCTGAATGCCTCGATGTTCCTTGCCGCCGTGCTCATCCACTGGCGTATCGCGGACGCCATCCCGCTCGTTCCTTATGCAACATTCCTGGACCTGTTCATGATCGTTACGTATGCAACGCTCGTTATGGTCCTCATCTCAGGAATACTCATGCTGAGATTCTCCGAATCCGGAGATACCGAACGGGTAGACCAGATCAACTACTGGTCGATCCGGCTCATCCCGCCGGTAACGATTGTATTGTATCTCCTGTTGTTCACCACGCTCCTGGGGTAACAGGAGCCGGGGAGTACGGGCCGTGAAGGTCCGCCGGGGTAAAATCCGGTCAGCGGAAAAGTCCGATCGGTTCTTGAAGACCCCGGGTATTTTTACCGCTGCAGGACAGAGTACTGCATATGATCCTTGTTGATGCCAGGTGTACAATCCTGCCTGAACGGCAGGAGGATTTTACCGGGGAAGTCAAAAATATTCTCAAAAAAGTCCGTGCGGAGGCCGGGTGCCATCGCTATGAATTGTTCGCTGACCTCCACCAGCCGGGAGTCTTTCATTTTATCGAAGAGTGGGAGAGCCAGGATCATCTCGATGAGCACCTTGCCCAGCCCCACATGAAGGAATATTTTGCAAAAACAGCGTCGTGGAAGGCAGCCCCGACCGAACTGACCCTGTATGAGATCCGGTCATCGCGATCGACAACTCTCGGGTAATGGAAAGATCCCTCGGACGGGATACCGATACTGTCTGTTTTATAGGAGTAAAAACCATTTTTACAGGATGAGAAGATCGTTATTTTCCTGCACCGGTGTGCTTCTTCTCGGCCTGCTTCTTCTCAGTGCCGGCTGCACACAAAACCCGTCCGGTGCAACTCCTCCAGTGCCCGCGGCAACCGCGATCAGTTCGCAAGAGAACTATACATCCAACGAGACACTCGTCGCATTCGTTGACAGCGCCGTCCTGTACACAAAGACCCATGGCACTCAAAAAGCCATGGCAGAATTCAACAACCGGAACGGCTCGTTCTTCAAAGGCGAACTCTACATCTATGCCTACGGCTTCAACGGCACCACCCTCGCCCACCCGGTCAACCCGGAGAAAGTCGGCAAAAACCGCGATGATGAGGGAGCCATCGGGGTCTTTGTCCGGGAGATGGGATCTGCAGTCAGGAACGGGAGCGGTTTCTACCGGTTCACGTACATCAACCCGCTCCACAACAACACGCTCGAATCGAAGATGGGATACGGGGTCAAAGTGGACGATGACTGGTGGCTTGGCTCCGGGGTCTACACCGGGCCGGTTGAACAGACCCGGCCTGCCACCATGACAGCAAAAGGAACACAGGGAAGTTGATCACGAGTGTATCCGGGCCCGGTACGGATCCCCGGATACATTACCTGAACAGCCCGTGCAGGAAAAACCGGTGCTGGCCGAGTTTCCCGTCAAAGTTCGAGGCCCCGATGTGGCTTGCTTTCCCGGTACCTGCTGCTGCAAGGATTCCCGCTTTCAGGGCATTGTTCATGGTTGCTTCATCGATCCCGTTTATGACAATCTCGTAGATCGATCCAACGCCATCCGGTACAAGGGAATCGGCAATTTTTCCTTTCAGGGTCGGGCAGAACATATGATTTGTGCTGGCAGGCATCGGGAAGCGGTAGTTTTTGCTTGCCACCTTGGATCCGCTCTTCACGATCCCGCCGGCAAAACTCATGATGATGCCCTTCATTCCCCGGATTGCACCGGCGCCGGCAACTGCTGCGGCAAGTGCGGATTTGCTGTCTCTTCCCATGACGAGGAAATTTCCCCCGGCTATTCCCTTGACAGTCCCGAAACGCTCTTCGCCGATATAATCGCCTTCCATTACCGGGATCTTCCAGCACTGCCTGCCGCCAACAACACAGCGTTCCTCGTACCGGTCCCCGAAATAGTGCATCCGGATTCCAAAGCGCGATGCGGCATCCGGCAGGCCGTCGAACGCGCCGGCAGTGGGTGCCGGGAGAACGCACTGGGAGACCCGGGCGGCAACATTGGCTTTCATGTTCTTCTTCTCGGCACAGATCAGAATAGAGACGCCGGGTCTCCCGTCCGGGGTCTCACGTGCGGGAATCTCGCACTCGATCCCCGCTTCGCAGGGGCATGCGATTTTGGATGTGGCAAAACCGGTTGCGGTCGCAGCTGCCGTGTGCGCCCACTCTTTTGTATCGGCAGTGATGATAACCCGTGAAACCCAGACCGGGAATGCCTCGGCAAACGTATCTATGATCTCGGTTTTGTTTATCTCCATCATCCCATCATCCCTCAGGGATATACGACACCGTCTTCCGTGATAATATGATCCATGCGGACATCCGTCTCGTCCAGCGGAAGGGAATCATACTCCTGGCACGCAAACGCGATGCCGATCTTGCGAAGACCCGTGAACTTTTCCAGGAACCGGTCATAATACCCGGCACCGTACCCGATCCTGCCGCCGGTCCGGTCAAATCCGAGCATCGGGAGGATGATGGTATCCACGTCCTCGCCCCGGGCAGGGATCTCGCTCCCGATAGGCTCGGGAACACCGAACGTGCTCGGGACAAGGGCAGCAAAGTCCCGCAGGTACGAGAGCCGGAGGCTCACGTCCTCCTTGACAATGATCGGGACAATGACCGGGATCTTGCGTTCAAGAAGAGTGGTGATGATCGGCACCGTGTTGACCTCCTTTTCCTTGGAAGTATAGGCCATGACCGTCTCACCGTCGCGGATGAGGGTCATGAGATGGCTGCAGATGGCCTGGCTTTTTCTCAGTCGGTCTTCCGGCTCCATGGAATCCTTGCGCTGCCGCAGGATCTGCCGTATGCTGCTTTTCTGCTCCCGCATGGGCAGTAGTAGAGGACCGGGATATTTATGCTTTTCCGGTTTGGTTTGAAGTGAAAAGGGTGATGTACCGGGGGGATGGGAATATCCCGGTTACCAGGAGCCCGGCATGCGTTTTTATCTGATTATCCCGGGTCAGGAACTCTGCTCCTTCCCAAAACCGGTTCCTGAAGCAATCGATGGCACGCAGCCCACGAGCCAGAAGGTCACAACAGCCATGCTCAGGAAGGTTGCAAACTGAGGGATCAGGGCAGTGATGCCCAGCGTCTTCCAGATCAGGGGTACAATGGCATTGACAAGAAGCACGGAGAGCGTGCCGGTGATGACGACTGCAGCCCGGCGTTTGTAGTCTTCCGGAGGATTCCATCCGCCACGGGAACGGAGGTATTCGTAACCAAAAAGGCTGCCGAAGATGATGCCTGAAGCACCCCAGGCATACTGTATACGGGCCGGGTTTATGATGGAACCGGTCTGCTGGCGGGCGAGTTCAACCCATGCGCCCGGCAGCTGCCAGCCGGCAAGCGAGAGATATGCGGGAATGACGAGCAGGAGCGGGACTGCCGCAACAAGAATGAAGAGGGCAAGACGGGCCGGGCGCGGGAGCCGGGCAGCATACGCTTCAGCCTTTGGCGCTGCAAGCAAAAACACCACCAGGAGGAGGATGCCAAGAAGCCAGCCGCCAAGAATATCCAGAGGAAAATGGATGCCGGAGAATATCCGGACAAGACTGGTGGCAAGGAGCAGAACGATACAGATGATGAAGACCCACCAGCGCCGGATTACCGTTGCGATATACCCGTACATGACCACACCGCTCATGGCGGCTCCTGAAGGAAAGCCGAACGATGAGTGCGCGGAAAATGGAGTGACAGCCGAAGAGACCCAGTAGGGCCGGGGCAGGTGGCAGGCAAGTTTTACTGCCTCGTTGAGACCAACGTTCAGACCGAATACCGAGGCAAGCCGGACCCCGAACCGGGGATGCAGCCCGAACGTGATCACAGAGATGACGAGAAAATACCAGGGCATCGAGTCCAGGAATTCCCCCTTGGTAAAGAACGTGGTGAGCGGCAGGGAATATGCCTGGAACGCTGCAACAAATCCCGGATCCATAAACAGGCCCAAATCCATGGAAATACGTTGTTATGGGCATCCAGATGAAGATTGTTCTTTGACTCGGAGAAAAGATCGTTATGAGACAGAAAATAGTGCAGACCGGGCTATCCAATCTGCCCCACACCAGCCACAACACGCAGGAAATGACTCGGGCATTCCGGGAAGACCATGAGCCCGGGCCGGAAGCCGGGCCCTCACCCTTCCGCTGTCAGCGACAGGAAATGTTTTCGGAAAAGCTCCATTGCCCTGCGGGTTCCCTCCCGGGCTTTTTTGCTGTCCTGGTACCCCATCGTGATCGTCATCTGCCCGCGGAATGTGCTCGTGATAAAACAGGTTGTGGGCATAAAGCCTCCCGGGTAGCAGACATAGGCACCGGTCAGCCCGGGGATCTCGGGGAGGACGAGCTGCCCGGGATTTGAGAAGAAGATGTCCGCAAGACCCCGTTTCTCCATAGCTGCCATCTGTTCCACCATATCCCGGATATTCCGTCCTTCCGGATCGCAGTTCTTGTCCATTGCAACCTGTTCGGCAATCCCGATGGCTGACTGCTTGAGGCTTTTGATCTCCCGGATGACGCGGGGGAGGATCTCATCCATTCCTTCTCCGGCTTTGCGTTCGATTAGGAAACAGACATTGGTGGCCTGGTTGCTCATCACCCGCGATCCATCGCGTAAATGCTGGCGGAGATTGACCGGGAAGAACAGGGAGAACGGCCCATGATGGCCCGTGAGATCGCTCATGGCAAGGTAGTAGGCTGCCGTAATCACATCGTTGATGTTGCCCCCGAGCAGTTTTGCACGGGCCCGTATGGGATCAAGCTCGTCCCGGGAGATGCACTCCCGGTGAAACGATGACGGTTCCCGGGATGTGCCGAACGGATCGGGCCACATGGGATCGATCACTTTCATCTCCGTGAGATGGGGATTTTCTTCCCGGGCCAGCAGACGGGTCCAGAGCGTGTCGCGTTCCGGTATTCCCCCGGATGCCGGAGGAATGCTGCCGGGCTTTGTGTATTCCTGCAGCAGCTGGGACATAAACGCATGAAGACCGAAGGCATCGGCAGCCGCATGGGAGAGGTTGATGACGATACAATCTCCCCGGGATCTTCGCAACAGGCGCACCCGCACCTGGAGCGGCCCGTACGGATCAACCGGCCCGATCACCTGCGGATGATAATCATCTGCGCATTCCTCCGGCAGTATGGGGGGCACACCGACGGGAGTTGCCATCTCCCAGAACGCGGGGCCATTCCCCCGGACAAGCCGGCTGTGAAGAACCGGGTGGGCTGAAATACATGCTTGTGCAGCCGCTTCAAGAGTGCGGGGATCGAGCCGTGTATCGAACTCCATCACGGCGCAGAGAGTGGCATCACCCATGATCCTGATCGAATCGGTAAAAAGGTCAAGGGCCGAAGCCTCGCGGGTGTACATGCTCAAACCAGGAATTTCCGGATTAATAAACCTGCACTACAGGACGGTGAAGGTGATGCGGGATCGGATCTGATGACGGTACAGAATCGGGCGCCGGACTCCACCATGATTCCGGTTATTTCCGGATTCGCTTCTGCCGTTCGCGGATATAGATGATCTTTCCAACAGAATCCGTTGACTGCCGTTCATCGATCTCGAAGAGGTCAAGGGAACGGATGAGGTCGAAGAATTTCCGGTACCCGTAATTCCGGGAATCGAACTCCGGGCTTTTCTTCTGGATGTTCTGGCCGACAAGGCCGAGTTCGGCCCAGCCCCGCTCATCGGACGAATCCTCGACACTGTTTTTGAGTAACTTCAGGAATTTCTGATCCTTTATTACGTCTTTGAATACCATGGCGTTCCGCGGGATTGGAGCTGCAGTCCCGACGGGCTCCGTGGGCCGCAGGATCTCGGTGTAGATGAATTTGTCACAGGCATCGACAAACGCCTTGGGGGTCTTCTCCTCGCCAAACCCGTACACCATCAGGCCGGATTCCCGGATCCGGGAGGCCAGGCGGGTGAAATCGCTGTCGCTGGATACAATGCAGAACCCGTCCAGGTTTCCTGCATGGAGGAGATCCATAGCATCGATGATAAGCGCACTGTCCGTGGCATTCTTCTTCGTTGTATAGCTGAACTGCTGGATGGGGATGATCGAATTGGAGAGAAGGACATCTTTCCATCCCTGGAGCTGGGGTGTGGTCCAGTTGCCATAGATCCGTTTCACGGAAGCCACGCCGTATTTGGCAACTTCATCCAGCAGGTTTTTGATGATGCTTGCCTGGGCGTTTTCGGCATCGATGAGCACTGCCAGCCGTTTCTGGCGTTCGATCGGGACTGAATTATATTCCATTGATCCACCATTCGTTTCCGAGAATTTAATCGTAAGTATTGATCCGGGTATGGACCGAATTCCTCAAACCCGTTTTTGAACCGGCAGATCCTCACCCGTTTTCGTTTGAGCGGGAGCGGGACGATTCAGCCAAAGCAGACGGGGTCCTGAATAATCCCGTGCAACCCGAAAGGCAGGGTCCTGCACCAGCTACCCGGAACGAAAGGGATCCGCCTGACAACCCGGAACATCATAACATAAATATGATAAAACAAGACGAATCCGGGGAGCGCAAACATGAAAAAGGACAATAAAATCACGTTATCCAAAGAAACAAAAGACGCGATGATTGCTGAAATAAAGAAATATTTCCAAAAAGAGCGGGGGGAGGAGTTGGGAGACCTGGCAGCGGCTCTGATCCTGGATTTTATTGTGGAAAAACTGGCACCGGACTTTTACAACCAGGGCGTGTCTGATTCCTATACGTATACAAAAGAGATGATTGAAGACTTATTGGCAATCCAGAAGTAGTGATCTTCCCCCCAGAACCGGATGGCAAATCATATGGTACCCATCCCTGCGTGAGAGAAATCATTCGGCGTACTCGGGGGGCGTTTGTGAGCATGACCCACGCACTCCCCCAAAGGCGAGGCAGCCTGATGTGACAAGCCCCTCGACCCTCATAAAAAAAATGGATTTTCGTAAGCTCGTGCTCCACGGGGCGAGCCCCGATGAGGCGGTGAGCGCCCGTGGCCTTATCCCAATCCAGTTCCTGCTTTTTGCAGGTTTTCAACAAAGCGCATATCCCGACTATTTTTCGAAGGTTCCGAAGGATATTCCTCAAAAGATAAAAAGGAGTCCCGGGGTCTCAAAACACGTACGTTGTCCCGACCGTGTTCAGCATGAATTTTCCGCTCATGGCCTGGGAGAACTGGTTGATCGCATCCCAGCCCGTGCAGTGCATCGGGACAATGTAATCGGGATCGATCTTCTGCATCGCATCGATGGTCGGTCTGATGCGGGACGCAAAGGCCGGGCCGGTGAGATGGAATCCGCCGAGCACCGCATGGACCCGGTCGGTGCCGGTGAGATTTCGTGCAGATTCAACAGTGTTGACGATCCCGGCATGGGCGCAGCCGCTCAAAACCACGAGACCTTTATCCTTCACATTGACCACGATCGCCTGGTCGTCCCGGATCGGGTCGGGTACCCATGCACCATCCTCGTACTTTTCCATGCCCGGCATCCCGGTCTCAAACGGGGTCGTCCTCTCTACCTCGCCCGTGACGAGCAGGTGACCGGCTGCCAGGGTCGAGGGCCCTTCGCGCCGGAGAATATCGGATCCGGCTTTTTTGAGCCGGACTGCGTCCAGCTGCGGAAGCTCGACGGGTTCCCGGCCCGGGGGATTGAAGCGGCGACGGAGAAGAGCATCCGGGTGAAGGACGAGCGGGACCTGCCGCCCGGACCCGCAGAAAGCGGTCTCCAGGCCCCCGATGTGATCGAAGTGGCCGTGGCTTAAGACCGCTGCCTCGATATCATGCAGGGAGAGGCCAAGCTGCCGGGCATTCCAGGCCATGCACTCCCGCGAGAGGCCGAAGTCGAGCAGGATCGCGTGCTCGTGCTTTCCGGCAAAGACCCGGACCATGCACGAGAACCCGTGCTCGGAGAGGAGATGCCGGCAGGGATCGAACGGGAGCCGGCGGTCCGCCGTGGTCGACTGCGGTACAAATATATCGATATAGTTGTCGACCAGGACGGTAACTTCCACCCGATCGGCCGGTCTTAATGCAATCCGGGACATCTTCCAATCCTCATATGATGATTGATTCAGTCTATAAGAAGCAGCGCCATCAGTTCCGGGTGCCCCTGCACCGGGAACCGGATCGGCATCCCTGCTTTTTCTGCGGTCTTTACCATGTTGACGCCCACTGCATGTTCGGGAATCCGGGCCTGCGTGGGGTGGACGCAGATCCCGGCTTTCACGTTACAGGTCTCGCAGAGCCGGCAGGAACCGTTGATGAACGCAAGGGCAAAGGGATTGCCGGCATTGAACGCTATCCGTTCGAGTTCCAGCATCATGGGAGCGAACGCGCCGGTGCCGTTGAAATGGTCCTTCCAGAACTGCGTTGCCTGCTCCTTTTTATCAGCAGGAGCTGCAGGGTCGAGCCAGTACTTGTAGATCGAACAGATAACGTCAGGGTCGGCGCTCGCAGGCGAGATGAACTTCACGATCAGGGCATACTGGTACTCGGAGAGGATCTTCCGGAACTCGTCCGGTGTCGGGACATGGGGAGGGCAGGTCAGTTTCTTCCCGTATCCTATGCAGCCGGCCCGGCACTTCAAGGGGACACGGTTCTCGACAATCACATCCGAGGCCAAAATCACCTTTGCATCGGCAGCGCCAAGCGAGCGGGCAGCATCTGTGAGGAACGTAAATTTTTTTGAATCAGTTCTATCGGAACTCATGCTTCTCACCATTTGTTAGTAACGGTAATACGGCATCTGCGAAAAACCCGGCCATGCCGGTCATGATGGCGCGGATCCGTTTTCAATCCGGAAATCCCAGGTCAGTTCGGTTGCCCGTCCCACCATGACGGCAACCGGGCAGTTCAGGGTCATCGTTTCGTAAATAGCATCTTTGACCATTTTTTTATCAGGCCTGCCGGTTAAAAAGAATCTGACATGCAGGTTCTCAAATGTGGTGGGGGGTAATTCACGGCGTTTCCCTTCAATGGTAATTCTCATCGAATCCGGCCGGGCATTGCGTGCGGAGAGGTCCATGAGGACCTTGATGCCGGTGCAGCTGCCAAGAGCGGCCAGCAGGTAATCGATGGGGTTGGGATTCTCCCCGCTCCCGCCCAGACGGGGACCGGGCTCAACCGGGATCACCTGGTTATCACAGTTCACAGCATTGAATTTCATGCCGCATTCATACGAGACGTTCATCAGTACGGGATATTGAGTCATAGTCAGTTCACTTCATATTTTTTGTTCTCATCCACTTCAGCAAGGAACGTGCGGGCCGGTATAACCAGGAGGTCGGGATCCTTTGCTGCAAATAAGTGATCTCCCTCTGCAAGGATCAGTTTTGTACCAGGGATTCCCCGGGCAAGCTCGCGGGTGATTTTCATCGGAACTGCCTGATCTTTCGTGCCGTTGATGATGAGCGTTGGAGCCCTGATCCGTTGCAGCAGATTCCGGCCGTCAAACGCAAGAGGGGCAAGACCCTGCCGCAGGAAGGATTCCGGGGTCGGGGGATTCTGCTGCCGAAAGATAAAATCAGACATTGCGATCATCTTCTTCCGGCCGGTGCCCGTGCTCCACATAAGGGTCCAGATGGCCTTCTGCAGGAATGCAACGCGATGGAAAGCAACGTGCAGTACGAGCCCCTTCACGCGTTCAGGGTGATCTGCGGCAAGTGCAATGGCTATCATTGATCCCATTGAGATCCCGAGCACGTGAGCCTGCTTTATCCCGAGAGCATCCAAAAACCCGATCGTATCGTTAACCATCATCTCGATAGAGTACCGGATGTCGGGCTTGCTTGTCCTGCCGGCACCGCGGCTGTCGAATGCGATGACCCGGTATCTTTCTCCCAGTCGTTCGTTCATGGTACGGACCGATGCAATATCCACGCCCATACCCTGGATGACGAGAAGCGGCTCACCTTCTCCGAAAATTTCGTAATTTATTGTTATGTCATTAACGTTTACTGTCGGCATTTTTACCTCACATCCTCAGCAGGTTTTTGTCAATAGCAAAGCAGTAGCAGCCACGCTCTCCCCACCACGTACACTCCGGGCAGGTAGTGTGGTCCCGTGTGCACCGCCGGCCGACCGCTTCCATCGGGCAGTCGTCCCGCTTGGCACAGCCCCAGCAGCAGGTGCCGCCGGCCCTGCCGTAAATTACATCCAGGTTGATAACCGGTACCGGGCCGGGCTGCTTCATCCCGCTCATATCCGGCCCCCTCCCGCCACGATTGCATACGCAAACGAGAGCAGCCCCGAGACCTTCCGCCCGGCATTTTTCCCGGTATAATACATCGCTGCGTATGCGGAGGGCAGGACAACCTGCACGCCAGAGTAACCGCAATCCATCAGAAACGGCACGACTTCGCCTTCGGTAAATCCCGACCGGATCGGTTCACCGATCGAGATCGTAAAGTCCCGGATCATACGGCCGCCTTCCGCATCTGAGGACCCGTCGGCTATCGACTGCGGGAGGAAATCAAAGAGCACCGCGCTTCCGGCGCCGGCATGCCGGGCGATATCAAGGAACAGGCCCTCAACTGCCGGCCGGGACAGGTACATCACGAGCCCTTCGAGCATGAAGAGCGTCTTTTTTTCCGGGGAAAATCCTGCGGACTGGAGATCGGCCCAGGTATTTCCCTCATCGATCACATACGGTATGAACGAGACATGGCCCGGCAGCTGCCCGAAGATCTCCTCAACGATTGCGATCTTTTTCACCTGTGTCTCCGGCCGGTCAACCTCAAAGACCCGCATATGCTCCCTGAGCGTGCTGATGCGGTACGCCCGGGTATCGTAGCCGGCCCCGAAGATCACTAGCTGGGTGAATCCTTCGCCGGGAGCATTTCCCGCCACATCATCGAAGTACCGCACCCGGGCACGGATGGAATTGTTCCACCCGGGTGTCTGCTGATCAAGTGCCTCAACCATCGCCTGCACTTCGGCAGGGTGTTTTTTTGCCCATACGAGTTTTGCCGGATTTATGAACCGGACTGCATACGGATCAAAAAAAATCCGGATATCTTCCGGAAGCCGTGATTCCGCCATCCGCTGGAGAGCAATTCCCTCGGCCATGACACTCGGGTCGCCGGGTGCGATTTTTTTGAAGATTCCATAATCAGTTGTCATAGTAAATCACATACTTTTTCGTAAATTAACATACTTGTTAGAATGTATAAATACCAAACGGTTTGTATTTCATCTCCATGCAATGTTTTTTACCCGCGACCGGAGAAGTGAATATGAGGAAATATGCCCAGGGTCGTCCCGGAATACAAGGAGGATGCGAAACGCCGGATCATCGAAGCGGCCATGGACGTGATCGCGGAACGCGGCTGCGACCAGATGACCATTGACGATGTGGCAAAAAAACTGGGTGTAACGAAAGGCGCAGTCTACTGGTACTTCAAGAGCAAGGAGGAACTGGTTGCAGCGGTCTTAAAAAAATTCCAGACCGATATCGAGAAAACAACGTTTGAATCGTTTTACAACCGCCCCATCGAGGAAGTCTTCTCCCAGATCTTCGAGCGGTTCTCACTCACTGACGACCGGCAGCGGGCAATCTTTTTTGAGATGTTCGCACTTGCCGCCCGGAATTCCAATGTCCGGCATGCAACCCGGGAATACTATACAGGACTTGTCTCCACGTTTGAAGAAGCGATCAAGAGGGAGAAGAAGAAGAATTTTATCCAGACGCAGGCCGATCCCCATACGCTCGCCCTCCTGATGGTTGCGCTCTATTCCGGGCTCCAGAACTACGAGATGGTCTGGATGTACCAGAATGAGATCCGGGATCTCTGGCTCGAAGGCATCAAGATCCTGCTCAAACCCACTTACACGGGAACCTATGGCGAAGAGAAGAAATAAGAGTCAGTGTTTGTGACTCCGTTTATACCGGAAGACCCGGCATCCGGCCGGGCAATCTCCTTTGACATTCGGATCTGGTTCATCCATACAGGCAGGTTACGCAGGGATCACCGCCGGTCCGCGTAGATACCGGAACCAACGAACCAGGTATCATCCACAGGAGCAACGTAACAGAGTTTCAGCCCGTTCTTCCCGGTATCCGGGTTGAAATATTCCACGTACACAAACCCGCCCCCGGACTTTGCCACCGAGCACTCCCAGCCGGTGATTTTTATCCCGTTGCTGTCGGTAAGGTTCTGCCGGTTTGTCCCTATTGCCTCCGGCTGGAACGGGAGGGCAAGCGTTGTCGCGTTATAGTCATAGGCAAAAATATACCGGCTCCCGTCAGCAAAGGTCCCGTTGCGGTCATTGAAATCGGCGATCGCTTTTGCGGCACCATGCACCTTTGCATAGTCCCGGGCCATTTTTACCCTCCCGACAAGCTCATCCCTCTCCGTTACATTGAACTTTGCGGGAATTTCCGGCAGGTAGATCCCTGACCCGACGAACCACCCGCCATCGACGGGAACGGCATAGGATAACTTGAACTCCTCCCGGAGATCATCATCAGGATTCGGGTAGATGTAGTAGACCGAACCCCCTCCTTCCCGGGCAACCTCCGAGAGCCGGTCAACATATTTCACCCCATTGGAATCCATGATCCCGCCACGGTTTGTGCCAAGCAGGCCCTGCTGGTAGGGAAGGGCAAGTACCGTCCCGTTCAGGTCGTACGCGAATACGTACAGGTTCCCGTTGGTGAACGAGCCGTTCAGGTTATTGAATTCCCTGAGGGCCGGCTCCTTCCCGTTCTCCTTTGCATACCGGGCAGCCGTTTCAACGAACCGGGTAAGGTTTGTTTGCTGCGCATCAGCGGTCTTCGGGGATGAGATTGTTACGACGGCTGGATTCACGCTGCTTGTGCTTTCTGCCCGGGTTACCACCACACGCCAGGCAGTCCCGTCAATTCCCGCAGTCTCCCAGACCGCGATCTTTGTCACGTTCCGGTTCCACTCGCGATCCCAGAACGTATAGTTCCCTGTACCGGACGGCTCTTTCACGATGCGGGCTGCAATCGCCCTGACCGATGGATCAGCATAGATGGGATCGGTCAGGATGTTTTTCCCGATCTCCTCCCTTGTGGTATCGTAGATCTCGGTCCCGTCATCCTGCACAACCCAGACATCATATCCGGTCCGGTTCATCACCGGTTCGATATTCCGGCCAAGGAAAATTTCCGGTGCATACGTGATGTCAGTATAGCCGAGATATTCACCGGATGGCGACATAATCGGGTAACTCTGCGAGATTGCGGGATAGCCCTCCTGCATCCGGAAGAGCCGGCTGATCTGCGGTACTTTTGCCGCGTTTGCCCCGTCAACCTGTGCCCGGCCGCTCAGGTTCAGCCCGACAAGAACTACCGGGGTATTGGGAACCGCGGTCCTGACAATTCCATCCCGCGAGATGACGACCGACGAGAATGCCCAGGGATAGTGCCGGAGGTTCCGGGTCAGTACAGCCTCAGCCCGTTCTCCGGAGAGGCCGGATGCAGAAAGGACTGCCGAGTTATCCTTAAGCCCGTTTCTGAGTTCGCCAAGGCTGTTGTTGATGGACGTGGAGAGCTCGCCGGCAACCGCTATCATGTCAGCAGTTTTGGGGTCGGTCGCAGGAGAGGTGCATCCTGCAAGCGCCAGTGCCGCTGCAAGGATCAGGAGAATCATCGCACAGGGAAAGCCCTTCATAATGAGTATGTTACCGGTAAATCGCTATGAACATTGTCAAAAACAACAGACCGCCCGGAATATTCCCGGCATATCCGGATCAGGATCGAGAGAGAACTGCCATCCAGGATCCGGGGTGTGCAAAGAGATGCAGGGCCGCAGACAGCCGGTGATCGGATGAGAAACAAAATCTGCACTGCTCACCGTAGTTGGGCACCTGGCACTTTCACACCCCGGTCTCCGGATTATAAGTACGACAGGGAAGGATTTTTGTATCATGGAATGCCTGCACAGGCCCGGATATGCCGGGATGACGGGCCCCCGGGGCCCGGATTATGATCGTGAGAAGCTGACAAAGATCCGGAAAAAAATTGTGGACGTCTTTGGCAGGGCAAGTACCTGGGACGATGCAACCATCTCGGAGAGATATAATATCACGCCGGATGGCGACCTGATCATGATCATAAAATGATACAAGTCCGGTCTTACGTCCCGGGGGGTGTTGAACCGGAACCTGTCCGGTGCCTGGTAAATTTATCCATGAAGTCTTTTTATGGCCGGTTAACAATAATGAGATTTCTTCGAATCCGCATCAGGGTTTCCGGTTCTTCTTGCGCACCTGTTCCAGATCCTCGTCCGATATCATCTGGAGCCGGGTGCCGCACGTAGGGCAGAGCCCGGTCTGGTTCCAGGTCAGCTGTTTGTATTCCCGCTTGCAGACAGGACAGTAGTTCATGAACATCTCCGGGTCCGGGTGCCTGGTATCGAAGACAGCTGCGGTTCCTTTACGCACCCGCATTCGTTTATGTACCGGGCTTCGGGGCATAGTTAAGAGGGGACGTCCGGATGATAAAATTATCCTGATGGATACAGCAGAACCATCCATAAGACCCAGACAAGGCAGCAGATGCACCCGGCTGCAACGCTTCCCCGGAACAACCATGATTCCCATACCGGGCAGCTGTCAGCGAAATCATAGGAGAGCAGATCCGTATCGCTTCGTTGCAGGAACCGTTGCAGCCAGGTCCGGGTCATGGGACAATCCCGTATGGTGCAGGCTCTCCTGCGTAAAGATACAAACAGAAGCCTGTTCTGCAGCAGTCATTATTCTTTGGGCAGGAACTGGGGCCGGGCACCATTTCAGAGCAGCCCCTGAGCTCCATCAATAAGTTCAATCGTGGAACGATGAGGATAATCGCATTTCTGCATAGGCGTTGTTCCCGGAATGCGGAAACCGAAACGGGCTTTGCGGATATGGTTGGTGTACAGAAAATTCCGCATGGCACCAATCGACTGCGAGGATTTTTGCGACATCTGGAAAAACCGGGCAATTTCCCGCGAGGCTACCACCGCCCGGTTCAGATTCCGGGAGAGCGGGCAGGTACAGATCAGCCGGGCGCACTGGTATCTCCGCGCTGAATCTGGATGCCCGCACCTCATTTTTTTATCCCCGTTTTTATATTTCTCATGCCCCTTTGGTTCACGGGGGGATATACCTGTGTATTGACTGCATATTTAAAAAAAAAAGAGAGTTCAGGCTTTTTCCTGTTCCGGTGCCCGGGCTTTTTTCAGATGGAGATCGAGTACACCATGTACCAGGCTCATCCGGGCCCCGTGAGATGTAACAGGAACGGGAAGCAGAACAATACGGTGCAGGGAGAGCCGGTTCTTTTCACATGCGGGATTCGGGTCCGGTTCTCCGCCCTCGCCACCGGTATACTCACCGGTAATCCGCAGGGTATTGTCCGTCATGAGAGCAAGGGAAATCTTTGCATTGCCAATCCCGGTGACCGTATCAACAGTCATGGTAACTTCGTCCTCCTGCACGGAGATTTCCGCGTCCAGGTTATGCATGTACTGGCAGACAATTCCGGGGTTCTCCTCGTACGGCAACTGCGGGTTCTCATAAGGTTCAAGAGCAAGCTCGTACAGGTAGTCCATGGATGCTCTGAGTTCGTCAAGTTCATCATAGATGGATCGGTGAAAACGTCGTACCATTTCTCTACCTCCTTCTTTGTTGCCCAGGTGCGATCCCACCTGGATCAATGGGACGGGTGCTGTCTGGCCGAATATAGATTGTGGTAAAAAGGGCAGGATGTGTAAAAAGAGATGACGATTGGGTGGAGACTAGGGAATCTCCACCGAACCTGCAAGGGAGATCACACCCCAGAGGTTCCCTTTGACTTTGCAATCAATTATGGATCGGATCTTCGGCAGGGATTTCTGAGAGGTCCCGACAATCAGGGAGAAGACTGCCAGCTGCTCTTCATCGGAATTTTGGCTGTCATAAGGAGGCATCGGGGGATAGAATTCCCAGAAGACTTCGTGCCGGTTTTTGAGTATCCCCTCGTATTCCAGCAATGATCCGGCAGGAATCCCGAAAGAGTACCCGGTCTTTTTTGTGTACGAGCCGCTCAAGAGGTTCCCGTTGCCGGCCGGGATCCCGAACCGGTTCTTTTGACCGGTCCCGGGGGGCTTTACGTTTGCAGATGAAGAAAATTCCAGGGCCGGGGAGATGGTGAAAACATCCCGGCCGTTCTCGATAAGTGCGGTGATACTGCTCTTATCTTTCGGGGAATAGGAAATAATTCCGGTATCTTCGGGAAACGCAAACTCGATCATCCCGTTGATCAGGCGGGTGGTCGAGGGATCGCCCGGCCGCATGCTGATGGCAAAGAGTACGGTATAAAAAACCATATTTTCCGTACCGGTTGTTCTGCCGGGATCCTGCATTCGCACCTGATCGATCACATCATCCGGGGTCCGGCTTACCATCTTTGTGATGAAGACCCGGGCATCCGGGCCTGCCAGGGTATCCTCCGGACAGGCCCCTTCATCCTGCCCGGATCGTTCCGATCCGTTTTTTCCTTCTTCCCCCGGACGGGGCAGGTATGCATCCCTCATCATTGCCGCAGAGGATCTCTGGATCTCCGACAACAGGATCACTTCGACAGATTCTACGGAAATGTCGTTTTTTACCATGATGTCCCTTTAATATCACTTCAGACCGTGCAGGGATAAATAATTGTTTAATAATGTGGTGATCCGGCTTTGGGAAAAGACCGGAACTGCTGAAAGCCCGCATCGGGCCGGGACTACGATCGGTACACTCCTCCGGGACCGATCGGGAACGGAGTTTACGCAAGAACCTGTTTTGTCTGGAACTTGGGCCGGACCTTCTCGGAGAAGTATTTTCCAATCTCGCCGGAATGCATCAGATCCGCGTACACTTTCGGGGGCACAGCCAGGTACTGGTAAACGAGTCCTGAGGCAAATTCTATCTCCAGGATCTTTTTGGTATCATCATATCCAACAGAATGCAGAATTCGGGACTTGACGGACTGTCGTTCCATTCATATCAACACTCTCTTACACGTGCGCTGGGATGTTAAGGGTTGTTACAAAAAAAAGTGCCGGGCTCGAGCGCCAGGATCCGGTATTTCCCGCAAGTACGGCTGGTTATTCAGAACCGTTTCGGATCGGTCTCCACATCCACGATGACCGGGCGGTTCATGGCCATTGCCCGGAGCACCGCGGGCCGGAGATCCTCAGGCCGGGCAACGCGAATACCGGCACCGCCGCACACTTCAGCATATTTTGCAAAGTCCGGGTTGAGCAGGTCGGTTGCGAAATTCGGGTAATGCTCCATCATCTGCTCGACCTGGATCATGCCCAGCTCGCGGTTGTTCAAGATGATCACAACAACCGGAAGATTGTACTTGACCGCAGAAACAAAATCCCCCATGGCCATGGAAAACCCCCCGTCGCCGGTTATGCAGAAGACCGGCCGGTCCGGGTACGCGAGCCGGGCTGCCAGGGCTGCGGGGAACCCGAATCCCATGGTGGCAAGATAGCCGGACATGACAAAGCGCTGGCGTTTCATCCGGAAGTTCCGGCCGAACCACCACTGGTTCTCCCCGACATCGAGCGCGATTACCGCATCGGGAGGAATAATCTCCGAGAGAACGTTCATGATGTAGGGCGGGCGGAGCGGGACTGCCGTGCTGTCGGCCTCCCGGTCCCGCTGCTCGTCCCATGCACGCTTCATGCGGGCAACTTCAGCGTGCATTTTTCCGGTATCCTTCCGGTCAAGAAGCGGGAGGAGCCGGGGGATAACGTCAGCACAATTCCCAAAGAGCGAGAGCGACCGGGCATTCTTCCCGAGCTTGACCGGGTCGAGATCTACCTGGACCATGGGTTTGTCTTCCGGCACGCTGGTAAATTTCGAGAACCCGACACCCAGTACCAGGAGGAGATCGGCACCGGCAGCAGTTGACCGGGCCATTGGCGAGCCAACGTTCCCGAGGATCCCGAGCACCCAGTCCTCATCCTCCGGCAGGATCCCTTTGGCCCGGAAGGTGGTCAGGATCGGGGCGCCGATCTTCTCTGCAATGGCAAGCACGTCCTGCCCGGCTGCATATGCTCCCCACCCGGCAATGATGACCGGGTTTTTTGCAGCATTGATGCGATCCGCTGCCTCCCGGATCAGGCCTTCGGTCGGGACGATCGAGAGCCCGGGGATGCAGGACTCCCGGGAACAGAACATGGCGTCGAGCGGTTCTTTCTGGATATTGTTCGGGACCGAGAGCTGGGAAACCCCCCGGTGGAGGATGGCATACTTGAGCGCCCGGGTGAGGAGCAGGACTGCCTTGCTGCGGTCGGCAATCGTGTTGTTGTAGACCGTGATCGGGCGGAAGAGCGCATCCTGGTCGAGCTCCTGGATTCCGCCGGGACCGGTATACTGGGATTCGGACTGGCCGTTCAGCGCAATGACCGAAGCATGGTCTTCCTTGGCATCATAGAGTCCGGTGACCAGGTTGGTTGCTCCCGGGCCGGCAATGGTGAGGCAGGCGGAAACTTTGCCGGTCAGCTTGCTGTATGCCGAGGCGGCCATTGCTGCGTTTGCCTCGTGACGGAAGACGATATACCGGAGGGCCGGGTTCTTCCGGACCGCTTCCACAAGCCCGAGCGAGGATGTGCCGGGAAGGCCGAATACGAGCCGGACATCCCAGGCGGCAAGCTCTGCAACAAGCACATCGGAGACGGTTGTACCGGAGCCGGCATGGGGGTCTTCTTCCGGGATTGCAAAAAAAGCATCCCTGGCTGCCCCGCAGACCGGGCAGGTCCAGTTTTCGGGAAGATCGAAAAAACGTGTCCCGGCCGCAATACCTGCCGGGGGGATCCCGGCCTGCTCGTCATAGACATACCCGCACACCCTGCACTTCCATGCTGTCATCCATATCCTCCTGTAGCAGTCAATAGATCGGTTACCGATATAAAATACAGGGAAGACCCGGGGCATACCCCGGCCCGGATCCGGCCCGGGGATTATTGCAATCCAGGGTAACGGAGAAGCTGCACTGAGTGCCCGATACGAGCGCCAAAGAACTATCCCGGCTTTTCCGAGTCTGAATATTGGCAGGCCTGTGCAGCGGGGGCGGGCTTGTGGAGGTTTGGCGGAGCCGGGGCCGGATTAGTATCGGGGCTGTCGCAGAATCCCGGGTAACAGGGACACGGATACGTGGCAGGTACCTGGGGATCGTAACCTCACAAAAAATTCTGCGACCGCCCCTCCGCCGAAAAAAACCGGTTTCCCGATCGCGTTCACGTTTTCCTACGGGAATGAGCGACCGGCGGCAGCCCGGCAGACTGTCGGCATTATTCGGGGGATCGCTTCGTGAGGTGTTCCAGTTCTTCTTTTTGAAAATTGTGGGAAAAAACCTGTGATGGGATTATCGCCAGGTAACTTTTAGGGCATCACGCTTCGGGATGCGCCGGAACTGATGTTCCGGATAACCGATGAGCATTGCAGATTGGGATGTGTGCCCCTCCGGAAGACAGAGCGCCCGGGCTACTTCCGGTGAGGACCCTACAGCGATCTGCACAAATCCCGCCCAGCAGGTGCCAAGGCCGAATGACGGTGCAATGAGATCCAGGTGCGTCATGGCGATGATTGAGTCAATGAATACATGGGGATTTTTTGTAAAACCATGGCCGATCACGAGACCCGGTGCATTATGGCAGACCGGATCCGCTCCCTGGTCCCATGCATCAATAATCATCGGGAGGACAGGCATCAGGGGATGCCCCGGCTGTGTCCTGACCACGTCCCCCGCCCACTCAACAATCGTTTCGGCGAGACGATGAATCCCGGCTGGATCCCTCATAACGGTCCAATGGACCGGCTGCCCGTTCATGCCGGTCGGAGCGTACCGGACGATCTCCAGGATCTGCCGGAGGGTTTCTTCCGGTACCCGCTCCCGGGAAAAATTCCGTATCGATCGTCGCATCATCATATGCCGGCCGATCTGGATCGGCGTGAGGAACTGTTCTCCTGAATATCCGGGTTCCTGTCCGGCGCCGGAATAATTCAGGGTGATGGCTCCTTCCGGGCATACTGCCCCGCAATGGCCGCAATGACAGCAGCAGGGAGCACGCAGAGAATCGACAATGGTTTTTTTTGTTGATTCATCCGTTTTCAGGATGAAATACTGGCAGACTTCGATACAGGTTTTACATCCCGTACAAATGGTATTATCAATGGAAATGGTTGTCATGGTTTTACACCCTCTGTCGCGAGTTTTTCGTTTGTTCTCGCTAAAAAGGTGGGATGCACTATTTTAAAAATAAAGTAGTACAATGAAATATTCATACCATTAAAAAATGTACTAATGGAGAATAATGGGTAAAAATGGATTCTGAATCAGCATCAGTTCATGTTTATATTTCAGTGATTGGCGGAAAATGGAAACCGGAGATTCTCTGGTATCTCAGGGAGGGTCCGCTGAGGTTCGGAGAACTCCAGCGAAATGTTACCGGCATTACCCAGGTCACTCTTACGAAAAATCTTCGCGAGCTCGAATCTGACGGAATTATAATCCGGACAGTCTACCCGGAAATTCCCCCGCGGGTTGATTACCGTCTCACAGAATTCGGAGAATCTGTTTTTCCGGTCCTTAACGCAATATCTTCCTGGGGCAGGAAATATATGAAAATGAAAAAGGAAATTCGTGGTAAATAATCCGGTACCATATCCGTAATTTCTCGCAGTTATATTGATACGATACCCTCGCACTGCTCCGGAACAGGTGGCACAGAGAAATACCTGTACCGGACGGATCGGCTCGCATGCGTGCGGGGCCGGGCCTGCGGTGATGGGACGGACCCGGGACCGGGGCCGTGATAAGGACCGATACTTCCGGATCGGATACATATCTGTGAAAAAGGATCCCGGATATTCAGAATATAAAACGAAACCGATCCAACAACGGTCCTTCCTGTTATCAACGCGATACTGGTCTGGACAAAAGACAATATACTATCAGATAAAACCTCAAAATTACGGTTACAACGTTCCTATTCAGGCGAGAAGACCATGAAAAAATACATTGCCTTTTTACGGGGCATAAATGTTGGCGGGAATACTCGTCTGCCCATGGCAAAACTTACCTCATTATGTACGGGCATAGGATTCAAAAATGTACGTACCTGTATCCAGAGCGGTAACGTCATATTCGAGAGCGAACTTACTGAAGAGATACTGATAAAAAAATTGGAACAGGCACTGCTTGCAAGTGAACAAAAACACATTCCTGTCATCATACGATCAGAAAAGGAACTTGAGTCTGTTATTTCCTGCAACCCGTTTCCGGATGCAGAGCCTGCACAGGTAGGTATCATGTTTTTTGTAAATCCTGTACCGGACAATTTATTGACGGGTGTACCTGTCCCGGGACCGGAAGAAGTAAAAATTCATGGACGCGAGATCTATATCCATTATCCCAACGGCATGGGACGCTCGAAACTTAAACTCCCCACCATGGATCAGGAGGGGACTGTCCGAAATATCAACACCGTTACCAGACTTGCCGGGCTGGATTTAAGGAACAAACAAAGGGATAAAAAATGACGTGGGAGAATTATCTCCTGGATAATTACGGAAAAACCGGACGGTGAAAAAATGGAGATTACACTGCGCCATTCGTGTTCAGGAATCAACTGGGACTGTGTGTCAGAGATTTTGAAAAACGGCGGTATGAGTTACTTCGATGGGGATGTGCACAGGAAAGCGTTTGAAAACAGTTACGCGGTCATTTTTGCATTTGACGAAGATACCCTGATCGGGTTTGGCCGCGTCATATCTGACGGGACATACCAGGCTGCGCTGTATGACGTGGCAGTATCCCCGGAATACCAGGGAAAGGCAATTGGTACTACCATCGTAAACCAGCTTCTCGGCAGTATTCCCGGGTGCAATGTTATCCTGTATGCTTCTCCCGGGAAAGAGCACTTTTATGAGACCCTGAACTTCCGGAGAATGAAAACAGGCATGGCCCTCTTTCTGGATCGTGAAAGGATGTCATCGCGGGGATTTACTGAATAATCCGACCCGGGGACCTGGCCTCAAGGGTATCCTGTACGTCCGGGAAACTCTGCCGGTTCCGGGATGCGGCGGGGTCGGTATTTTTTTTGGATTTTTTTACCGGATTTTTTTTGAAAACTTTTTAGAAATATTTTAAAAACGGGTGGAGATTTTTTCAAAAACCAAAATTATGATAAAAAAATCCGGGAGATTACCGGAAAAATTCCCGGAGTTTTTTTCAATGAGAATTGTTTCACAGGTAAGAATTTTTTATAAAATTCATACCCTGCGAATTACACAGGCCAGAAACCGATTCTTTTTTTTATGAATTTATTTAGATGAATCTAAATAATCATTCGTGCTAGTTAAGTAATTCCCATGTTCATTTCTCGTCTCCATCCATCCGGTCTCCCTTCAAAAATACAGGATAGTAAAAAATAAGGTAGCGATCCTATGCAACATAATCCACTCTCTCTCCGTCAGCTTTTCATTCTTGTTCTTGGTGTTGCACTCATAACTTCAATCGTATCAGCAGCTGACCCGGCTCTGCATCCCAACCTTTCCGATACAAAGAATCCTGTTCTCTCGGCAGCGGCCATCAGCTCTCCTGATTCTCCACTCTCCGGGCAACTCATGTTCTCGTACGGGAACAGTACGCCGGCATGGACCCTGCAAACCGCCAGTGCCGGGTGGAGGGCACGATTATCCCCCGCCCGCATTGCAACACCGGACAGCAAAAAGGCGTTCCTCTCAACCGGGAGTACAAAGGAAACCCGAACGGGCGGCAACAGTACAGACCCCTTTGCCGTGATCGATGAGAAGCTCGCACCCTCTGAAGCAGCGGGACTGAAGTCCCTGATACAGAACACACTCCATGCGTTCTCCTATAACGAAGCGACCGGTGACTGGTATGCCCGCAATGCGGCAAACCGGATCACGTTCACGTACACGCGGGACGGCACGGCAAAATTCTCCGGAGGAGAGAACGCATTCGGGCTTACCCTTCTTGGCATAGGGAGGGATGACGGGCTCTCCCCAGCCGGGAATGGTCATGTTCAGGCTGAAGGGCGACAGCTGAATATCACGCGACCGGAGTATACGGAGTGGTACAGGAACAATGACGCGGGTGTGGAGCAGGGCATAACCATCGCGAACCGCCCGGCAGGAAGCGGTCTGCTGCAGGTCGGGTTTGGCCTCACCGGTAATAACACCCTCTCCCTCAAGGATACAAAGACGCTCATTCTGACCGATGCATCGGGGACACCTTCTTTTGAGTACACCGGTCTGCACGCGTTCTCTTCTGACGGCAGGGATCTCCCTGCATCCCTCGCAACCGATGGCACTTCGCTCTCATGGGTTGTGGACGACACCGGTGCCGTCTATCCGGTCACCATCGACCCGGTGGTTGTATCAGCTTCAAAGGCGACCGCGACCTTCACCGGGAGCACCGGCGGCGACCCAGTGTGGTTTACGGGGGGCGACTTCTTCGGCACTTCCGTGGCGCTCAACAGTTCGGGGGGAATGGCGCTCGTCGGGGCGAATGGATATAGTACGGCCGCTTCGAATGCCGGCGCTGCGTACATCTTCACTATGCCGGCAGGGGGCTGGGGCGGGACAACATCTGCATCTGCCGCGACTGCGACCTTCACCGGCATCGGCAAAGATGACAGCTTCGGCAATTCCGTGGCGCTCAACAGTTCGGGAGGAGTGGCGCTCATCGGGGCGCCGCAAACCAACTCTGCCGGTAAGACCGGTGCTGCGTACATCTTCACTATGCCGGCAGGGGGCTGGACCGGGACAACATCTGCATCCGCCGCAACTGCGACCTTCACCGGCATCGGCGATGGTGACTACTTCGGCACTTCCTTGGCGCTCTCTTCTGACGGGACACAGGCGCTCGTCGGGGCGATTTACAACGACGCTGCCGCTGATCAGGCCGGCGCTGCGTACATCTTCACTATGCCGACAGGGGGCTGGAGCGGGACAACATCTGCATCCGCCGCTAACGCTACATTTACCGGTGGCGCAACGCAAGACACCTTAGGCAGGTCCGTGACGCTCAATAGTTCGGGGACAATGGCGCTCATCGGGGCACCGCAAAACAATACTGCCGCCTCTTCGCTGGCCGGCGCTGCATATATCTTCACTATGCCGGCAGGGGGCTGGAGCGGGACAACATCTGCATCCGCCGCGAACGCACGATTCACCGGCAGCGGCCATGAGGACAACTTAGGCTGGTCCGTGGCGCTCTCTTCTGACGGGACTCGGGCCCTCATCGGGGCGAATTTAAACAAAACTGCCGGTAAGTATGCCGGCGCTGCGTATATCTTCGAGGCGCCCGGGGGCGTATGGGGCGGGACTACCTCTGCATCCGCCGCGAACGCAACATTTACCGGTGGCGCATCGGACGGCGATTCGGGCGACAACTTCGGCTATTCCGTGGCGCTCTCTTCTGACGGGACACAGGCGCTCGTCGGGGCGTGTTACAACGACACTGCCGGTACGGATGCCGGCGCTGCGTATATCTTCACTATGCCGGCAGGGGGCTGGAGCGGGACAACATCTGCATCTGCCGCGAACGCTACATTCACCGGCGGCGCCGGCGGCTACGAAGAAGATGGTAATCTGAATGGCGACTACTTCGGCAGTTCCGTGGCGCTCAATAGTACGGGGGCAGTGGCGCTTGTCGGGGCGGGGCACAACCAAACTGCCGGTTATAGGGCCGGCGCTGCGTATATCTTCCAGCCACCCTACGTTCCCCTCACTGCGACGGGCATCACCACAGGGGCTGCGGGGACTGCTGTTGTGGACGGTCTGAAACTCAATCCCACCGGCACCCTCACGAATGTAGATCTTTACCTCGGGACCAGCAATACCACGATAACAGGGACGAAGATAAAGACTGGGATTGCGTCCCTGCCAGCCTCTGTTGCGACAACCGTTGACGGAGTGAGCCTGGTCGGGAAGACTGCCGGCACATACTACATTATCGCCTGTGAAAGTGGCACTACCAGTATCCTTGGCGCAACAACCTCGGCGGTGTATACGGTGACTGCCACCCCATCACTTGATGGCGTCATCGGTTTCCGGTGGAACACCTCCGATCCATCCCCCCGGTTGTACCAGATAGATTCGAACGGTGCGGTAATTGACCATAACGGGACATGGTTCAACGACCATCTTCCATGGAGCGGCATGAAAACGGTCGTGGTAAATGCAAGCAACTCTACGCCGGTCCTCTATGGCACAAACAATCGTGGAGACGGTTTGGATTTAACCGGCACATACGGCGATGTCATGGTAGAGATCCCGCTCTTTTATACATGCAGTACCTATTCGAATGGGAATTTCTCTTACTGGATTTCACCCACTGCACAAGAAGCACTCCATTATACCGTAGCACCGATGTTCAACCAGAGGGGTACCGGAACCGAAGCGGGAACCGCAGCATCCTACTATTACGTGGGCAGATACGATGCGAATCTGGCTGGCAGTAAATTACAAAGTGCAACCGACAAATCGCCGAATGTGGATATGACTCTCGGTGCCGCACGAACGTATGCTGAAAACAAAGGTGCCGGGTGGGGTATAACCAACGTCTGGACATTATCAGCGTTACGACAACTGTTCTATACCGAAATGGTTACCTTAGACAGTCAGACTGCATGGACGGGATCGAGAGGAGTTGTCGATACGGGGGGCTCCAACCCTTCAAAAAGTGGAGCGGAAGGCATCGATGCAGCAATCTATTCAATTAATGCCACGGGTAACGGGACGGGTCTTAATGGGAAAACCCCGGTATCCTACCGGGGTATTGAAAACCTGTGGGGGAATGTCTGGCAGTTCCAGGACGGGTTTACCGCAACAACAACCGGTTCTAATGTAATTAATGCAACGGGATTGGGACTGACCGGTCAGGCAACAACATTTGCCACTCCGTTAGGAGTAAACGACATCCAGGCTGTCGGAGCGCTTCCTGCAGAAGGCTGGCAAATAAATTTAACGAATACGGATGGAGCCCGGCCGATATTCCTCCCGTCACAAACCAGTACTACCGATTATACCAGCTCCTATTTGTCGGATTATTATTATGCTCCGCGATCAGAATCTGCCGCCTCTCCCAATATTCTGCAGTCGGGCGGCTATTGTGATGATGGCGGCAAAGCGGGGGTCGGGGCTCTTGCTCCGTCCGATATTGCGTCGTATACGTATGCGGTGGTCGGCGCACGCCTTGAGTTCAGAAGGACTCTGGTGCCGGTCGTGAGTTTCAGTTCCCGGAACGCATCAGCAGCAACCAACACGAGCTCGCAGGGCTGGGCGGGTGTTGCACCGTTTACCATGGTGTTCAACGACACATCGACCGGTACTCCGGTAAGCTGGGTCTGGAGCGCAACGAATGTAACCGGCAATAATGTACCGTTTTACATCAATACCACCACCGTGACGCTGGCAAACATATCCTACGAATTCCAAACGGCAGGCAACTACACCATCAAACTGAACGCAACAAACACGTTGGGATCGGGCATTTCAACGCAGGTCACGTGGGTGAATGTGAGTGCAGCTCCGGTAACTCCGGTCGCCAGCTTCAGTTCCCGGAACACATCAGCAGCAACCAACACGAGCTCGCAGGGATGGTCCGGAGTTGCACCGTTTACGATGGTGTTCAACGACACATCCACCAACTCCCCGACGTCATGGAAATGGGGCAGGAACAATCTCACGGTTGCTACATGGGAACAGTTCAGCACAACCAACAACGCAACACAGACATTTGTTGCAGGGAACTGGTCGGTCAATTTAACCGCAACGAACAGCGCAGGATCCGGGATATCCGGAATTACATGGGTGAATGTGAGTACGTCGGCAACTCCTCCCGTCGCCAGCTTCAGTTCCCGGAACACATCAGCAGCAACCAACACGAGCTCGCAGGGCTGGGCAGGGGTTGCACCGTTTACCATGGTGTTCAACGACACATCCACCAACTCCCCGACGTCATGGAAATGGGGCAGGAACAATCTCACGGTTGCTACATGGGAACAGTTCAGCACAACCAACAATGCAACACAGGTATTTGTTGCAGGGAACTGGTCGGTCAATTTAACTGCAACGAACAGCGCAGGATCCGGGATATCCGGAATTACCTGGGTGAATGTGAGTACGTCGCCAGCTTCTCCGGTTGCCGGCTTTACCGGAACTCCCCTCTCCGGCACGGCTCCGCTTGCCGTGACCTTCACCGACACCTCAACCGGAACTCCGACAAGCTGGAACTGGGTTTTTGGTGACGGAAACACCAGCACAATTCAGAGTCCGGTATTCACGTATGTAACCTCCGGCTACTTCACGGTCAAGCTGACTGCAGCCAATGCCTTCGGATCGAGTGCCAAAACAATATCCCAGTATATAGCAGTCGCTGCGGTTTCCCGACAGAACAGCACAGAAAATAAAAATATCACCCAAACGATAAGCAGTGGACAGACTAATGTTAATGTTTCCACGTGTGATCCGGGAATGACCGTAACCAATACCACCACCCAGGTGCTTGTGACCAATCCTGCACTCGGGTGGCAGAAATATACCTTTGAAGGCGCGAATATTACGAAAAATACCTGCTATGTAAACATATCAGTTTCCAATGTCACGATGGACAGCACCCCATTTACCGCACCATTACCCGGTCTTGGAACGGTGAGCACTTCCCTTACCATTGGACAGAACCAGACAACAAGCGGCACACTCCAGCAGGAGATTATACCCGGAGCTAATACAACAGTAACGAATGCGTTCCAGCTTGCTGCAACAAACATCGGTCTGACCCTCGGAAATATCGCATACACATTGCAAATTGGCGGCGCTGCACCGTTCAACAGAAATCTCACTTCAAGCGGCGTGATCATCAACATGAGCGCCAGTCACTCATGGGTTCTTGCAAACGGAGGTACGGGGGCTATTCGGATCTTCAGGTACTCTGATACCGGGGCAGTGCAGGTGCTGCCAACTACGTTCGTTGGCACCGATGCGGGAAGTATTGATTATTTCAGAGCAACTTCCGTGAACGGATTTTCAGAATTCGGGCTCGGTGGAACAAGTACTACCCCCGGTCCTTCCGGAGGCGGGGGTGGGGGCGGAGACAGCGATGGCCCTGTCAGCATGGTAACCCCGCAGCAGGTACCCGGAACCACCAAAGTAAATGTAGGCGGTGATTCTGCCGTCACGCAGGTTGCAATTACCGGCACCGGGATCTCCGGAGTTATTGTAACCGGTACCGTAGTCTCCGGGCCGGGACTGAACACTGAGCCACCAGCCAGGATGGTTTATGAATATGTGGATATCACACCGGCACGGTACACCACCATCAGCGAAGCGGTAATCTCATTCACGGTGCCGGTCACGTGGCTGACTGAACGCCAGCTCACCCCGCCGAATGTTGTCATGTACCATCTGGTGGGACAAACATGGGTTGCACTCCCCACAACGCTGGTCAAAGTTGAAAACGGCGTAGCGTATTACACGGCAGCAAGCCCCGGGTTCTCGCGGTTTGCGATCACCGGACAGGCCGGTGTCACTTCCGGTACACCGCTGGCAACACATACGCCAGCAGGGCAGACCTTTGGGGATCTGTCACCATCAACATCTGTTACCAAAACCCCCACACCGGCTGCGGTTACCGTCAGACCCGTAACAACACAGACCACAGTTATACCGGCGGCCTCTCAACCGGCACCCGCTCTCCCGCTTTCGACGATGGCGATTGTTGGCGGGGTCGTTGTGGTGCTTGTCGCGGGAGGTTTCCTGATCCGGCGCTGGTGGATCCGGAGACAGAACCCGGCGCTGTTCCGGGATTATGATTAACTTTTTTTCAAAACTCCAGGGGTTACACTTACCCTATCGAAAAAATCCGGCCGGGTTGTAATGAAATATGCGTATTGAATTGAATAATTACGACGGGTTCTTGTCGGGGATGCAGGCAGGCGGACCCGGGACCGGATGGGACCGTAGTCAGCCACGGGTCCCCGGGGGCATCCGGACGAATACCCCACTCCCGGTGGCCTTCCGGCATTATACGGCAGCACCGGTTCCCGGATCTCCCTGTTTTTCCGGGAAAAAAACATCGGTTTTTTGGCGCCGGAAGGACCCTTTTTATTTTCGGGCCATAGCTGCCGCCGGAGGGCATCGGACTGCGGGACAGGCTGCCGGAGGGCCCGGTTTTTGCGCATTTTCTCACGCTTCTAAATTGCACGGTTTTTTCTCGATTAAAACGGATATTTTCGGGAAATGCCGATTTTAACGCAGAATTTTTCCGGGTGTTGGCACCATTTCCACTGCCGAATTTTTCCGGGTTCTGGCCCGGAAATCTCTCCGACGTGGGTGGGAGGGCAGGGGACTTACAGTCTTCCCCAACCGGAAGTGTGTATAAGAGGGGGTCGTACCATGGGGGTGGGCGAGGGGGCGGACCCGGGACTGAATTTAATACCGGACCCGTCGTCAATTGTTGGTACTGAAGGCACTGAGGATGGGCCGGGTTATTGTTGTATGATCTCAACGACCCGGTTGACAATCGCGGTCATCGTATCATCCTTCAGATGTCCGGCGGTATATTGGATGATTCTTTTATCAGCAGTAAAAATCCGGGTTGGCCGTACATTGCTGTCCTGCCGGAGTGAACCCGATGAGAAATCTCCCTCGCTGATGAGAATTGCATACCGGTCCGATACCAGCCGGCTGGTTATCTGAGAGAGAATAACATCATCGCCATCCGGTGTTGCAAGGACAAGGGCAGGGCGTTTCTTTGCGCTGCTCAGGTCCGAGAAAGGAAATAAGACGACAACGATGTCGCCTTTTACAGGTCCGCCCATGCCTCGTCTTCCTCAGGACGCAGCCAGTCCTTTTTCAGGGAAGATTCGCTGACAAGTGCCGGTTCGGAAAGTATTTTGCCGGCTTTCTTCTTTTTCGCCCGGATAAAATCAAGGATCTCGCGGTAGTGCTGGCGTGGCACCTGGTGCAGTTCCCTGATGATCTGTTCTTCGACTTCCATGAGGCAGTCACCTGTTGCTTTCTTATAAATCCATTATGCGAGGGAGATAATCAGGTTTCCTGTTATGGGGGTGCTCACTTCCTCACGGTTGGCCGCATACAGCGGGGCCGGGCTTGTGGTTAGCGGGCGGGCCCGGGGCCGGTTTAGTGCCGGACCTGTCGTGAATCTCCGGTATTAAGTGCACTGAATAACTCCGGTCCTGGCGGATAGGGAAAACCCGGTGAGAGACCGTCATAAGGAATTGTTTGCAACCGCAAACCCCTTGAAATAAAAGATTCTACCCTTTTCTTAATGGACAGCAATAACGACGACTATCCATCGATGCATTCATGGACGGTTATTACAATTGAAGGATACTGTATGCTCAATGTGGGATATGGCTCACATAAAGATCCGTACTGCTATCTGCTCAAACCGGATAGTTCGTTTGAACGGGTGAAAAACGATCGATACGATCCATCTGCACGTCCTGATCCATGGCCTGCCGATTGCCACCATGCAGTCAGTTCGGATTGCATACCGTGTCGGCATTTTGGATGGTGCGATGTGGATCGACATGCAAAACAAAAACTTCATCGCAGCCGGATAAACCGTCCACGATTTAAAAGAATAACCCGGCGGGAAAAACCTAAAGAAAATCGCCTGACGAATACTACCACCTTTTGAGATCCTGCCAGCCATGCCAAGAAAATTCCCGTAGCCCGGAACTTTCTGATCGTTCCCTGTACGGTTACTGCATGTCGCTCTTTGGGATTATTCCAGGGACAACCACGGCAGATATGCCTATATCCCTGAAGCGGTTCTCGATTATTATCCCAAAGAAAAGACAAAAAATAGTTTACGAAACGAATCCAGTTCGATACCCGGGTCCCTGCTCCGTGTCGTGAGCAGAAGCCGGCCAGATCAGAAGACTTGCATATAGAGATTCGCGGGGGGGTGGACCGTGGCCTGCTGGGATGGGAGAATCAAACCGAAGTACGTTGCAAGGGCGAGTATCATGCCAAGGATCGCGAGGCATACCAGGAATTTCACAAGATTCTTCATCGCATCGGGTTGTATTGCTTCAGACATAGGTACTCGTTACCCCGGATAATTATAAAGGATACCGTTTGATACCTTGCACGGAAATCCGGGTCGATGCCCGGGTCCTTGCTCCGTGTGGTGAGCGGGCGGACCCGCCGTAAGGTGATGGTACGGAAGGGCATCCGGACGATGACCCCACGTCCCAGCGGGCTTCCAGCGATATACCGGCAGCGCCGGCTCCCGGATCTCCCCGTTTTTCCGGGAAAAAACATCGGTTTTTTGGCGCCGGAAGGACCCCGATTATTTTCGGGCCATAGCGGCCGCCGGCGGGCATCGGACTGCGGGACAGGCTGCCGGAGAGCCCGGTTTTTGCGCATTTTCTCACGCCTCTAAATTGCACGGTTTTTTCTCGCTTAAAACGGGTATTTTCAGGAAAGCACGATTTTAACGAAGAATTTTTCCGGCTGTTGGCACCATTTCCACTGCCGAATTTTTCCGGGTTTTGGCCCGGAATTCTCTCCGACGTGGGAGAGTGGGCAGGGGACTTACAGTCTTTCCCATAAGGGAGTATGTAAAAAGAGGGTCGTGCCAGGGATAGGGGGGACGGGGGACGGGCTGGATAGTACCGGACACATCATCAGTTCTGGTAATGAGGGCACTGATAAGTAGTTGTTTATTTTTTAGTCCCCAAAGTATTCACTTTTTATTCAATTGCTTCATTCAATTCAACATGGACCAGTTTAAGATCCAAAAACTGGAAAAACGCTTAGGGTATGAATTCAAAAACCGGAATGAATTGTACCGAGCGCTTACTCATTCAACTTTTTCGAAAGAGGAGAAGGAGAAAAAAGGAGGAGCTCGATTATGCCCCCATCAGGGCACGTATGCCACATTAGGGGATGCAATTTTAAAAGCAGTTTTTATTTGGGTGCTTATGGAGAAGGGACTAAAAACCAAAGGCGATATAACAATTTTCAAAGCCGGCCTGGAAAAAAATCTAAAATTGGCCGAGGTGGGAAAACGACTCTGTCTTCTTGAGGACAATTTGATCCTTCATAGAATGGGTGATGGGGAACAATTAGAGAAAGGCTCAAAAAAATTGTGTGCTGATACCGTTGAAGCATTGGTTGGAGCTATTTTTGTCGACACAGGGCACTCATTGCCCGAAACAAAGATCTGTATTTCAAAGATATTTGCACTTGAATTAGATGGACTCGAAAGAAAATATCTGAAATAGAGATCACACGGCAGGAGAGCATAAGCAAATACGCGGTACTGTGATTGATCCTGCATTGGAAAGAATTGGGTTTTTCCGGTGATACCTGCATGCGTTGGGGCGGGGCCTGGCTGTTGGGTAAGCGGCCCCGAGACAACGGCGAGCAGCCGGTACGGAGGTATCTGATCATATGCAAATGGAAATATTCCGAACCTTCGAATTTTTTAGGAGTGCCAAAAATTAGCGTCACGAGACTTAAAAAGGGGGCATTAAAAAATATAGTCGAAATATTGAAAAAAATGACAAAGATATATCCTCCTTGAAAACTTATTATCAAAAAAGGAATCAGAATTTTTCAAAATCCGGTGATCCTAATGAAAGTAAAACGAATTGAAGTAAAAAATTTATTTGGAACATTCAACCATCAGATACAATTAAACACCTTCGAACAGATTACGATAATACATGGTCCAAACGGATTCGGAAAGACAATTCTATTAAATATGTTATCCTATTTTTTCAATACTAGATTTTATGATTTGTTAAATATTCCTTTTAAAGAATTTTTTCTGGAATTCGATGATGGAAAATCAGTTTTAATTAAAAAAGTGAGAGCAGCAACATTGAGTCAAAATATTGAGGATGAAAAAAAACAAATTTCGGAAATTTCACTTTATCTGGATTTTGACTATAAGGAAAGTTCAAACTCAGATCCTCAGCATTTTCAATATAAATCCTTAACAGGAAATGATATCGAATTCCCAATTAACATAATTGAACGTCGAATACCTGAATTAACACGTGTTGGATCAACAACATGGATTCATGATATCTCTGGCGAAAAATACTCTTTAGATATGATCATAAATCAATACGGAGAGCAACTCCGAATTCCAAATTTACTTATTTCAAAATTACCTCCATGGCTAACATCATTGATTTCCAGTAAAAGTGTATATTTAATTAAAACTCAACGTCTGTTAAGTTTCTCTAATTCTGATCTTAGAATTAGAGAACGGCACTATGGTTATGATCAAGAATCCTCTAGTCCGATTCCTGTAATTGTAAAATATTCAAAGGAAATTACGCAAAAAATCGGAGAAATTTTAGCGAACAACAGCAAATTGTCTCAATCATTGGACAGGACGTTCCCTATTAGGGTTGTGAAATTACAAAAAGATCAATATCTTTCGAAAAAGGATGCTCAAGACAATTTATTACATCTTGAAGAAAAAAGAAAAAATCTGGCTGATGCAGATTTGTTGAATAAACAAGAAATTGATTTAAAAGAATTGTCAAAATTTGATAAATCAGATATCAAAATGCTGACTGTTTATGTAAAGGATGTTAATGAAAAACTCGGTGTATTTGACACAATTTACAGTAAAATTAGCATTCTAACTACAATTATCAATAATCATTTTCAATACAAAAAATTTTCAATAAGTCAAGAAAAAGGATTTGTGTTTACTGCACCTAATGGGAAGGAAATTCCATTAGAATATTTATCTTCTGGGGAGCAACATGAGCTTGTTCTTTTTTATGAATTATTGTTTAAGGTTGAACCTGGCTCATTAATTCTTATCGATGAACCTGAATTATCCTTGCATGTATGTTGGCAAGAACAGTTTTTAGCTGATTTACAAAAAATTACACAATTAATTGGGTTAGATGCAATAATTGCAACACATTCCCCCGAAATTATAAACGATCGATGGGATTTGACCGTTGAATTAAAAGGTCCATAAATTTTTTGGTGTTTCGAATGAATCGAGATAGTAGGCCGGCTCCAGTTATTGCAACAAGTATCCGCTTACATCGTCAGAGAGATCCCAGAGCAGTATTGATTGTCGAAGGTAGTACCGACTCAAGAGTTTTTGGAGATTTTATAAATCCAATTACTTGTCGGTTTGTTTTTTCCTCTAGTCGGGAGAAGGCAGTGCAAATCTTAGATGAGTTAGAAAAGGATCGTTTTGAAGGAGTACTCGCAATAATTGATAAAGACTCGGACAATCTTTCCGAATTAAAATGGGAAAAAGCCAACCTGATTTACACTGATTCGCATGACCTTGAGACAATGATTCTATCTTCAGATGCTTTTAAGAAATTCTTAAATGAGTTCGGATTGCCTGATAAAACGAAGGAAGAGAATATTGAAGAATTTGTTGAAAGAGTTAGAGAACGGTTAATCAACGCTTCAATCGGTATTGGGTATTTGCGTTGGTATTCTACACCAGAATGTCGAAATTTACAATTAAGCTTTAAATCCATTGATTTTGAGAAAATCGCTAACAAAAAAGAATTTACAATTCAATTTGATGATGCAATAATTGAATTAAGAAAAAAATCATCAGAGTGCAAGGTAAAGGATTTCTCAAAAATTAAAAAGGAAATTGAAACTCATATTATTAAAAAAACCTTTGATCCTTGGGCCGTTTGTTCTGGTCATGACATGGTGGCAATTTTAACAATATTCTTAAAAAATGGATTGGGCAATAAACGATGTGACGATGCCAGCAGTGATTGCATCGATGGAGCGCTTCGGTTATCTTTCATTTATTCACATTTTCAGAAGACCAATGTTTTTCATTTGATGAAAAAATATGAGAGTGACAATAAACCATATTGTCTGCTAAAAGAATAGTCGATTATTTTAATTTCTCATGGCCTTTGGCCGACTTACCGCACCCCCACCCTTCACTTTCCCCATCCCCAATCCTCACTTCAACAAATACCGGCACCAATCCATCCCCCACATAAAATGAAAACCATCCCCATCAAACGCACCCACCGACCCAACCTCAAAAATATCAGCGTCACGATCCCGCGGGACAACCTCGCGACGATCAACGGAGCCTCGAACGGCTCCGGGAAATCAACGCACGCATTCGATACTCTCTACGCGGAAGGCCGGCGCCGGTTCGCCTGAGTCCCTCTCCACCTGCGCTGCCGGGTAAGGGGCAAAAAAGAATAATTGAGTGCCTGTTGAGAAAAGTCCGGTAAACCTGTTTTGGTCTTGCTCATTTTCGAATAAAATGAGGGAAGAGGAAGTATTAACTGTTCAGCGATACTTCACCGGCCGGGACCGGACGGACGCACAGTTTCTTCCGGTGAGCTTCGCTCATAACGGCGTCAATCTTGCGGGAAGTCTCCAAAGAGTAATACGCCTCCCCGCACTGCTCACAGACCCGGGCCGGAACATCGTTGATTATCACAACTTCACCGCTGGCCCGGGCCATAAATTCTGTCGTGCTCTCCTCGAGTTTACCGTTACACAAGGCGCAATGGTCAAGTCCTGCAGGAGACGGCCGGGTAATTTTTTTCGCTTTCACCTTTGGTGCGTCAGTAACCTTGATCTTCCTGGAGTATTTTTTCGGAGCTTCGCCCGCAACAACGGAAGACGCATCCTCCCTCGTCTCTGCAAACGTATTCTTCGTCTCTTTCAAAAAGAGTTTTGCGCGATCTTCTGTTTTTAATCTGGCCATATTTCCTCCTTCTTATTGAACTATTGATAATCATAAGGACGGGATCATCTTTGCGTGAATATTAGCGTTCATCATAATCGCTTAACGGTGCATTCTTCCCGATCCTCTCAAGTTCCTTGTGGATGTCGATATACAAGGGAACGGTATCCCTGCCCTTCAGTTTCCCGGGATCGAAAATAGCTTCATGAAAAGAGAATTTGACGTAGAATCCCACAGCATCGGGCTTTGCATCGACCGTAATGATCCTGCACCCGATGTATCGTGAGAACCGTATCCAGATGGAAAAAATCTTCAGCAGCATTGAGCGGCCAATTCCCTAATGCTCAAACTCCCTGTGGGTCGCAAGCCGTGCAATTTTCAGAGCCGAATAGGTTCTGTACTTATAATCAGGATCGCCATCGTCTTTTGCAAGCTCATCCTTCTTGATCACATCCGTGACAAGCGTGAAATACCCCACAAGACGACCCTGCCAGAAAACCAGCCGGGTGACGGAAATCCGGTCCAGCTGGTTCTGGTAAGCATCTTCCGATAAAAAATCTTTCAGTTCGGGATTCCTGCATCTGAATGTAGAAATCTGTTGATCGTGATCTGCAGTCAAAACTACAAATTCAAGATCATCGAGACTGATACTCATTTAGAAACGCGAGCGTTCAGCCAGATCGGCTGCTTCCCTGATAAGCTTACGTCCTTCCTCGGTGTAGGTCGGATTATCAATATATTTCTGGAACCTGACAGACTCTTCCCGATCAAGGACGAGACCCAGTTCAATTGGTTTTGCCATGGCTGTCCACCTTTGCTATGATGGTAACTAAGTTCGTTTGCATATTATAAAATTGTGGTCAATGTATCACTTCCGTTCGTCACTACGCCCGGTATAATCTCCACAGGCTGCAATAAACTTCACTTTCATGCCCCAAACCTCACTCCTTTAACTACCGGAGCTGATTGACTCAGCACATATTCATGAAAGACATCATCATCAAAGGTGCACGCCAGCACAATCTCAAAAATGTCAGCGTCACGATCCCCCGGGATAAGTTAGTCGTCATAACGGGAGTCTCCGGCTCCGGGAAATCAACGCTCGCATTCGATACCCTCTATGCGGAGGGCCAGCGCCGGTACGTCGAGTCCCTCTCCTCGTACGCCCGGCAGTTCCTCGGCATGATGCACAAGCCCGACGTGGACTCCATCGAGGGGCTCTCGCCTGCCATCTCCATCGAGCAGAAGACCACCTCGAAAAATCCCCGGTCCACGGTCGGGACCGTCACCGAGATCTACGATTACCTCCGGCTCCTCTATGCCCGGATCGGGACGCCGTTCTGCCCCGAGCACAATATCCCCATCGCGGCCCAGACCCCGGATAAGATCGCAGACCAGATCGCGTCAGAGCACCCGGGCCAGGTCACCATCCTCGCCCCCATTGTCCGGCAGAAGAAAGGCACGTACCAGCAACTCTTAAAAGATCTCAACAAGGAAGGCTACGCACGGGTCCGGGTCAATGGCAAGATCATCCGGACCGACGAGGAGATCAGCCTCGACCGGTACAAGAAGCAGGACATCGAGATCGTGATCGACCGGCTCGATGCCGCTGACCGGACCCGGCTTGCCGAGGCGGTGGAGAACTGCTTAAAGAAGTCCGAGGGGCTCGTGCTCGTTGCCGATGAGGAGGAAAAGGAGTCCACCTACTCGTCCCTCATGGCCTGCCCGGTCTGCGGGATGGCATTCGAGGAACTCCAGCCCCGGATGTTCTCGTTCAACAGCCCGTTCGGGGCCTGCGAGGAGTGCCACGGCCTCGGGGTCAAGATGGAGTTCGACCCCGACTTAATCATCCCGGACAAGGAGCGGTGTATTGCTGACGGCGCGATTGCCCCGTACCGCAACCCGATGGACGGCTTTAGGGGCCAGTACCTCGCAACCGTTGCGAAGAACTACGGCTTCTCGGCCATGACGCCGATAAAAGATCTCACCGAAGAGCAGTACAATGCCCTGATGTACGGCTCATCGAAGCGGATGAAGTTCTCGATGAGCATGAAGAACGGCGATGCCGAATGGTCGCACACCGGGGAATGGGAAGGACTCCTCCCCCAGACTGCCCGGCTCTATGCCCAGACCCAGTCCGACTGGCGCAAGCGCGAGCTCGAAGGCTACATGCGGGTCTCCCCCTGCCCGGCCTGCAATGGCAAACGGCTCAAGGACAAGGTGCTCGCGGTCCGGATCGACGGGAAATCCATCATCGATGTCACCGACATGTCGATTTCGGAAGGCATCGCGTTCTTCAAAAACATCCGGCTGACCAAAAAGGAAGCGGAGATTGCCAACCTGATCACAAAAGAGATCAAGAGCCGGATCGATTTTCTGGAGAAAGTCGGCCTCGGGTACCTCACGCTCTCAAGGAATGCCGGGACCCTCTCGGGCGGGGAAGCCCAGCGGATCCGGCTCGCAACCCAGATCGGATCCAACCTGATGGGCGTGCTGTACGTCCTCGACGAACCCTCCATCGGGCTCCACCAGCGCGACAACCGGAAACTGATCGAGACCCTCCGGACGCTCCGCGATCTCGGGAACACGGTGCTCGTGGTGGAGCATGACGAGGACATGATCCGGTCCGCAGAGCACGTGATCGACATGGGTCCCGGTGCCGGGATGCACGGAGGCGCCGTTGTAGCGGAAGGCAGCCCGAAGCAGATCGAGAAGAACAGGAAGTCCTTGACCGGCCAGTACCTCTCCGGGGCAAAGATGATCGATGTGCCGAAGACCCGCCGCTCATCCAAACGGTACATCACGGTCAGGGGATGCACGGAGAACAATCTCAAGAATATCACCGCGAAGTTCCCGATAGGGCTCCTCACGGTCATCACCGGGGTCTCGGGCAGCGGGAAGTCGACCCTCGTGTACGAGACCCTGTACAAGGGCATGATGCAGATCATCAACAAGTCAAAAGAGCAGGCCGGCAAGCACGAGAAGATCATCTTCGACGCCGAGATCGACAAGGTGATCGTGATCGACCAGTCCCCGATAGGAAAGACCCCCCGGTCCAATCCCGCGACCTACACGAAAGTCTTCGACGAGATCCGCACAGTCTTTGCCGAAACCAAGGAAGCAAAGATGCGGGGCTTTGCGCCGGGCCGGTTCTCTTTCAACATCAAGGGCGGCCGGTGCGAGGCGTGCGAGGGCGACGGCCTCATCAAGATCGAGATGAACTTCCTCCCCGATGTGTACATCGAGTGCGAGGAGTGCAAGGGCAAACGGTACAACCGGGAGACGCTCGAAGTCCTGTACAAGGGCAAGTCGATCGCGGACGTCCTCGATATGAGTGTCGAAGAGGCGATGAAACACTTCGAGAACATCCCGTCCATCCGGACGAAACTCGAGACCCTGTCACGGGTCGGCCTCGACTACATCAAGCTCGGCCAGAGTTCGACCACGCTCTCGGGCGGGGAAGCCCAGCGGATCAAGCTGACCCGCGAGCTTGCCAAGCGTGCAACCGGCAGGACGCTCTACCTGCTCGACGAGCCGACCACCGGGCTCCACTTCGATGACACCAAGAAACTGATCAAAGTGCTCGACGATCTCGTGGCAAAGGGCAACACCGTGATCGTCATCGAGCACAACCTCGATGTCGTCAAGTCGGCCGACTATCTCATCGATATCGGCCCCGAGGGCGGGGATGCCGGCGGCGAGATCGTTGCAACCGGAACTCCTGAACAGGTGGCTGATGTTGCCGGAAGTTATACCGGGCAGTTCCTCAGGCCCATCCTGAACGCGAAGTAAAAGAAATTCTTTTTTGATTTTTTTTAAACCGGTATTGAACCGGCTGTAAGGAATTTTATCGCCGGAACTACGGCCCGGATTTTAGGAGCGGTCTCCGCGTCAGTGCCCCGCATGGCACAGCGGGGCATGTCCTCAACCACAATGCGATTCTTCACCGTTCCGATCCGCCGGGGATGGCGGCCCACCCCGTAAACGAGGCTGCAGGGATCCGGAGCCCCCACCGGGCAAAAACCCTCAGGCTTAAACGAATTAAGAGCAGAATTAAAAAACGGTAAGGAGAGATCCGATCTCCCCGCGGGTCTTTTGAGAAATGAATAACTTTGAATATTACCTGGAAAGTTCCGGCCCGGAATACGAATCTCTCGAGGACTGGGTTCTCAACGAATCGATCCGGTTCTCTCCCGGTTCGCCCGGCATCTTCAACATAACCGTCAAAAGGCTCATCGGCCTCCTCAGCCCCGCAGTCGAACTGCTCGGTTTCGGCGAGGCACTCCATGGCGGCGAAGAGATCCTCCTGCTCAGGAACCGGCTCTTCCAGCAGCTTGTACAAAAGCACGGCTACAGCGCCATCGCCATAGAGAGCAGTTTTCCCCGGGCGCATGCGGTGAACGAGTATGTCAATGGTCGCGGCCCGAAATCGTACGATGATATACGGGAGACCGGGTTCAGCCATAATTTCGGCCTGCTCGATGCCAACCGGGAACTCATAGAATGGATCCGGCAGTACAATGCCGACCCTTCCCACACAACAAAAGTCCGGTTCTACGGCTTCGACAGCCCGACCGAGATGACCATGAGCGACAGCCCCCGGCAGCTCCTGCAGTTCGTTCTTAAGTATCTCTCTTCGGCTGACGAAACCGATGACACCGATCGTTCTGACCGGATCAACGCCCTCCTTGGAGAAGATGCTGCATGGGAGAACCCTGCTGCGATGACGGACCCGGAGCAATCGATCGGACGTTCGCCGGCTGCAAACGGACTGAGGATCGAGACCGAGGATCTCATCATGGAACTGGCCACCCGTTGCCCGGAACTGGTGGCAAAGACCGGCAGCGACAACTACCGTGAAGCGGTCCAGTATGCCTCGGTGGCCCGGCAGCTCCTGGACTACCATGCCCTGCTTGCAAAGAAGCTGGCGCCGGGGGAACGGATCAGGAACAGCCTTGGCTGGCGCGATGCGATGATGGCGGACAATCTCGCGTATGCGGTCTCGTGTGAACGGGGCCGGGGGAAGGTCTTTGCCTTTGCCCACAACAGCCACCTGCAGCGCGGACCGGCCCGGTGGCAGCTCGGCAAGCACGCACTCACCTGGTGGCCTGCGGGAGCGCATCTCCAGGAGCTCCTCGGCCCGGGGTATGCAGCCATCGGGTCTGCAGTCGGCGCCTGCGAAGGGAATGGTACCGGGGAGCCTGAAAACGGCACGCCGGAATCTCTGCTGACTGCCGTGCCGGGGCCGGCCCGGTTCATCCCGACATATCGTGGCAGGGGACTCCCGGCATCAGAGATTGCAGCTCTGCGAATCCGTCCGGTAAGTCGGAAGAACCCGGGATATTTTGCCCTGACTCCCCAGAGCTTCTCCGATTTTGACTGGCTCGCGGTCCTGGATTCCGTAAGATATGCCCGGGGCAGCCCGGACGTCGCGTAACAGGGAGTCTGCCGGCACCCTGCAGCCCGTTCCGCACAACCCCCGGCCTTGCGCTCCCGCACACGGGCCCTGGAGATTCTGATCTGTTCGCTGCCCACGCCCGCATCCGCCGGGGGGTATTGAACAATGCTTATCCCTTAATAGCTGGCACGCGAGACCCTACTACAGCAATGTTTGATACGGCCACCCTCCCGGCGAATCCCGGGTGTTACCAGTTCCTGGACAGTGCCGGCACGATCATTTACGTAGGGAAAGCCAAGAATCTCAAAAAACGGGTTGGCAGTTATTTCCAGAAAAAAGACCACGACCCCAAGACAAAAAAACTCGTGGAATCGATCGCATCCGTCAGCGTGATGGTGACCAACACCGAGACCGAGGCCTTCCTTCTCGAGAATAATCTCATCAAAAAATACCAGCCGAAATACAATATCGATCTCAAGGATGCCAAGCGCTATGCCTATATCGAGATAACCAGGGAGCCGTTCCCGCGGATCGGTATTGCACGAAGGACAAGCACGGAGGAGGGCATGTATTTCGGCCCGTTCGTCTCCGCAGCCGAACGCGATGCCATCCTGAAAGTGATAAAGCGGATCTTCCTGCTCCGCTCGTGCAGGAAACTGCCGAAACGCGCCTGCCTCCGGCACCATATGCACACGTGCAGCGCTCCCTGCGCCGGGGCCGTGAGCCAGGAGGCGTACCAGGAGAACGTGAACCGGGCCATGGCGCTTCTCAAGGGAAAGGGCAGCGAACTGCTTTCAACCCTCCGGTCGGAGATGGCCGCGCTCTCGGCGCACCAGGAATATGAAAAAGCTCTTGCCATCCGCAACCAGATAGCAGCAATAGAGCACCTGTCCGAGCGCCAGCATGTCGAGCAGGTGAGAGAGACCGACCAGGACGTGATAGCCTACACGGTCGGCGGGTCGACGGTGTACCTGATGGTCTTCTCGGTCGAGAAAGGCCGGCTTGCCGGAAAACAGGAGTACTCGTTCGATCTCCGGGAGGATTTCTTCGAGGAGTTCCTGGTCCAGTACTATACCGATCGCACGCCCCCGGCCGAACTGATCCTTCCCCATGAGATCGACGAGGCGCTTGCAGCATATTTCACGGAACGCAAAGGCCACAGCGTGACGGTCACGGTCCCGAAGATCGGCGAGAAGAAGAAACTCCTCGCCCTTGTCGAGAAGAACATCGAACACGCATTTCTGAAAAACGACCTGAAGACAAACGATCTCCAGGCAAATCTCGGCCTTGGCAGTGCGCCCGAAGTCATCGAATGTTTCGATATCTCCCACCTGTCCGGGACCGCCATGGTGGGCTCCATGGTGCAGTTCCGGAATGGTATTCCGGACAAGAAGAATTACCGCAGGTTCAAGATCAAGACAGTCGAAGGCATCGACGATTTTGCCTCTATCGCGGAAGTGGTGAGACGCCGGTACCGCCGGCTGATCGAAGAAGACGCGGAACTTCCCGACCTGGTCCTCATCGATGGCGGGAAAGGGCAGCTCTCCGCGGCTGCCGCTGTTCTGGAAGAACTCGGGGCGGATATTCCGGTGATTGCCATTGCAAAACGGGAGGAGGACATCTATCTCCCGGGCGAGATGCTCCCGCGCAAGCTGGACCCCAAGGGGCCTGCCCTGCACTATCTCCAGGAGATAAGAAACGAAGCTCACCGGTTTGCAATCGCCTACAACCGCCTGCTCCGGAAAAAGAAGATGGTCAAGTGAACCGGTCCGGCCCGGTCAGCCTGCACCGGGATTTGTACCATCCGCGTTTTCCTGCTCCTCCTCAAAGAGATGGCTGACTCCCAGCACCCGGTTGATCCAGCGGCAGTCTTCGAAGATCTGGAACGCAAGGAAGAGCATCAGGGTCAAGGGAATGGCAAAGAACATCCCGATGAGGCCCAGCAGCCATCCCCAGAAGATGACCGAGATTATGACGATGAGGGCCGGGACTTCGAACTTCTGGGCTGCCAGGTAGGAGTAGACCGGGTTTTCGACAATAAGATTCAGCACGCAGACAGCAGCAATCACGGCAACCGCTCCCCACACCCCGAACTGGAGCCAGGCAAAAAAGATCGCGGGCACCGATGCGATGATGAGCCCGATATACGGGATGTACCCGAGCAGGAATACGAGGATTCCCCAGAGGATGGCCGCGTGGACGCCCATGATGCTGAGGAACCCGCCAAAGAGAATCCCGTGAATGAGATTGGTCTCGGTTCTTACAACAATGAAGTCGGTCACGTACCCCGCCATGCGGGAGACCTGCTTGATCGTTTCCGGGCTTTTTCCCCCGAGCTTCCTGAACCGGGCTTCCAGGTTCGGGGTCTCGAGCAGCAAAAAGAACGTTGTGACGCCGACAAAGAAGAGAAAGATGATGGCTTCTCCAAGACCCATGACGGATGATATCACGATCGAGAGGATACTTTCGATATTGATCTGCGGGAGGGTGAGCGCGTTGCTCGGGACCCCGAATGTCTGGAGCAGGCTCGTGATATCGGCAAGCCGCATGTTGAGTTCCTGCTGGAATTGCGGTATGTCGCTGACCAGGGTGTTGACCGACAGCACCGTCAGCAGGATGAACCCGACGATCACCAGGCACGCAACCACCGTTATCATCGAGACCGCAATGATATCGGAGACCCCTTTCTTCTTGAGCCAGGTCAGGCTGGGATACGCGAGCATGGCAAAGAAGATGGAGGTCAGGATGATCGTGACAAAAAACGTTGTCATCTTCACGGCGAGGATGATGATGAAAACAAGTGCGATAACGAGAAGCGACCGCTCAATCCTTGAAAGTTCAGCGGGAAACATGGTTATCTCTCTATCTGCTGGGCCGGAATACAAAGATTGGCATATGGTCCGGTAGGGCTGATGGAATGGAACTCACCCGGGCGTACCGGCATTATCAGTTTCCGGGTTTCCGGTCGTGAGCCCGGGCGCAATTGCAAGAGGCCCGTCAGTCCATCCGGTCGTTGTAACCGGCAGCCCAGTACATCAGTCTCATAAGGTCCAGGAACGGTTTCTTCTCCGTTCCCCGCCGGGTGATGAATCCATAGGCATCGTTGATGTACGCTTCGTTTTTAAGAGCGGATGAGTCCTCCTCGGTAAAAAAGATGAAAGGGATCTGCAGGTTCTGCTCCCGCAGGGACCGCAACAGTTCGACACCGGTCATCTCGGGCATCCGGGATCCGGATACGATCACGTCCACGTCATTGGTAAAGAGCCAGACAAGGGCAGCTTCACCGGATTCCGCGGTATGGACTTTGAACGAGCCGGTCTTCTCACAGATATCGGAAATATACGAGCCCATGGCAGGATCCGGATCCACGACAAGAGCGGAGATCATCGAATCCTCCATACATCCGCATCCGGTTCGTGCAGGATACCGGCAGCCGGGACACCGGCCGGGCAGGAAAGTTCCACGGGATTATTCTCATCCATTGCCGGATCACAGGATGGCGGACTGGCCGCAGCGGTAGCGGCCTGGGCCGGGGATGCGATGATGAAAAGAACCGCAATTACGACAAGAGTGGCATAAAAAACCAGATTGTGACGTTCCTTTATCCGGGGGATAAGGGAAGAATGGTTATTGGATGGTTTCTGGTTATTCCATGATTTCATGGCAATCAATTCCTGATTATTTTCTGGCTAACGATCTTTGATTTTATAATTGATATAAATTTCTTTTATTGGTTATACAAACGTATAATGAATACACCTGCGGGATGAGGCATTGCCGACGGAGATTACCCCAAAGGAGCCCGGGTCTTTCAAATGAGCGCGGGCCGCACCAGGACACGGATACAAGGGTAATGATTCAGGGATTGAATCCGAAAGAAAAAGGTGAGAGGGCGGGACCGGCCGATCAGATCACGAGATGAGCTGCTGAAGGGCGGTGATACGATCCTTTAATGCCCGCTCCCGCTCGGCAGATTCTGTGATATCGGTTATGGTCATATACGTGCTCATCGTATTTTCCCGCAGTGCAGCGGTAATCCTTCCAAGGAGGCAGCGGCGGGTTCCGTCCTTGCGGTTGATCCAGAGGGTGAGTTCCCCCGTCTTTTTCGCATCGCGGCTGGCATCCAGAATCATTTTTTCCAGGTACTTCTGGTCTTCATCGGAAAGAAGATCCGAAGAGTGCATCTGGATGAGTTCTTCCATGGAATAGCCGGTTATCTCGGAAACCCTGCGGTTGGCATAGGTAAAATTCCCGTTCTCCACAATGATGAGGCCGTCCTGGATATTTTCCGCCATCAGCCGGAACCGCTCCTCGCTCTCCCGCAAAAGAAGCTCCTGCCGTTTGGATTCGGTCATGTCGGTAAAGATCACGAAATTGTAATCGATATCCTGATACCGGACATAACTGATACGGGCAGATACAAATCTCCGTTCGCCATCTTTCCTGATGATCCAGACCTGGATCTCTCTCGGTTTCTCGGGATTTTTTTCAAGTTCCGCAATCTGGTGTTTCACGATATCGTGGCATTCGGGGGCAACAATTGCAAGCGGCCCCATATGGTTGAATTCATCAAACGTGTACCCGGTAATCTCCTCGATCCGGCGGTTGGCATACACTGTTTTGTCATTTTCAATAATTGTCAGGCCGTCCTGGATATTTTCCGCCATCATCCGGAACCGCTCCTCGCTCTCCCGGATCTGCCGTTCGGCCAGGATCTGTTCGGTGACATCCTCGAGAATGATGGTCCGGCCTTTTCCGCCATCCTCAAAAACGGCAGGAATGGATTTCTGCTTGAAGATCCTCTCACCCAGATCCCGTACATGGAATGAGAGCGTGTGCTCTTTACCCGCGGACTTTTCAGAGATTGTCTCCAGCAGTTCATGCATGTCCACATCCGGAGGGGAGAGGTAGGAAAGATTCTGCCCGACCGTGGCTTCCCTTGTTAAGTGGAGGAGTTTGAGAAAATTATCATTGATCTGGACAATGCGGGAGTCCGCATCCAGGACCATGATGAGTTCGTTTGAGTAGCTGATAAGGGCGGACAGGGGAACGCGCTGGGAGAGGGAGAACACTTTTGCCATCCCATAAGTCCTCATGTCAACCTGCCCGGAGATGAGCAGGATGTCCAGGTACCGCCCGACCGTGTTCTTGTTCTTGCCCAGCGCTTTTGAGAGATCAGTTACACTCATGCCTTCGGGTTTTTTCTTCAGGAAATCTTTTATGAGGCTGAGCTCGTGCTGGTAATCCTGCATCATTGCAATCAGTCAGATAATTAGTTATGTTGCATGAGAAATTTATAATTGTTTTTAATCATTCACATGTATACTCAATAAGAAAAAATTATATATAAGGCAATTATCAATATAAATGTGGAAGTACATTCCAAAACATGTAGGAAGTTTGTGTTATGGTGGATACAGTAACTGTAGTTACGCAAAACCGGTGGATGGACATGATCACATCGTCCCTCCCCGCAATTCTTGGCGCGATCGTCATTCTCCTTATCGGCTGGATCATCGGAAGGCTTGTCGGAAAAGCAGTTCGGTTCGTCATTGACAAAGCCGTCTCGTATTCTTCGGTGAACCAGACCGAACTCGGCGGCAAACTCAAGAATTCCGGAGTCTCGCTGGGATACCTCGGGGATATAGCGGCCCGATGCTGCATCTATCTGATTGCAGTCCTGGCTGCGGTTGATTTCCTCAACATGGATTACATGAGCCTCCTGATGACCGCGATCGTCGGCTACATCCCGCACATTGCAGCATTCGTCATCATCCTGATCGTAGGCTTCATCCTGATCGACTATTTCCTGGATCTCCTGGTCAAGTACCACGACACCAAGGACGTGGATCTCATCAAGCCGGTCCTGTTGATCCTGCGGATTTTCTTATACTTCGTCATCGTTATCCTCGCGCTCTCGCAGCTGATGATAGACTTGACAATCATCTACACGTTCGTCACCCCGATTGCCTGGGGTATCGGCATCGGCCTTGGTGCGGCGATCGCAATCACGTTCTGGTTCGGCATGAAGAACCGGTCCGAACAGCTCATCGACCGGTTCCTGGAAGCCATCGGGAAAAACAACCAATAACCTGATCCCAACCCTCTCTTTTTTTAAAAACCGGTGCAGCCCGGATTGTTACAGGATTTGCGGGAACCGCGGACAATTACCAGGAGAGACACCGGTCTCGATCCAGAGAAAAATCTCACCCCGTTTTACCGGCGAAAGCCCGTCCTGGTGCAGAACGGGTACCGCTCCCGGGATTTCAGTTTTAAAAGGAGGCCGGAGATCTGCCTTCCGGGGAAGATCGATCGGAGACCTTGCACAGCAGAGAGCCAAAAGAAATTTCCCGGAACCCCATCCCACCAGATTCATCACAGAAAACAGGAAACGATACAATCACCGGACAATTTATAAAAAAATATTAACCCCCGAATTAAAACCCCTCCGGTAACCAGATGAGCTTACCCATGATCATCGCCACCCTGAAAAAGAAAGAGACCTGGCTTGTCGCTGGCTCTCTTGTTCTCTTTATCGGAATCGCGCTCTGGCTCCGGCTCCTCCCGCTCATCACCCGGGGAACCGTGGATCCCATCGATTTTTTATCCATGGACGATCCGTTTTACAATCTCCGCCAGGTTGAACAGATCCTCGCAAACTTCCCCCATTACGCATGGTACGATGCAATGACCCGGTACCCGACCGGGACGGGGATTTACTGGGGACCCCTCTTCCCGATGATCATTTCAACCTGCTGCCTCCTTGCCGGCGCAGCAACAAGACCTGAAATCATCAGCACCGCACTACTTGTGCCGCCACTGATGGCCGCCGTAACGGTTGCCGTCATGTATTTTGCAGGAAAATGTTTCGGCAGCTGGAAGACGGGCATTCTTGCCGCCGGGTTCACAGCGATAATATCGGGCCAGTTCTTTTTCTGCTCCATCTATGGATATCCCGATCACCACATAGCCGAAGTCCTGTTCTCGACAATCTTCTGCCTGGTCTATTCCTGTGCGATTCTCTCCGGCAAAGAGACCGCAATCGATCTCAGAACATTCTCCAGTTACAGAAGAACCGCCCTGCTGGCATTTTTAGCCGGACTCGCCTACCTGGCGGGACTCTTTGTGATGCCGACGATGATCCTTTTTGCAATGATCGTTGCGATCTTCACCCTCGTCCAGGTAACGATCGATTATTTCCGCAACCGGACAAGCGAGTACCTCCTCCTCATCAATGCAGTTGTGTTCGCCACAGCCTTTATCGGCCTGCTCCTCTTTGGACTACGTTCAGCCGGCCTGGGCCTTTCGGAATATTCCGCCGGTCATCTCGGGGCATATGCCGGCCTCATTATCGGGACAGTAGTCCTGTATCTCTTATCGCGCATCCTCTCCCAAAAAAACCGCTTCCTCTTTCCCGTTTCAATTGCCGGGATAGTCATTGTCCTTGCCGGGATCCTTGCCCTGGCATTTCCGGATCTCTTCTCAGGCATTGTTGGCAACCTCAGTGCGTTCTTCGGCCAGGAAGCAGTTACGGATACGGTACTGGAGGCCCGGGGATGGTCACCGGAATCCGCGTGGCTCTTCTTCAGTTACGGTCTCCTGCTCTTCTTCGGCGGGGCCCTGGTCCTTGTGTACCAGAATATAAAAGATGAAAAGCCCCACCAGGTCTTTGCCCTGGTCTGGTCAGCGGTTATCCTGTATTCAACCTGGCAGCACGTGCGGTACGAATACTACCTTGGCATAAATATCGCTCTCCTGGCAGCCGTCTGCGTTACGTTTGCCATCAGCCACGGCAAGGTGGAATTATCCGGACTCTTCCGGCGCACCGGTACCGTCTCTCCGGCTGCGAGAACAGACCCGGATAAGCGCACCGGCCAGAAGAGAAGATCCCGGCAGGCCGGTGTACCGGGATCTCCGGATTACAAGGCGCTCCTGTTGCCCGCTCTTGCAATAATACTTTCAATCCTGTTCGTGTACCAATCCGTATCCATTGATTATTCGGTTGCTTCGGGCAGGTCGCTGCCCCTCGATCCCGACTGGAGGGAAGCCATGGAGTGGATGGAGAAAAATACGCCGGATCCGGGCGTGGATTATTATGCAATCCATGATCCGGAAACTTTCCGGTACCCGCCGGAGGCATACGGGGTCATGTCCTGGTGGGATTATGGCCACCTGATAACCTATATTGCAAAACGCATTCCCAATGCCAACCCGTTCCAGCAGGGCGTTGCCGGCCCGACCGGTGCTGCAGCGTTCTTTGTCTCAACATCCGAAGACACGGCAGACGGGATTCTCGATGTGAACGGGACACGGTATGTGGTCATCGATTACCAGATGGACTGGGAAAAATTCGGGCCAATGGCAACCTGGTACAATGCATCGGCAGGACTCTCGCCTTTCATGATGGAAGTTCTGGTTCCGGAACAGAACAGCCCGGCAAACCGGGCCACCAGACTCCTGCTCAATAAACCGCTGTATTACGAGACCATGGTCTCGCGCCTGTACAACTTCGATGGATCCATGGCAAAGGCGAACTCAACGATCTATGTTGAATATGCCGGCCCGGCAATCACGGGGACATCCTTGCCGGTTGTAACAAAAGCACTGCCCGTGAACAAGACCGAAGGCATAAGCCGCGTGAAGGAATTCAACAATGCATCCCGGGCCGGGTATTCCGCGGTCCTTCTCAGTTCCAGCGTAACGCAGCCGATAGACGATGTCCCGGCCCTGCGCCATTACCGGCTTATCCATGAATCCCCGCGCAAATCGCCGGCATCCGGGACCGTGGACCTGAAGTATGTCAAAGTGTACGAATACGTGAAAGGAGCCCACATCAAAGGGACCGGCATTATTGAAGTGCCCGTTGTGACCAATACCGGCCGGACGTACATTTACCGCCAGGAGAGCATCGATGGGGAATTTATCGTACCGTATTCGACGACCGGTAACCCGTACGGGGTGAAGACCACCGGGCCCTACCAGGTATCCGGTACCGGCCAAAAGTACGAAGTACCTGAATCTGCGGTCATCCAGGGTCTTGCCATTCCCTGAAGATCCTACATTTTCCACAAGATCCAGCCATAGAACCGGCTGAGATATGCCGGTCCTGATTTCAGGAGTGGCATCGTTAGGGATCACCGGCTTTCTCCCGACACATATCCATGCAAACACCGGGGTTTGAATGAATCCGTAAACACCCTGCTCCGGTCTACATCTTTTTTACCCGGCAAATCCTTTAGAGGTACAGGATTACTATGGCGATTGACTGGTACAATGAATTTGTCGATACGAACTACACACCGGCAAAGGACGATCTGGTTACCCTCTTTTATTTCGAACCGGCTGCGGGGATCGGGAAGGAGGAAGCCGCAGGCCGTATAGCCTCGGAGAGTTCGACCGGCACGTGGACAACGCTCTTTACCATGCCGCCCCGGATGAAAGCGCTCCAGGCAACGGCGTTCGAGTTCGAGGGAAATTTCGTGAAGATTGCCTACCCGCTCGAACTCTGGGAAGAGGGAAACGCCGTCCAGCTGATGAGCGGGATCGCGGGCAACATCTTCGGGATGAAAGCCCTCAAGAACCTCAGGCTCGTTGACGTGACATTCCCCCAGGCGTACCTGAAACACTTCAAAGGCCCGCACTTTGGCAACGACGGGATCCGGAAGATGATGAAGATTGCAAAACGCCCGCTGACCGGCGCGGTCCCGAAGCCCAAGATCGGATTCACCGCAAAGGAGCATGCCGAGGTAGGGTACGAGACCTGGATGGGCGGGTTCGATTTCGTGAAAGACGACGAGAACCTCACCTCCACATCGTTCAACCGGTTCGACGACCGCGTGAAACTGATGGCAAAGCTCCGGGACAAGGCGGAGAAGGAGACCGGCGAGAAGAAGTCCGCGTTTCTGAATATCACGGCGGATGTCGAGACCATGAAAAAGCGGGCCGATCTCCTGGCCGAGTACGGATGGAACTACTGCATGATCGATGTCGTAGTTGCCGGGACGGCAAGCGTCATGACCATGCGGGACTACTGCTCCGACCTCGGGCTTGCCATCCACGCCCACCGGGCCATGCATGCCAGCTTTGACCGGAACCCCAAGCACGGGATCACCATGCAGTTCCTGGCAAAGCTGATGCGGCTTGTCGGGGTCTCGCAGATCCATTCGGGTACCGCGGTCGGCAAACTGACGGGCACGAAGAAAGAGTCGACCGTGATTGCCGATGTGATGCGGGAGAAGAAGACAAAAGCGGTCGGAAATCTCATCCTCGACCAGGATTGGGGAAAGATCAAGACCGCGTTCCCCGTCTCCTCGGGCGGGCTCCACCCGGGCCTTGTCCCGGATGTGCTCGACATCTACGGCACCGAACTCGTGCTGCTCGTCTCGGGCGGCATCCACGGCCACCCGAAGGGGACAAGGGCCGGGGCAAAGGCCACCATGCAGGCGATCGAGGCCTGGCAGGAAGGCGCAACTCTCGATGAGAAGGCAAAGAAAGCCAAGGAGCTCAAGGGGGCTCTTGAGAAGTGGGGATACTACAAGCCGAAGTGAGAGCCAACCAATTTCTTTTTCAAAAAATTTTCTCAAAATTTTTTTTCAAATTTTTTTTCCAAAAACCCGGCAAAAAAAATTTCCAGAAATTTTTGTTCAGATTATTTTTTTTTATTCCATAATTTGTTAAAAAAAATTCCGGAATATTTTTTTTATTTTTTCCGGAAATGATCCGGTCCTGGAAACTACCGGGCCCTGTCATCATTGCCCGGCATTGGAAACCATGCCGGAAATCTCCCCCTGAAAACCCTCATTTCAGGCCCGGGAAACACCAAAACCGGCCCAGTCTGGTACGGGAGTACTGACCCAAAAAACCCCGCATTATGCCCGGATTGCCAATCCGGGCATTTCCGGAAAACCCCAAAATGAACCCGGATTTTATCGGGGCCCGCATTGTGTATATTTTTTGAAACGGGGGCAATATATCGATTTTAATAGACGCGTTTCCTGCCCCGATCACGGGAGGATCTGGCAAAGGTCGGGAGCCCGGAGAAAACGCCCGCCAAACGCTTCCATGAGGCTCCGGAGGGCATTATATGCGCCCCGTTTTGGGCGTATTTCGGTAAACGGGGTAAAAATTGAGGGTTGTTTGCCGTCGGAGACCTGCTTCTCCGACGGAGAGCTCGGGGGGAGGACCGGGCTGATAGGAAGGGGGACCGGAGAAAACCGGTGCAGGAAATTTTTTTTTTATTTTTTTTCGCACGGAAAAAAATTTCAGAAAATAAAAAATCCGGAAAAAATCCGGAAAAAATTTCCCGGATCCCGGGAAAAGAACATTTAAAAATTTTTATCATGCCCTCATCCCAAGATCCATCCATCGCACTGCAGCGGATCATCTGGCGATGCGTACCGGATTCGCTGGAAGATACATTACCCCGCTCACGAAATGCCGGCACCGGGAATAATGAAGGCATACTGACCGGAGCCGGAGGAGACCTGGATTGAAAGAAGCGCCGGAGGAAATAATCGCACGAATCGTGGAGACCCTGAAGAAGAACCCCGGTGGTCTCAATATCCAGAAGATTGCCCGGCTGTCCGGTCTCAACCGCATGTCGGTTGCAAAATACCTGGATGTGCTGACAGCGCAGGAGTCTGTCAGGGTCCGGATGTTCGGGAGGGCGAAAGTCTACTCCTTTGCCGGCCGGCGGCTTCCGGTAGATCTCTTCCGGAAACATATGCCACTTCATTATGTGATAACCGACAGCGACCTCACCGTCATCCAGCTCAACGATTACGTCCCCCGCACGGTCGGGATGGTCGGCATCCGGCTCTCCGATATGTTCTCCGGACATGTCGCCAACTGCGACGAGTGCATGAAGGCATTTGAAGAGGCACTCGCCGGCAGCCCGTCCACCGTCATTGCCGAACGGCTCTTTCCCGGGGGATCCCGGTTCTGCGAGCTGTTCTCTATGCCGATCCGGTTCCCGGACGGTTCGCCCGGCATGATCTCCTTTTCCGTGGATATTACCCGGGAGAGAATGGCAAGAATTGAAGCCCGGGCCGAGGCCGATCAGTTACGGGCGCTCCTGGAGGGACTGGCATGTCCGGTCTTCCGGGCCGGCGCTGACGGCATCCTCACGTACCTGAGCCCCCCCGCCACGGAGTTCGGGCTGGAGCCGGGCACCTGCACCGGCCGGCCATTTTCAGATCTGGCCGTGCAGGAAGACCGGAAGATCGTGGATGACGGTCTCCGGGCCATACGGGAGTCCGGGGAAGGGACGATCTGCTTTTCTGCGGTCAGGCCGGACGGCCGAAAGGTCCGGCTGGAAGCGGTCTGCAGGGCGCAGCGGGACCCGGCCGGTACGTGCACGGGGATTACCGGCCTGCTGCGGGATGCAGCTGGGGATGCCCTCCCGGGACGGAAGAAGGCAACCGTGCAGGAAGGATGAGGATATGACCGCAGAACCCGATGCAATTCCCCGGATCCTTGACGTGCTGAAGCAGTACCCGCAAGGGCTCAACATCGTGGAGATTGCCCAAGTGTCCGGTCTCAACCGCATGTCGGTTGCAAAGTACCTGGGGGTGCTGACAGCGAACGAGTCGGTAGAGGTGCAGATTTCCGGGAGAGCCAAGATCTATTCCCTGTCCCGGCGCCTGCCCGTGAGGGCATTCCTGGAACAGATCTCGAAATGCTACTGCATCACCGACAGCAATCTGCGGATCGTCCAGTTCAATCACTGGCTTCCCACCATTGCCGATATACCTCCCCGGGAGATCGAGGGAGCCCTGCTTCCCGACATATTCCAGGGCCGGATTGCGAACTTCGGGGAATGCCTGGCAGCATGCAGGAAGGCGATTGCCGGTGAAGTGAGCGTTGTCATAGCCGACGATCTGGTCCGGGGGAAACATAAGTTCCTGGAGATCTACCACCTGCCCATCCGGTTCCCGGATGGATCGCCGGGGATGATCGCCGTCACCCAGGAGATCACCGAGAGGAAACTTGCGGAGATCGAACTGCACCGGAAGGCGGAGCGGTTCCAGGCGCTGGTGGAGGATATGGCCTGTCCCGTATTCCGGGCCGGCACTGACGGCACCCTCACGTACCTGAGTCCCCGGGCCTCGCAGATTGGGCTTGCGCCGGACACCAGCACCGGCCGGCCATTTCCGGATCTTGCCATGCAGGAAGACCGGAAGATCGTGGATGACGGTCTCCGGGCCATACGGGAGTCCGGGGAGGGGAGATTCCGCTTCCGGACCTGCAGGCCGGATGGACGGATTGTCCTGCTGGAAGCGGCCGGCATGGTGCAGCAGGACCCGGCCGGTACATGCACCGGGGTTGCAGGAGTACTGCGGGAAGTGACGGGGGATGCCTGCCCGGCACAGGAGCAACGTATCCCGGGACCCGGATAAAAAAATTCAGGGGACCGGGTGGATCAGCAGGTTCCGCCGCTGCTGCTTGCAGCTGTACTGGAGAGCGTGGTGTTGCATTCGGAAGGCATGGTATCAAAACTGTTGCAGATGGCCGTTTTGAAAGCCTCCGGTGTGCGGGCACCGGCATAGGTCACGCCGTTGATGAGGAGCGCCGGGGAGGCAGTCGCCCCGTTTGCACCTGCGTCCGCCTCATCGGCTTTGAGGACCGCAAGACCGTCCGGCCCCGTGGAGCAGGAAGTAATTTTTTCAGGATCCATGTTCAGCGATACGGTCAGGTTCCGGCTGCATGCACTGAAGGCTGCCGCATCCTGCGCCAGCGGATAGCACTGCTGATCGAACCGGTTTACGTACTCCCAGAACTGCGCCGGATAATTCCGGTTGATACAGGCCTGCCGGAGATCTTCTTCTGCTTCTCTTGGGCCATGCAGGGACTGGACCGTGTCCGCGGTCGAACCGCTTACAGAAGCGATATACCGGATCCGGAAATCTGCTTTGGACCCGAGGAGTTTTTCCACCGGCACCATCGCGGTTTCAGCCTGGGTCCCGTACGGGCAGAATGCCATCACGTAGAGATCAACGGACGGACGGGACGATCGTTTGAAATTCTGCTGCTGCCGGGCCGGGGATGAGGATGCGGCCCGGGAATTTCGCATGTCGATTGCCATGGGGAAGAGAAATGTGCAGTCGCTGGTTGTGTACAAGGTCATATTTTCTGACCGGGACCGGATGGTTATGTTATAGACATTCCCATCAGCCTGCACGGAGACGAGCGAGGCCGGCGTACCGGGCTCGGCAAAGTACGTGTTCGTGTACTGGACCACCATCTCGCCGCATACCCCCGGGGGGACGGCCGTTTCCCGCGCGGTCCCGAAAAGGCCGGCGGAGAATGCGAGATACGCGATGAGAAAGACAATGAGTGCCGTCAGCGCGACAAGGGTAGCCGGGCGGAACAGGAGAATACCGCTGTCCTGCGATGACGGGGATTGTCTTCCTGCAAAAAATTCTGGTTCCTTTGAACGGTCTGGTGTCACGGAGATCCCGGAATAGTCTCCATAACCCGGAATAAAAAACCGATTGGTTTTATTCCGGCCATCAGCGCACGATTTCTCCCTGTTTGTGAGAATCCAGCGGAATATTGCGCAGATATCCCGTCTCCCGCCTGCAAGACTTTTTCCTGAAGACGGTGGCACGGGAGAAAATTTCAGTGATAATCATTGAAATTATTTCGGTTCATTTATATTATAGGATTTTGCAGGTCTAATTATGATCGTCGCGGAACCACATCCTCCGGTTGAGACGCTCCGGAAAGATGCCGGTCTTTTTCGAACCGTCCGCGGGCGTGCAGGGTGCACGAGGGGATAACGGGGCTGCCACAGATGGAGATGAAACGGTATAGTCAGATTCTTGCATTGCTGGTGATCGCGGCGCTGGTGCTGGTGGCGCCGGTGGGGGCGACGTTCTGCTATGGGTTTGTGTGCTCTCCAACAGTAATTACTCGTGACTGTTGCCAGGGTAATGGGCTCTGCCTTTCGTCTAACAATTGCAGCTGCGTTCCCGGATATGAAGGAAATCAATGCCAGTATCCTAATTATTGCGTCATGTCAGGGACCACTCCCGTGTGCACAAACAACTGCACCCCCTGGGGCAGCAGTGCCACAACCGAAAGGCATGGCACGTGCCTCACCATTACTCCCGCATTGCAAGATACAGCATATGCTGAGACAAATGACTATTCTATCTTGCTTGGCTCTACGTTAACATATGACCGCCTTAACAGTCGGTATGTGAGGATGCCTTTGGATAATTTCTGCGCCTGTGCCCCGGGATGGGCCGGCACCTGCTGCGCGGATTACCGGCCCGGCACCCTGACCCCTCCCGCTCTCGACTTCGGGAACGTCACGGTCGGCGCACCGGACCACAGCCAGCCGGCAATTGTCCTTGCCAATACCCTGCCAGGCACGAACGTGACCCCGGGCATGAACCTGACCATCCAGTCGATCGCCCTCACCGGCACGGACAGCAGCGACTTTGCGTACACAACTACCTGCGAACAGAACACCAAAATGCCACCGTGGCCGGGGACGTGCAGCTTCGCCGTCACGTTCACCCCTTCTGCCACCGGCACCCGGACCGCACTGCTCAGCGTCAGCGTCAGCTCGGACAGCGGCGCCCATAACCAGATCCTGGACACCACGCTCACGGGTACCGGGATCACCCGGGTCAGCAGCATCCTCGTCAACCCGCTGGATTCCGCGAACATCTTTGCCGGGCTGAGCGGTGCGGGGATCTTCCGGAGCACCGACAGCGGCAGTACATGGAACGCTGCACAGGTCCTGCCTGCAAATACGCAGATAACAGCGCTCGCAAAACAACCCGGCACCGGCAGCCCGGCCCTCTATGCCGGGACAATCGGCGGGGGCGTATACGCGAGCACGGACAATGGCCAGACCTGGAATGCCTGTTCCAACACCGGCCTTGCGAACCGGAACGTGCTCACGCTGGTCAGCGATTCTGCCGGGAAACTGTACGCCGGCACCGAGGCCGGGGTCTTTGCAAGCTCCGACAACTGCGCCAGCTGGACAGCAGTGAACTCGGGTCTGACGGTATGATGCGGGAGGCGATGTTCCCGGGTAAGAAAAAAATGACCCGGCCCCTGTCTTTGCGTAATTGCCGGCTCCTGGCCGCGGTGCTGGTGATCGCGGCACTGGCGCTGGTGGTGCCGGTGATGGCCAACACGGTCACTATCAGTCCGTCCGGGGGGGACGACTCCAGTGCGATTACCGCTGCGATGACATCGGCCGGATCGGACGGCATGGTGATCCTGAACCCGGGCACCTATTACGCACACGATATCACGGTGCCGAATAATATCATCATCACTGCGGCCGACACCCACGGGCCTTCGGATACTATCATCGACGCCGCAGTGCTCGGCCGGATCTTCTCGGCTACCTCACGTACCGTCACCATCCGGAACCTGGGTCTCCGGAACGGGTACGCCCCTGCTGCCGGCGGTGCGATCTATGCTACCGATAGCACGGTTACGGTAACCGGATCCGCCATCACCAACTGCTCGGCATACAACAATGGCGGCGCGATCTTTGCAACCAGTGGCAGCACGGTGATCATTGCCGGATCCACGATCTCCGATTGTTCGGCCCTGTGGGGCGGGGCGCTCTATGCGTACACGTCCACCGCCATGACGGTCACCTCCACGAGTATCACCGGCTGCACGGCAAAAAATGGGGGCAGCGCCGTCTTTGCCAATACCGGCTCTACGGTCAACGTCCACTATTCCCGGATCTTTGGCAACGACGGGTATTCCGTGTACAACAACGGGGCTACTTCAGTCAATGTTGCGGAGAACTGGTGGGGCACCAACAGCGGTCCGGCATCGTCCGCACTCTCCGGCACGATGACCTCGACCCCGTACCTGGTGCTCGGTATCACCGCGAACCCGTTATCCGTTCAAACCGGCGGAACCTCAGCCATCACGGCGAACCTGAAGTATGATAGTACCGGTGCTGATAAGTCAGGCTCCGGCACGGTACCGGACGGGATCCCGGTCACGTTCGAGACCACCAGCGGGTCGGTCTCCCCGGCTTCGGCCACCACGGTTTCGGGTGCGGCTGGGACAACCTTCACCCCCTCTTCTGCCGGTACCACAACGGTCTCGTCAACGGTTGACGGCCAGACGGTCACGGTCAAGATCACCGTGACCGCTGCCCCGGTGGACCACAGTGTCACGAAAGTCACCGGTCCCGGCCAGTCAATCCAGGCGGCAATTGATATTACGAATGACGGCGGCACGGTCATCATCTATCCCGGCACCTACACCCAGCACGACATCAGCGTCACAAAGAATATCAGAATCCGGGCAGCGGATGGCCACGGACCTTTGGACACCATCATCGATGCCCAGTCAGCCGGCCGGATCTTCACCGTTACTAACAGCTATTCGCTCGCCATCGACAAGCTGACCCTGATGAATGGCAAGGCACCCTCAGATTCCCGGGGTCTCTCGATGGGAGGTGCGATTGGTGGATTGGATTCAAACATACCTTATAGCGTTACTGTCACGTCGAGCTCGTTCATCGGGTGCTCGGCAGACAATAACGGAGGCGCAATCTCTGCTGATTCGTCTACAGTAATGTCGAGTACATTCACCGGGTGCTCGGCAGGCAATAACGGAGGCGCAATCTATGGTGATTGGTTAACAGTCATGTCGAACACGTTCAACGGGTGCTCGGCAGGCAATAACGGCGACGCAATCTATGGTGATTGGACCTCGAACGGCCCCCCGGCCACTGGTACCGGGGACCGGGTCATCACCGCTCTTGCGGTAAGCCCGGACGGCTTCAACCTGTACGCCGGTAACATGAACGGTTTTGTCTACTCATTCACCTTCCTGGCTCCGGCCCCGGTTGCCGAATTCACGGGATCGCCGGCCACCGGTTCATACCCGCTGAAGGTCCAGTTCAACGACACTTCAGCAAATTCCCCAACCATGTGGAACTGGTCGTATGGCGACGGCACCTGGTTTAACACAACGGACAGCTTCCAGCGGAACGCGAGTCACACGTACACGTCTGCCGGTTCCTTCACCGTTAACCTGATCGCCGGCAATACTGCCGGTTCCAACAGGGTCTCAAAGACCGGCTTTGTCACGGTGACGGCTCCGGCCGGTGCCCCGGTTGCCGGCTTCTCCGGCATACCAACAACCGGTACGGTCCCGCTGAAGGTCCAGTTCAATGACACTTCAGCAAATTCCCCAACCATGTGGAACTGGTCGTATGGCGACGGCACCTGGTTCAACACAACGGACAGCTTCCAGCGGAACGCGAGTCACACGTACACGTCTGCCGGTTCCTTCACCGTCGACCTGACAGCAACGAACTCCGCCGGCAGCAACAGTAAGAAGATCACGAATTACATCACGGTCAATGCTGCGGTATCAGCACCGCAATCCGCATTCTCGGCCAACACAACAAGCGGCACAGTCCCGCTGGCGGTCATGTTCCACGACGATTCCACCAACGAACCAACGGAATGGCTCTGGGACTTCGGCGATGGCGGCACCTCGGACAACCAGGATATCCTGCACATATACACAACTGCCGGGAACTACACGGTCAACCTCACGGTGAAAAACGCGGCGGGCACGAGCAGCCACCGGGTGGAAAAGTTCATCACGGCAGGCGAGTCTGTGCTCCCGTGGCCAACGCCGGGAACCACGCCTGCACCGGTCGCGGCATTTACCGCCAACCGGACCGAAGGCGACAGACCGCTTGCCGTGAAATTCACCGATACCTCCACGAAGACCCCGACCTCGTGGACCTGGGACTTTGGCGACAGCGGCACATCCACCCTGCAGAACCCGGTCCACCAGTACACGACAAGCGGCAACTACACGGTCAGCCTGAAGGCAGCGAACGCAGCGGGAAGCAGCACGGCCACAAAGACCAAGTATATCCGGGTGCTCGCGCCGGTTGTCGGGCAGAACACGTTCGCGGTCGATGAGGTGCAGACAACAATTACCGGCAGCGTCCAGAATGTCTCGGTCGATACCACCGGCACGAATGTCACGACGAGTGGCAACGTGGTCACCATCAGGAACGCAACCGGCTGGTCATCCGTGAATATCACTTTCGCGGGCACACCGGAGACCGGGGCGTCGGCCGTCAACGGCACGGTCGGGAGCGTCATGGCAGTGACAGAACCGGTCACGGCCCCGATCGAAGCGGCAGGCACGCCGACCGTCACGATCTCGCTGAACATGAGCCGGATGCCGGGCACCACCGCTGCCATAACCCAGACCATAACAAAAGATCCGGATGCAACCGCCCAGAGTTCATTCAGCCTCTTTGCAAGCTCGGAAGGAAAGCAGATCAACGAGATCGCGTACACCCTGAACATTGTCAAGACCAACCTGGAAAATGCCGGCGATGGCGGCATCATCCAGTCCGCAACCCTGACGATGACCGTCAGCAAAGCCTGGGTCGATGCCCACGGGGGGGTCAGCAGTCTCGCAGTCCTCCGCAGGGCCGATGACGGCACCACCCAGATCCTGGCGCCCGTGGTGACCGGCCCCGATGCAGATAACACCTACACCATAACGGTCATATCGCCAAAAGGTCTCTCGGTCTTCTCGCTCGCAGCAGTCTCAGCGGTTTCAACCGGATCCCCGGGCAGCACCGGTTCCTCCTACAATAACGGTGACACGGACACCGGAACGTTCGTATCTTCGCAGCCGAAGTCCACATCCCTGCTCGCCCCGGTGGACCCGTCTTCATACCCCTGGACAACCCAGAGCATCCGAGGGCCTACGCATATCACAAAGATCGAACTCCAGCCAATCGGGACGTTCAAAGATCTCTTCATCCTGACAGAAAAACCGGATTCGCTGCCGCAGGGCATACCGGCGCCGGGCGTACCGGTGTACGAGTTCCACAAGATCACTCTCTACCATGCCACAAACGATGACATCAACCAGGCAAAGATCGAGTTCACCGTCAGCCCGTCATACCTTGAGAGCCAGAAGATGACGTCCCGCGATGTCCAGCTCATGCGGTACCGCGACAAGGCATGGGAGAAACTGCCCACCGAGTACGAGGGGATGAAAGACGGCGAACATCTCTACCGGGCAACGACCTCCGGCTTCTCGTACTTCGCAACGGTGGTAGTCAAAGATGCAACTATAATGACAACGACAACCACCACGACCGTGCCGACACTCGCAGGCCAGGTGCAGACCTCGCAAAAGCCGACTGCCACCCATGTAAAAAGCACGGTTGCCCCTGCCGTTTCACGTACCCAGGCCGCCCCGCCGGTAACGGATACGCCGAAGCCTGCGGGAGTGTCAATCCCGTTCTACATCTTCGGCATTGCAGGGATCATCATCCTCTGTATCAGCATAGTCATAGTCCGGAGATGGTACATCCGCCGGCAGAACCCGGCGCTCTTCAGGAAGTACGACTGAAAGCCAACTCCACGGCTCCATCCTTTTATGGCCCAGGTACATTCTCCTGCCAGCGATGACACACGGGCAACCATTTTCCTCTTTTTCAAAAAAAAGAAAGTCCGGGAAATATGTGTCAGATGAATTGCCGAATATTTTTACATTATCCTCTGCCTTCATTCACTTTCGCCCCATGCAGCCCGGGCCGTTAATACCCATCCGCATTCACGTTTCAGTATGACAACGAACCCCGCAATTTCGATTGTTGACGTACCGCCCATGGAAGTTCTCGGGACCGAGAAGACCGGGACCTATGCACTCATACCGGAACTTTTGATGACGGTCCTCAATTACATGCTGGAACAGAAGATCCCGATTGCCGGGCCACCGGTCTTTGTCTGCCACGAGACATCCCCGGAAGCAGCGAAAGGGGCGAATGCGAAGGGAACCGCCCGGGTAGAGATCGCCTGGCCGGTGAGCGGCCATGCCCCGGGCGCCGGGAACATCCGGAAGTACACGCTTTGTGGCGGCCGCATGGTACACACCGTGCACAAGGGCCCGTACGAGACCTGCGAACCAACCTACCTTGAGGTTTTTGCATGGATCAATGAGCAGAATCTCACCATCAGCGGACCCATCCGCGAGATCTATCCAAACGACCCGATGGAGGTACCCCCCGAGGAGATCCTGACAGAGATCTACATCCCCGTTGGATGAAATCCCAGAATCCCCCGGGCAGGAGCCGGAGATACCTGTCACTTCTTTCGGCCTTTGTCACTGCCGTAACGTTCATTACCTCACGCTCCCATCGGAGTGTATGCACGAGATCAAAGCCAGCAAGAAGATGGGAAACGACATCATGGTCTCCTTTGAAGTGGATGGCAAAACCCAGTTCGAGGCATTCAATTACCAGGATCTTATCGACATGAAGGTGAACGTGCTCGACCTGCTCGACCGGCCCATGTCCTACAGGGTCGATCGGGAAGCGCACAAGATCGTTTCGAAGAAGTGACAAAAACCCGGTCTTCCGGCCGGCTGCCGGAACGACCCATGAAAGCCGGATGAGAGCACAGACCGGTTGCCGGGCACCTGTATCTTCGCGATACCGGAAAAACACGCCCGGTACCCGGCCCGCAGATCGCGGTCAGTGGAAAGATCCACATCAATAAATCCTTATTATATACAAGCCAGAAAAATATTTGTGACCGATCCCGGGCAGGAAACAAAAAATTGCCGGACAGGTTCCGGCATTGTACAGAAACTGGCATCTCCGATCCTTATTGCCCTCCAGTACGGCCTTGGATCGCTCATCTCCTTCTCCATCGCTCTTCTCTTCTCGAAAGATATCATCCACATCAAATCCGGGACAGCGATGATCGGAGCCCTGTGGGCGATGATCACGTTCATCAGCGTTACGCAGGACTGCCGTTCCTCAACGCAGGATACAGCCCGGCTTCAGGTCCTGGGAGCATTTCTGGGAGCGGTTTTGAGCGGGATATTCCTGACCACATTTCCCTTCAGCATACCCGGCATGGCGTGTCTGATCGGCATTGTTGTCCTCATCTGCCATGTTCTTGGGATGCCGGGCCCTGCCCGGCTTGCTGCGCTTACGGTCGGGATCGTTATGGTGATATCGGCAATCAACCCGGACATCCCGCCGGTTGTCAATGCCATGACCCGGTTCCTTGAAGTGCTTATCGGCAGCACGGTTGCGATCGGCATTGTATGGGTCTGGCAGTGTCTCCCGGGTAATTCCGGAAAAACCGGATAACCCGGCAAGGATAATCTCTCGGTACGAACGGGCGGGGGCGTGGTGAAGTACCCGGATAAAAGAGAAAGCCTATAAGCGTATAAGCAAACACTTATACAGAATCCATGGAACCCTGCAACAAGTGTAATGTCTGCAACAAACTCTGCGAGATCGTCCCGGTCATGGCCGGGAAATTCAAAGCCCTTGGCGATCTCACCCGGCTCCAGATAATCTACCTGCTCGCAACCGATACGAGCGGTACGCTCGGGGTCAGTGAACTCGCAGCCAGGCTCAAGATCTCCCAGCCGGCGGTGTCGCAGCACTTGAAGACCCTCAGGGGAGAAGGTCTTGTTGATTCGCGCCGGGAAGGATTCTATGTCTACTACACGATCAACTGCGACCGCATGGTCGAGTTCCGGGAACACTTCGAGCTGATGTACTCCTGTGTCATGGAGAACTGCAGCAGGGAACTGGTCCGGAAATCAAACCGGGACCGGACGATCCGGGCGTGCGTCATCTTCTACTCCTACACCGGGGTGACCCGGGGGATTGCAGAAGGAATAAAAAATTCAAGCGGGTGCGATCTCATCGAAGTAAAAACAAAGAACGAGTACTCGAACTTCACCGCGTACACGACCGGCGTACTCCGGTCCCGCAAGGGGGCCGCTGACCCGATCGTGCCCGAAGAGATCGATGTCTCAGAGTACGATCTGCTCATCATCGGTACCCCGGTCTGGGCCTGGAAGCCCGCGCCCGCGATCAATGCAGCGGTCAGGGCGCTGAAAGGGTGCGAAGGGAAGATGGCTGTCACCTTTGTCACCTGCTGCAACAAGCCGGGCGAGGCCCTCCCGCTCCTGACCGCTGCCCTGAACAAACGGGGCATCGACGTCTTATCTGAGATCTGCCTGACACCGGAGGATACGAAGAACCCGGCCGCGGGCAATGAACTCCTTTCCCGGATCGCTGCTGCAATCCCGGTCCGGCCCGATGGCGGGGAGCGGACAACAACCCAGAAAACTGACGTGAAATCATGAAGACCTACATCATCTACCATTCCCATTCCGGGGTCACGCGTGGCGTGGCCGAACGCGTGAAAGAAACCTGCGGGGGGGAACTCATCGAAGTCAAACTCAAGGAAGGCCATGCAACACCCATTGCATATTTCCTGGGCCTGTTCCGGGCAATCCGGCACACGTCCGATCCGATCGAGCCGTCCGCGATCGATGTCTCCGCTGCCGATGTCGTGGTGATCGGCACACCGGTCTGGGCGCGGAAAGCAACACCGGCGATCACATCGGCTGTCCGGGCCCTCCGGGGATGCCAGGGGAAAAAAGCGGTCCTTTTTGCCACCTGCGGGAGCGCAGCCGGGGAGGCACTGCCCGATCTCGCGCACGCACTGGAGGAGAAGGGCATGACCGTTACCGGGCAGGTTGTCTTCACCCGGCAGGATCTTGAGAAGGACGACCGGATGGATGCACTTGCGGAGTGCGTGATGCAGGCAGGAAGGGCTCTATGAAGACCATCATCTACTATTTCACCGGCACCGGCAACTCGCTTGATGCTGCAAAGAAGATCGCAGCGGGGCTCGGCGACTGCGAGCTGGTGCCGATTGCCTCGTTCAGGGAGACAGCGGGTGATATCGTTGCGGCAGCAGACCGCGTAGGGATCGTGTGCCCGGTCTATTTTTCCGGCCTGCCGCTCATGGTGGCATCATTTGCGGGACGTCTGGATCATGCTGCAGCGAAGTATGTTTTTGCTACAGTCACCCATGGCGGGGGAGGAGCGTCTGCCGCCATCGTGCAGCTTGACCGTATACTCCGGGCGCGGCAGGGACGGGGACTTGATGCGGGATTTGGCATTGCCATGCCCGGCAATTATATCCTGATGTACGATTCGCCCGCAGGAAAAAAACAGGAGGAGATCCTCGCAAAGGCAGACGAAGAGATCGCGGGAATAACAGGACCGGTATTGCGGTGTGAGAAGCGCGATCTGCCCTCCGCGATCGTCCCCCGCGTGCTGTATGCCCTGATATACCCCTGGTTCAGATCCCACGTCCATACCGGTGACAAAAAATTCTCCGTCACGGACAGATGCACGTCCTGCGGGACCTGCGTTGCAGTCTGCCCGGCGGACAATATCGGCCTTGTTGAGGGAAAGCCGGTCTGGAAACACCGCTGCGAGCTCTGCTGCGGGTGCATCCATGCCTGCCCGGTCCAGGCCATCCAGGCAGGGCCCGGAACAGAAAAACGGCTCCGGTACCGGAACCCGTCGGTAACCCTCACGGAACTGAAAGGAAAACCGGAGGAGAAATTATGAAGACCATCATCTACTATTTCACCGGCACCGGCAACTCGCTCGCTGCTGCAAAGAAGATCGCCGCAGTTCTCGGCAACTGCGAACTCGTACCGATCGTATCGTTAAAAGATGCCCCGCAAGACATTGTCCCGGCCGCAGACCGGGTCGGCATTGTCGCACCGGTCTATGACATGGGGCTGCCGTCCATTGTTGCGGAATTTGCCGCCCGGCTCGACCTCACAAAATCCGGCTACAGTTTCTGTGTCCTGACCATGGGAGGATTCGGGGCCTCCGCCCTTCACCAGATGAACGGGATCGTGAAGAAGAAGAACGGGATGCCGCTCGATGCCGCCTGGGCAATCCCGATAGTGGGAAACTTTATTCCGCTCTATTCCCCGGCCGGGGGAAAAAAGAGAGAGGCCCTCCTTTCAGAAGCGGATATACGGCTGCAGAAGATGGCCGGCCAGATCGATTCGGGGATCGCTGTCCGCCCGGGATGCTCGCCGTTCTCATCCCTGTTGAAAAGCCTGATGTACAACGGGTTCATCCGGCAGATCCATGAATCGGACCGACAGTTCATCGCCGATGAGAACTGCACCCGCTGCGGCACCTGCTCTCGGGTCTGCCCGGTACAAAATATCGCGATGGTGGACGAGAAACCGTCCTGGCAGCACCACTGCGAACTTTGCATGGCCTGCCTGAACCTCTGCCCCGCAAAGGCGATCCAGTGGGGACCAAAAACCAAAGGACGGGAACGGTACCGGCACCCGGACCTGAAGATCGCCGACATGAAGATCCAGCGGGGAGATGAGCCATAGGAGATGAACAGTCCGGAACGTTCGATGACAGGAAACAGCGGGATCGAGAACGGGGACGCACCGCCCGTAAAATCCCTTGTTGTTGTTTTTTCCTATCATCACAGGAATACCGAGAAGATCGCAAACGCCATAGCTGGCGTACTCGATGCCCCGGTAAAAACACCCGGCCAGGTTACCCCTGAAGATCTGCAGGAATACGATATGATCGGCTTTGGTTCCGGGATTTATGGTGCAAAAAACCACGGGTCGCTCATCGATCTTGCGGAGGGACTGCCAGAAGAAGCGGGCAGGAAAACGTTCATCTTCTCCACCTACGGTGCGCCGGTCAGCATGTACAAGGGAGAACGGCTCAGCGAATTTACCAGGAACAACCATAAAGCGCTCAGGGAAAAACTGGAGTCGCGGGGCTGCACGGTCCTGGATGAATTCAGTTGCCCGGGTCTCAACACCAACAGCGTTCTCTCCCTGTTCGGGGGCCTGAACAAAGACAGGCCGGATGATTCGGACCTCCGGCATGCCAGGGAGTTTGCGGAGAGCCTGAAACGCCGGGCAGGTTTTGGAAAATCTGAATGAGATAGGAAATTACCATGAAAGAAACAAAACAAGACAAAACCGTATCGTCACGCCAGAACATCCGGAAATGGTTGCTGGCCATCTCCTTCATCCTCATTCCGATCACGATCTTCTACATCTCGCCCATCGTCATCCTGATGGGAGCGGCAGCGGGTGTTGCCACCGGCAGCCTGCTGCTCTATATCGTGCTCTTCATCCTCTCGCTCTTTGTTGCACGCCTCTGGTGCGGGTGGCTCTGCCCGATGGGAGCATGGCAGGAGATCTGTTCGCCAATAATTAAGAAAAACGTGAAAGCCGGCTGGCGGAATTACATCAAGTATATCGTGACCGTGCTCTGGCTCGGCATGATCGCGGCTTCCTTTTACGGAGCCGGGGGGATCCGTTCGGTCGATCCCCTGTTCGGTACGGTCAATGGCATCTCGGTAACATCCCTCGATATCCTGATAATTGTCGGGATCATCTTTGCCATAATCTTCTTCGTTGCGTACTTCACGGGAAGGCGCGGGTTCTGCCATGTGCTCTGCCCGATTGCAGCCCTGATGATCGCAGGCCGGAAGATCCGGAACCTTGCTGGCTGGCCGGCGCTGCAGCTCAGCGCAGATGCAGACCTTTGCACTGACTGCAAAACCTGCTCAAAGAACTGCCCGATGGGTCTTGACGTGAACAGCATGGTCCGGAAGGAGGGGATGGAGAACGCCGAGTGCATCCTCTGCGAAAGCTGCGCCGATTCCTGCCCGAAAGGAGCGATCGCGTACGGGTGGAAGAAGAAGTGAGTGGACAAACCATGAAGACCGTCATCTACTATTTCACCGGCACCGGCAACACGCTTGCCGTTGCCCGCGAACTTGCAGCGGAACTGGGAGAGACAAAACTTGTCCCCCTCCGCCAGGCAAGGCATGCCGGGGGAGTTGCCCCTGATGCGGATGCGGTCGGGATCGCGTTTCCGGTTTATTACCTGAACATGCCGGGAATTGTCGAAGAGTTCGCAAGGGAACTCCGCTTCACCGGCAACCCGTACATCTTCGGCATCGCCACCTGCGGCGAGCGTCCGGGAGGAGCGCTCTTCCGGCTTAACGAACTCCTGGAGGCAAAAGGAAGAACGCTCTCGGCCGGGTTTGTCTTTGTCATGCCCGAGAACTTTATCGGCCCGTTTGACCTGATGGGGGATGCACCAAGAAGGCAAGAGAAATATGCCGGTGCAAAGAGCCGGATCCCCGCAGTTGCAGCCGCAATCCGGGACCGGAAAGTCTCCGTGCCGGAAGGCTCGGGCTTTGGACTCCTGAAGATCGGGGGGCAGGTAACCTCGGCGCTGATGACGTCCGTGTACAACACGCCCCGCCGGCTCCATGCAACTGCCGCCTGCACCCGGTGCCGGACCTGCGAGCGGATCTGCCCCACACGGAATATCACGGTGACCAGTGACGGCGTGACGTGGAACAACGCCTGCACCCAGTGCTATGCCTGCATCCACTGGTGCCCGGAAGAAGCGATCGAGATCGGTGGCAGGACAAAAGGGAAACCACGGTACCACCACCCGGACGTGACGCTACGGGACATGCTGGACCAGCGCGGGGAATGATCATGGAATATGCCGGCGGAGAGTACCGGGACGCGTTTGATCGGACGATCGCAGAAACCCTCTCCCAGGCCATCCGCATCATAGCAGCGGAGCCGGCGCTCTTCCTTCAGGGCTCGGTCATCCTGCATCACCAGCGCAGGGCATCAGGAATCCGGAAACGATACGAACAGGAGGGGCTTCTTGTCCCACCGGTGATGATCGTCAGCATCACCTCGCGCTGCAACCTTGCGTGCGCCGGCTGTTACATGCACGGCCGGGCCGGGACGCCCGCACCGGAGATGAGCCCGGAGATCCTCGCGTCGGTTGCCAGCCAGGCTGACGAGCTCGGGGTCTCGGTCCTGGTCATCGCGGGCGGGGAACCGCTCGTGCGGCAGGACGAGATCTTCGCGCTCGCACAGGACCATCCGAAGATACTCTTCCCGGTCTTCTCAAACGGCCTGATGATCGATGAGACCTTTGCCTGCAGGATCGCACAGCACAAAAACATCGTGCCGGTCCTCAGCTTCGAGGGATTTCGCGAAGAGACCGACCTGCGGCGCGGCAGCGGGGTCTTCGACCGGCTGCTGGCAGCCTGCGGTCTCTTGAAAAAACAGGGCATCTTCTTCGGCTGCTCGGTCACGACAACGCGGGAGAATTTTGATCGCGTCACGGGCGAGGCATTCATCCGGCAGATGCTGACAACCGGCGCCCGGGTCTTCGCGTTCGTCGAGTACGTGCCCATGGTCACCGGCACGGAAAACCTTGTCCTGACACCGGAACAGAAGAAGGACCTGCAGATGGTTCTTGCAAATTTCAGCCGGAAGTTCCCGGCCCTCTTCATCGGGTTCCCCGGTGACGAGGACGAGTACGGGGGGTGTCTTGCGGCAGGCCGGGGCTTTGTGCATGTGAGCCCCTCAGGCGATCTCGAACCCTGTCCCGCTGCCCCGTACTCGGATGCGAACCTTGCGCAGGTACCGTTAAAAGAAGCGCTCGCATCCCGGCTGCTCTCCCGTATCCGCGACGAGCACGGGCTCCTCACCGAAAGCCGCGGGGGCTGTGCACTCAGGGCAAACCGGGTCTGGGTCCATCAGATTCTTTCAGATCCATAAGGACCGGTACCGCTCTCACTCTGCTTCCCCCGGTTCGAGCCGCAGCAGGACAACGTCCCCGGCTTTTCTTGTCGAGACCAGGAATGAGACGGTCTCATGTGTGGTCCGGTTTTTACGGCAGACCTTTGCAGGGCGCCGTGTTATTGCTTTTCCGGTTGCATAGGTCTCGTTCACGGATGCCCTGATCGGGCAGTCGGGACAGAAGGGGGATTTTCCACACCCCCCGGCGAGGACGGCGTTCATGCATTCCAGGACTTTTCCGCCGAGTTTTCCCTTGATCTGTTCAACGGGCTTATCTGCCGCAGTTATTGCCAGAGTATTGGCCGCAAGGATCCTGACATCATTGTCCACGAGAAAGACCGGGGTATCGAGCAGGTTTAGGAATTTCCGGATATTGAATCCGTGGGTTGAAAGGATCCTGTCGTAACAGGGTTTGCAGACCCCATGACTGACCGGCTCATCCGGAGTAATTTCTGGCCGGGTGACCGTGTTGCAGAATGAGCAGATCGTCGTCATGGCAAATCACTTAATGTTCATGGGAATTTCAGGGATATGAATCCATGTGTCTTTACGGCGGGTAAGGGTGCAGGAACTCCGTAACTCATAGTATTTTTCCCGGGATTTTTCCGGCCCATGGTAAAAAGAGCGTTAAAGATCACAAACGCGATTTCACAAAAAAAAGAATCATTTCAGAAAATCATTCCAGAAAAATTCCCAGGAAAAACCCGGATCCAAATCCGGTGTCAAACCTTCGGAACCAAAATGCCCGTCCACCGATCCTCAACCACTATATTCCAATACAACCCATTTCTACCCATGGCAGTTCACCCCATTGAGGAGCGGTACGGCACGAAGGAGATGCGTGCCGTCTGGAGTGAGAAAAACCGGTTTTCAGCAATTGTCAGCGCCGAGGTTGCGCTTGCAAAAGCCGAGGCCCATACCGGGCTCATCCCGGCAGCAGCGGCAGTCGAGATCAGCGAGAAGGCCCACAATGCATCGCTTGAGCGGGCAAAAGCGATCGAGCTCGAGATCAGCCACGACATGATGGCCATCGTGAAAGCGATCTCGGAAGTGACCGGAGAGTCCGGGCGTTGGGTGCACTACGGCGCCACGAGCAACGACATCCTCGACACGGCAACCGGCATCCAGCTGGGACAGACCCTGGACCTCATCGATGAGAAACTGCGCAGGCTGCTCGGGATCCTGTTAAAACGGGCGGACGAGAACAAGACGCTCGTCTGCATCGGGCGCACGCACGGCCAGCACGGGGTACCGACAACGTACGGCCTCCGGTTTGCCATCTGGGCAAGCGAAGTGAGCCGGCATATCGAACGGCTCGAACAGCTGCGCCCCCGGGTCGTGGTCGGTCAGATGACCGGCGCGGTCGGAACCCAGGCGGCCCTTGGCGAAAAAGGCATCGAAGTCCAGGCATCCATGATGCGCTTCCTCGGCATGAGCTCGGTGGATGTCTCCAACCAGGTCATCTCCCGGGACCGGTACGCTGAATTTTTTATGTTCTGCGCCGGTGTTGCAACAACCCTTGACAAGATAGGCGTCGAGATCCGCTCGCTCCAGCGGACCGAGATAGGCGAAGTTGAGGAAGCCTTCGGTGCAAAGCAGGTGGGCTCCTCGACGATGCCGCACAAGAGAAACCCGATCAAGTCCGAGCAGGTCTGCGGCCTTGCCCGGATCATCCGGTCGTCGGTCGAGCCTGCACTCCAGAACAACACGCTCTGGGACGAGCGGGATCTCACCAACTCGTCCTGCGAGCGCGTGCTCTTCCCCGAGGCCTCCATCCTCACCGACCACTGCCTCCGGCTCATGACCATTGTTCTCGAAGGGCTCGTGATCAACAAGCCGGCAATCCGCAGGAACCTGGCCTTCCTTCACGGGATCAACATGGCCGAATCGATCATGATCGAGCTGACGAAGAAGGGCATGAGCCGGCAGGACTCCCACGAGCGGATCCGGACTGCAAGCATGCAGGCCCTTGCCGAGGGAAAACCGCTTGCGGCGATCCTGGGCGCGGACCCCGAGATCACCAGGTACTGCTCGAAGACCGAGATAGATGCCCTGCTCTCGCCCGACGCCTATATCGGGACCGCGGTTCTGCAGGTCGAGCGGCTCAAAGAGAAACTCTCCCCGCTCACGGTCTGACTGCTATTTTTATAAAAAACCTAAAATTTTTGGTCCGTTCCATAAACACGGACTGATTTAAGCAGGCAAGGGCAGAATTTCACCTGCAAAAGACTGGTTTTATTAACTTTGACCGTGAACTACGGAATGTCAATGGATCGGTACGTCGCAATTGCAGGAAAACGGATATCCCATACGGATATCGTCAGGTTATTTGTCATCGCGTCCCTTACCATCTCCTGCATCTTCATCACGTCGATCTCCCTCTCCCTCCGGGTTGAAACGATCTACTCCCAGCTCTTCTATTTCCCGATACTGTACGCAACCTACTTCTTCCCCCGGCGCGGCCTCTACCTTGCCGGGTTCTGCGCCGTGGTATACGAGATCCTGGCCTACGTGTACATATTTCCCGACGTGGGCGCGCTCCTCATAACAACCGGGCAGGCCATCCTGTTCATCTGCATTGCAGGAGTGGTCTCCTATTTTATCGAGAAGATCAATGCCAGCGAAGCGCGGTACCGCAGCATCTTCGATACCTCCCTTCTCGGGATAATTCTCTTTGACCAGAACCGGTTTACCATCCGGATGGCCAACACCTACATCTCCCAGATCCTGGGATATTCCCGCCAGCAACTTCTCACGATGACACTTCCCCAGATCCTGCCATCGAAAGACGAGCAGCGGAGATTCTTCGAATACCTGGGCTCAAGCGAGGACGTGACGAATTTCGAGACCATGTTTGTCACAAGCGCCGGAGAGCCCCTCTGGGTCAATCTCTCGTGGAGCCGGATTGACGGGAACCTGGTCTCCTGCTCGGTCATCAACATCGATGAGCGCAAACGGGCCGAGCAGGATGCAAAGGAAAATTTCCTCCAGTACAAGCAGGTTACGGAAAACGCACCAACGTCCATCATCATTCTCAGGAACAACACGATCGTGTACGTGAACCCGTCGTTTCTGGCTTTCTCGGGATACGAGCCGGAGGACCTGATAGGAAAAGACCTCATCGAGTTTGTCCACCACGAGGACCGGGACGAGTTCCCGTTCTTTTCCGAGACGGCGGATGCAAGAATCCCCCTGCCGGGCATGACCGAACTCCGGCTGCTCTCGCGATCCGGCGAAAACAAGCTTGCAGCGTTCTTCTTCACGTGGATCGTCCAGAAGGGCAGCCCGGCGGTCCTGATCAACCTCATGGATATCACGGAGAGGGAGCGCCTCAAGCAGACGATTGCAAAGGACAATGACCGTAGGCGCGGGATCATCAGCACGGTTGCCCATGAACTCAGAACACCGCTCCAGCCGATCATGGGCTACCTGAACTTGCTCACCGAAGATCCCCAGACCTACGGGGTCACCGACGAGACAAAAGCGATCCTGAACCGGTGCGCGAAAAGCGTTGACCGGGAACGGCAGATCATCAACCAGATGCTGGAACTCTCAGTTCTCGATTCCGGCAAGATCCCCCTGAAGTACTCCAGTTTTTCCGTGTACTCCATGCTCAGGACAATCCTGGACGCCGGGGGATACATAACAAAAGCCGAGATAACCCTGGATGTTCCCCCGGAGCTGACCATCGAAGCCGATGAGAACAAGATCTCGATCGTGATCGAGTCGATGCTCTCCAATGCCATCAATTACTCCAAGCCGCCCCGGAAGGTCCGGATCATCTACTCCACTACTCCGGCGGATCCGATGCACCGGCTCTCCATCCAGGACAACGGGATCGGGATCACGAACACCCAGCTCGACGAGATCTTCGAGCCGTTCCAGCTCCCCGATTCCGGGAACATGAGCCGGAAGTACGACCGGATCGGGCTTTCGCTCTCCATTGCAAAAAAATATGTCCAGATGCACGGCGGGTTCATCAGCGTGGACTCCATCGTGAACCTCGGGAGCACATTCACGATCCATCTCCCGAAAAAGCGCCCCGAGGAGGAGATCCCCCATGATGCGTAAGATCCTTGTTATCGAAGACGACCAGCCGATCCTGGACCTGATGGAGATCCTCATCAGGAAACTGGGGTACGAACCCGTCCTGATTGCAAACGGCCTCGAGGCTCTTGAATATATCCGGAAGGAGCCGCCGTCGCTCATCCTCCTCGACATCATGATGATGCCGATCAACGGCTGGGAGATCCTGGACAAGCTCCGGTTCGAATACGGGATAAAGGATATCCCGGTCATCATCTTCTCGGCATCCCCCGCGGTCGACGAGCGTATTGCAATCATCAAGGATCCCCACCTCGGGGTACTCCACAAACCTGTCACGTTTGCCGAGCTCAGGGCGGGAATCGAGCGGTATCTGTCCTGAAAAACGGAAGCAGAGATCTCTCATCAGCACCCGGTTTTTCAGGACCGGGTTTTACATAACCGAAGGTTAACTGCCAGAAAAATATAAAAAACTCACCAGGAGCACGTTACTTTTTGGATCCAAATCGGTTTTCTGCTCTGCAGAGATCATAATGAGAATCGTTTGTACTGACGATAGAAAGAACTAAGGAACATTGCCCCCTTCAATTTGATGTAACGTTGAAAAAGAAGGAGATAATTAAGAGATCCGCAAGCCGGAATACCAGGTTTATCCAGGCAGCGGTTTCAATATGCTTTCGGGAAGCCGTGCACCGGTTCCTGGCTCAACTCAAGGATCTCCTGCGTCTTGTCCAGGAGACCTGCAAGATATTGTTTTGCCCAGTCCTCGTTCTCATATTCAGCAAACGGGCGGTATGAACCCTGTACTGATGAATTTTCCTTGTCAAATTTCAAAAGACCAACCGGAGCTCCGCCATCGCGGACCATCTGGTCAAGTTCAACAAGAGGATACCTGCGGGAACTGAAGACAAATTTTGTCTCCTTTTCAAATCCCACGGCAATCGCAACCAGCCAGGCATCTTTTGCTTCAGCACGCATCTCCTCTACCAGATCGGAAGTTTTTCTCATGTCTTGCCCGGTTCAGAAAATTGCCGGTACTCGCTTAAATAATACATTCATTGGATAGCCGGCAGGATGAGTGACGCGCTGAATCCGTGGCAACAGACGGTGGGGGATTTTGTCAGGCACCTGACAGTCACAGGTGGGATCAGGCATCCACTATCCAATTGATCTCTTCTCTTATTTTCCTGAGGCCGGCAGGATCCCGGGTCAGAATATGATATCCTCTTTTGCAAACCTCACTTTTGGCATCGGCTTGTCCGCTGCATACCCGAGCGGGCAGAGCATGACAGGCACAAGGGGCCGGGGGATCTTCAGGATCCGGGAAAATTCTCCCGGGTCGAACCCTCCCATCGGGCAGGAATCAAAACCCAGGGCTTTGGCACCGTTTAAGGCATTTCCCAGGGCAAGATACGTCTGGGCCTGCGACCATGCCAGTTTCTGGTCAGGAGACATGGGCTTTGTGAACTGGACTGCCATACCGGTCACCATCTTCTGCATCTCTTCAGGAGCACCGCTCTTTTTCATGAGGGCTCCAAGCCTGCCAATGAGGCTGTCGTAATCGGGATCTGCACAGAAAACCAGCAGGTGCGAACAGCTGGTAACCTGCTCCTGGTTGAAGGCTGCAGGTTTGAGCAGCTCTTTTGTCTTCTGGTCCACAACTATCTTGATCTTCCAGGGCTGGAGGTTCAGCGCAGACGGGGCAAACCGCACCAGCTCGAGAAGCTCGTCAACCTTTGCCTGGGGAATCTTCCTGCCATCAAACTTCTTTGTCGCATACCGCGACATCACGATCGTTCCAAAATCCATACCGTCACCACTACCGTATATGCAATCGATTCCCTTCTTCCCCTATATATACATGAGTCCGATACCACCGGATTGGATCTCCGGTCAGACAAAAAGAGGGATATTTTTGCACCGGAAGAACCATACCATACATCAACGGGGATGAGACCATTCGGCTGCGGTCAAAAGAAACACGGGAATACCCGGGTGAAAAACAGAACGGTTCCCATGCGGCCGGAGTGCAAGGATCCGTTTTTCCCGAAATGATGGGGTGCAGCTGATGGAATACCGGTTTGAACGGACGGACACGGAAGCCGTATTCATCCTTGACGGGAGGATTGACTCGCCCGGATCCATCCGGCTCGATACCGTTGTAAAAGAGCACCTGGTTTCCTCCGACCGTGCAGTTATCTTCGATATGGCCGGGGTCTCTTACATAAGCAGCGCAGGAATCCGGGTATTCGTTGGTCTCGAGAAGAATCTCCGGCAAAGGGACGGGCACCTTCTGCTCTGTTCGGTCCAGCCGGGGGTATTAAAAGTCCTCGAGATCACCGGGTTCGACCGGGTCTTCACCCTCTGTTCAACCCGAAAAGATGCCTCGCACCGGTGCCACCTGGCATGCCCGGCAGAATCTGTGTCGGGAACAAAGGATTCATCCCGCACGAGGTTCTCTGTTGAATCCTTCCCGGACCACCGGGCAGTACTGAAGATCACCGGCCATTCAGAAAAGATCTGCACAGGCATCCTCACTCCCGAGGATCTCGTGCCCCGCATCTTTACCCCCGGTGAATATTCCCTTGGGATCGGGGATGTGGGCGAGTCAGCGTCTGAAAGTTTTCCCGACCGGGGACTGCTCCTGACTACGGGAAATGCCATCTTCTGGAAACCGTTCCAGAGTTCCGATCCCCCGGATTTTCTCATCCCGAAAAAGGATGCTCCAAGGGTTCTTATCAACTGCGCATTCTCTCTTGCAGCTGACGACACGTTCCACGAGATACTGGCAGCCGAACCCGTCAGCCCGGAAGGCATCAGTCTCTCTGACCTGTTCTCTGACCTCTTGACGCATGCAAAAGAGACCCGGATAGACTGCCCGCCTGTCATGAGCATTGTTCTGTATGCCGGTATCAGCAACCCGACCGGAACTCCCGCCCCCGGCACACCGGAAAAAACATTCCCGTGCAACGCGGAGAAAACACTTGTTGCGTTTGGCATCTGCATTGACACGGGAGCCGACCTGTCAGCCTATGACCGGGATGCGCTTGACGCGATCCTCTGCCAGAAGGGGCCGGGACAAGGGGAGAAGGATCTCTTCCTGTGCCAGTCCGGCCTGATCTTCGATACACCTCCCTCGTTCACAACCCGGGATATCACCCGGCTTGTTGCCTCAACTGCCGCACAGGAACCCTGCACAAATCTCGTGCGCATTTCTCCGGAAACAATGATCGAAAACGCAGTACTCGGCGTCAGTTACATCTCGGCGCTCGAGCAGACCGACCGGATGCCGGTCCGCATCCTGGGAGATTGTCCCGGGTGGAACCGGACATTTGAGACGCTCACCCGCTGGCTGCACCCCGGGTGCCGGGAGGTTGAACTTGTTCCCCTGACCGGCGGCTTTTCCGGAACCCTGGTGTTCCGGGTCAATGCACGGGACAGCAGGGGCCGGTCGATGATGCCGCTTGTGATGAAACTCGGGAGCTGGCCGGTCATCGAGGCGGAGATACGCGGGTACACGGATCACGTGAAGCGCTATATCCAGAACAACGCAACCCAGGTGATCGAGACCGAACGGATAGGAGAATACGGGGGCATCCTCTACAATTTCGTTGGCATCCGGGGCCCCGAGAGTAAAATTTTCTCACTCGAGGATTTCTACCTCTCCCGGAAACCAGACGAGATCCTCCCGGTCTTCGATGCACTCTTCCGGGTGGTTCTCATGGGATGGTACGGGGAGCCTAAGAAAAAGGAGATTGCCCTGTACCAGGAGTACGACCGGTTCTGGAAATACGAGGCTATCCGGGCCTATGCTGCGTCCCGGTTCGGTGCAACGCCGGACCAGGAAGAGATCGATCTTCCCTTCGGGCTGGGAAGATCCACCAACCCGCTCTGGTTTGTGGAGACGGTCATGCCGAAGCGCCGGGCGCTGACATTTCCGGTGTACGAGAGCTCGGTCCACGGGGACCTGAACATGAAGAATGTCTTAATGGACGAGACGGGCAACCTCTGGCTGATCGATTTTGCGGAGACCCGGTACTCGCACATCCTGCGGGATATCGTGAAGCTCGAGGCGGTGCTGAAAGGCGAGATGATCAGGACCGGCTCACAAAAAACGCTTGCGGATCTCGTGGGACTGGATCTTCCGTTCCTCTCGGCAAAAACGCTCTCCGATATTCCGGAGCTCCCCTGCACCATAGGGGACCCGGCTCTTGAAAAAGCGTTCAGGGTTGTCCGGAGACTACGTGAGTACGCCAACATAATAACCCCCCATGACGATGATATCTCCCAGTATTATATCGCCCTCCTGCCGTTCACGCTGAACCTGCTGTCCTACTCATCGGTCAACGAGTACGAGAAAGAGTACGGGTGGATCGCCTCGTCCCTGATCTGCCGGCGCCTCATGGAGCGGAGGGCCTGATCGGGGGTGAATCCCGCACATTCCGTTCCTTTGACCCGATCACCACTATGAATACAAATCCGGTGAAGGGCGGTCATCACAACCGGGTCTGTCATCACGAGCTTATCCGGGGAATCCGGCAGTTATGTTATCATCTTCAGCCGGCCTGGATCGCGGAAGGGCCGGCTCACGGAAAATGGGGGATCTGCCCGGGTACCCGGAACACCTCTTTTACCCCTGCATTTCAGCAATAAAAAGATCAAGTAAAAAGATCTATAACCCATAATCGCAAACCTCTTCTCTCATGTTTGAATCCGGCAACAAACCTGTTGTAGAAGACACCGAAGAGAACCGGGCGATCTGCAGGAAGTACTGCAAGAACTGCCAGAACTACAAAAAACACTCGCTTGAAAAACACCAGCCTACCGAACTCTTCTGCTCCTGCGGCCAGTCGTCGGCAACGGGCATGAAACTGATCGGATGTTTCTGCTCGGGCTGCGAGATCTATACAAAATACCATCTTCGCGGCGGCTTCTTCTGCGTCCGGCGCTGAACTCTTTTTCTTTTTCCCGGCCGAACCGGAATTTCCTGCAACCAGTCCACTCCGGATGAGTATTCTCCTGCAGTTCCGGCGCTCTGCCCGCATCTGAAGACCGTTGCTGACCCCACGTTCCTGGCCAGAAACCGTAACATGGGTGGCGACATGAGGGCCCGGTAAAGGATAACGCTTTTCCCTGACTCCAGACTCTATTCAATGGGAAGTATGGTTGAGAAAAAACGGATAGCAATCACAACGGCAATCGGGATCCTCACCGGGTTGTATTGTGCCGGAAGCCTCCTTGTTGCAGCCCCTCCCGGAGTCACTCCTGAACCCTGGTTCATGGCAATGATCTTTTACGGCCGGGCCCTCCAGGGATTTGTGATCGGTTTTGCCGAGGGGATCCCCCTTCGCCCGCTTGTCCGGGGGGCCGGTCTTGGGGCTATATTCAGCCTCCTGCTCTGTATTGTCCCGCTCATGGCCCACAACTATGCCGGTGCCGTGCTGCTCTTTGTCTTTGGGATCATCTATGGCATGCTTGCCGACGGGATAGCAAGCAGGGTAATGCAAAAAAGCCCGACGGGGAAGCCAGGAACGGGTTGTCAAAACCGGAACAATCCATAAAAAAACCTATTATCCACCATCGCACACATCACTCATTATGATTAACCCACCAAAAAATATTGTCGAGGACACCGAAGAGAACCGGGCAATCTGCAGGAAGTATTGCAAAATCTGTCCGAACTACAAGACCCATTCCCTGGAAAAATACCAGCCAACCGAACTCTTCTGCGCTCTCGGGAGATCCTCCACACCGTCGACAAAAGAGATCCGGTGTTTCTGCGTTGGCTGCGAGCTCTTTGCAAAACACCATCTCCGGGTCGGGTACTTCTGCGTTACGCACTGAATCTTTTTTTTTTGGCTCGCGGACCTAACCGTGTCCGTCACTTCCTTTTGGGGGAGGGATCCGCGTCACCGCCGGAACCGCAGAGTGATTTTCAACAGGGTTTATCAGCAGCGGGAAACAGAGTTAAGAGATCGTTTCATGAAAAAATCCCTTGCTCTTATCCTGGCCGGCCTCGTCTGTCTCCTGCTGATCGCAGCCGGCTGCACAAGCCCTTCCGGAACAAATCCGGCAACAACCCCCGCTGCCACGACCGCCACGCCGGCAGCAGCGGCAACAATCGCGACTGCGTCGACCGCTGCACCATGGTCCGGACCATGGAATACCCTCTTCAATTCTGGTCACGAGCGGGTTGGCGGGACTCTCATCCTGATCCAGACCGGTTCATCCGTTACCGGGATTCAGAACAATGGAACATTCAATGCAACCCTCCAGGGAAACACCCTTACCGGCACCTGGAACGACCGGCCCGGCTTCGGTAATGCAACAGGAGTATTCAGGCTAGTGCTGTCAGAGGACGCAAACTCGTTTGCCGGCACATGGGCCCCCGCATCGGAAGGAACTGCTGCCCTTGAGAACACAACAAGGACCTGGAGCGGCACAAAGGCATCGGCCCCGACGGCGTCCTGGTCGGGAACCTGGAACACGGGATATACTCCCGCGGATAACGGAACGTTCAATGAGGTTCTTACCCTGACCCAGACCGGTTCATCCGTGACCGGTACGTACAACCGCGGTGCCGGCACGATAAAAGCTGTTGCTCAGGGAAGCAGGCTTGCCGGTACCTGGACCGAGACGGGCAACAATGAATCCTATTCCGGGTCGTTCGAATTCAGACAGTCAGCAGAAGGAAAAACCTTCACCGGCCGCTGGATATACTCCTCGGAAGGGCCAAGGGCCCTGAGAAATACAACCCAGCTCTGGGATGGCGTGAGAGTATAAAACCCGGGAACGATCCGGGGCTCATTTCAGCCCACAATTATTCTTTTTTCCACCCCGCCTGAACGGGTTTTCCCGAACCGGGCACCTGGATATATCCTGGATGTTTCATTCCGGATTTCAACTGCGCTGGTCATCGTGCTATTCATATCCAGGCTCAGGTGCATACAGTTCTCTCTTTAGAAGCTCTTATCATGGGAGCGGTTGACGTTAGAAACGGAATTGATGACCGTCGCTCGGTCAAAACCTCCTGAAAATGATTGCCGAACCTGAACATCCGGAATTGCCGGCCCATTCCCCCGCGATGCTCAGGGCCGTGCTTGTTGCTGCCTTCATAGGAGATTTTCTCTCGCCGTTTCTCATGGCCTCGCTCGCCATCTCAACACCGGAGATAGGAAAAGAACTGGGTCTCGAGGTCGTGTATCTCGGCTGGATCCTCACCTCGTTCCTGCTCGCCTCCTCCGCGCTCATGCTGACAGCAGGGAGGCTCGGGGACTGTCTCGGGCATAAGAGAGTCTTTGTAGCGGGAATGATCTTCTCCCTTTTCGGGTGTATCATCGCCTTGTTTGCGTCCAGCTTCCCGGCCCTCATCATTGCACTCGTCGTAGTCGGCATCAGCAGCGGGTTTATCTGGGCAACAACGGTCCCTCTGCGCCTGAGTGCATTTCCTCCGGGCATGCGGGGAAAGCTGATGGGGCAGAATACCGCCGCGGTCTATTCAGGAGTTGCAGCCGGGCCGGTCATCGGCGGGATCCTGATCGAGTTTTTTGGCTGGCACAGTATCTTCCTTGCCATCATCCCGCTCGTGCTCATAAATCTCCTGCTTGTAAAGATATACGTCTGGAAACTGCCGGAGCACCATAACCGGAGCCTGTCCGGGTTCGATATCGGGGGATCGGTTCTCTTCGCCATTGCCATGATCACCCTGATCTACGGGTTCTCGGAGATTCCCCTCCTGGCAGGGTTCCTGTTCATCGGCGGATCGCTTGTCCTGTTTGCCGCGTTCATCCTGTACGAAAAACGGGTGGCCAGCCCGATATTTGATGTCAACCTGTTATTCGGCAACAGGAAATTCCTGCTTGCGGGAGTTGCCGCGATGCTCGGATATTCCATCACCGCCGGGATGATCTACGTGATACCGCTCTTTGTCCAGAGCATCATGGGATTTTCTCCCATCATCTCCGGGCTGGTATTTGTCGGGGCAGCTCTCTGCCAGGTCCTATTTTCCCTGATTGCCGGTCAGATGTCGGACCGGGTAACGCCGGGCCATATCTCGGCTGCCGGCCTCGCGGTCGCAACCATCGCCCTTGTCCTGTTCCTGGGAATTGACGATACAACCTCGCTTCTCATCATTGCCGGTCTGCTCATGGTACTCTATACCGGCATAGCTTTTTTCGGGACGCCCAACTCCTATGCCATCATGGGGTCGGTGCCAAGAGAGAGACACGGCATGGCGGCGGGCACGATAGCGACATTCCGGCGCTTCGGGAACCAGTTCTCGATCGCGGTCCCGATGATGGTCTTCTCAATTATCCTGGGAAAAGTCGTTCTTACCGATGTGAAAACACCGGATTTCCTCCTCTCATTCCGAATAATCATGGGCATATTCGTGGCATTCACGGTGACAGGAATTGTCTGCTCGCTTCTGCAGGAGAACGTGAGAGGAAAGGATCGTCCGTCAGACGATTAAGAACTATTTTTGGCCCGATACCCGGATACGGGGCATCGGGCTTTACCGTGAAAAAAGATTATTCGCCGGGGAACGACTGGCCGGCAGCCTGTCCGCCATAGGGCAGGGAGAAGTGCAGCTGCTCAATTTTCCAGCCATTCCCCTTGTTCTGCAGCACCATCGTCGACCTGCCGTAAATGGTATGCTTCGTTGTCCCGTCCATCGTGAACGTCATCGAACTCTTTGACGTTGCCCACGCGATCCTGCCATCGCCGAAAATCTTCCGCTCAGTAAAATCTGCGGCAAGGATGGTTGCCTGGCTCATATCACGCTTCATGTGCTGGATGAAGTCATTATGATCTGCAATCACTTCGTCGGGTCCGCTGCCAAACCCGCTGATGTCGTGGGAGAATACAGCCGATAATGCTCTTATGTCCTTCTTCTGGTATGCTGTGACATACGCCTGCATGGTCGCAATTACTTCTGCTTCCTGGGCTTTTGAAAGAGTCATAGCAATTGGTTACCGTTACCCATGTATTATCTTTTTTATTTCATGTAACCGGGAAAAACGGCAGCCAGCGGCACAGGAAAATAACCAAAAACCGCAAACAAGCCGGGAATGGATCCCTGGATGTGATACCATACTTTTCCCGGCCGTGCAGATACTATCGAGATATCTGCATCTCCGGATTTCACATCACTCTTTAAATGTTCTCTTACCCAGTACCTTTCCGATTAAAAAAAGCGTAAGGTACTCGGTGAGAAAAGGTATTTAGACCCTCATCGGACGCTCTCCGTGATACTATGAAGGATCACTGGATAGTAGTACTTTTGATTTTGATCGGTGCGGCACTCTTCGCACCGGCAGTATCGGCACAGATTGTTGAAGAGAGAGAAGGGTACGTTGTATCCACTGCGGATGATATCGTAAAAGGGGATCAGCTGGCCAGCATATCATCGCTGGTATCCGGCTCTATCAGCCAGGGACAATTGCACTCCTATTCGAGATACGTATATTCCGGAACAACATCGATCATATCCGATCTCAACTGGGGGGATACGGCAGATTCGCTCTCACTCACCCTTGTTGCACCGGATATAACCCTTGGCCCCTATTACGACAGCGCCGATGGCTGGACAGATGGCAGGATTTATCTCATTGTTTCAAAATCATCCGGGCTTCCCCAGGGCACCTGGTGGAACAGGGTCTATGGATCCCAGGTTACAGGTTCCCAGGATTACACATTCGAATCTTTCTGATCAAAAACAGAAACCTCATCATCTCAAAATGGTGAAAATTGCAGTAATGAGTAAACGGTTTTTATTCATTGCTGTAATTGTTCTCCTCTTCGGATGCGCAGCAATACTTCCCGTTTCAGCAGATACCGACGGTTACATTGTCAGGCCTGCAACTCCCGATATGGTACACGGGCCGTCCCAGGAACTTGTCCGCGTCCCGCTGTGGGAGCATCCGCCCCGGGTACTGGCGATTTACCTGGCACTTTTCATCTCCCCGTTTCTTGTATACCCCATCGAGATCTTTTTTCTCCTGAAACTCTTTTCCTATCTGGGATACAGAAAAATTGCCCGGAAGAATGTTCTTGAAAATTCTTCAAGGAGCGTAATCTTCCATTATATTCAGGAGAGTCCCGGTACAGACTTCTCAGAGATCTCCCGAGAGACCGGAGTTTCAATAAATACCCTACGGTATCATCTCGCAGTTCTGAAACTCACCAATAAGATCACCGCGCTTGAAACCACAAGGAATGCCAGGTATTACGAGAACTCGGGCTGTTATCCGGTGATGGAGCAGAAAGTCCTGAAATATCTTCGCAATAAACCGACCAGGACTCTCCTGCAGAGCGTTAAGGAGAATCCCCGTCAGACCCGGGTAGAGCTTGAGACCGCAATGGGCATTTCCGGTCCCGGGGTGAGCTGGCATATACGCCGGTTATCTGAGGATGGGATCCTGACGAATAAGAAAGTCGGCAGGAATACCCAATATGAACTCAACCCGGACGTGATTCCCCATCTGGATAAATATCTTCCCGTATGGCTCGACGATCCCGACAAGGAAAAGAACGGCTGATATCGGTACGATCCGGGTTTTTAAAAAAACTGAGCGGGGCGGAGGGGGCCTGAAGTTTTCCTGGAAGATCTCATTCGTTCCGGGAGATCCGGACGGATAACAGTACTTACGATAAGAAAAGACTAGCCGTGACATTCGATGGCGCGTACTGGTTCTCAGAATTTATCTGATGTGGGTAAAAAAGAAAATTATGTGTCAGGGATTTTATAACAGTCCCGGCGCTTTGACCCGGAACTTCTGCCAGAGCACACGTCCTACAACACGGTAGGTGTAGTCCAGCTCTTCGAAACTGGGGATGTCGTGTTCCTTTAACATCTCCCGGCCAACGTTCATCGAGTCCCCGCCCAGGAGGGTGGCGACAAGCCGGTTCTGGGTTGATGCCGAGAACTTGAGGATCTGCTTTGCGAACTGCTCCGAGGTCAGGACCAGGTTCGGGAAACCGATGATAAACGCGATATCCCAGAGATCCGCATGCTTGGCGAGAACCGCGAACGTTTTCTCGAACCGTTTCTCCGAAGCATCGCCAAGCAGGTCGATGGGGTTGCCCTTGTTCCAGAACTCGGGAAGGAACTCGTTGAGCTCATCGATGACTTCCTTTGGCAGGTCTACAACCTCGACCCCATAACGCTCTGCGTAATCCGAGGAGAGCACCGCATAACCGCCGGCATTTGTTATTACTACCGCCCGCTTGCCTTTCGGGTACCGCTTCGGGTGGGCGAGCATCTGGGCTGCGAGGAACGCACCGGTGAGAGTGTGGACGGCGATGACACCGGACTTCCTGAAGGCTTCCATGTAGACATCGTAGGAACCGGAGAGCGATCCTGTGTGGGATGAGGCTGCGGCCTGACCGCGGCGGGAGGACCCGGCCTTGATGGCGATGACCGGCTTGACCTTGGCCACTTCGGAGACCACTTCCATGAATCCCTTGCCGTCAGTGATCTGCTCGATGTACATGATGATGGCTTTTGTCTTCTCGTCTTTGCCTACATAGCGCAGGTAATCGAGGAAGTCGAGGTCGGACTGGTTGCCCACGGAGATGACGTTCGAGAACCCGATGTTCTTTGCAAGACTCCAGTCAACGACCGTGTTGATGATGGCACCGCTCTGCGAGATGAACGCGATGTTGCCGGGTTTTGGCGACTGGTGGACGTAGGTGGTATCGATGCCCTTGGGGGGAATGATGACTCCAAGACAGTTCGGCCCGATAATCCGGGTACCGTGCCCCTTTGCAATCGCAAGAACCCGGTCTTCGAGCGCTTTTCCGCCCTCGCCCATTTCCTTGAAACCCGCGGTGATGATGACGGCCATAGGGACGCCTTTTGCCCCGCATTCTTCAATTACCGCCGGGACATGGAGTGCCGGCACCGTTATGACCGCAAGATCTACGGGTGCGGGAATGGCGGTGATGGACGGGTAGGCCTTGAGCCCCTGGATCTCGCCCCGCTTGTTGTTGACCGGGTAGAGCTGGCCGGGGAAGTGGAGGAGGTTGTGCATGACGGCGTACCCCATCTTTGTGGAGTCCTGCGATGCACCGACAACCGCTATCGATCTCGGGTTGAAGTATTCCATCGGGACCGGGGTACGGATCGCTTTCTCCACCACTTTTATGTCATCGTTTACGATGACGCGTGCATCAACAGCACAGGCGCCCTTCTCGTAGAGCCGGATCGGGTTGATATCAAATTCCACGACCTGCTCGTTCTCTTCGAAAAAGCGCGCAACGTTTGAGATTATCCGGACCAGTTCCTCTTCATCGCGGGGCTTGGCGCCGCGGTAACCGGCAATCAGGGGATACGCGTTGATCTCCTTGATCATCTGACGGATCTCTTCTTCGCTGATGGGCAGGATCCGGAGCGTCACGTCTTTCATGAGCTCGACCATGGTCCCACCCATACCAAAGGTGATGACCTTGCCAAAGGCAGGATCTGTCCGTCCCCCGATGATCAGTTCAAGGCCCGGCTCGGCCTGCTGCTCAACAATGACACCTTCGATATGGGCATCTGGGTTGTAGGCTTTCGCGCCGTCGATGATCTTGGTGAACGCACCAAGAGCGGCTTTCCTGCTCCCGATACCGACAATAACACCGCCTGCATCGCTCTTGTGGACGATCTGGGGCGAGATGATCTTCATAACAACCGGGCAGCCCATACGTTCGGCGGCATGTGCTGCATCTTCCCCGCTCTTTACTATCTGGTACTCGGGTACCGGAAGATCATATTTCCTGAGAATATCATATCCTTCTGCTTCACTCAACATTTTCTGGGTCACGGATTCACCTCGATTTTGTCTGATCTGGTTCCCTTTTTGGGAAGATGTATTAATTTTGTTGGTGAATGCGTGCAGAAGGGTTCGATCGAACAAGACTCATGCCCGCACTCAGGTTTTTTTAAAAAATTTGGTATGACACAATTTAAACATTCTGCAATTGTCGAATTCTGCTTCGGCATCAAACGGTGACCGAAACGGGCGATTTTGGACATTCAGACTAAAAGATTAAGTTAAATTATCATTATTGATAATGTAGATTAGGAGCACTCTATGCAAGAGAGCGCGGATTTGAAACACGAAATCAAGTACTATACGCCTGATCCCTCCTACCGCACAAACAGCTGGATGGGGGATTACAGCTGGGCCTATAATGAGTTTCTTAAAGACCCCGAGGCGTTCTGGGCAAAGATCGCAAAAAAACTCCACTGGTTCACCGAATGGGATCAAGTTCGGGAATGGAACTATCCTTATGCAAAATGGTTCCTCAATGGCAAGACCAATATAACCTACAATTGTCTTGACCGCCACGTTGTCGGGAAAAACCGGAACAAAGTTGCTCTTATCTGGAAGGGTGAGACCGACGATGAAGAGCGGGTTTATACCTACCGCCAGCTCCTCCGCGAAGTAAACCGGTTTGCCAATGGCCTTAAAAACCTGGGGGTTACGAAAGGCGACCGGGTCTGTATCTATATGCCGATGATTCCTGAACAGGTTATTGCCATGCTTGCCTGCGCCAGAATCGGGGCCGTCCACAGTGTTGTATTCGGGGGGTACGGGGCGGCCGCACTCAACCAGCGGATCGTGGGTGCCGGTGCCAAGGTGGTAATTACTGCCGATATGGCTGTTCGCCGTGGCAAATCCATCCCGCTCAAACATGTGATTGAAGAAGCGATCATCCATGCACCTACGGTTGAACATCTTATCATCCTGCGCAGGGAGCTTGGCAGGCCGGTTGAGATCCACAGTGAGATGGAGCTTGATTTCTATGAGGTTGTCAAGGAAGCTTCACCCGAGTGCCCGGCAGAAGTGATGGACTCCGAAGATCCGATGTTCATCCTGTATACGAGCGGAACCACCGGGGCGCCCAAAGGAATCGTCCACACCTGCGGCGGGTACATGGTCGGGGTCTATTATACAACCAAATACATCTTTGACCTAAAAGAGAGCGATGTGTACTGGTGCACGGCCGACCCCGGCTGGATCACCGGTCACTCGTACGTGGTTTACGGCCCCCTTCTCGTTGGCGGAACTATCCTCATCTCTGAGAACACGCCGGATTATCCGGATCCTGGCATCTGGTGGAAGATGGTCGAGGAATACGGAGTCAGCATCCTCTATACTGCACCGACTGCAATCCGGATGTTCATGAAACTCGGCCGCGAATGGCCGGACAAATACAATCTCAGCACTCTCCGGATCCTCGGATCCGTCGGAGAGCCGCTCAATCCCGAGGCATTCGAATGGTTCTATCAGGTGATCGGCAGGAGCAAATGCCCTATCGTTGATACCTGGTGGCAGACCGAGACGGGCATGCACATGATCACAACCGTTCTCGGGGAGCCGATGCGGCCGGGTTTTGCCGGAAAGTCTATACCCGGCGTTGTTGCCGATGTCGTGGACAAGGACGGGAAGAGTGTCGAGCCCGGCAAAAGCGGTCTTTTAGTGATAAAAGAACCCTGGCCGTCCATGATGCGGGCCGTCTATAACGACGATGCCCGGTACCGCAAATACTGGGAGACCATCCCCAACTGTTACACCGTGGGAGACCTGGCGATAAAAGCTACAGACGGGAATATCATGGTGATTGGACGTTCCGACGACCTGATCGTTGTTGCCGGTCACAATATCGGAACTGCTGAAGTCGAAAGCGCACTTGTATCCCATAAAGCGGTCGCAGAAGCAGCTGTTATCGGCAAGCCGGATCCCCTTAAGGGAAATATCATCAAGGCGTTCGTCATGCTCCGGCTCGGCCATGCACCCAGTGACCGTCTGAAAAACGAGCTCACTTACCACGTGCGCATCACCCTTGGCCCCATCGCCATGCCCTCAGAGATTGAATTTGTCGAAACCCTTCCAAAGACGCGGAGCGGAAAAATTGTCCGACGGGTTCTCAAGGCAAAGGAGATGGGCATGGATCCGGGGGATGTCTCGACCCTGGATGAATGAATAGTACGGGAAGCAATATCCCACTCCCCGTTTTACTGTTTTATTAATTGTTGATACTAACCGGTAACACCGATAGTTCTCAAGTGAGGAGTCAGCCGGATCGTATCCGGTTCCCATCGCTTTTTCAGGATGAAATCCCCCGGTATACCTGGCCTGTATATTCTCTGTTTTATTTTCGGCATATCCGGGTTTAAGACCTGATAATAAAACCGGCCGATTTGGGACCCGGGGAGACGAAAAGCACCGGGATCCCCATAGGGAAGAAACCCAAAAAGGTATTCCATTCCTGTACAGAATCGCCCACCAATTATGAGGAGAGAGAAAGAGCCGGACGGTTCCCGGGCTCTCTAATCCGGCACCGGTTTTAAACGATGCTTTTTTATATGGCCCCCTCCCTTTCCTTATATACTAAATAAAGGGATGTTTGGGAGAACAGAGCGGGATCTTTTTCCGCCCGGCTTCAAAAACGCCCGAAAACAACTCAAATCTCAGGTGATAACGAATATGAAGGTCAGGCCAGAAGACTCCCTTAAGATCGAAAATATCGTTGCCTCAGCAAAGGTGACTGATTATCTGGATCTACCCGCACTCGCATCCCAGATCGAGGGTGCTGAATATAATAAGAAGCGGTTTCCCGGTGTCGTTCTCCGGATGCAGGATCCCAAGATCGCAGCCCTTGTTTTTGGTTCCGGCAAAGTTGTACTGACTGGTGCCAAGAGCATTGACAGCCTGAGCAAGGGGCTCAACATCCTTGGCGGGCTTCTGCGCAAACAGGGAATCGATATCCCCAAGAAACTGGATTACAAGATCCAGAATATCGTGACTTCGGCAGATCTTGCCACAGCGATAAACCTCAACAAGATTGCCGTTGGTTTCAACCTGGACCGGATTGAGTACGAGCCCGAGCAGTTCCCCGGCCTTGTTTACCGGCTCGATGTGCCAAAAGTCGTCGTGCTCCTCTTTGGATCGGGAAAACTCATAATTACGGGCGGTAAGGAACCTGAAGATGCAAAGAAAGCCGTAGTCAAGATCCTCTCCGATCTCAGAAGTCTCGGACTTCTCTGATTTTTAATGGCTGACTCTGCATGGCAGAGTATGTACTGTCGGCCCGTAATAGGGCATTTAATATTGTATTTAAAATATATGGGTATTGCTTCACAATAAGAGTACCTATATATCATAATCTCAATAAATGTAAGTGTAAGATTCAGAGAAAATTTACTGGATGTGATGCATGAGAACTGAGAACGTAATGTACTTTACCGAGAAGGAGGAAGAATTTGCCAACCTTCTCATTGAGATCGGGACAAAACGGAATGTTGCAAAAGTGCTGGTGTTTCTGGCAAACACGCCGGAAGCTACCTCACGCGCAATCGAACGCGGTACCGATCTCCGCCAGCCTGAGGTCAGCATCGCTATGCGCTACTTAATCGAGCAGAACTGGATTACAAGTAGGGAGAGCAAGGCCGAGAGCAAAGGACGCCCGGTCAAGATCTACGAACTTGCAAAACCGATCCATGAGATCATGGACAGCATCGAGAAAGAGAAGAAGAAAGAGGCGACCAACCAGCTCGCCCTTGTTCAGAAATTACGGGACTACATCCGGTGATGTAAGTACCCTGCACTTTTTTTCGCTTCCGACAATCACGGTTGTTTTATCCATAAAATTACAGAAGAGCCCGCTCTCTACAACCCCGGGGATATCTGCTATTGCCATCTCCAGTTCCCGCGGATCGGCAATCTCCATGAACTTGCAGTCGATAACAAAATTCCCGTTATCGGATATGACCGGGCCGTCTTTCTTGACCGCTTCACGGATAACCGGGACGCAACCGAGAGCCCTGAGCTGGTTCATGACCGATCGGGCTGCAAAAGGAAGAACTTCCACAGGAACCGGAGCCGCAAGGCGGTTTACGACCTTCTGTTCGTCAACCACCACCACGAATTCGAGTGCAGCTGCCGCAACGCATTTCTCCCGGGTATGAGCGGCTCCCCGGCCTTTGATCAAGTGAAATTTCGGATCCACTTCATCTGCCCCATCGATGGCAATCTCGATCACCGGGTGATCATCGAGAGTTGTCAGCGGGATGCCATATTCGCGTGCCCGCATTGCAGTCTGGTACGATGTGGGTATGCCCTGGACCCGGAGGCCTTCCCGGACCCTGACTCCCAGCCGCTCTATCATATAATAGACAGTCGAGCCGGTGCCAAGGCCCACAACACTGCCGTCCTCCACCATATCGGCTGCCTTATGTCCCGCTTCCTGTTTGGCGGAAGCAAGTTTTTGCGCTTTTTCGTCCATCAAAGTGATACTAATCAATGCCCGCATAATTAAAACTGGTGATATGAGCGCGGGATTGTTCCGGTAAAAATTATAAAAACAGTTTCTTCATATCCTCGTGGGCGGCATGGGCTGTACAGTCAAGGGTAATGGGGGAGATGGAGACATTGCCTTTCCGGATCGCGTGGACATCGGTGCCTTCTTCAGCATCGTCGATGAGCGGCCCGTTGATCCAGAAGTACGGCCGGCCGCGGGGATCGAGCCGTTTCTCAACCCCGGTATGGAACAGTTTGTGGGCAAGCCTTGTTACTTCATATCCGCCTTTGACCTCCGAGGGTATATTGACATTGATGACATCCGCGTTTGGACAGAATCCCCGTTCAAGCACGCGGGAGACAACGTCGCGGACAACCTTCTTTGCAGCATCGAACCCCTGGCCATGCGTCCTGGGATCATCGAACTTGTCTCCCTGATCCTCTACCTGGAGAGAGAACGCAATGCCCTTGACTCCCTGGTTTGATCCTTCGAGTGCTGCCCCGACCGTACCGGAGGTCATGATGGACTCAAACGAGAGGTTCTCCCCGATATTGATGCCGCTTACAATAAGGTTCGGGTTGAGTTTCAGCGCGTAAAGGCCGATGATCACCGAGTCCGTGGGTTTTCCGGCAACGGACCAGGCCCGTTCTCCATTGATCAGGATCTGGTTTGTCCGCAGGGGCTCGAAGATCGAGATCGACCGGCCGACCGCGCTCTGCTGGGTTGCGGGGGCGACCACGGTCACATCGGCAATAGGCCTGAGCGCGTCGTAAGCGGCCCAGAGCCCTGTGGAACTCACGCCGTCATCATTGGTCAGCAGGATCGAAGGTCTCATGTTCTTCCTGTATTGATGCCCTTTGCCAAAAAGGTCACCGATCGGATAGGGTAATTTTCCGGAAGAGCATAATATTGTGGGATGAAAGTCCTGCTTGCCGAATATACCTCCGCAAACGACCCGGCACTTGCCCGCGAGGGCAATGCTATGCTGCGTGTGCTGATATCGAGTTTTGAGCGTTCAGGGTACGAGGTGGTCCTGCCGGGCCATGGCGATTTTGCCGGAGAGATCGAGCGGCTTGCACCTGCCTGCGATATGGGTCTTGTGATCGCACCCGATCACCTCCTGTCGCAGTTCACCATGCTTCTTGAACAGCACACCCACAATCTCGGCTGCGGGTTCATGACGATCGCGCTCTGTGCCAACAAAGTCAAGACCCAGAAGGTTCTCGGTCAGCATGGCATTCCCGTTCCGGGGGAGCCGGGGTCCGGCAAACGGGTGATAAAACCCGTAAAAGGATGCGGTTCGCAGGGAGTCCGTATATCCCTTGGCGATCCTGGTGAAGGGGAGTTTGCCGAACGGTTTATCGATGGAGAGCACATCTCGGTCAGCCTCATCCCGAACCGGGTGATCGGGGATGCCTGCCTCTACTTCAGGGGAAATCCCCCGGTCGTGCTTGCCGTGAACCGGCAGCATATAGAAACGGGTGCGGATGGATCTATCCGCTATCTCGGCGGGGAAACCCCGACCCATCATCCGCGCGAGACGGAGATTATAGATACGGCGCGGAAAGTTTGCGAAGTTCTCGGCTGCCAGGGATACTGCGGTGTCGACATGGTTGTTGCGGACAAGGTGTATGTTGTGGATGTCAACCCCCGGATCACAACAAGTCTTGTCGGGATCGCAGCCTGCATGAAAGAAGAAATTGCCGACCTGCTCGTGGCGGCATCCAAAGGGGAAGGCCCGGCTGCAGTCCATCTTGAAGGCCACGCCCGATTCGACACCGACGGGAAGGTCACCCGGATATGATCGGGATCGATGTTGGCGGGGCGAACCTCAAGGTTGTTGATGAGAGCGGCGTTCACCTACATTACTGCCCGCTCTGGGAGAATGCTCCCATCACCCGCCTTCTGAAGCAATACGTGAAGGGCAAAGATGATCCGGCTGCGGTGGTGATGAGCGGGGAACTTGCCGATTGTTTCGAGAATAAGCTGCAGGGAATATCGTTCATTGTCAGTGCGGTCCATGCGGCATTTCCCAAAGCCCGTTTTTATGGCACCGATGCCCGCTTCCATGACGGGGACGTCCCGCAGCTGGCAGCTGCCAACTGGCTGGCGTCTGCGGATTATATCCGGACAAAATATCCGGATGCTGTTCTTCTTGATATCGGCAGTACGACTGCGGATATCATTCCCCTTAACCGGTTCGATCGCCTGCTGGGTCTTACCGATCTGAAACGGCTGCAGTCCGGTTACCTGCTTTATACCGGCATGCTCCGGACAAATGTGGCAACCCTGATTCAATCCGTGGATCTCAACGGTATCCGGACTCCTGTCAGCACAGAGTATTTTGCAACCAGTGCCGATGCCCACCTTGTGCTCGATCACATCGATCCTGTACTGTATACCTGCGACACTCCGGATCGGAAGGAAAAGACCCGGAACGCCTCCCTGAGGCGCCTCGCCCGGGTAGTCTGTGCAGATCTTGATGAGGTTGGGGTAGCCGGTGCGGAGCAGATAGCAGCGGAATTCTGGTTGGCCCAGAAAACGATGATCTGCAACCAGGTGCGCAGGATTGCCGCCGAATCCGGGGCAGGGCAGGTTGTGGTTGCAGGTATCGGGGCGGCTCTTTTTGCCCGGGAACTCAACGGCATCGATCTCATGCGGGAACTCGGGCCTGAAGCAGATGCCCTGCCCGCGTTTGCAGTGCGGGAACTGGCGTGCAGGGAAAAAACCGATTGCTGACCGGGGCGGTAATGAATCCGTGGAAGCTGAGTCTGGTATTGTTTGCAGGATCGCTCGTACTGACGATTGTGTTATGGATGATCGGTCTGCCGTTCTTCTTTTTTTGTCTCATCATCCCGGTCATCCCTTTTCTTTGGAGGGAACAACGAATGCGGCGCTGCCCGGTATGCGGATGGGAAACCACAGGCAGCGAGCGCTTCTGCCCCTTCGATGCCGCTCCCCTCCGGAATCCTGGCAGCGATGGTGGAGATCGTAAGGATTGAGCGCGGGAGCCGCATCCCGAAAACCTCCGCAGTGGGAATATCTGGTACACTAAGGTTACGGTAATTCTTCCAGGTTGTGCGGTCGACCCTGATTCCCATGGCATCGATGATCCGGGCAGCCCGGCTGGGTGGCATCAGGGTTGAGAGAGTCTTATGGATATCGATGATGATCGAACCGATCCGGGTATCCGGGTAAAACGGCTCATCAGCATAGCAGAGTTTTTTACATGAACGGCAGGTAAAGCGCCGGACATATACGGTAATGGTACGTTCTCCCGCGGCGTCAGTAAGAACTGCGAATTTTTTCTTCCGTGTATCATAACCCTGGATTGCTCCCCCGCAGAACGGGCATTGTTCCAGCTTTGTGAACTCTGCCCCGTCAAAGGCAGATACCGCAGTTATGATGAGATCGGTTATCATGGGGGGAATCCGGAGTGGTCGCATGGTTTTGTCCTCATTGCAGGATTCAAGTGCTGTGCACTAGTGCTGCGCGTTTTGGTTCTTTCAGAAAATTCCTTTATAAATCCCCCTATAAATACCCACCGATAATCATCATTTTTTCGGAATGAATCCTCCGTCTTTAATAATCCCTATTTTCCAACTTCTTTTGTTCGAGGTTAGAACATGGACTTCACATACGTACCAAGCACCTGCCCCTACTGTGGCAATGGTTGCGGTATCAACCTGGTCGTCAAGGATGGCAAGGTTGCCGGGATATCACCCTGGCACCGCAACCCGGTCAACGAGGGCAAGGTCTGTATACGCGGCAACAAGTCGTTCGAGTTTGTCAACAGCCCGGCCCGGATTACCACCCCGCTCATAAAAAAAGACGGCAAATTTGCCGAAGCCAGCTGGGAAGATGCATACAAGGAGATTGCAGGTCATCTGAAAGGAGCCAAGGCTGACGAGATCGCATTTGTCGCATCCGGCCGCGCCTGCAATGAGGACAACTACGTCTTCAAGAACCTTGCAGCCAATGTCATCAAGACTGCCAACATCGACTACTGCGGCCGCCGCTGCAATGGGGAGGTTGTCAGGAGCATCGCATCTGCATTCGGCACCGGTGCAATGACCAACTCTGTCGCTGACATCAGCCAGGCCAAGGCTATCCTTGTCGTGGGTTCGAACCCGCTCGATGAGAATCCACTTGCCGGACGACAGATCATCCTTGCAAGAAAGAACGGCGCGAAAGTCATTGTTCTTGACGCCCGCACAACGGCAACTGCCCGCATCGCCGACCTCCACGTTGCCTGCAACCCGGGTACCGAAGTTGCCTTCCTGATGGGGCTCATGAACGCCATCATCAGCGCCGGTAAGGAGAACAAGGACTTCATTGCAAAGAAGACCAAAGACTTCGAGAAAGTCAAGGGCGCAGTCGCCCCGTGCAGTCCCGACCAGGTTGCCAAGATCTGCGGTGTCGCAGCCGAGACCGTTGCAAAGGCTGCCGAGATTTACGCTGCAGCACCTGCCTGTGTCATCACTTCGGCAGGAGCATCAGACGGCGAACTTGCCAAGGCATGTATTGACATCCAGATCCTCACCGGCAATGTCGGCAAGGCGGGCGCAGGTGTCAACCTTCTCCGCGGCAAGAGCAATGGCCAGGGCGCCATGGACATGGACTGCGTTCCCGGTGCAAACGGCCAGAACCTCCCCCAGATGATCGATGCGATCAACGCGGGTAAGATCAAGACCATGTACGTCATGGGCGAGAATGTTGCAGCCGGTGGCGCAAAAGCAGTCGAAGCCCTCGGCAAGCTCGGTTTCCTCGTTGTCCAGGACATGTTCATGACCGAGACTGCGGCAAAGGCCCATGTTGTCCTGCCATCTGCAGCTTTTGCAGAGCGCGACGGGACTGTCACGAACAGCGAACGCCGTGTCCAGCGCGTCAGAAAGGCTGTCGAGCCTGCAGGATCCGCAAAGGCTGACTGGCAGATCATCTGCGATGTGGCAAAAGCACTCGGTGCTGATAAGGACTTTGCATTCAAGAGTGCAGAAGAAGTCTTCACTGACATCGCAAAACATGTCCCCCACTATGCCGGTATCACCTACGCAGCTCTCGAGAAACCCGAGGCAGTCCAGTGGCCCGCAGCCGGTGGAAAATTCGGAACCGCCATCCTCTTTGCCGACAAGTTCGGAACCTCCGATGGCAAGGCAGCATTTGCAACCTTTGCATTCAAGGCCCCCGAAGCAGTCAGCACAGAATTCCCGTTCGCGGTTGCTCCCCAGTGGCCCATGGGTACCCTCTCCCTGAATACCCCTTCCATTGTCCGGGAATGGCCGGAAGCAAAAATTGTCATCAACAAGGAAGATGCCAAGAAACTCGGCATCAATGCAGGCACAAAGGTCAAAGTATCCGCAAAAGCCGGCTCCGCAGACCTTGTAGCTGACGTGACCACCGCAATCAAGCCGGGTGTTGTCTCGTTCCCGCTCACGTTTGCAGCTGCCACAGTGAAACTCGAGAAGACGGAGGTGCAGTAACATGGCAAAGAAAGGCGACATGCTGTATGCATGGACCAATGATGCGGACATCAAGAAGAAAGCAGAGCTGGGTGGTGCCGTCACCGCGCTCTGGAAACACGCGCTCGATGCCAAGGTTGTTGATGCAGTCCTCGTCATCTCCAAGGGTAAGGATCTCTATGATGCAAAGCCGACACTTGTGAAGAGCTCGGCAGAACTTGCCAACACGGCCGGATCGCTCCACTGCGGTACCCTGCTCCTGCCCAAGCTCATCAAGAAGTATTTCGATGGCGCGAGCAACATGAAACTTGGTGTCACCGTCAAGGGCTGCGATGCCATGGCCTTCTACGAGCTGGCCAAGAGGAAGCAGATCAACCTCGACAACATCATCATGATCGGTGTCAACTGCGGTGGATCGGTCAGCCCGGTCCTTGCCCGTAAGATGATTGCCGACAAGTATGGCGTTGACCCGGACATGGTCCACAAGGAAGAGATCGACAAGGGCCAGTTCATCATCGAGTTCGAGGGTGGCCACAAGGGCATCTCCGTTGATGAACTCGAAGAACACGGTTATGGCCGGCGCAGCAACTGCCGCCGCTGCAAGATGAAAGTCCCCCGCCAGGCAGACCTTGCCTGCGGTAACTGGGGAGTCATCGGTGAAAAGGCCGGAAAAGCCACGTTTGTCGAGGTCTGCTCCGAGAAAGGTGCCAAACTGATTGACGGCGCTGTCAAGTCCGGTGTGCTCTCAACCGAGGCATCCAACCCCAAGGGCCTTGAGATCCGCGGAAAAGTCGAGGGGGCCATGCTCAAGCTCGGCGAGAAGTGGCGCAAGCACGACTTCGAAGCACTCGGAGAAGGCAAGGACCGGTTAAAGACAATCATGAGCGAGACCTCCCGCTGTATCAAGTGCTACAGCTGCATCTCGGCCTGCCCGATCTGCTACTGCGTTGACTGCTCGACGAAGAACCCGGCCTATGTCACCCCCGGGGAAGTCCCGCCGAACTTCATGTTCCACCTTATCCGTTTTGCCCACATTGCCGACTCCTGCGTGAACTGCGGACAGTGCCAGGAACTCTGCCCGTCAGAGATCCCCAACGCCCTCTTCATGCATTCCCAGCAGGTCGAGCTCGAGAAGATGTTCGGGCATGTGCCCGGTGTTGACATGGAACTCCCGCTCATGGCCTATGCAGAGGAAAAAACCGAGCGTGCCCGGCTCCACAATACCGGCAGCGACATGATCTACCAGAACGTGTTCAACCCACTCAAGGGACACTAACCTTTTTTTATTTCGTAATTACCCCTCCCGGGATACTGCCCGCCTCCCCGCCCATTTACATCTCATCACCTTTTTTATTGCATCAGCGCCAATCCAAGAGCATCGGAGGAACTCGTGGAGCAGCTTCTTGTATTCTCAGTAGGGGATATCCGCTGTGGTATTCCTCTTGCTGCTACATCCCGGGTTATCCGGATGGTCAAACCGCTCCGGAACAAGAACGACAGGCCCTGGGAAGCCGGAGTGATAAACCTTCACGGGACTATAATCCCGGTCCTGTCGATGAGATCCCTGTTCGGATTTGATAGATCCACCCTTCGTCTTACCGACATGCTGATCATTGCCCATACAAATAGCGGCGATGTTGCCCTCTGGGTTGATGCGACAGACGGGATACTTGAAAGCCCTGCGGTATCAGAACTCCCTGATATCTCTGACATGGGGCAACCGGAAATAGCCGGGCTAAAGAAGAATAGCGATGGGCTGTTGATAATTCAAAATCTCGATCTCGTTATCTCCCGCAAAACCCCCCTCGCACTCGGAAACAGCACTCGTACTCATTCAGATGTAAATCCGGTGGAAATTTTTTCTCAAACGGAAACGCTCCTTGAGGAGCGGGCACGGAAGATTGCGGAACCTGAAGATAGTGCTTCCGGGAATGCGGTTCTTGAGGTCCTCAAATTCCGGCTGGCGTACCGTGAGTATGCCATTGAGATGAACTATATCCGTGAGGTTGTCCTTACCGGGGAGATAACGCCGGTTCCCGGGACTCCGGACTATATCTCCGGGATCTGTGTGGTCCGGGGAGAGATCATATCTCTTGTCGATCTTCGGGCCCTGATCTCCATTCCTGAAAAGGGCCTCACCGATCTGAACCGCGTGATTGTCATGACCAGCCGGCACCTGTCGTTTGGTATACTCGCCGATCATATCACCGGTATCGGGATTCTTGAACTGAATAAGATATCATCCCCCACCCCGGGTTCGGAACCGGTTCAATGCAAATATATTAAGGGCGTCACCGACGGATTCCTTACGGTCCTTGACGCCGATGAGTTCTTCCGGGATCCCAAGATGATCATCGAAGATGCCTGATATTGCTCATTTCCTTAATCCAGCCCGGCTTATCCGGTAATATCCCCTACCAAAGAGAGATGTGAATCATTATGTTTATCCGATATGCCGTCAGTCTATTCATTCAGAGAAAACATCTGCCGCACTAGAGGAGTCAGGACATGTTCGAGTTTTTCTCCAACCTGAAAGTGGGAACCAAGATTCTGGTCATCTGTCTGTTCCTTGCCATCATCCCGACACTGCTGCTCGGGCTTGTCGCGTATTCCAGCTCAAGCACGGTTATCAACGAGCAAATCCAGACCCTTCTTGAAACCCAGGTCCAGGATATGAAAGGCTGGACCAATGATGTGTACAAGCTCACGCGGAACAAGGTCAACAGCGATCTCAACGTGGCCAAACAGAATTTTTATGGGAAAGGAACCCCGCAGATTGTCAATAATCGGATGGCTCTCGTTGACAGCAAAGGCAATGAATATATTGTAAATGACAATTTCGAGATTGTCGACAAGATTCAGTCCATGGTTGGGGGTGCAGCAACCGTCTTCCAAGTATATAATGGCAGTTACGCTACCCGTATTTCCACGAATGTGCTTGACTCAAACGGTCAGCGGGCTGTCGGTACCCGTCTTACTGACAATGTGTACGAAGTGGCCGTACTGAAAGGGGAGACTTATTATGGCCGCCGTGATTTATTCGGAAAGAATTATGTAACCGCATACGAGCCAATCCTGGATCCCCACGGAAAGGTTATCGGGGTTCTTTTTGTCGGTACGGAAGAAGGACAGACCCTCGATGTAGTCAAAAAAAGTATCCGGGAAACCGTTGTAGGCCAGCACGGGTACATGTACGTGATTGACAGTTCCGGAAACGTTCTTGTACACCCGAGTCTCGAAGGACAGAACTGGATCGACAAGGATTATGTCAAGGAGATGTTCAAGAACAAGGAAGGAGCGGTTCCCCACGACGTGAATGGAACGAAAGTTCTTGATGCGTACACGTATTACGAGCCCCTCGACTGGTATATCGTCTCGCGTGCGGAGCTCTCCGACTTCACTGCACCGATCGATACCATCCGGAACACGATCTTTGCTCTTGTCTTCGGGTCGATGGCGATCGGGATAGTGGTTGCCGTCCTCTTTGGGCGGTCCATATCCGGCCCCCTCCAGCAGGTGGTCGTGATGATCAAGGAGCTCAGAAACGGCCACCTGTCTGCCCGGCTCAATATCCGGCGCAAGGATGAGATTGGGGTCATGTCCGCGACCATGGATGAATTCGCCGATGATCTCCAGACCAATGTTGTCGGGGACATCAAGAAGATTGCAAACGGCGAATATATTGAGGAATTTTCCAACCCTGTTGATGAACAGGACGAGATCCGGCCCGCGCTCAAGATGATGGTCGATTCCCTTGATCACCTCCATAAGGAGACCATCAAGCTCACCGATGCCGCCAGGGCGGGCGACCTGTCCGTGCGGGGGGACGAGATGGCGTTCCGTGGCGGGTACCGGATGATCATTGCCGGTTTCAACAAGACACTTGAGACGATCACGGAGCCGGTGAACGAAGCCATGCGCCTTGCCCGGTTTTACGCATCCGGTGATCTTACTGCCCGTTTCGATGAGAAGATCCCGGTTGCCGGGGAATTTGTCGCGTACCGCGATGCGCTCAACACCATCGGTATCGAGCTGCAGCGCATGATGAAGCTGATCAACGAGGAACTCTACGAGGGCATCTCGGTCCTGTCCTCAGCCTCAAGCGAGATCCTGACCATCACCACCCAGTTATCCACTGCAAGCTCGCAGACTGCGACAACTGTGAACGAATCCTCCGACACGGTCGAGAGTGTCCGGACCAAGACCGATCTCATCAACCAGAAGACAAAAGAAGTATCCGAGAAAGCGGTGAACGCTCTCAACGATTCAGTTGATGGGCAGAAATCCGTCCAAGAGATCCTTGACGGTATGAATCATATCCAGCGGCAGATGGATATGATCGGGATGAACGTCATCAAGCTTTCCGAACAGAGCCAGGCTATCGGGGAGATCATCGCAACCGTCACGGACATTTCAGAACAATCCAACCTGCTTGCGGTGAATGCATCCATTGAAGCGGCAAAAGCCGGTGAATTCGGAAAAGGTTTCGCCGTGGTTGCCCATGAGATCCATAACCTTGCCGAGCAGTCCAAGCAGGCAACTGCGAACATCCGTACCATCCTGACCGATATCCAGCGGGGCGTCTCCTCCACCGTGATATCGACCGAGAAGGGAACCAGCTCCGTGGCAGACGCGGTCCGGCTGACAACCGATGCCCGCGAGGCAATCGAAGTCCTGACCCGTTCAACTGCAGAATCCTCCCGCCAGGCTATCGAGATAGCATCGTCTATCCACGAGCAGGCAGCCGGAATGGACCAGATCTCGGTTGCCATGGAAAAGATCCGGGATGCAGCGCAGAAAAACCTCCAGATTACCCGCCAGGCTGAAAAGACTGCGGAAGACCTGCATGAGCTGGGCCTCCGGTTAAAGAAACTCACGGTCCAGTACCATGTGTAACATTCTTTCCCATGACCGGACCGGATGCTGAATTCGAGAAACGGCTTCTTGCCACATTCCGGGATGAAGCCGAAGAACATCTCGGCGTGATGGGAAGACTTCTCCTGGAGATGGAGAATGCCGGATCATCCGCGGACCCCGGGCTCATAGAGCGCACGTACCGGACAACCCACAGCCTCAAGGGTGCTGCCCGGGCGGTCAGCCAGAAGGAGATCGAATCGGTCTGTCAGAATCTGGAAAATGTCTTTTCGCGGATGAAAAAAGGGGCATTCACTCCGGATGCCGAGGCGTTCGATCTCTTTCACCAGGCAATCAAAGTGGTGCAGTGCCTCATTGCAGGCAAGACGCCACAGGGTCTCTCTTCGGTAGGGATTGTCACTGCCCTCCGTGCACTAACCGCCAAAGAGTCCTCAAAAAGCGAGGCCCCCGTGACGGAACATTCCGGCAGTCCCCTCCTGCCAGTTCCTGATAATCAGTCCCCCCGATCGGGGTGTATCGGCAAGCCGGGAGAAAAAAGTGAGAGCCCGCATCCCGATACGATACAATCTCCTGTCACCCGTCCCGCCCGGTCGGAAATTGTCAGCCAGGAAATGTTCGGTTTCCCGGTAATGGGGATTGTTTCCGAAAAAACCGGTGTTGAGAGCGGGACCGTACGGATTGCTGCCCACAAGCTTGACCGGCTTATCGCCGGATCGGACGATCTTCTCACCACCCGGCTCTTCATCACACACCGGATGCGGGAGCTTGAAGAGATGATGGGCCGTTTTACGGTCTGGCGGTGGAACCAGGCACTTATTTCCTCCGATCTCTACCTGTTCCGGGAGACAATAAACGGTATCCGGAAATCCTCACTTCCCCCTGATCTCATCCCCCCGCTCGAACGTCTCATCAAATTTATGGACTATGATCGCGAGTTCGTCACGTATCTCCAGCACGACCTGCTGGCGCATATCCGGGCAACTGACCGGGACCGCTCGGCACTGGAGGCGAGCACGCTTGAGATATCAGACCTGATCCACGATGCGGTGCTCCTGCCGGTATCGAGCATACTCCAGTCTTTTCCCGGGCTTGTCCGGGAATATTCCCGAAGCACCGGAAAACAGGTTGAACTTGTCACCGAAGGGGGAGAGATCGAAGTCGACCGCCGTATCCTGGATGCCCTCAAAGATCCGCTCATGCACCTGGTCTACAATGGCATCGATCACGGGATCGAGTACCCGGATATCCGGGCGGCCCGGAACAAACCCGTCCGCGGCCAGGTGCAGATCAAGGTCTTCCCTCTTTCCGGGGGCAAGGTAGGTATCGAAGTGAGCGACGACGGGATCGGGATCGATGGCAGCGCAATACGGCAGACAGCGGTGAAAAACGGGCTGATCACCGAACGGGAAGAAGCACAGCTCACGGATGAAGAAGCCGTCTGGCTGATCTTCCGTTCAGGGCTCTCGATGAGCCAGAATGTAACAGAAATCTCCGGCAGGGGACTGGGGCTCGCCATTGTTGAGGATTCCGTCACCCGTCTTGGTGGATCGGTAACCGTCTCTTCCGTGATCGGGAGCGGAACCAGTATCATTATGCGTGTCCCGGTGAGGCTCGTCACGTTCCGGGGAGTTGTCGTCCGCCTGGGAAACCGCATGTATGTGCTTCCCATGCAGCAGGTTCGCCAGGTACTTCGAATAAGGGCTGATGCAATCGTTCAGAAAGGGGATCGCCCCATGCTGTCGTTCCACAATGAGCTTATCAGTATAGTGCATCTCTCCGAGATTCTCTCAACCCCTCACCCGGGAGTCCCGCCCGGCAAGGACACCCCGACTTCCCTTGTGGTCATCGCATATGGAGCCGGCAAGGTCGCCTGCATAGTTGACGAAGTGATCCGGGTTCAGGAGATCGTGGTGCGGCCTCTCGGAAGCCAGCTCCGTCGCGTGAGGCGGATTGCCGGCGCTGCAATCCTTGGCGACGGGAGAGTTGCACTGGTACTTGACACTCCGGACCTGGTTCAGGAGGCTCTCAAGACCACCGGCACGACCCCGCCGGTTGCGTATGCCAATCCCGCCGCATCCCGCATTCTTGTTGTGGAGGACTCAGTCACATCGCGAACCTTCCTCCAGATGCTCCTTGAACGCGACGGCTACCAGGTCCAGACCGCAACGGACGGTATCAAGGCACTCGGAATGCTCAAGGAGCAGCTGTTCGATCTCGTGGTCTCGGATGTCGATATGCCCCGTATGAGCGGATTTACCTTAACGGAAAAAATCCGGGCAGATCGACGGCTTTCTGGCATTCCGGTTGTCCTGGTCACATCACTTGATTCAAAGGAGGACGAGCAGCACGGGATTGGGATCGGGGCCGATGCGTACGTGATTAAGAGCGGGTTTGAAAAGAATAACCTGCAGACCATTGTCAGAGACCTGATTAAAAAAAACCGGCACCCGGGCCGGTAACGAACGGGAGATTGCAGAATGGATACCCAGATTCCTAAAAAAATGAAGATCCTGATTGTCGAAGACAGCCGGACCCAGGCAGAGTACCTGCGGCACATTCTTGAGGATGCCGGTTGCCTTGTCATGCTGTCGGATAATGGTTCCGAGGCACTCAGCCAGATTGCCCGTGACCCGCCGTCTCTCATCCTTTCGGACATTGTGATGCCGGAGATGGACGGCTATGAACTCTGCTCCCGGATCAAGCAGAACTCCTCGACCTCAAAGATCCCGGTAATCCTCGTGACCCAGCTCTTCGATCCGGTGGATGTGATACGGGGTTTGGAAGCCGGGGCGGATGATTTCATCATCAAGCCTTTTGATCCGGAATATGTCCGGGTAAGGATTGGGAGTATCCTTACAACCATGAACCAGCCGGATCCGGATGGACCCTACCGTGCGCTCACCATCTCCCTCTTTGGCAAGACCCACACCATTCCCGCCGGCAGGGTCAGGATCTTGAGCATTCTCCTTTCAACGTACGAAGTCGCGGTCAGGAAAAACGTGGAGCTTGAAGAGGCCCGGGAAAGACTCAATGCACTCAATGAACAGCTCGAGCAGGCTATTGCCGACCTCAAACGATCCAATGCCCGGCTCGAACTGGAGAACATCGAACGCCGTAAGGTGGAGAAAGCGCTCGATGAGGCCAATAAAAAACTCAATCTCATGGCCAGCATAACCCGCCACGATGTGATCAACCAGCTCAATAACCAGCATGAGTCGCTGGAAACAGCGCTCTCGCAGAGCACAAATGATCCGGCAAAAGCCTGGGAGCACGTCAGGGCTGCCGCTCTTATAGCAACACAGACCCTCAATTCGGTCCGGTTTACGGAAGATTACCAGAACGTGGGAGTCAAGGCTCCCCAATGGCAGGATCTTTTCTCTCTTGTTGATACCGCCGGAAAGAACCATTCCCACGGCCGGGTCGCCATCATCAACGAGATCCCGCAGGGAACAGAGATCTATGCCGATCCCATGATTGGGAAAGTGTTCTCGAATCTGATAGAAAATACCCTCAAATACGGAGAGAATGCTACCCGCATCCGGTTCAGCACTCAAAATCATGGCTCGGATACGGTCATCATCTATGAAGATGACGGGGTCGGAATCCCGGCTGGCAGAAAAGCTGCAATCTTCAGTTACGAGTACGGGATGACGAGCGGCCTTGGTCTCTTTCTCTCCCGCGAAATTCTCGCCATAACATCCATCTCCGTCCGCGAGACCGGCCAGGCCGGGTCCGGGGTCCGGTTTGAGATCTGCTGCCCTGCAGAGACCATAAGGGCTGCCGGTAACCAGATGCCATGAGAATATGATCGGTTTTTTCAGGGATGGGTGGTGCAGCGGATGAAACCCGAACCGGGGATAGGCCTTTCTTCGGTTATAACTACCTCGGCAATCTTTTTGCACGTTGAGAGCGAAAGAAGGTGTGCAGGTTCCCCGGCATCATGAACTTTTCACATCTCATTATGTTTGGCAATCCGGTGTATCGCAGCCGTATCCTGGTGCTTCTCGCACTCTCGGCAGCCACGCTCGGGGTGAATCTCGTGGGCATGAGGGCAGGCCTCACATCTGTCCTTCCCCATCTGCTCTATTTCCCGGCCATACTTGCTTCTTACTGGTATCCCCGTCGCGGGCTCATATTCGCTCTTGTCATCGCAGTCCTCTATGCCCTCATGGTCGTCCTGCTCATTCCCCTGAATGTGATGATCGGCATTGAAACCATTGCGCGTATGGCAATCCTCGTGCTTGTTGGCAGTGTTGTTGCCCTGCTGTCATGGGATCTTGCAAGTTCCGAACAGCAGCTCCAGGACATCATCGAATTCCTGCCGGATCCGCTCTTTGCCATCAACAAGGATGGAACCATAATCGCATGGAACCGGGCTGTTGAAGAGATGACCGGAAAAGAAAAATCTGCCATGCTGGGCCGGGGGAATTTTGAATATTCCCTTGCATTTTATCCTGAGCGGCGCCCCATGCTGGCGGGCCTGATCCTCAAAAACGAAGGCGATATCCAGAAAAAGTACCCTTCTGTCCGCAGGGAGTCCCGGCGACTGGTATCGGAATCCTATCTGCCGCAGTTCCACGGAGGGCGGGGAGCACACCTGCGTTTCTCTGCAACGGCTCTCCAGGATGCCCGCGGGAACTGCATCGGTGCTATCGAATCCATCCGGGATATATCCGACCAGGTAATGACCGAATCTGCGCTCAAGAACGCGGGATACCGCCTTAATGCACTTTCAGGGATCCTCCGCCACGACATGTCCCGGGTGCTTGCCGTCCTGTACGGCCGGCTGCGGCTCGGCGTAATGAAATTTTCTGACCCGGCGGTCATCAATTTTATTGCCGAAATAAAGGAATCAACAAACGGCCTCCAGCACCAGATTGATATATCCCGTGAGTTTCGGGATATCGGGACCACCCCTCCGGGTTGGATCCCTGTACAAAAAGCGGTTCTTGAAGCTGCAGGACAGCTGGATCTCAAAACGATCTCGCTTCGGGTCTGGACTGAAAGGCTCGAAGTTTTCTCCGACCCGCACCTGCCGGTGGTCTTTTATCATATCCTTCATAACGCGCTCAAAGAATCCTCCGGGGTAAAAAATGTAATCATTACCTACCACATTCGCGGAAACGGGTGCGCAATCATGATTGAGGATGACGGTAACGGTATCCCGGATTCAGAAAAGGAGGAGCTGTTCCTCGGAAGAGAAGATAGTTTCGGGCGCGGGCTCTTCCTCTCCCATGAGATCGTCTCCCTCACCGGCATGACCATCACCGAGACCGGCATCTACACAAAAGGGGCCCGCTTCGAGATCCTGGTTCCCTCGGAAGGTTACCGTATTAACGGAATGGAGGGGTGATGATGGATCCGGTACAGCGTGGGCATCCCGAATCCTCTCCCCTCAAACCTGTAACCGGGTCAGGATCTGTCCTTGTCCGTGAACTCCTGCCGGACGAATTCAGCCTTGCCGATGTGATCTGGAAGGAATACCATGAGACAAGAGGCGATCCGGGCCTGGACCGGATCTTTGCGGTTTTTACCGGAAAAACGCCGGTCTCCCTTGCCCGCTGCCGGAAGCATCCCGACGGATTTGAAGTGGACGGGATCTACACTCCTGAAAGTTATCGTGGCAAGGGATATTCACGCCTGGCGGTGGGTGCACTTGTGGAAGCCTGCCACAATGATATTCTCTACATGTACGCTGTCCGGCATCTGGTTCCTTTTTACGCCACATTCTCGTTTGAGCCGATCCCCGAGACAGCGCTCCCAGCCACGATCCGGGAACGGTATACATGGGCAGCCGGTAACCTAGAGGGTGCCGAAGTCCTGCCCATGCGCCGGAATGCCGGGTGGTCCTGGTTCTGAATTGTACGGGTTTGCAGGAAAAAAGGATTATTTCTGCCGGAAAAGCGGAATCATCGGCTTTAACGGATCGTAACTGCCGCCCGGTGTCAGCTGATAGGAGCGGGAGAATGTATCGTTTCGTTCGTTTGAAAACGTGACGACCGCTTTTGCTTCCCGGATCATTGTTCCCAGCGGATGCACTATTGATGCATCCGGCTGGAGGCTGTCGAGATCGAATTCTATGTTTTCCGGCACAAGTGCCACATGAATATTCCGTGCAACTGAATTTCCCGCATTCCGGATGATAATGCCCTTGGCGTCGTCCGTCAGTTCTGCCACTACATCCGGGAGGAACTGGCTGTCTTTCATGATGAAGATGGACATGAGGAGGACGGCGAAGATGATGACAAAGATACCGGCAGCATAGATGTTGATGATGAAGAGGACAATGGCAATGATAATTCCAATAATGATCAGGATCCGGGTCTTGTTGTCCATAGAGTCCATTAGTTCACCGCGGTTTTTGTGTTTAACGGTTTGATCGCCGTTTCTTTCCTGAAGTGACCGGTTGTCTTACGCGGAAAGCCTGTGCAGTTTTTTCAGCAGGCTGACCGTCTCAAGGGTCTCTTTTCCAGGTGTTTTTTTCGGACCCGTTTTGGGAGATTTCCCCAGCAGAACGCCGAATATGCTGCTGATCGCTTCTGCATGGGATGGACCGTACCCCCCTTCAAGGACAAGGGCGAGCGGGCAGTCTGCTGATTCAAGGACGAAATGGGTGAGAAGCCCGAAATCATCGGGATCCAGTTTCATGGATCCGAGCGGATCATCTGAAAGGGTATCCTGACCGGCGGAGATGATGACAAGGCCCGGCCTGTATCGCCTCAACGCCGGGACAAAGATCTCTGAAAAAACCTCCTGGAAATCCGCAATCTCTGAGTTCCTGGGAAGCGGGGCATTGATCGTACACCCCTCTCCCTTCCCCCTGCCCGTCTCCTTGATGAGTCCCGTGTGGGGGAAACATTCTCTCTCGTGGATAGAACAGTAAAGAACGCGTCCCTCATCATAAAAGATACTCTGCGTGCCATTGCCATGGTGGGCATCCCAGTCGATGATTGCCACCCGGTCAACCGAGTTCAGGGCTTCAGCAGCTGCAACGGCAGTATTGTTCAGGAGACAGAATCCCATGGCTTTGTCGGCTTCGGCATGGTGTCCCGGGGGCCGGACCAGGGCAAAGCACCGCTCCCCGGAGAGAGCGTGCTCCACCGCACGCACTGCGGATCCTGCAGCATATGTGGCAACTTCGTACGAACAGGGGTTGATGTACGTGTTGGAGTCAAGATAGCCAGGTACGAGCACGTTGTTCTCGAAATACCCTCCGGTGTACACGTATTCGTCGAGGGAACAGAAGTCCACGTGTTTTGTACACTGCCGTTCAAGCCATTTCAGGTATCCGGGAACATGCACACGTTCCAGCTGGGCAAGGGTTGCCCTGACGGGTTCGTACACGGGTATATCCTTTGGCATCCCCTCAAGCACGGAGAGGAGTCGGTCATGACATTCCGAGTGGCCTTTGCAATCGTGATTCTTGAAAACCGAACCGGTTATTGCAGAAACATTCATCTGAATTGTATTCCTCTGAAAATCCGATACTAACTATCCGTTCTTTGCACATTATGAACATTTTGAATTCATCATCCGGTTTCATTCAGGTAACGGAATGACCCGGAAATGACTCTCCTTTGGGTAAAATAACGGTATCCTTCGGAGAGAAAGACCCTTCGGATATCCCGGTGATCGGGGTGTTTTTACCATGCGCGTCCGCTGTATCATTTAAAGAATTCGGTTACCGGAAAGGCTTTAAACAATTTTCAGTCTGCGGGAATGGTAATCTGAACCTGTGAAAAATTATATAAAGTAAACCACAATTGACCCGTCGTCATTATGCGCTTTTTTCCGGTGTTTGTGGAAATTGCACTCTGCCGGCGAGCATTTAGAAAATTATTAATAACTCCGTACAAAAGTTTTCATTGGCCTATACGTGATTCGTATCAATAGTCGCTGGTATAGGTGAATGATTCAGAGGTGTGTAAAAAAATGGTGTTTCATCCTCCGGTAGCAATTACCGCGAAGGCAGGAGACGCAGGTAAGTACAAAGTCGGCTTACCGGCGTGGAACATGGTCCTTCGTGGATTCATGTCGGGCGCATATATCGCCATGGGTGCTGCTCTTGCAACGGTCTGTTCAACGGGAATAATGGCAACCGATGCCGCACTGCGCTATGGAACTGCCAGTGCAGGTTTTTCCCAGTTAATTCTGGGAGCGGTCTTCCCGGTCGGGCTTATCATCACCGTTCTTACGGGTGCTGAGCTCTTCACCGGTGACGCAATGCTCGCCCCTATGGCAGCATTCATCCACAAGGTCACCTGGATGCAGGTCATCAACCTGTGGATTTTCGTATATATCGGCAACCTGATTGGATCGATAGTATTTGCCTACATCATGGCCTATGGTCCGTTTGTCTCGTTCGATGCAGCAGGTGTCGGGACAGTCTCCGCGTTTGGTTCGCGGGCGATTGCCATTGCCGGAGCGAAAGTCAGTTATGTCGGAATGATGGGCATGTGGTCTGCATTCCTCAAGGGCATTGCCTGCAACTGGCTTGTCAACCTTGCCATCCTGCTCGGTATCTGTGCAGATGATGCAGTTGGCAAGTTCTTCGGCATCTGGTTCCCGATCATGGCCTTCGTTTCCAGCGGATTCGAACACTGTGTTGCAAACATGTACTTCATCCCCGCGGGGATCTTCACCCAGGGATTCATTACCGATCCCACGAAGATCAACGCCAGCATCAACTGGGTTACCATGTGGACGGCAAACATCATCCCGGTAACTATCGGAAATATCGTCGGAGGATTACTCTTCGTTGGTGTGATTTACTGGGTTGCATTCCGTAAAGAGATTGCAGCACTGAAGTAATTTTCACCATAATCCAATTTTTTATGAACATCCGTGATTGTCATATCCGTTTGTTCCTGCAGGCAATAGCAGGAGTTGATCCACATCAGCCCTGCGTATTATCGCCTCGTCCTTCAGCCCCGGGACACGGATTCATCTCATCCGGATAATCCCGGAGCCATTTTTTATTCTCTATATTCTTACCACGGACCATTCCAATGACCCCTTCAAAGCCGGGAACCGGATTAACATGTGGCCTGATACCTGTTCTGTCAGGCTTCAGTTCTCCCCGGCTGCGATCGCAGCACTGAAGTAGATTAACGCCAAACAGTGATTTTAATGAAGATTGGAAATGTTGATGTGAAGATCTCAGTTGTCTCAATTGGGGTATTTGTCTTCTTCACTTTTGTTCTTGTCATCGCCTCCCTGTACAGTCCGGGCGTGCAGTCGAACCTTATCTGGATGATTCCCTGCCTGTTCATGCTTCTGGTGATACCTGTTGTACTCAACTATATGAGTCGCAGCGAGTATGCGGATCTCACCCCCCGCTACGAGGTTGAAGCAAAGACCGTCCGGGTCAAACTGATCAATGAGAGCATGGTTGGAAAACCGGTCCGGATTGAGGGGGTTGTGGAAAGAGTTCATTTCCAGTTCCTGAACCGGCCCCAGTTTGTTGTTGCAGACCGGTCCGGTGCAATCTCGGTCAAGATGTTCACCAGTCCCGATGAAGATATCAGGGTCAATGATATCGTGGAAGTCTTAGGCCAGGTGATCCGCAGGTATATCGTTACCGGCGACCCGGTGATCAACTGCGTATCGATCAGGAAGATCAAAAAATCCTAGGGGAACATTCAGCGATGTCTCCGGCCACGAACCCGGGCCGGAATTTCCGATCTTATCCCGCAATTGTATTTTTCATCCGTACCTGGTGAAACAGATGTCAGATCAGAATGCTCAAAATATCCCAGAAAAGGCCGGTTCAACGATACTGTACCTGGAACTGGCAGTACCCGTCTTCTCCTTTGGCGGCGCCCTGCTTGCCCTGTTCTTCTCCGGCATGGGAAGTGCTCTCGATGTCCGGTATTTTGCCACCGGTTGTGTCATCAGTTCTTTTGTTCTTGCCTATCTTGCATGGATACGGCCCCGAAAAGATATCGTTGCACTCTCTACTCCGATCTATGCAGTGATCTTCTTTGTCGCACCTTCGGATATGGCGGTCAATATCATTCTTGAACTGCTCTATGCGGTGAGTCTTACGATCCTGCTCGTGCGGCTCAAGTACCGTTTTGGTGCAGCTCCGGTGTCCGGTGTTGCTGCGGGGGGAAAAACCCTTGAAGAACCCCTGAAGGGATATTGTGCTGCTCTTTTTGGGAAATTTTCTGAAGTAAGCCCTGCTGTGTCCCATCTTGCTGCGGTCGGATTCATCCGGTTTGCCCAGGGGGATTACCGGGATGTGGTTGATATGGCAGACGCTGCCGGGGCAGGTGGTACGGATGCAGCTATCCCGCCGGCTCTTGTGACCGCGTTTGCGGTTATCCGCGAACAGGCCCTCCTGCTTGACGAGTCTTTGGATCAGCCGGATCAGTTTGCGGAATTTTCTTCAGCCGATGCCGGCTTCCTTGCAAAGCCCATTCCTCCTGAAGAAAAAACCCGTGAACGGTATGAGGTGGCCCTGGAGAATGCACTTCTCCTCCTTTATGCGGTTGCCTGGAATGCTTCCGATCAGGATCACCCGCTCCTCCTGACCGGTCAGAGTTTTGCCCTGAAACTCTGTCTCCCGTAATACATTCTTTTTCACATCCGGACCGGGAATTGCCGGCCCGCTGAACCGGTCGTAATTCGCGCAGGGTTCCTTTTGAATTCCTGATCATATGCCGTCCACCCCCACCGGGGTTCTTTTCAGTGGGAAGTCTTGTGTGGGGAAGCCGGATTGTAAAATCGCCTGATGGATCTAGCGATTTGTCAATAAAGATACGATACAGATTGCCATAAAATCCCAAAAAGAAAAATGTAAAACAGAACGATGAGTATACGGTTAACCGGCCGGTGTTTTTAGATTGCTGCAAAGCTGAATCCGGAACTACCCGGTTATCGAAGCAGGCACTACCCGTGTGGCAGTATAATTCCTGCGGTAGAAAGGTATGGGGGTTGTCCTGGTCATGGTGATACGATTCAGAGGTGTGTATACCAACATGGACTGTGCAGGATTTACCCCACTACGTATTGACTGGTACGCTGTGCACTAGTGCACAAACACTATGCACAATACATATTATTTCACACCCCTAATTAAGCATTGGCATCAATATTGAATACAGATAATCGTGTGCAGTGTGTTTGTAATGCAAAATATCCCCATGGTGACAACTCAATGGCTGGAAATGCGGGTGAAGAAGAGACAATTCGGATTTTAAGGTTTCTTAAGGAGAATCCCCTGGGCATGAGTATCAAGGAGATCTCAGCTGCGGTCTCCATGAGCCGGAACTCCGTGGCGAAATACCTCGATGTGCTCACGGTCTCGGGCCAGCTCGAACTCCGGGTTGTGGGAAATGCCAAACTCTACTCGCTCTCCCGCAGGGTCCCGGTTGGAAGCATCATCCACCAGGCGCAGGAACTCATCATAGTCCTCGACAACGACCTGCGGGTTGTCCAGGCAAGCGACTCGTTCTGCCGGTTTGCCCGGCAACCCCCGGTAAAAGTCCAGGGCTCCCGCTTAAGCTCGCTCCCGTTCCCGCTCCTTTCTCCCGATGAAGAACGTGACCTCCAGGTTCTCCTCCACGGCGGTCCGTCCTTAAGAAAGGAGATCCGGGCAGTCCGCGATGGAAATGAAGTTTTCTTCTCCGGCAAATTTATTCCCGCCCTGCTCGAGAACGGCGTAGCCGGGGTAACTCTTATTCTCGAAGACATCACCGAACGCAGGCAGGCCGAGCGTGCGACAAAAGAGCGCGACCGGCTCCTCAGGACGATCTTCCATATCCCGGCGGCTCCCCAGTTTTACCTTGATCGCAACCAGAAAGTCGTGTACTGGGACCGGGCCCTGGAGATCATGACCGGCATCAAGTCCGAAGAGATCGTCGGCACCCGCGATCACTGGAAAGCCTTTTACGCGCTTGAAAGGCCCTGCCTTGCCGATCTGGTCATTGAGGGGAACCGGGAGAAGATTGTCAGATTCTTCCCGGAGATCCAGGCCGGGATTCCCGATGCCGAAGGCAGGTACGAGTACACCGGCTTCTTTGAGAGTCTTGGCAGCGGAGGAAAATGGCTGCACATAACAGCCATGCCCGTCCGGGACCCGGCGGGCAACCTGACCGGCGCCATGGAGACGGTCGAGGATGTCACGGAGAGAAAAGAGCGCGAGTTTGTCATCCAGCAGGGATGAACCTCATCGCGCGAAGCTTTTTTTTAAAAAAGCCCGGTTTTTTTCCTGTCCGCGGTCCGGCATATTCCATCTGATAGCCGGCCGGATTCAGAGCCTGCCCCCCCTGCATTTGCCGCTTGTTGTGATGATATTCACGGTGCTTTTTGGTATTTTTGATTCCAGGGAGAGTTGCATGCGGTCGATGAGCTCCTGCACCTCGCACATCGGCAGATCCCCTCTGAATTCAAGGAAGATATCAACATGTACGCTTCCCCCGCTCCGCCTCGACTTCACCCCGTGGAGCTGCTCGTAGTTGTGAAAATGGTCTGCCAGTTCCTTCACCACCACGAGCTGGAGTTCTTCCTCAAGAGTCCGGTCAAGCAGATCCGGGAGCGATGATACGATCAGCCGGATGCCGGAGAAGAGAAGGAGTCCTATGACAAAGAATGAGGCAACCGGATCGATATACACGGCCCACGGCAGGCCTGCGCAGAGTATCGCGAGGACCAGGGTTACGAGCACGACGATATTTGCAACGGCCTTTAAGCGGAAGAGGCGCCACTGGGAATCCATAAGCGGGGAGGCTTCCCGCATGGCAATCCGGTAACTGCGGATCGAGAGGAAACTGTCGACTGCCGCCATGATGATGACAATGACAATGCCCACCTGGACCCCCCCGCTGCCGAGTGATGCCGGAACAAGGATCCGGTAGGAGGCGGCAAAGATCAGGATGACAAAGGATATGAGCATGACGCTGCCGGTGATGATCCGGGCAATGTTCTCGTATTTTCCCATCCCGTAATCATAGATGCCGGGATCGCCCCGCGCAATCTTCCGTGCGATCATCCATGAGACGAGGACACCGACAGCCTCGTTTATGGTCTTGAGGGCCGATGCATAGAGAGTCACCGAACCGGAGAGGACCGCTGCGGCGAGCTTGGGTATGGCGGGAGCACTTGCTGCAAGAAGGTTAATGAACAGGGCAGATTCCCGTTCCTTTTCTGCAGCATGGAGAGAGTCTTCCCTGCTTTCCAGCGCCGGCCGGTTCATGTTCATGATTCTCTCAAGTATTGGCTTCAGCAGCTGAAAAACCCGGTTACAACGCAGGCCCGTTCACCATTGCTCCTGTCGTGTCCGCAGAAATTTTTGCAGGACCGCAGAGCCAGGACTCTTTCTGAAATTACAAAAACCGGACTGGATCGGTATGGGGATAAAAAGGTACGGGGGGCTATGCCTCGGCTTTTTTCCGGCTGAGTTCTGCCTGGGCCTGGGAGTGCGAACCGGGCTTTCGGCGCATGGGGCAGACATCGATTCCCTTGAGATTGCCCATGGCAAACCCGAACCGGTCCCTTATTGTTTTGGGGAGGTCTTCTTCAGGAATCGCATAGAAACCGAAACTGCCATAGAAGTCCATGAGCTCGAGCTTGGAATGCATAAAAAGGGTCTCGTTCCTGCCGCACTCCTCGATCAAAAGGGACATGACCGAGCGGGCAAATCCCCTGAGCCGGTACTCGTCGAGCACGTACACGGCGTCCACTTCCAGGCCGTCCTCGTGCCGGGCGCAGCGGGCAACGCCGATGATCCTGGTTCCGACAAAGACCGCAAAGAGCCGGTCGTGCTCCCGGTCGGCTTTCTGCTGATGGTAGTGGATCCAGAGTTCTTTCTCGGCCCGGACCATCTCGGCCGGCGTCAGTTCCCGGACTTCGACTGCCTCGTAGATCCGGGCCGACGGCATCGCCTTGCTTTCCGAGAAGATGGCTTTTCCGATCCTGCCGATAAAACCGGGCCGGAACGTGACAAAGCCGCCGCTCTCCTCGCCCGCTAAGGCATAGAGGGTGAGAAGCGTCTTGTCCTCGTTATATTCATCCACTTCAGCAGGTGCGGAGATCGTTGGCATGGTACTTCCGGATTTTTATTGCGGTCAGAGAAGAACCGGTTGTTTTCCCACGGGGATTATTGCGGGAAACTGCCGATCCAATATTCTATAGCCGTTATCGTTCTCCCCATATAAATGATGGTGGTGACCCCGGTCTCCAGCCTTATGTCAGGTGTATTCCGGTGGAGTGTCTGCGGATGGTTATTTCCCTTTGTTGCCTGCACCCGGTTACCCCGGCAGATCCATAACGAAAGGTTCTTTCATGCCTCTTTCCAGTATCAGTATACGTAATTGCCGGCCGGTTGCCGGGTTATGTGCACTGTCAGAGGTGTGTAGCATTGATTGATAAGCTCTTACTAGGGAACCTGAGGTTTAGGGAGACGGATTTTACCCCGAACATTGATTATTACAAAGAACTGGCAGGAAGCCAGCACCCGACCACGCTCTGGATCGCGTGTTCTGATTCCCGGCTCCAGTCCGGGCACATCACGCAGGCCAGGGCCGGCGAACTCTTCATCCAGCGCAACATCGGCAACATCGTCCCGGTCCATGACTGGAACTTCGCAACCGTTCTTGAATATGCGGTCGTGCACTTAAAGGTGCAGGACGTTGTCATCTGCGGCCATTCGAACTGCGGGGCGATACGAGCGCTCGACAAGGAGAGCACGGACTCGTACATCCCGCTCTGGCTCAACAATGCCCGCGAGGCCAAGACACGGGTGGATGCCAAGATCAGCCCCCCGGAGACCGTGCTTGAGAAAGAGGAACGGTACAAACTTATCGAACAGGAGAACGTGCGGCTGCAGATCGAACACCTGCACACGTATCCGCTCCTCAAGAAGGCCGTGGATGAGAAGAGAGTGGAAGTTCACGGGCTCTATTACGATCTCGGTACCGGGATACTGGCCCGGGTCACCTGATCGTTTTTTTCATTATCCGATGCCGGTTAATTCCGTGATCTTTTCTGCCTCACCGGCCGCCTGCCCCGGACTGCCGGAATAACGTAAAGAAAAAAAAATTATGCAGATTCTGCACTCTCGTAGATCATGCAGAGGTAGCGGGCTTCCCAGATGGTGATGAACGGGAGCACGATGAAGAGAATGAATGTCCCGACAACGGGGATGAGCGAGCAGATGAGCTCGATGATGCAGATGATGATCCCCATGATGATCAGGGCAATGATATAGGTGATCCACCCGATCTTGCCAATGGTTGCCATAATCGCGCCAAAGTTGAAGGCCTCACCCATGCTGCCGGTGCGGGCAAAGCGGATGATACCGATCGAGGAGATGATCCCGATGATGATGGCAAGGATGATGAAGACGAGGAGGCCGAGCATGAATGTGCCAAGAGCTCCTATCACGATCTGGTTGACCGCTGCCGTGTCGGCCCCGGCTGCAATAACTTCCGTGATGACCGGGACAAGCGTCAGGAACGCGACGATGAATAAGGGGATCGCGTAAATGATGCAGATCACCAGGTACTTGATACCGTCGATGAAGAGCGTTACCCAGTTCTCGACCTCGGGAGCGGGTTTTTCGCCCCGGTAGATCCGCAGGGTGTAGCCCATGAGGGGGAGCGTCAGGAGGATCGTTGCTATCAGGAGCAGGATCCATTTCACCCATTTGCCAACAAGACCTTCCTTTGCATAGCCAAAGGATTCACCAATTAATTTTCCAAAATCCATATCAGTCACCTTCCATTGATGATAAGTGACGTTTTGGTGTGCCGCTATAAAAAACACTTGATTTGAAGCGGGATTTTGGGAAAATCAGTGGGTAAAACCGTTTGCCGGACACGCGGGGCGGCATCTGCCCGCAGGTCCGCGTCTTTCCCGCACTTCCCGGACCTGCCGTTTTCTCCTGCCGACCGGTGTCCGTCCTTTTCATAAGGAAAAACGTGCTGCGTTACGGACCCGAAACCACGTCATAAGAGTAGGAATACTGGCAGTCGATGTTGCTGAATTCGGCAATGACGGCCTGTTCGATCCTCTTCTCCCCGGGGGCCAGGGAAGGGATCTCAATTGTCCGGGTTGCGGGATGACAGTACGTCAGGAGCGGGGCAATATCGATTTGGACCCGGACATTGGTATAGGTCCGGTTCGACGGGTTGGTAATCCGGAACTGCGGGGTGTACATATCGACCGAGCCGATGTTTGCCGTTTCAGGGGTACCGATATCGGAACTCGTCACCGTGATGTCCGTGTTATGCGGCCGGGATATGCACCCGGCACTCCCTGCAGCGATCATCAGCACAACAATAATCAGCAGCCCTGAGGTTTTCATGGGATCACGACAGTTCTGAAAAAGAGTATTTCCGTATTTTTATTTGTGCTTACCCGAACCCGCCGGAATGGATACAGGGTTGTACGCCGGTATTCCGAGGGCTGCAGGCTTGCGGATTTCTATGGCGTTCTGTTTCTGCCTGCAATGCCCCGGGTTTTTGGGCAATCCAGATCTCCCGGATGACGAGGCAGATCACATCCGTGAGAAGGCCGAACATCGGGATGATTGCAAGAATGACCCAGACCGGTCCGAGCATCTTCTGTTCTTTTGCATCCCGGAGGATGAGCCAGGCGATGAGCAGCTGGATGACCCAGATGCCGATCATCATGACCGACGATGCTCCGGAGTATGACGAATACAGGTAGGGGTGCATATGAGCGGACCCGGTACGGGAGATGATATGTTTTTTCTGTTGGCCGGTTCGGTAAAATCCCCCGCGAGCCGGTTTGGGAATAATCTTGCGGGAACCCGGGATCTACCGGTCCGCTGCAGCTGGGGTCTGCCGTATCCAGGCCCGGAGCCGCAGGCCGTTGATGCACAGGGTTATCCCGAGAAGAACCGTGATCGTACCGAGAATTTCAACAAACAGTACCAGGATGCCTGCAGGACAGACTTGAAGGAGGATGGTTAAGACAAGCGAGATGATGCCGATCGCCATGCGGCTGTAAAATCCTTCCGGCACTGCGCTTTTTCCTTTTGCCACCCGGAAGAGCAGCATGACAGCGCTTGCAACCATCCAGACCGTGAGGACGCCAAGGATGCCCGTGACCCAGTATTTCATGGGCAGGAGAAACGCGAAGATCCCTGCTGCGAATATTACGGTTCCCGAGAGGAGATCCCGGATCCTGTATCTCAATTGCCGTTTTGCACGAAATGTCCGTATGAAGAACATGACTGCAATACCTAGGATGGCAAGCGGGAGGAGCATATCGAAGATTTGCTCGAAGATCCGTACAGGGTTATTCAGAATAAAGAATCCCACCACACCCAGGAGGACCCCGTACATGACCTGCTCGTGCCAGATGAACCTCTGGGTTCTCAGGCTGTCAGCCATGCTCTTTGGGTCAGTCCTCCGGCTGTCCATGATCAGGGCCATGAACGTGTCGCTGATCATAAGGACCAGGGGAGCGTCATCGATGAGGTGCAGAAGGGGATTTTTTCCGGGATCATACCGGTCCAGGTGCACCCGCCAGCTGGTTTTTGTCTCGTGCACATGAAACCGGCCTTTCCGGTAACTTGCGATGGTACCGGGGGATGGGACATTGATCCGTGACAGAATCCAGCCGGGATCCAGGGGCTCGGTGACCGACTCTTTTTGTATCTCGACCTCCCATATGCCCTGACGCAGAGGTCCTAAATAATCATCCAGCCTGGTCATTATCCCCGCCTTCTGCAGTTGTTCTGTACACGACTGTTTTGCTCTCATCTGCCTTTAATAAAACGAATCTGCACGGACCGTTTTCACGCGGGTATCCAGCTATTTGTTCATTGAAGCCACAGAAGGTCACCCTTAAGGACCGGGGTATTTTCTTAATAGGGTATGGGAATATCCGCCCCTCATAGTAAACGTGAGGTTACGGACACGAATCTATTAATAATCGTCAGGAGAGTTGTTATTAAAAAAACCGGGCCGACTCCATGAATCCCATCCCTTCTCTCGAAGACGAGTTACAGTTCCTCAAAATATCTGTTGAGCGATCATCCGATGAGGTCTTCTGGCTTGATTTTGAGGGAAACATACTCTATGCCAATGACGCGGCCAGCCGGATTACCGGTTATTCCCGGCAGGAACTCTGCGCCATGAAGATATTTGAGCTGGATCCGGAGATGCCCCCGGGGGCATGGGAAGCCTCGGTTGCCGATCTGCGGGAGAAGAAGACCCAGTTCATCACATCCCGGCACCGGTGCAAAGACGGTACGATTATCGATGTCGATATCCTGGCAGTCTATGTCAATCATGGCGAAAGGGAGTTCAGTTTTGCCTATGTCCGGGATATCACGGAGCGCAAACGGGCTGAAGCCCTGCTCCGGGAGACTGACAGGAAATACCGCCTGCTTGCGGATCATGTCCATGATGTGATCTGGACTACCGACCGGGATATGCATTTCACCTACGTCTCCCCCTCGGTCACGGCTCTCAGGGGTCTGACTCCCGAAGAGGCCATGGGAGAGACCTTCCGTGAGGCCCTGATCCCGGAGTCCTACCGGGTATTGATGGAGAGCCGCGAACAGGGACTGGCAGAATGGAAGAAAGGCGGATCGGTTCCCCGCAACATTGTCCTGGAGCTGGAATTCTGGCGGAAGGATGGAACAACGGTATGGACCGATGTGGCAATCACCCCTGTATTTGATAAAAACAGGATTCCTGCCGGGGCTGTCGGCATTATCCGGGATATTTCCCTAAGAAGGCAGATGGAGCAGTCCCTGCGGGAGAGCCAGGAAAAACTCCGGGCGGTCATGGACAACCTGCCGGATCTCGTTCTTGTCCACCGCAACGGGATCATCCAGTATGTCAATCCCTCCATGATCGATAACATGGGGATAGCCCCGGAAAATGTCCTGAACACGTCAATTCTGGATTACATTCCCGCCAGGTACCATGCCCGTATCGCTTCTGCCGTCCGCGAGCGGACCGAGAACGGCCGACACGAACCGTACGAGATCGAGATAGAATCGCCCGTGAAAGGCCACCGGGTGGTCCTCATCCGGGGCTCGAACATAGAGTTCGACGGCACCCCTGCAGTCCTGACCGTGCTGACCGATGTCACCGATCAGAAACAGGCAGAAGATGCGCTCCGGGAGAGCGAAGAGAAGTTCCGGTCGTACGTGGAGAATGCCAATGACATCGTATTCTCCCTGACCCCCGAGGGGATTACCTCATATGTCTCCCCGAACTGGACCGAAGTGCTGGGGCACGATACTGCTGAAATTATCGGAAGACCGGTACGGCACATTCATCCCGACGATTTACCCCGGGTCCAGGAATTCATCCGGCAGACTGTCGCGAATAAGAAAAAGGCGGGCGGGATCGAATACCGGATACAGCATAAGGACGGTACCTGGCAGTGGCATACCCAGAACATCTCACCGGTCTACGATGCCGGTGGCAGGGTTATCGCAATCCACGGCATCTGCCATGACGTCACCGAACGTAAAAAAGCAGAAGAAGCGCTCCGGAAGAGCGAGGAGAAGTTCCGGTCGTACGTGGAAAATGCCCATGATATCATTTATACCCTGACGGATGAGGGCATCTTTACCTATGTCTCCCCGCGGTGGACTGAACTGCTCGGACACGATGCCCGCGAGGTTGTCGGCAAGTCGTTCAGTGTGTTTATCCATCCCGACGATCATCAGGCCTGCCGCGAATTTATCCGGCAGGTTCTCTCAACCGGTGAAAAGAAGGGCGGGATTGAGTACCGGATTCAGCACAAAGACGGCACCTGGCGTTGGCATACCACCACGGCCTCGCCCCTTTGCGATGATGCGGGGTCGATTACCTCGTACCTCGGGATCTGCCGGGATATCACGGACCGCAAGAGAACCGAAGAAGCCCTCCGGAAGAGCGGGCAGCAGCTGGCCGATGCAATGGATATCGCATCCTTAGTGAACTGGGAGTACGATGCCGCCACCAATCTCTTCACGTTCAATGACCGGTTTTATGCGCTCTATGGTACGACCGCGGAGCGTGAAGGCGGCCTGCAGATGTCTCCGGACACCTATGCCCGGGAGTTCATCCACCCGGACGACCGGCATCTCATGTTTATGGAACTGGAGAACATCCTGAAGACAACCGATTCAAGGTACCTGGCCCATCTTGAACACCGCATCATCCGGAGGGACGGGGAAGTCCGGCAGATCAGCGTACATATCCGGGTCACCCTGGATGCCGAAGGCCGGCTGGTCCGGACCCACGGGGCGAACCAGGATATCACCGAGCGGAAACAGGCCGAAAAAGCGCTTGGCCGTGCAAACCGCCAGCTCACCCTGCTCAACGGCATCACCCGGCACGATATCCTCAACAAAGTCTCGATCATCCTCGGGTTCCTTGCTGTTGCAGAGAACAAAGAGAGCGATCCGGAGATTTGCAGGTACCTTGAAAAGATAGAGTCCGCAACTGCCGCAATCCAGTCGCAGATCGAATTCACCCGGATGTACGAGAATCTCGGCACCCACGAGCCGCAGTGGATCGATCTGGATACGGTCATGCCCCGCCAGTATATCCCCCCTCCGATCACCCTGAATTCCGATGTGAAAGGCGTCCAGGTATTTTCCGACCCGATGCTGGAAAAGGTGTTCTTCAACCTTCTTGACAACTCGATCCGGCACGGGCAGAGGGTGTCTGAAATCCGAATCTCGGCCCGCCTTTCGGACGGGAACCTTGTGGTGGTGTGGGAGGACAATGGTGTCGGCATTGCAGCAGACGAGAAGGAGCGGGTCTTCGAACGGGGGTATGGGAAGAACACCGGCCTTGGTATGTTCCTGGTCCGGGAGATACTTACCCTGACGGGTATCACGATATCGGAGACCGGGGAGCCGGGCCGGGGGGCCAGGTTCGAGATCCTGGTCCCGAAGGGAGCCTTCCGGGTTCATGATGCATAACCGGGTCTTGCGGTTTTTGCCGGGTTCCAAAGAGCCCGCCTGAGGTGCTCCGGGAATATCGGGAGACCCGGGTCCGCGTACCCGCCCGGCAGCAGCCGGCCGGGGAGGCGACATCCGGCTTCCCCACAAATGAATTTTGAAGGGAAACCCGGAACCATTCCGGAATTTTTTCCCCGGGCATTTCTGAAATCAGGCAGCCGATCCGGTTGCGATCATCTTTATCATCCCTGCCAAAAAACAGCTGATACACAATGCGCTGCTCTGTTCCCGCAAGCCTGCTCTCTCTTCTCCTCATCGCCTGCCTCATCGCTGCCGGCTGCACCGGATCGGCCGGGCCCGCACCGTCAGACCCGGCATCCCCCGCCCCGGCGGTTCCCGCCAGGGGAACTGCGGTCACTCTCAAGGAGATCGTCCCGTACGTGGATGCCGCCGCTCTTTATGCCCGCCAGGCAGGAAAGGAGCGGGCCATAGCCGAGTTCAACAATCCGGAGAGCGTCTTCAACCGGGGGGAAGCCTACATCTGTTCCGAAGGTTTCGACGGGACGGCCCTGGCCGAACCCTTCGAGCAGGGAATCGTGGGGACAAAAATTTTGAACCTGACCGACCCGTATGGCATACCGGTTGTAGAGAACCTGATCGATACTGCCCGCGACGAAAAAGGCCTGGTCAGTTATCATTACCGGAACCCCTCGCATAACTTCACCCTTGAGTCCAAGGTCTCGTACGTGGTGAATATCGATGGGACCTACTACATTGCTGCCGGGTATTACGAGAACCTTGGCACGGTGTTTCCCGCAGCAGGCATGGTCCCCGCGCAGCAGGACCTGACGGCAGACGATCTTGTCGCATTTGTCACCGGTGCCCGGGACTATGCCCGGAAATACGGCAGGGAGCAGGCGCTCGCGGCATTCAACAACAGGTCCGGCCCATTTACCCGGCAGGAGCTCTACATCATTGCCTACGATTCCCATGAGCGGAACCTTGCGCATCCCAATTCCCCGATGATCCGGAACCTCTCCCTGAAACATTACACCGACCAGGACTCGGTTGCAACCATCATGGAGCTGGGGGACACCGCCCGGCGCGGGGGAGGGTTTGCCCACACAACCCAGCAGATCCCGGTAAACGGGAGCCTCGTCTTTGCACCCAAACTCCAGTATGTGCTGCCGGTTGACGACACCTGGTGGGTCTCTGCGGCAATCCTCAACCCGGATTACACGCAGCTCCGGACAGGAAACCTCACCGGAGTCCGGATACGGAACCAGACGCAGGAAGATCTCTACAGCCTTGTCAACCGGGCGGTCCGGTATGCGCAGGAGAACGGGAACGACAAGGTCCTTGCCGAGATCGGGAAGCCGGACGGTATGTTTACAAACGGGGATCTCTTTGTCTGGGCCGAGGGCTTCAACGGCACCATCCTGGCAGACCCGTACCTGAAGGGCGCTGTCGGGACAAACTGCATGGATTACACCGATGCCTATGGCGAGAAGACAACCCTGGCAGCATTTTCCGCAATCCAGAACGGCACCGGGTATGCCCATGGCATGTTTGCCAATACCGCCACCGGATCGAACCGGCCGGTCCTAAAACTCATGTACATGAAAGCGGTTGACGATACCTGGTGGATAGGAGGCGGGATTTACGGCGTGGAGGTGCGATGATGGCCACGTCCAGGGTCTCTCCGGTTCCCTGCGATAGCCTGCAGCACGGTCAGAAAAGAAGGCAGGTTCCCGACTGCATCCGCATCGGGGTCCCTTGCCGGATGCAGAAATAATTCCCGGGGGTACGAACGATGGGATCCCAGCTACCTGACGCGATAAAAAAATTCGAAACGGTATTGATCGTACTTGCCATCATAGGCGCCCTGATTGTCCTTGTAATTTATTTCGGCATGGAACTCGCGTTCCAGCACACAGCGCTCTTTCCCCCGTGAACCCGAAATTCTTTCGGATTTTTCCGATATTCCGGTTTCGGAACGGCTTGTGATTATCTGTCATTCTGGCATTCTGCCGTACTGATCGCAGAACTGCCGGGGGATTCCTGCTAGTGCGCAAAAAAAATCAACATCAGGATTTCAGGTATTCCATAACCGGTGTATCGAGGTTGAAATTTCCCGTGCTGATCATGCGGACATGCGAGCCGGTCACTTTTTTGTACGCAGCAGGATAGAGTTCCCGGAACGTGACATTGCGGTCTTCCCGGAGCGTGCTCACAACACCCGCGGTGAACTCGTCCGAGAGCCACTGCCGGATGTCCGCATCATAGACCGCACCGAGCGATGGCTCGCTTTTGGCTGCCCCGGTCAAATAGAAGATACCCGGGGCGGTAACATTGGTTGCAACGCTCTCCCCAAAGCAGGTATCCACGATGAAGACCATCTGCCGGTACCGGTGGTTTGTCTCCATCGAATTCGTAATCTGGGTAAAGTTTTCCGTAGTCAGTACCGAATTCCCGGTCCCGAACACGAGGTTCCCCGGGACCCCGTGGCTTGCAATGTACACAAAGACATCGGTGCTGGCATTGCTCTCAAGGACAACCGGCGTGGATTCCGTCCTGGTGCCGGTCAGGACATTTCTGAACGTGGCGGCATTCACGTCTGTACCGGTGTAATCCGGCTGCGCTCCTGACCGGAGATTCGGCCCTTTGGGAACATTGTGGATATCGCCCCTGAGGGGATTTTCCGGAATCGTGGGAACATCGTCATAGATCATGAGGATGATGTGATCATCGTCAACCCCGTTCTGGCGGAGCAGGGTATAGAGAGCCAGGGCATCGGCCTGGTGCCGGTAATTGTTCCATCCCCGCGAGGGACCAACGATCACTGCCCAAAAACCGGTCTTTTTGTCGGGACTGCTGTAAGATCCGGCCAGGGCTTGCGAAGAGGACATGAGCCCGGGCGAGGCACGGGACTGCCCTGCCGATTCACCACCGGTTTTGTCCGGGACGGTGCTGTTCTTTGTGTCGAGAACCGCAAGGGTACGGAACGTGCCGTTGTTCACCTGCCAGTATGAGTAATACGAAGCGATCGGATCCACCCCGAGCGTCTTATCGTACTCGAGGCCGCCGCTTGCACCGGTGATCCAGGGCATGGGCCCGGATCGGATCTGCTCAAGCGCTGTCCGCACTCCCCGGGCATCCCAGCCGGTGACCGTTCCCTCGCCATACACGACCTGCCGGACCGAGTCCGCAAGCGACTCGAAAGGAGCTCTCTCCTGGCGGGCCTCGGTAAACGCAGCGATCAGGAGGGCATCATAGGAAGGCGCCGCGTAATCTGCCGGGGAATGCTTAAATTTCTTCCCGTACGCCTCAGTAAAACCGGTTGCCGGATCGGCCGTCGGGTTGGTACCTTCGAGCCCTTCAGCAGCAGCCCCGAGCGAGCTGATAAGGGCCGGCGTTGCTGCAGAATCGGAGAAGAAGAGTTTTGTCCTGCTGCCGGACCGGTCCACCGCCCGCTTGATCCTGGCAGCGTCCTGCGGATACGCAACTGCTACAAGATAATCCGGATTTGTCCTGAGAGCATCTGCAACATCGGCATCAAGCGCTGGCGATCCTTCCTCGAACTGGCGGATGAAGGGGACATCGATACCATATTCGGTTGCAAAGAACCCGGTCCAGTCGTAGAAGGTCTGTCCGTAGGTGCTGTTGTCCGCAAGGAGTGCAACTTTTGTTACGCCCTTGCCTTTCAGGATCGTAAGGATGGCCTTGACCTGGGCTGCGTCGCCCTGGACGGTCCGCCAGACGTACCCGCTCTTTCCATACGCCCGCAGGATATCGCCGGATGTTGCGGACGGGGTGATGAGAACTTTCTTTTTTGCAATGAACGCGGGAGCGAGCGCGTACAGGTCATCGCTTTTGTCCGGTCCGATCACGATATGGATGGAATCATCGCTAAGGAGTTCCTGTGCCAGCTCGGAAATATTGCCGGAGCCCGTGTCCCTGTACACGAGTTCAACCTCTCTCCCCGAAATCCCGCCCTGGCTGTTGATGGTGTCCCTGGCCCAGTCGAGCGGCGCTTTGAATTCAACATCGCCGGTTATCGGGAGGAGGACCCCGATGCGGACCGGGGTGCTTTTGTGGAGGGTCGTATACCCGGCCCAAGCTCCGGCCAGGATGATGACGACGATGAGTGCAATGAGGGCGAGCGTTTTTCTGTTGATGGTTATCACCGCTGCTTTGGGAAGACCGGATGTCCCGGAGGGACCGGCGGAGTTATGTACAAAATGATGGGGATACCGGAAAGATAAGGATAGTTATCGGTAACCCATCCTTCCGTGTCATCATGTCGGCCCGTTCCGGCATAACCGCGGGGCAAGCGCTCCGTGCGACAAAAACCCTCACCGGAACCGGCCCCGGTATTACCCGCCACACAAACCGGGCCTCCCGTACCGAATCCATGGTTGCGCCTCACTATCCGTTCCTGAATCCCGCCCGTTCTCCGGCCTGGCAGTCCGGACTTCCGTGCAGCCGCCCGATACTAAATGTTTTTATCTGTTCTCTGGGTATTGTTGGTTAACATACTGTACTCCCTGATCCGGGAGTAACGGAGATTACGATGACCGACAGTGGCAGAAAGTACCGCTTTTCATGGACTCTCCTCGGGGACCTTGTTTCAGGCAGGCCAAGCCTCGGTCCCACAACCCGCCTTGATGTATACCGTCTTATGCAGTATACCATGCGGGATATCCTTGAACAGGAGTTCGGGACAGATAAAGCAGACGAAATTTTTTACAGGGCCGGGCTGCTTGCCGGAAAGGAGTTTTACAAAAATCTTCTGGGAACTCCTGCGGACCTCAACGAGTTTGTCCAGAAACTCCAGCAGATCCTCATTGAAATGAATATCGGCATACTCCGGATCGAGAAGGCGGACCCGGTGAAGGGCTCATTTGTCATGACCGTTTCGGAGGATCTGGACTGCTCGGGCCTGCCGGAGACGGGTTTTGGCATCTGCACCTATGACGAGGGGTTCATTGCAGGGCTTATGGAATCGTTCACCGGTGTTCCTTTCGATGTTAGGGAGATCGACTGCTGGTGCACCGGTGACCGTACCTGCAGGTTTGCAGCCGAGCGGAGAGCCCGGTAGATCCTTTTCCTATGGCAGACGGAAACCGCAGGGAACCGGCTCCGGCCCCTGAATCGTCCGATGATCTGAAGGATGCTCTTTCCTCCATAGAGAAGACCTTCCGGACCGGAACCGTGCCGGAAGATCTGGTTGCACTTCCCGATGAAGAGGCCCAGAAAAAACTGATATCGCTGCTTGCCGACATTGCAGCAACCCAGCAGTTTTCCCAGGCTCTTGCCAGGGGCGATCTCTCGCAGGACCTCGAGGTGAAAGGGCGCTCGGCCGGGTGCCTCAAGGCCCTCCAGGCCAATCTCCGGCACCTGACCTGGCAGGCCGGGCAGATTGCAGAGGGCGATCTTTCCCAGCGGGTCCATTACATGGGCGAATTCTCGGACTCGTTCAATACCATGGTTGAGCGCCTGTCCGAGGAGAAGACTTACCGGGTGCAGCGGGAAGAGGCGCTCAGAAAGAACGAAAGCCACCTGCGCACCCTGCTCCAGACCCTCCCCGATCTCATCTGGCTCAAGGATCCCCGCGGGGTATACCTTTCCTGCAATTCAACGTTCGAGCGGTTCTTCGGTGCAAAAGAATCCGATATTATCGGAAAAACGGATTACGACTTTGTGGAAAAAGACCAGGCCGACTTCTTCTTAAAACGCGATCGGATAGCCATGGAGGCGAAGAAGCCGGTCAGCAACGAGGAATGGATCACCTTTGCCGATGACGGACACCGGGCCCTTCTGGAGACGGTCAAGACGCCGATGTATGCTGCCGGGGGAGACCTCATCGGCGTGCTCGGCATCGGGCGCGAGATTACCGGACGCAAGAAGATCGAGGATGACCTGCGCCAGAGCGAAGAGCGGTTCCGTACCATGAGCGAGACCTCGCTCACCGGCGTCTACATCTTCGTTGACGGGGTTGTGAAATATGTCAATCCCATGTTTGCACGGATCTACGGCTATACGCCCGAAGAGATGATCGGCATGAATCCCCTCTCTCTTGTTCATCCCGATGACCGGGCCCTCGTCTCTGACCGGATGAAGGGCCGTCTTGATCGCAAGGAAGAGATCAGTGTGTATGAATGCCGGATGGTGACAAAGGACAACAGGACCATCTTCGTCAGCATCATGGGGGTGCTCATCCCCTACGAGGGCCGGCTGGCAATTTCCGGTAACCTGCTGGACATCACGGACCGTAAACGTGCTGAGGAAGTACTGCGGGAGAGCGAGGAACGGTACCGCACCCTCTTCGACGAATCCCCGATCTCGCTCCGGGAAGAAGACTATTCCGACATACAGTACTGGTTCGATACCAGAAGAGACGCGGGGGTCAGCGATTTCCGGAATTATTTCGAGATGCACCCGGAGGATGTCAGGTCCTGTGCCCTCATGGTGAATGTGACGCGGATCAACCGGGCTACCATGACCCTGCTCGGGGCCCGTTCCCTCCGGGAATTTTCCGAGGGTCTCTCATCAGTATTCGCTCCTGAATCATACGATCAGTTCCAGGAAGAACTCATTGCCCTGAGCCAGGGAAAGACCGGGTTCGAATGCGAGATTCCGGTCCAGACGCTCCAGGGGGAGAAGAAGATAGCGCTCATGAAAATGATAGTCGTGCCGGGCTTCGAACAGAGCCTGGCAAAAGTTGTCATATCCCTCATCGATATTACCGACCGCAAGAAGATGGAGAACGCGCTCCTCCAGGCAAACAAGAAGATCACCATGCTCTCTTCCATCACGCGCCATGATATCCGTAACCAGCTCATGACCCTGCAGGGGTATCTTGCGCTCACCCAGATGAAGATCCAAGACCCGGATCTCCTCCGGTTCATCGAAAAAGGGATGCGGGCAGCGAAAGCGATCGGCAGCCAGATCGAGTTTACGAAATATTACGAGAACATCGGGGTCAGTGCTCCCGAGTGGCAGGATATTTCCCGGCTTGTCCAGTCCGCCCGGTCCCAGCTGCCTTCCCTTGATACGATCGAATTTGTCAACGACCTTCCCCCGGTAAAAGTGTATGCCGACGGGCTGATCGAGAAAGTATTTTACAATCTTTTAGAGAACACACTCCGCCATGGTGAGAAGGTCAGCCGGATCCGCGTCTCAGTTAAGGAAACCAATCGTGGTGCGGAGATAGTGTACGAGGATGACGGGGTCGGGATCTCTCCTGAGGACAAGCAGCATCTCTTCCAGAAAGGGTTTGGCAAAAATACCGGCCTCGGACTCTTTCTCTCCCGGGAGATCCTGGCGATCACGGGCCTGACGATCCAGGAGGCCGGTGAACCCGGGAAAGGGGTGCGGTTCGTGATTACAGTCCCAAAGGAGGCGTACCGGATTACTGACAGGGAGTAGACCGGCTCACACCTTCCGGATGAAGGATCCCCCGGGGATTTTGCCGGGTTTTCACCCGGCTGGAATCATGCAATCTCTGGTGGCATGCGGCATATCATGGGAAAAAATTATCCGGGCCGCGAGTACCAGACCCGGCCATAGCGATCCTTCTCTTCAGCAAGGCGTTTGTCTTTCACGCACTGCCGCAGGTATTTTCTGAACAGTTCCTCGGAGATATCCCCGGCCTGCCAGGCCTGGGTTGCGAGACAGAATTTTCCTTTGGACCGTCTGAGGTACCCTTCGAGTTTCCTCTCCAGCCTTGTCTCCAGGGGATCGGATCTTTTTGAGATCTTCCGTGAGGCGCCCGGGAGCTCGGTGGCCGGTGATGAGTCCTCCTCCCCCACTTTCCAGATATTTTTGCACCGCATGCACCGCAGGGTGTGGAGAAGAGTGTAAACCATCTCGCTGCCGCAGAAAGGACATGGCGTCATGGTTCGTTACTCCCCGGCAGGAACGCACGGCCGGTTCCCGTGTATCCTGCAATCCGGATCGAGACCGGGTCTGTATTCCCCGTTGCTGCATTTCCCGGGTATGGAAACGATGGTGTGCATCATCCTTTTGCACCGATCCCGGCCCGGCTCGTACCATTGTCCCGGCTGGTGGAGCAACACGGCAGATCGGCCGGCAGCGCTTCCTTTTCAGGCGGGGGATCGGATGGCATTCACTATCATCGGGAGGATTTCCCAATATAGTTTTCTTTTACGCTCATGAGACCTGCCGGGGGTTTCCCGGTTGTCATGGCGGTTCCCTCCGGTTGGACATTCCCGGAAACGCCATGTTGACCGGGCCGCCGGGACTCCCGTGCATATGCCGGTGAAGAGGATCAATTCCCCGGACCCGTGCGCGTGGCGGAGCCCGGCCGGGTGCCGATCCCATTGCGTGGCCGGGAGCCGACCGGGGGAATATTTCATTTTCACCCGGTGCCCGGTGTCTTAATAAGGTTCATCTCCCAAAACTCCACAACCGTTGAGAGAGAATACTATTTCCGGACCGGTGTAACCCATGGACGCTCCCCCCTTCGAACATCTTCGCAGATTTTTTGAACGCATCAAGAATGCTGGTTTTTTTGAACGGATCTTCTCCTGGGGATCCGTTGTCTCTTCCGGGTACGATGCATTCGGGGAGTTCCAGCAGCTCCAGAATCTCATGGGGGAGAAGGAGCAGGAGATTGTCCGGCTCTCCTCGCGCAACCGGGATCTCGAGAAGGATGCTGAGTTCCAGCGGGAAAAAGCATCCCGGGCTCAGGGAGAACTTGCAGCCGAACAGAACCGGTGCCAGGCGCTCAATGACCGCATGGCCGACTCGGTCCGGTCCCTGAACGAGAAGATCACGGAGAAAGAGCGGGAGCGGGCAACGGTTGCCGAAGCATTAGCCAACAGCGAGAACGATATCCTCCGGCTGAAAGGGGATCTGATCTCCCTTGCAGCCAAGAACGAGGATCTCTTAAAGAAGATCAGTTCCCGGGAGAATGAGGCCGGGGGGCTCATCGAATCCGACCGGAAGAACAAGGAGCTCATCCAGAAACTCCAGGCCGACATCGCTGCCCTCAATGCCCGGTACGACCAGATGAATCTCCAGTACACGGATTCCCAGAAATCTCTTGCAGAACTCCGGCAGCGGGAAGAGGAGCGGACCCGCGAGCACGATGCCCGGATCACCGAACTGATGTCGCTCAAAAAACAGCTCGAGGACGACCGGCTCCGGGTGCAGGCCGAGCGGGACGCGGAGATCCGCTCGGAGTTTGCCGCAATGGAGCAGACCTGGAAGAAGCACGAGGAGCAGGTAGAACAGTCGCTCCGCTCGATCTGCCAGCGGCACACGATCGAATACTGCGACAAGGAGAAGTTCCCCGTCTCCGGCAAGAAGCCGGACAATGCGGTCATCATCGCCGACCAGTTCGTCATCTTCGATGCAAAGAGCCCGAAGAACTCCGACGAGCTCGGGAACTTCCCGCTCTACATCAAAACCCAGGCCGAGGCGGCGAAGAAGTACACCAAGGAGGACAATGTCAAGAAGGATATCTTCCTGGTTGTCCCGGCCAATACCATTGAATATCTCGACGATGTCCATCTGGACATGGCAGACTACCAGGTTTATGTTGTCACCCATGACTGCCTGGAGCCGATCGTGCTTGCCCTCCGGAAGATCGAGGATTACCAGTTCGTGGACCAGCTCAGTCCTGAAGACCGGGAGAAGATCTGCCACGTGATCGGGAAGTTCGCCCATGCAACCAAACGCCGGATGCAGATCGACACGTACTTCTTCAACGAATTTTTAGGTCTTCTCAAGAACTGCGAATCCCTGCCGGAGGACATTCTCCAGAAAGTCGTGGACTTTGAGAAAGCCGAGAAGATGAATCCCCCGATGGAGAAGCGCAAGAAACTCATTCCGATCAAGGAGCTGGAGCACGATGTGAGGAAGATCACAAAGGAAGCCGAAGCCCACGAGATCGACGTGACTGCCGTGACAAAAGAGAAGATCGAGACGATCCCGCTCGACAAGTTCCTGGAATAGATCCCTCTTATTTTTCTTCCGGCAGAATAACCACATATCATGCCCGTGCAATCTTCCCCCGAGCCCGACCGGGTTGTCCAGTACCACTACGGGCTCCCCGGGGAAGAGCTGGATATGTTCATCGACAGGTTTGCCGCCTGCGCAGCAGAAGACCCGTTCACGAGCTGGCTGATCCTCCCCACGAAACGGCTTGTTATCCATGTCACCGGGCATCTGACCGCGAAAAATATCCCGTATCTTGCATCGCGGATCTGTACGCTGGACGAGTTCTGCACACTATTGTTCGACGAGCACCGGACAACCGGGCAGCGTCTCTCACCAGGTGAATCGAAACTGCTGCTTGTGCGGGTTCTTGAAGAGCTCAGAGACGATCCCGATCAGGATGTATCGTTGTTCATTGCACGGGATCACCCGTCAATCGGGACGATCGATGATCTCAGGACGTTCATGTCGGCGATCATCAGGGGCAAAGTCGCATTCCCGGAATGCCTGATGCAGCTCCAGAGCACAAAGAGCGAGCAGCTGGATACCATCATCACGGCATACCGGAACCGGTTGAGCAAGCTGGATCTTGTGGATGACGCGACGATTCTCGAATGGACCATCGATCACCTGAACCGGAGCGATTCATCCATTCCTGGCACAATTTTCATCTATGGTTTCCATGAACCCCTGCCGCTCGAACAGGACCTCTTCGATGCCGTGCGCGGGAAGGCAGGAACCGTTGCATTCTTTGTTCCGGATGGCCGTGATCGGAATATTTTCCGGACCCGGGCTGCGGCCGGTGAGGTCCCCGGTGTACCCCCGGCATTCGATCTCTCTTCCCCCCGGGCAATGATTACCGGTCTTTTTTCTGAGACCGGGATCTTTGGAGACGGGGATCGTTTCCCTGCCCGGACATTTCCCTCCCGGTATGAAGAAGTCTGCGGGATAGCTCTTGAGATCGCCCGGCTGAATGCTGCCGGCACGCCGCTCTCCGATATCGCGGTTATCTTCCCCGACCTCCATGGCGGGGACTACGGGATCATCGAGGAGGTATTCCGGGAGTTCGGGCTCCCGTGGAACTCGGCAGTCAGCCCCCGGCTCTCCCGGGCACCGGTCATCCAGTTCCTCATCGGCATTGCCGGTCTTGCGGCCGGCGGATATGCCCGCGAAAAGGTTGTAAGGATTATCGGCAGCCCCTATTTCCAGAATCTCCCCGGGAAGCCAGGGCTCGATGCGGCCGAGGTGGACCTGGTCTCCCGGTATGCACAGATCGACGGCCCCCACCCGTCCTGGGATCGGCAGCTGGACCGGCTCTGCCAGGAATTATCGGATCCGGAAAAAACCGGGAAGTACCCGGGCATATCGGCCCGGACCGTTGAGCGGGTGAGGGAAGGGTTCCGGCTCCTTTTCAACGACCTGGATCGCATCGGCCGGGAGAAAAATCTCCGGGATCATATCCGGGAATTCCGGTCCTTCCTGGACTCCTGGAAGATCCCGTACCTCTATGCCGCCCCGGATGAACCCACCAAAGAGCGGGAGATCCAGGCATTTGAAAAGTTCTGCTCCCGGCTCGATCTGCTCGGCCGGGCAACATGGATACCGGCGGACAAACCTGTAACTGCACAGGAATTCTTAAGGTTCGTCTCTGCCATTGCCGAAGAGCGGGACGAGAGCGGCCTTCAGGATGAAGGTGGCGTTTTTGTGATCGGGCATAAAGAATGCCAGCATCTCCGGTTCCCGGTGGTCTTTCTCGGCGGGCTGGTTGAAGGCACGTTCCCCCGGCTCGTAACCCGGCTGCCCTTCACCAACTCCCTGGAGAATGCCCGGATGGGGACCCGGACGCTTGCCGGGATTCTCCGGGAAGAACAATATTATTTCATTGCGGCGCTCCTGTCCGGTGAGAAGACCGCGTACCTCAGCGCTCCCCTTGCCGATGGTGAAAAACCGCTCCTCACCTCCGCATTCTTCGAACGGGTCCGGATGCGATGCGGCAACCGGCCCTGGCCTGAAGTATCCGGCAGGGAACCTGCGGTCTCCCGGCGCACAGCGGCAGTCCGGGCCGGTTCCAGTCTGTGCGGGGAAGATCCCTGTCTGGCCCGCGACACCCTACCGGACGTGCAGGAGATCAGCGAACTCGCAGAGCGGATCAACATGGAACGCTTTTATCGCCGGGGTGCCTGCGACTCGCCGTACGATGGCATCCTTTCCGGGGATGACGCGATCCGGGCAGCGCTTGCCGGGAGATACGGGCCGGATCATGTCTATTCCCCGACAAGCCTCGAGGTCTATGCCGGCTGCCCGTTTGCCTATTTCCTCAGCCGGGTGACAGGTCTCAGGGAGCTGCCGGAAGTTGAGCCGAATCTCTCGGCCGGCGATCGCGGGACTGCCATCCACGAAGTCCTGAGTACTTTTTACCGTGAGTGGCAATCCGCCGGCCACCACAAAGTGACCCCGGCGCTGCTGAAGGAGGCAACCGATCTTATCCTCAGGCTTGCCGAGATCGAACTCTCGCACTATTCCTTCTCAAGCCCGCTCTGGGATGCGACCCGGGTCCTGATGCTTGGCGATGAGCAGACCGGCCCCGGGTATTTCGAGCGGTTCCTTGCCTGCGAGGCCGGTGAAGCGGACTCCCTGCTCGTTCCCTCCCGGTTTGAATTCTCGTTCGGCATGGGAGCAGACAAGCCGGATGATCCGGCATCGGTTCCGGATCCGGTTGAACTTGCCTCCCCGGACGGGGACCGGAAGATCTTCATTCACGGCCGGATCGACCGGGTGGACCAGACCCCGGACGGGCTCTTTGTGATCTATGATTACAAGTCCGGCTCCACCCATCCCAAGGCAAAGGATATCCTGGAAGGAACGGCACTCCAGCTGCCCCTGTACCTGCTCGCGTTCGAGAAGATCTCCGGCGGCCACGGGATTGCCGGGGGATATTATACGATCCGGCGCGAGGTGGAGCGGAGCATGGTTCTTGCGGATACTTCTGCCAGGGACCTGATGGTGGCAAAACCCCGGGCGTCAAAGGATTTTGCCGGCATGATCCGGCACTCGCGGGACTGTGCCTTTGATTATGTTGACGGCATCCGCACCGGCCGGTTCCCGCTTCCCGCTCTTGAGGAATGCAAAAACCCGTACTGCGAGTTCAAACGGGTCTGCCGGTTCGATCCCTACCGGGTCTTCGAGACCGGGGAGGAGATCTGATGGCCGCAACACAGCGCCAGGAGACCGCTATCACCACGCATGACAAGAGCCTGGTTGTCACGGCGGGGGCCGGCACCGGCAAGACCTTTGTCCTGGTCCAGAAATACCTCGACCTCCTCCGGACCCGGGGCGTGACGGTTCCCCAGATCCTTGCCCTTACGTTTACCGACAAGGCGGCAGCCGAGATGAAGGAGCGGATCCGGGCCGGGATCCTCAAAGAGGCCGGGCCGCAGTGGGAGAAGGCAGCCGAAGATTTCATGATAGCGCCGGTCCAGACCTTCCATTCGTTCTGCGCCCAGGTGCTCCGGGAGTTCCCGATCGAGGCCGGTCTGGAGCCCGGCTTTGTGGTGCTGGACGAGCAGCAGGTCTCCCGCATTCATACTCAAGCGTTCGAGGACCTGATCCACACACGGCAGGAAGGCCCGGCGGGCGAAGCCCTGGTCCGGGTGCTCTCGGTTACCGAGCAGTCCGGCCTGAAGACGCTCCTCACTATCCTGTACGGGAAGCGGGAGCGCTACAGCCGGTTCTTCTCTTTCCTGTCGGAAGACGAGAGCCGGGTGCTCGCGACCTGGAAGCGGGAAGCGGAATTATTCCGTGACAGCGAGATTGCTGCACTGAGGAAGGATCCCTCGTTCTCGTCCTGCGTCCGTACGCTGCTCGGGCTCTCATCGGCATATGCCGGCGTGGATGACAGGGCTGCAGTTTTCTTAACTGAGATAAGCCCGCTCCTTTCACAGCTCAGTTCCTCAAAAGACCCGGAGGAATTCTGTTCAGCCGCACGCGAACTTGCCACGCGAAAACCCGGCAATGTCGGGAGCAAGAAGAACTGGAAGGAGAACGATCTCGAAACCTTCAGGAATGCCCGGAAGGATTTGAACGAGATCCTTGACCGGAAACACCCGCTCTTCCGGATGTCCGTTGATCCCGCCGATCCGGTCATCACCGGATCGATCCGGTTCCTCCGGGACCTGTCCTTCGTCTTCTCGCGATACCTCGAACTGGTGAATGCCGGGAAGGCGTCCCAGGGCGGCCTCGATTTCTCGGACCTGATCCTGATTGCCCGGAACCTGTTCCTGGAAGAGAGCGAGCTCGTCAGAACGCACTTCATGCCCCGGTTCCGGTACATCCTGGTCGACGAGTTCCAGGATACGGACTTGACGCAGTTCGATATTATTCTCTCGATCATCGGCACGCCGTCGCCCGCAACCGACTGCCTCTTCATTGTCGGCGACCCCAAGCAGTCGATCTATCTCTTCCGGGATGCGGACGTGACCCGGTTCAAGGAGGCGCAGGAGATCATCACCGCTGCCTGCAGGGGATCGGTGGTGGATCTCGACACCAGCTTCCGGAGCACAAAGGAAGTGATAGGCCTTGCCAATCACCTCTTCTCGCGGCTGCTGGCCTCGGCAGAGAAATCCTGGGAGTTCGGGTACGAGCCGGTGAAAATATCCGAGGGCCGGGCCGGGCAGAACGGTTCAGCCGAACTGCTCCTGCCCAAAAAAGGGAGCAATGCAGGGGATACGAAACGGAACGAGGCCGACCTGGTGGCCCGGCGGATCCACTCCGCGGTCAATGCAGCTCCGCTTGCCGTGTACGAAGAGCTGCCGGATCATTCGTTTGCAACGCGGCCGGCCCGGTACGGCGACATCGCGATCCTGCTCGAACAGCGGACCAATCTCTCGTATTATGTATCTGCCCTGGGCGAGTACGGCATCCCCTTCTATGTCCATGGCGGGACCGGGTTCTATCACCGGCAGGAAGTGTACGATCTCGCGGGCATCCTTGCGTTCCTTGAACACCGGCACGACAATGTGAGCCTGGCCGGTGTCCTGCGGTCCCCGTACTTCGGCCTTCCGGATACGGAGCTCTTCCGGATTTCCCAGGAACGCGGCCCAACGCTCTTCGAAAAACTTGAGAAGTACGCGGACCGGACCGGATCCGTTGCGGCAGCCCGGGCCTGCCGGCTTCTTTCTGGCTGGCAGACGTACGCCGGCCGGTCCGGCCTGGTCTCCCTGCTCCGCCGGATCCTCTCGGAGTCCGGGGTCTATTCGGTCTATGCCGCTCTCCCGGCCGGGGAGCAGATCCTGGCCAACATCGATAAGCTCGTGGGCATGGCCCGGAGCCGGGAGGAGAACGGAAATTACACCCTTTCCGATTTTGTGGCCGATCTCCGGATGGCAATGGAGGAGGACGAGCGGGAAGGCGAGGCGCAGCTCGATGCCCTGTCCGAGAACGCCGTCAACATCATGACCGTGCATGCGGCAAAGGGTCTCGAGTTCCCCATCGTTTTTGTGCCGGACATGGGCATGTCGTTCCCGAACCGCCCGGCCCCGATCCTGATCGGCGACAACCCGCTGATGGTTGGTGTGAGGGTCCCGAATCCCGATGACAATTTTGCCATGACCGAGAGCGCTGTCCTCCTGACATTGCGGGAGCAGCAGCGGCAGAAGGAGCGGGCCGAGCGGAAACGGTTGTTGTACGTGGCCCTGACCCGGGCCCGGGACCATCTCATCATGAGCGGGACGATGCCCGAATCCCCCGGGTTCTCGTACGAGCTGGCCCGGTCCCGGATCGAGTGGATCTTCACGGCCCTGGGCGTGACCGGGGATGCGATTGCTTCCGGCGGGCTGGTTTTGCCGGACGGGTTGCGGCTCTCGATCGTTTCGGACCCCCAGACGATCCCTGCCGAGACCGGGCGGGTCGAGCCCGAGCTGATTGTTGTGCCGGAGGAATGTGCGGGGATGAGCGGGACATGGACCCCGCAACACTATGATCCCGGTCCAAAGCGGGTGAAACTGGAATCAGTCTCTGATCTTGAGAGGGAAGAGGAAAAATCCCTTGGGCATAGCGAAAACGCAGTATCACAATACCTGTCGGGCGTTCCCGGTGCTACCAAAGGAACGATTATTCACGAGGTTCTCCGGAGCCGGGATGCGGTAACCGTGCTGAAGGAGTACGGGGAATATTCCGAAGAGCATCTCCAGCAGCTTGGGGAGATCTCATCAGCATTTTTCTCCTCTGACCTGATAAAGCGGGTGAAGTGGTCGTATTGCGAGGTGCCGTTTGTTATCGTGCACCAGGGCAGGCCGATTAAAGGGAAGATCGACCGGCTCTGCGAGATGGAGGACGGGGCGTGGGTTGTGATCGATTACAAATCCTTTCCCGTGACTCCGGATCAATATGCGGCCGTTGCCCGGGAATATGCGTTCTCTCTTGAGGTGTACATGGAGGCGGCCCGGCAACTCACCCGGCGGGATGTGAGCGGGGGATTGTATTTCACAGAGACCGGGGAATTTTTCCTTTGTCATGATTTTTGATAAAATGTCCAGCGCGTGTATTTTTTTTAATTATTCAAAAGCCTTTTTATCATTAAGATAGATGTTAAATTTATATTTCCATCATGTCTAAAAAATTACCCATCCTTGTCAGTCAGCAGAAGCTGTTATGGGGACGGGCTCGCAGTCTGTGCTCAATATGTAGATGCAGACTTGATAAAGAAAAAGAATCGGGTGAATTTTTCACCATAGGTATAAATGCTCATATCAAGGGTGAGAACCCCACTGCTGCAAGATTTGATCCGAATATGTCGGATAAAGAACGGCAAAACTATGATAATTTAATTTTATTATGTCCAACTCATCATGAGGAAATTGATAAACATCCGGAAAAATTTACCGTATCCAGCCTTCAACAAATAAAAAAGAGGCATGAGGAATTCATTCTTGATTCTATAGCTAGTGAAATTCCTAATCTGACGTTTGCAGAACTGGAAATAATTCTAAAATACCTTACTGGACTTGAGAATTTGGATCCCTCAACGGATTATGATGCGCTAGAAATTGAGAGAAAACTTAAACATAATGGGTTAGGAAAATTCGGAAAATTATATATCTCGATGGGGCTATCAAATTTTCAAGTAGTACAGGAGTTTATCAACACATTTCATGATCCGAACTATTCGGTTAGATTAAAAAATGGTTTTAAGGATAAATATATTGAGCTAAAAAAAGGAACGGGTTCTAGTGAAGAAATTTTTTATGATTTATTAGATTTCTCATCTGGGAATTCACACGATCCGAAATTAATTGCTGCTGGTGTTAGCGTTCTTGCTTATTACTTTCAGATCTGTGAGGTATTCGAAAAATGATACTCCCAGACAAATCAATAACTCTTGCAAATTCACTTGTCGGTCTTGGATATACAATTATCAACAATCTTCAGAATCAAGAAACCATTTCTTCGTTGTGGGAAAAAACACGGAAAAGTAACCCTGCACTATCGTATGAAAAATTTATTTTATCTTTAGATTTGTTGTATACTCTGGATTTAATTATACTTGAAAAAGGATTACTAAAAAAGAAGGAGGATGAGGATAAATGAATAAAATCACTCTAAAATCTCTTTCGAGTGACGAGAAATCATTTAATACAGTAAATTTTACAGATGGATTTAACGTTGTGATTGCGGATCGCACGGATATATCCACTGAAGAAAGTTCTCGAAATGGCCAAGGAAAAACGCTAATGATCCGATTAATCGATTTTTGTCTCGGATCGGATACTGATTATTTTCGAAAAGATATTCCTTATAAAGAATGGGTTTTCAGCTTAAGCTTTCAATTAGACGGTAGAATAATTACTTGTTCAAGACAGATTAGTGAAAAAAATAATATTAGAATTTGCGGGGATCTTACAGGTCCACCATTCTCCCGCCAGCAAAAAATTGACGGTAGTTATCAAATTTCTGTGAAGGATTGGCATTCAATATTAGGGAAACTCATTTTTGATATTCCGAAAGTCTCCACTCAAATAGCGTCAAAACCAACTTACCGGGGAATGATCTCATATTTTACAAGACATGAGCCTGAATCATACTTAGATCCATTTTCAACTTTTCCAAAACTCTCTAATTTCAAATCTAGGGTTTACAACTCATTTTTGTTGAATTTGAATTGGGAATATGCGTCCGAATTTGAAAAATTACATATTGAAGAAGAAAAAAATAAAAAAACACAGAAAACATTGGATGAAGAAGATTTTAAGGAATCTTTAGGGTCTCTTGGGGATCTCGAATCGGAATTAATTAATATTGATTTAGACTTGACAAAGGCAAAAAAAAGTTTATCTGAATTTCATATACTTCCCCAGTATCATCAAATTCAAAATGAGGCAAACCTCCTCACCGACAAAATTCATGAATATGTAAATCAAGGAGTTGTTAATAAACGACTCATAAAAATCTACGGGGATAGTACTTCTGAGGAAAATGATATACCCATTTCCTCGGTTACAAATTTGTATAAAGAAATAGGATTCACGTTTCCTACTGTCGTTGTAAAACAGCTTGAACAAGTAAAAAAATTTCATAATTTAATGGTAAGTAATAGAAAGCAATTTTTGCAGGATGAACTTTCCCGATTATCTAACGAATTGAAATTAATCGATAAGGAAATTGAAAAACTTTCCAAAAGACGAGCCGAACTGATGGTTGTATTAAATCAACACGGTGCATTGGAAGAGTACTCTCTATTACAACAACTTACCTTAAACATTCAACAAAAACGGGATAATCTTACTAATAAAATCAATCTCTTTAAACAATTTGAGAAAAAAGCAAGTGAAATTAAGATCGAAAGGGAAACTCTTAAACAAAAGACTAGACTGGATCTTGATGACAGGCAGGAAATCAAGAAAGAACTTCAGACAATATTCTCACAAAATAGTGGTTATATTTACATAAAACCAGGCATACTTTCGATTTCAATTGGTGAGAATGGGTATAAATTTAATATCGAAATTAAGAGATCTGGAAGTGAAGCCGTTGGGTATATGAAGATCTTATGTTATGATTTAATGCTTGCAGAACAACGAACCAAATCTTTACGGAAGCCCAATTTTTTAATTCATGATAGTACTGTTTTTAACGGTGTTGATAGTGTGCAAAAAGCGAAAGCTCTTCAACTCGCATATGATAAATCCCTCAAAGCTGGATTCCAATATATTTGTACGATAAACTCAGATATGGTACCCTACGAGAATTTCAGACCCGACTTTTCAAACAAATTCAAAGAATCCATTGTTTTGAAATTAAATGATGATAATCCTTCAGGAAAATTATTGGGTATCGATTTTGAATGACCCTCGGAAATGATCGAATATCTTCCGTTGGATCCCGAAAATGACCCTAAATGTGCCCTACGTGCCCTGGCACCTATGGCATCTGATTTCCCAAGGGTCCATTTCATTGACCCATCCATTCCTCCATGCCTAAATAACTTATGAATCTTATTTTGGAAGTCAAGTTTTTCTTCTAAAAATCTTGGATAACAAAGAGGGTTTGTATGGCGAATATGTTTTTATTGCCTCGTTAATATCATTCGTTTGAATATGGTTCATGAAACTTACGAATGGATCCGTGAGTTCAAAATAATTAATTTTACTTGTAACATACTCCCAATACTCCTTACAACTGAGCTTTTTTACCGCCTCGTTTTCATCATATTCGAGTGATTCATTTGAATAGCATCTCACCCGTGCCATTGACCACTGATTGATGATTTCATCATCTATATACCCATTTCTCCAAAGGATAAATTCTGTCCATAACAAGTCTAAAATTTCCCGGTAATAATCTTCGCATAAATCCTTACGACGAAGTTGTATTGCTCGCGTTCTGTCCTTTCTTACATTGAAATATTTTTCCAAGCATTGTAAGAGTACTTTTGATTTTTCGTTATCAAGATGTGTTTTGATCGCTCTAAAATTAAAAAACGCAGCTAGAAACGCAGCGAACGCGCTTCCTGCTGTTAGTATCAGTGCAATAGTCTGAATTATAAATAGATTTGATTCTTGAAATAACACACTTTCCACAATTATCTCCTCACATCCGTTATTTGGTAAATTAAAATCTAATTTTAAATATTTAAATTCTATTGATATCAAAATTTAAAACAAAATTATAATATATGGTATCGATCTATTAGAAAGTAACCATTCTCATTCGGTGGGATCCTAAATTGATAATTCGAGATCCGATACACTCTGACATTTTTTTTGACGAAGTGGAAAAGGCCATTATTGATAGTAAAGAAATGCAAAAACTCAGAAGAATCAAACAATTGGGTAATGCCCATTTGATTTACCCAACTGCGATTCATACTCGATTTGATCATTCATTGGGTGTTAATTTTGTTTTTAAGCGAATTATTTTCGAGTTAAAACACAAGCCAGAAGCAGAGAAAATTATACGATCAAGTGAAATTTTACCGATAAAAATTGCAGCACTATTGCATGATGTCACTCACTTACCATACAGCCATACTTTTGAAGACAATATGGAATTTTGGGAAAGACATGATGAAAAACGCCGGTATATTGAGTTATTTAATTCATCAGGTAGTGAGATCGGGAATATTTTAAAACAGAAGAAAATATATGATGAAGTTTTAGAATTATTAACTTCAAAAAACCCAGAAAAAGAATTGGATGAACCGTGGAAAGCCCAGATCTTAACAGCACCTATATGTGCAGATTTATTAGATTATTTACGGCGGGATGCGTATTTTTGTGGGTTAAAACGAAATTATGATGATAGAATTTTTAAATATTTTGATTTGCAAAATAGAGATCAGAAAACGATTCTCGCAATTAACTTAACAAAAAATAATAATTTAAGAATTGATGCTTTATCCGAAACATTGAATATATTGAGATTAAGATGCTTTTTAACTCAAGCGGTTTATTATCATCACACAAAATTATGTGCAGATGCGATAATTTCAAAAGCTCTTAATATCGCATTTGAAAATCAATTGATATCAAAAGAAACATTAAAATTTAACGTTAGTGGTTATGAAAATGATACATTATACCAAATAGGGGACGAAAAATTTCTTGATATTCTTTTAAAAATGAAAAACGATAAAATTTCAAAATTGATTTCCCGAATTAAAGAACGAAAATTATTAAAACGCGCATTTAGCGTCACTGCGAATACGGTTTCGGGTACTAAAAAGGAAAAGATTCACATAAAAAACAAATATGTTACGAATTATCGGAATAACATACATGAAAAATCCTTAATGGAGAATCAAATTGCTGAAGCTCTTGATCTTCCAGAGGAAGACATAATTATTCATTGTGTTGGGGATGAATCTCTGAAAGAGTGTGGTGTATGCGTTAGACTTCATTCATCGAGAGAGATTATAGAATTAAATAAATCGACTCAAACAATTGAAGAAGTTAATAGAATAGAGCAGGAGTATCTTGATTTATGGAAAATTATCGTTTTCGCACCTAAAGAGAATATTTCTCAAGTGAACGAATATTGTAAAAATGAATTTCATTTTGAAGGTGAGGCTTCTATAAAACATAGTGTTCCAATTTCTCAAATGGATCTAAATCAATGGCAATGAAAGATCAATGTGATTATATTGGTGTCTTTTGTTATGTGCAAATTAACACACAAAATTAAGAAATTATTTTTATTATAGATTGAATGATTGATTTATCCTTCAAATTGAATAACGAATTTCATAATTTTATTTCCATTTTTATCAATGCAAAAACCAATTGAATTGTAGTGGATTGGATATTATATTTTTTACAATAACCGTGCTTCGGCAAGAATCCGATCGAACTCCCATTGAGAATCTAGATTTATCTATTAAAAAAATTTTTAGAAGTTGTGGTCGAATATGGGGGCCGGGGTTTCCGGGGGGTCTGGAAAATTGGAGACTCTTGGATCGAGCCTGGTGTGCGGAGAGTCCCCCATCAGAAATGAGTAGGTCGCGGAAATTTCCGATCCATAAAGGGGGGGGTGATCCCCAGGTCGGTCTGATCCGGGTGGGGGGGTCGGCCCCGTTTGAAAAAAAGGTGGCAGGGGGGTCAGTGGGGGACCCTCCCGGCTCAAACTTGGGAAAGGCCCGGGTTTTTTTCTGGACCGACAGACACTTGGTGCGGATTCATAGTCGGAAAACGTCAGATGCCTTAAAAATTCCATATTTCATTCTGAAATATTCAAACCAACAATTGATGAAGCATATAACTTTCCCTCTCGCTTACCTATTTAACCAGATTAAAAGAAATGGATATTATAATGAAAAATTCCGAGAAAAGCCATTAGCGGGGTGTGTTGTATTCGCAGTCGGTATTGTTTTTCAATTCGATATTTACAATCTGCAGCTTTTTTTTGTCGACAGGGATACGAAATTGAAAAAAAATTCCTAGAAAATCAGACACACAGCACTCAAATTTCGACAGAACATTTTGCATTTATCTCAAATGCTATTTTTTCATCGGTTTCATATCTTGAAGCAACTATCAACGAATTTTTTGCGGATGTTGCAGATGATCAAATCTGGGATAGTGACGAATCTTTTCAAAAAAAGATTGAATTATTTAAAAATCTGTGGGATCTTGATGTACCAAAAACTGCCCATTATTCAATCCTAAAAAAATATGAAATTGCTTTGGCAATAGCCGAAAAGCCCTCTTTTGATAAAGGATCAATTCCGTATCAAAATGTGAAAATTTTAATTCAACTAAGAAATTATTTGATGCATTTCGAACCTGAATGGATTGAAATTCAACCTAGGAACAACAAAGATTGTAATTTCAATGAACATAAATTTGCAAGACTTTTTCGAGGGAAATTTGAGGAAAACCCATTAGCACACAAAATCAAACCATTTTTCCCAGAAAAATGTTTAGGTCACGGCTGTGCTGAATGGGCTGTCAAAAATAGTGTATCGTTCACGGATGATTTTTTTCAAAAATTGGACTTCCCTACGCCTTTTGATAATTTGAAAGAAAATTTGCTAACTCGATAATTTCAGTTTCTTGTTTAGGGAATCATCTACATTTTGTTCTGAAACTTGCCTCCCCTGTAGAAGAGTACAGTTGCATTCTTTGTCAGAGGAATCTCTCAAAAATTCCATCCATTTTTGCTAACCCCGCTTCTCTACACCGGCCCCGTCAATAAATCCGTCAAAGCCAGAGAAAACCCGGATCCGGAAAACCCGCCTTCCTCTCATCCGGCTTTACCCAAGTCCGATCCCTTCAGAGATCGCCCGCTGGAACATGGCTACATATGACCTCCCGTCTCCGGCGTAAAAACAATAAAAATGCCCGAAACCCGCCCTCATTTTCACGAATTATTCCCTCTGGTTCCGGAAAAATTGGCAATCGGAACCCCGTGCATGGAGATTTGGGCAGTACCCCGAAATGGGGGAATCTCGGATCGGAGATGGTGTGCGGAGGGGCCCCCTGCCAGAAATGAGTAGGTCGCGGAAATTTCCGATCACTGGTGGGGGGGTGACCCCCTGGTCGGTCTGATCCGGGTGGGGGGGTCCACCCCGTTTGAAAAAATGTTGGCGGGGGGGTGGGGGGTAACCCCCCCTCCTCAAATGTGGGAAAGGCCCGGGTTTTTTTCTGGACCGGCCGGGACTTATGCGTGTCGCCATCACCGGCAAACGGACGCGTCCATTCTTACAAACAATGCGGTCGCGGAAATTCCGGAACACGGTAAGCCATGACCGGAGTGATGCCGGTTGCTGAACGCTCTTATGTCACTTGTGTCACATTGTACCCCTTTTCCGGGATCTCTTACGAGAAAATGGTACAGAAAAAAGATCCCGGAAATGACCCTCAATGTGTCACAAGTGACACGGTCGGTACCCGGGTTTCTGGTGTGTCTCTCATTACCATGGTATTTTTTGGGGCACATGGGGCACTTAGACCCCTTTTTCCGGGATCTCTTACGAGAAAACGGTACAGAAAAAAGATCCCGGAAATGACCCTCAATGTGCCCCACGTGCCCCCACGTTCACAACCTCTGTTTTACCTGGGAGTCACTCTGTGGTTGACCTCCCCATTCCCCCATGCCCAAATAACCCCATATCGGGTTCTGTTTCCCTTCTTTTCACTCCCTCGCCCCCTCCGTGGTCAGCAAATCAATCACCGCGTATTCCCTCGTGAAAAGTCTGTGAATAGAATCCAAAAAAATCTTGAGTTAAAATGATTTTATGGCTACATTTTTGTGAATATATAGAATTTGGTCATTGGGAACTGTCTGAATCCTAGTTTTTTCTATTGGATTAAGGATGATCCCTAAACTCTTTTACCATGGTGATTGGTGGAAACTAAAGAGTGTAATCGCTTGATTAACAGTTCGATAATTCTCCAAACAAGATGAAAAACAACACTAATATAAAAACCTAACATTTACATTAAATAAATTTCAATCATTGAATACGTGGCGGTATATGTATTATGAAAAAAGATGAAAAAAAAATCAGTGAACGTATTTTTAATGTATTAAGCCGTTTTGGACCATCGGAAAAAGAGTCTGTAGACCTAAATGCAAATAAAAAAGATAACATGAAAAAACAAGAAAATAACCCGAAAATCGAAAAAAAAATACCTGTATTAAATCCAAGTATCGATAAATCAACTTCGAATTTAAGCAAATCATCACCAAATACTAGAAGTAAGAAATTAGACGATAACTATCATCCCTCCTTAAAGATCCGATACACATTAAGTGGATATAATTCTAAAGCGGTTTATAGGATGGCGTTTTCACCTGATGGTGAAATTTTAGCAACCTCTTCTGAAGAAGGTTTTGTCAATCTTTTTGACACAAAAAATGGGAAACTTTTACGCTCACTTAAGCATAACACCCCTATTGTTTGTGTCGCCTGGTCTCCGGATGGGAATATTCTGGCGACAGGAAGTCATGATGTTGATAGGAGTGTGTACACGTGGAATCCTAACACGGGACAATTATTGCATACGCTTAAAAAACATAAAAGTGGCATTATGGATGTCGCATGGTCCCCGGATGGAACATTATTAGCATCCTGTTCTAATGATGGGACAATTTTCCTTTGGGGTTCTAATACTGGTCAGTTAGTATGTGAACTGAAAGCACATACCCGACAAATTTTTAGTTTATCCTGGTCTCCAGATGGGCGTTGCCTTTGTTCTGGATCTTGGGATGATACATTCTGTGTTTGGGATGTTTCCACATCAAATTTAATTCAGACATTTAAAGGAAATAGTAAAGTAAATTGTATTGCTTGGTCTCCTGATAACCGATTTGTTGCATTAGCTTCGAGCGATCAAGTAGTTCATATCTGGGATATTAAAGATGGACGAGAAAAATATGTTCTAGAGGGTCATACAGCAGATGTTATTTCCGTTTCCTTTTTCGATAATGGTCACTTACTGGCGTCACTAAGTGAGAAAGGGCAGGTAATCTTCTGGGAAACGAATAATTGGTCTGAAGTAATGAATGTGTCTAAAATTGGGGATACAACTCTTCTAGCAAACCTTGCTGTTCATCCAACATTACCAATAATTGCTGCACCCGGGAATGTCAATTTGGAAGTAAATCTCTTCGATGTTGACACTAAAATGCTCCGAAGAATTGAACACGGGACACCCACCGTATATTATGTCAATGCAAAAGCAGTCTTAGTTGGTGATAGTAGCGTTGGTAAATCAGGACTAGGTATTCGTATCGCTGAAGGCAAGTATAGAACCACGGATTCAACACATGGTGCCCAGTTCTGGCACTTCCCTACAGAAAAACTACCTGATTTGCCAAAATATTTCCAAGCTGAACTGACGCTTTGGGATTTAGCAGGACAACCCGAATATCGATTAACTCACCAACTATTTCTCGATGATACGGATTTGGCTCTTCTTCTGTTTGATTGTTCCGATTCCAATGATCCATTTCATGGAGTACCGTATTGGGCAAAAGCGTTAAAAAAACAAGCGCCCCATCATGCGAAAAAATATCTTGTTTCTGCAAGATGTGATGTCAGCCCGGTCACTGTAAATCGTCGTGAAATTAACCATGTTCTAGCGGATTTTGGTTTGGATGATTATTTTAAAACAAGTGCAAAAACCGGTGAGGGTGTAGACTTCCTATTTCAAAGAATGTTAAAAGATATTCCTTGGGATAAAATCCCCCGCACGAGTACACCCAAATTATTTCAAATTGTAAGAGAATTCCTTTTAGAGTTGAAGGCGGCAGGTAAGACAATAATTTCAATGGATGAAATTCTACTTGCCGCAAGAGATCGTTTTACCGAACGTTTAGCTATTCAGGAAGAGCTGGATACTGTAATTCAATTATTACAAAGTAGAGGATTGGTTCATCGGTTGAACCCGAAACCATCGTTAAATATTGTGCTACTTAAACCGGAGTTAATCAATCAATATGGGTCCTCGATCATCCAAGCTGCCCTAAATCATCCATTAGATATTGGTGCAGTTCCAGAGAGAGATGTTTTAACAGGTAATGTTCCATTTTCTGGCTTCAATCGACTTCCACAAAGTGAAGAGGTTCTCGTTCTAGAATCCACTGCAGAATTACTAATAAAACACGATTTGTGTTTCCGCGAAATGGGATATTTGGTTTTTCCAAGTCAAATTAAAATCACACGTCTTCCTCCAACGAATGCACATCCTCGTACTGAAGTGGCATACCGGTTTTCGGGTAGTATTGAAACTATATACGCATCGTTAGTTGTTAGATTGAGTTATACCAACTACTTCCATCGCGAAGATCAGTGGAAATATGCTGTAGAATTCTCGATTAAAGGTGATCGCCTTGGTTTTTCGATGCAACAAATTACTGAAGGTACTGGTGAATTGGAGATATATTTCCATCCAAATATTAGTGAAAATGATCGTGTTTTATTTATCCGCTTTATTACAGATCATTTATATAATAAAGGTGTCGATATTCATGAGCAGATACGATTATATTGCCCAAAGTGCTCAAAAGAGGTCATAAATCATGACGCTATAGAAATCAGAGTCCAATATGGTTACCTTGATATCCCATGTCAATATTGTGGTACTGCGATACTAATTCCAAAAAGCATAGAGGAACGATATCGTCGTGAACCTACTATCGGAGAAATAAATCAAGAATTAATAGAAACTGCAGAGAAGAGAACTAATATAGAAATTGAGCAATTTAGATTGGATCAACGTCAATATTTGCAGGTCGAAGATTCAAAAATTCACATTCTCCACTTATCAGACCTTCATATAGATGATGAAAACCAAGCAAACAAATATCGAGTGCAGCTAGAGAGTGATTTAATTAATGAATTGAAAATTAAGAGAATTGAATACCTTATAATCTCTGGTGATATTACTTCTCACTCATCAGAAAAAGAATTTAAAGCTGCCTTTGGCATGGTCAACGATTTAGTAAAGAGATTCGGATTAGATCCAAGTCGCGTGATAATAGTCCCTGGAAATCATGATTTGAATTGGGATGCATCTGAATCCGCTTATCTTTTTGTTACCAAACGTAAACTGCCAGATCCCTTGCCTCAAGATCGTTTTATCCCTGCTGGGGATGCTGGTGTTCTTTTACGAGATGAAGAATTATATCCTGAAAGATTTACTAATTTTAACAATCATTTTTATCGTCGTATCTATTGTGGCAAAGAATTTCCGAGGGATTATTCATCACAAGCCCTTTTAATCGAAAATGCTGAGGATCATATCTTATTCCTAGGACTTAATTCCTCTTGGCAAATTGATCATCACTTCCACGATCGTGCGAATATTAACATGGATGCTCTCACGATTATTCTTGATAAATTAAATGAGGGTGTCTACAATGGTTGGCTTAAGATTGCTGTCTGGCATCATCCCATCAGCGGTAGGGAAATGATGAACGATGAGTTTATGCAATTACTTACTGTTCACAATTTTCAAATCTGTCTTCATGGACATATCCATGAGGCAATAGAAAATTTCCATAAATATGATGATAATCGTGGAATTTTTATTGTCGGTGCTGGAACTTTTGGTGCTCCGGTGAGGGAACAGACTTCTGGTATCCCTTTACAATATAATTTGTTGGCCTTTAATACAAAAAAAAGTGAGATTACCGTTTATACAAGGAAAAAGGAAAAACCAAATGGTGCCTGGTCCGCGGATTCCCGATGGGGAGATAAGAATGATCCGAAATCGTGGTATCGCATCCAGATAAAAAATTATTTATCTCACAAATAATTTTGTAAATGACATATCTCCTTAAAACTCTTTTTATTCTTCCTAAAATCTTCGCAAGGTTTTAATCCTCACTTCCTCTGACATACACGAATTCCCAATTATATAAATGTCAGGGATCGAGCATCGAAAAACTGCTCAATAGGATCTCTGGTTTTCTTGATAGAAGCATGATTTTTTCGGATGAATTATTGTCTCATTTTTTAGTTTTGCTTCCATTAAATTACTACGGTGGGAATGAATCCTTGAGATTTACGACCCCCACCCCCGCCCCCATTCTCCCACTGGAAATCGCTCCACGAATCCCATTCCGGAGCCCCCGACCCACCGAATTTTTCCACACGGAAAACTCTTCGGAGTCGCATCCGCTCCAACCCCCATATCAGAAAATTTCTCGCCATCTCTCATCATTCCATTTCGACCCGATCTCGCGTTTCAATCAAACCGTGGTTGAAGAAAATTCACCCCGACCACGATTCTGGTTGAAAACTGGATCTGGATTCGCCAGTTTTTCCAAATAATGAGGACATGTTCATGGGAGCGACCGTGCTGCTGATTACTTATATGTCGCGTATTTCACAATGTACCCCTTTTTCCGGAAAGTCTTACGAGAAAACGGTACAGAAAAAAGATCCCGGAAATGACCCTCAATGTGCCCCCCGTGCCCCCACATTCACAACCTCTGTTTTACCTGGGAGTCACTCTGTGGTTGACCTCCCCATCCCCCCATGCCCAAATACGCCCGTAAAGGGCTCCGTTTCCGTTTTTTGAATTCCTGACTCTCATTGTGGACAGCAATTTGGCCCCGGATTCTGTTCGTGTGGAAAAATCGCCTGTAAAATGGGTATTTTGCCGAAAATCGGCTGAAATGCACCTCGTAGAATGGCCCTAAACGGTGGTCCGGCAGCCTCTTTTCCGGTGCTCTGCCATAGGGTGGTTTTTACTAAGAAACGCGAAAAGAACGCGAATACGGGGGCCGGATTTTCCGGAGTAAATTTTTGCTTACTTCTCTTGTTTCTGTTCCAGGTAAAAATCGATCAGCCGGTTGAGGATAGTATCATAGCTCTCTGATTTTTTCCCAAGATCAGCTAACCTGTCCCGCGTTTCCGTCTGGATCTTGATCGTAGTCAGAGACATCTCATTCTTTTATGCCGGATTAAACCAAGTATGTAATCTTCATACCTTTGGATAAATTTATGCTTTATGGATACCTACTTAGATCGGATGTGATACAGGAAATGAACCATGCCAGAAAACCCCGGACCAAAAATCCCCCTGCTCGACCCCGAGACCGACACCTGCCTCTTCCGCTCGCTGCGCTACGATCTTGAAACCGGCATGCTCCGGGATCACGACGCTGACCTGTACGCGAAAGAATGCGATGACGGGACGGTCATCTTCTGGTTCCGGCACTGGACCTGGAACCGGAACGAGACCGCTATCTGCCAGATCACCTCACGGGACGAGGCGGCCCGGTTTATCCGTGAGCAGTTCACGAAACCCGGTCTCTTCACCGGCTGGAATCACGTGGGGCTGGCCCGGTTTCTGCCGGAGGTGTACGGGAAGGGGTGATTGGGATACCCCGGTGGATGTGATGCGACGATAATCGCCATCATAATTTCCCACTCTTGAAAAATGAGTTATTCCTCGTCGTCCCCCTCGAACTTGTCGTTGTTGGGGTTCAACTGGTCCGCATGATTGTCCATCGCTGCATGATATGCATCGTTGTTCGGGTTCATCGAATTGGACCGGTCATCGTTTGAGCTGTGGCCGTGGCCTCCGCCTCCTTTTCCCATTGGTGTGTCACCTCCTTTGTGGTTGTGAATGAAGATTGGTGGGATGGAGGATATCTTACTGCTTCGAAATCGTTTCCCAATTTGTCAAGTATTCATTTTTCCGGTTGCTTTCGTTTTTGCATCTGAAAAAATTTTAGGGCAAATTTTCCATCCTCTGTAATAAAATATGTTTTTTCCTTTTTACTCGTGGGATGGTTCGATTCTGTTATCAGCCCGTCTTCGATCAGTTCTGACAGATTTTTCGTAAGGGTCCCTCTTGAATAAATCCGTTTGGTTGTTTTGTCTCCCGTATTCCTAACCGGGTGATATCGTTTTTTCATTTCCTGGAAAAGATTTCTGCCGGCAATTCCGCCATCTTTTTCCTTTTCGATTATGGAAGAAAAAAAGCAATCCAGGATATGTCCGAGGTTTTCATTGCGGGAAATATCCCGTGGGTGCATTTTTGGAATGAATAACCGCTGGATCGTATCATCAGTTGGGGTATGGTACACTTTTCCACCGACCCAGATAGACATTAAAAATAATCCATTTGAGAGTGGTTTTGTTCCCCCTGAAATATTGAATGAATATTCCGCCGCGGGAAATTTATCGTATATCTGGAGTACCGTATCCCTGACGGATTCGATCGATATGGAGTCCATTCGAACCGTTTCAAAAATTATTTTCATTCGTTCGGATGTTTCTTTCACTTCACGGATTGCCTCCTGAATACTCAGTTTGATATTTTTCCTCACTTCGTTATCAGTTTTTGAGATTGTACAGATATCTTTTTCGACGACAACAAATATCCGGGAAATGTGCCCTTCTTCTTTGATCGCCAGGTGAACGGTCTTCCCGATGTTTGCCCCGGAAGCAATAATGTGGATACGCTCTTTATCGTCCATGATTATCATCTGAAGGTTTTCGTTTAAATTTTGTTGCTATCTTTGGAAACGATTGCAAATTTCATTCATATCCATCATCAAAATAATATCATCAGCATGTCCTCCGCTGGTATCATCAAATCCGTCAACTGGCATCTGATCTCATCCTGTAACTACCGATGCAGATTTTGTTTCGCACGGAATCTTGGAGAAGTTCCAGTCTCTTTCAATGAGGGTGTTGAGATTATTCGAAAACTGGTTGATCTTGGTATGGACAAAATCAATTTTGCTGGAGGCGAGCCTCTGCTTCACCCGCGTCTCCACGATTATTGCACCGTAGCAAAGGATCACGGGATGACAGTATCCGTTACAACGAATGGCTCATTTCTTGATGGGAATCAGATTGCGAGAATGAGTGAAGTTGTGGATTGGATTGCGCTATCCATCGATTCTGGCAGCGATGAGATTGAGGCCCGGCTTGGCAGGGGGTGCGGGAATCATGTTGCGAATTGTACAAAGGTCGCACGAATTATTCGTGAAGCCGGAATCCGGTTGAAGATGAACACAACGATTACAGCCCAGACGTACAGCGAGAATATGATTCCTCTGGTCAAATCGATAAAACCAGATCGCTGGAAAGTCCTCCAGATGTTGCATATCCGAGGGGAAAATGATGATGCCGCGGCGGATCTGGCAATTACTTCGGATCAATTCAATCATTTCGTTGAAAACCATCGACAGGTGTGTCTTGACAGTGGGGGATTTCCGGTGTTTGAATCATGTGATGCAATTGAAAATTCATATTTTATGATTACTCCTTCTGGGAATGTGAAGATAGATGCCGGGAACATCATTACGAAATTTTCTATAGCAGAGGTGATCTCTCTGGGTGTGGAATACTTCGTAAGTCCGGTTAAATATCGCGAAAGAGGTGGAATTTACGAATGGGTAAAATGCATCAAGAATTATTAGAAAACATTCTTCGGAGATAAAACATATTCAATTCTGTACTAAATAATCAATTTTAAGGAATATAAATACCGATACGACGGATTGAAGTAAAAAGTTGGAGGATACATGAAATTTGAAAAGCATATTCTTGAATCATTTTTATGGGAAACTCATGATATCGATCGGGGCGTATCCATTCGTAATGCAATTAAACAGAATAACAAACAAGAAAATATTGAACTTTGTCACCGTCTGGATCTTCATAATCTTTTCCTTTTCCGTCGTGTTCACGATCCGGGCTTTTACCTTCATGTAACGCAGGAATTAGAGAAAAATCCGAAACTTCTCAACGAAACGGTAAGATATATTCGAAGATTATTGGATCAACACGTGTTTAATGAGGATTTTTTACAATTTTCCAAACCTCAAAAAGCACAAGATAAAAACCCGTTCCGGAATGGTCTTGCTCATGGAATGCATTTTGCCTCTACTGCAAAGGATTTAGCTGCCGCCAATACTGTAGAACGTCAGAAGTCTCAGGAGTACTTTGAAAAAAGATTGCAGTATGCCCTTGAGCATGATCTTACGGATGAATACATTGTAATCTCGCAACTTCGAAAAGACTATGATACTGGGAATTTTTTTGGATTCGAACTATTCACGGAAAATGTGAAACATTCAGAATTTGCTGACCGAATGAAATGGTTCTCTGAAGGAATGTCTTTCTTTTATAGGAACATCTGTTGGCCTGAAAGATACGTTTTCTATACCCAAACAATATCCGGAAAAAATGATGCCCCTCAAAAACCGAAGTTATATGATACTCCGTTATTTCATTTCTTATCTTGTGGTAGAGATTCCATAGAATTCTTCTTAAAAGAATTTGCTCTCCCCTCGCCATATACATTAGAAGATGTTTCTGAAGTTGATCTCATTCGATATAGTATATTTTCAAATGCTGCATTGTCAATTGCATCGGAATTATGGTTTGCTTCACTTCCCGATGATGAAAAAATATCCAAGTTAAATTCAACCTATCCATTCACTATCCTAGAAAAGGATTTCATTGATTTAGATAATTCATTAATGTCAATTTATGGCAACTTACTCTTTGCTCAAAACTATTTTGATGAAGCGAAAATTATCTATTCACTTGGACTGGAAAAAGCGATAACTGTTGAAGAAAAGTATCACTTTATTTCAAATCTTGCGACAGCAGAACGTGAACTTGGTGATTATGAAAACGCACTGAAAAATTACTCAAAAGCATATGAATTGACGTTCCAGATTAAGTTAACAGGGAAGTTAAAAACAAAAAAAATCCCGAAGAATCGATTTAAACTATCCAATACAAAAAATATCCGTCACCGACAACTGATAGAACTTTTAAATGTGACCGAGATACGTTTCCGACTTGGTCAAAATAAAATTGCACAAAAAAATCTTGACACGGTTATTTTTGAAATGAGGAAACTCCAGGTTGGTGAACGAGCCCAATTAATATCAAAAATCGCGATAATGAGTCGTCGTTTAGGTAATTATCAACAAGAATTCGACTTCTTAAAAATGTTAAGATCGATAGATGATGATTCGTTTGAACTCGCCAATCAAGAGAAATTAGAAAACCGTTGGGCACTATTGACGTTTCCATATCGTGAATCTAGGGAGTTTTTCGATAGAATTCTTGGGTTATATGGTCCTGACTATGCGGAAAAAACATTACGAGATATGTTGGGAAGCGCTGAAGCAATAAGATGTTTCGATGTCATCTCAAAGCACGAGAAGGCTGAAACATGGATGGACAGAGCTTCTGCCGCATTGAATTCATTCCAATTTGAATCAGCTTTGAAATGGATCGAAAAAGCGATAGAAAATGACCGCCATCCGCATCTTCTATCAGAATATGCATACTATTTACATTTAAATCAAAAAAATGCTGAAGCAGTTAAAATTCTGAATGATGCGTTTGGGTTAACTCAAGACCTCAATCTTAAAGTAAAAATCAAGACCTTCTCCTGTGTTTTTCAATTAGCATTAAATGATGTTGATGCATCTCTCGAACACGCACGGGAAATTATTGAACTCTTGTATTCCTCCGAGGTAAACACTGAACAACGGAATGAAATTCTATTCAAATTCCTTCACCAAGTAAGTGAGGAGCTGGTACTAAAAAATGATCGTGTCCGGTTACTTCAGGTAATGGAAAAAATTGAGGAAATGCTCAATAAATACAATGATTCTCTCTCAACGGCTGACCTAATTTCATCATCATTGCTTTCTGCGTGGGCGTCTGATGAAGCACATCATTTTTTTGACAGGGTATTGATTAATGGCAATCTATCCAGAAAAGATATCGCGTCTGCATTCTTTGGAAAAGGAAAATTGTTTGCAACATATGGAGACCATGTCGAAGCGGTGAAATCATTTCAGGAAGCGCTGAAAATAATCCCGGAAAGAGATATTGGCGACAGCAAATTATTCGTTTCATCTCTGTACGCAGAACTTGCAATATCCTATTCTGTTTTAATGGATATGACGAACGCAGGAAAAATGATTCAAATCGCCTGTGACATCGATCCAACCAATAAATATTATTCAGAAATCAAAAGGAAAATTGATGCGTTTCTTTTCAACTATCTGTCATACGAGAGTGTCACTGATGAAGATGTAAAAACAGTTTTCAGATCCGCTGAAACGCGGGTTTTGGATCTTTACAATAAAATTGACGCTTCAACAGGATTCGATTTCGGACCTGAAATCGGACTTTATGCTAAAGGTATTGAAATGTTGTTGGATGTCAAGGTTGTCCCTCTCGTGAAAAAGGTCATTGTTAAAAAATACAATATCCTTCAATCCCAAGACCTCTGGAAATCACCCTTCGATAAAATTCCTTTTAAAAATGTGTTCGATCCGAACAAAGCAGAACCCGAATCGATTGCTCTTGGACAGTGGGCTAAAATAAGATTTTTCAAAGAGAAATCTCAAATTAACAAGGACATCTATGATCTGTGTATAGAATCATATGGTGAAAATTTTGAAAAAATTGTTCTCTTAGCATGTGAAAAAATCTACAAAGAAAGGAACGAATCGTCTCACAATAAAATCAAAACGAAGCAAGATGTTCTCGATAAACGGAAAGAAATTATTGAACCAATCAATAATTTGATTGATTTGTTTTATACGAAGAAAAAACCCTCATAATATTATCAATTTTTAGAACAAGATTTTGGATGGCAAATCGACCCCCCACTCTCCTCACTTCACCCGTGCCGCTATCTCTCGGTCCAGGTTGCTCAGGGCATCATGAAACGAATGTTCCCATTGCGAGAATTTCCGAACACACTCATCCAGTTTTTTGATCTTCGCTTCCGATTCAAGCCGGAAAACCGGGTACGACGTACTCTTCCCCGTGAGTTTTTTCCAGGAAAACAAGCCATAGCTTTCAGACATAATCGTTTCATATTCCCGCTTGAGCCAGTCGGTCTCAGAAGAAATTTCCCGGAATTTTTGTTGCACCACACCATCGTCCCTCAACCGATCGGTTGCAGTAATTTTCCGTTGATACTTCCTGACCTTTTCATGATAGGTTTCATCACGGATAATGTTCTGATAAAAATCCCTTAACCGGAACAACGCAGGAGTGGCCTGGGATTTCAATTCTTGCTTCCGCTGAAAGATCACGGCGCTTTCCTCCAGATAGTTCCGGTAGTTTCCTTTCAGGACTTCCCGCACCCAGACTGCAAGCGGAATTTCCGGATTATTGGAGGTGAAGAGCGTCTGCTTTTTTGCACGGAGCCCGACCGTCCGGATATTCTTTGCAATGAAAAGGTGGTTCTCGGTCCCGGTGAAAAAGAATGAGCGATCGATATACGGAACTGGTTCTTTGCGCCGGTCATCATCAGGGTAAACAAGGCGGTCATACCATGATGCGAATTCTTTTACCCGGTCAAGGTAGTTGTCCAGAAGCCAGTATGATTCAATCCCTTCATCCAGGTATTTCTTATCGCGGGACAGCAGGTCTGATGAAGGGATGGGACTGAGCTGGATTTCAAAAACGATCTTCCTTCCATCCTTCTGTGCATACACATCGGAAATCCATGTTCTATCTGCTGAAGGGAATTCTACCGAGGTCTCCCATTGCTCGGCCTGGCAAATCCTGTAGATGAGATACTTGATCTCCAGGTGTTCCTTTGATTCGTTATCATGGGGACATCCGGTATCGACAGCATGATAGAAATGCTGAGTTCCTTTTCTTGTCCGCAAATGCCCCGGGGCACCACAGCAGCACATCCTGACCGGGAGCCCTTTTTTATGCCGAATCTTCAGCTCTGCCCATTTTTCTTTTGAGAGATCAGGACCGATTATTGTTTCCCCGTCAATAATCGCTTTCAAGGGCATGTGATCCAGATTTGTTTTCCCTGTTATAACGATATTTTCTTGTGTCTCCTCACCCCCCATTCCCCCCATGCCCAAATACGCCCGTACAGGGCTCCGTTTCCATTTTTTGAATTCCGGACTCTCATTGTGGACAGCAATTCGGGCCCGGATTCTGTTCGCGTGGAAAAATCGCTTGTAAAATGGGTATTTTGCCGAAAATCGGCTGGAATGCACCTCGTAGAATGGCCCTTATCGGTGGTCCGGCAGCCTCTTTTCCGGTGCTCTGCCATAGGTGGTTTTTACTAAGAAACGCGAAAAGAACACGAATATGGGGGCCGGATTTTCCGGACCCCTAAAAACAGTTACCAATTCGGATTACGTGACATTGTACCATATTGTTCGTCGATTATCATGTAGGATTGATTATGGTATTCAATGAGAGTGCCACGATTGCATTCGAATATATTTTTTCCTTTACAGATTTCTTTGACTAACGCATCATACCGACTGATATTACCTTCGAAGTCGGCAATGTTTCTCCAGCCCTGGCGCCATGCCGTTGGGTCGTTATTCGTTCCATGCATATACTTCTCAAATTCCGGGTACATCTGCAATTGTTCAGACGAGACAGGAGTACTGTTAATGTATCTGATGATACTTACGTTCGCTTCCTGAATTTCAAATGATGCATCGATCGTCAGCGGGACAGCAGGTGTTGTATTCACGGTTATTGTGCCCTTCGGCTTCTGATCTACGAATTGAAGAAAAGATCCCGACATAACGTAATAAAAAAGAATACCCAAAAAAATGATTGCGCAGACAATTACAATGATCCTGGCATTTCCTACGGGTAATTTCATATGGTGAACCCCCTTTAGTGTTTCTCAACAATTTTTTTCATCGGACATGCATAATAGAATACCATCCGGTTTTCGTTCGTGATGACTTTTCCGTTATCCCACAAAGAAAAAAAGCGTCTGATATTATTCCTGGCCGATGACTATCTGATAATATGTCCCATTCCACCAAACATACCGGGTAATCGAACGGTTACTACTATATTTATTCCGGAAATCTTCGATCTGCAGACGGTTACGATATTGTTCACGATTAAATATTATGTGGTGACCCCCGTTTGGATTGTTTACAAGTTCCTTGAGAATGGGATATCGGACAAAATCTGGATCGCTTAACGTGACAATTTCTGAATTATTTGTATTGAATGTTTTACCTTCTGGAGTTAGATCCGTTTCTTTGAAAGGAAAGGCGTCAGCAAAGCTCTGATGGGATAAAAAAATGCTTGCGTACGCCATAAACCCAAAAACCGAAACCACACAAATAATCGCGATGGCCATTATGACGAGGACTGCATTTTTTCCTGCACGAAGTAGTTTTCCCATAATTTATCCAAAAAATTATGAATTTCTATATGTTGCAACTGTCGCTTTTTCATTGCTGGTGCTTAAAGCATTATCATGTGTGCTATCCCCGTGATAATTATCAGATGAGAATTCATTCACATTGATATATTCAGAGAAATAGCTATACATAACTGCTGTGGCAGGGGATTCCACCATTCATATGCCCGGTTTGTTCCGGTTGAATCTTCATGGTTTGCATTGGAGAACGCGGTCATCACCCGGCAAGAAGAGTGCCTGTTGTGTTGTACCAGCCAACTGCATTTCCTGATACTGTGACAGAGGCGCTATCCTGGTACCCATCACTTTTTGGGGGCCCTGATGTATGGATCATACGTTCGCCATCGAAAGACACCGAGATTATTGTCCGTGAGGAGGGAGCGGTTTCGAATATCGCGTACATTGTTGATCCATAGACCAAACAGGCTGAAGGGGTTTTTCTCATTGAAATCCGCTGGAATTTTTTATCCGTACACCCGGAAGGTTCAGGAGAAAATTTTGGTAACAACACCGGTTCATGATCCAGGGGATATGAATAATTGATCGGATTCGCGGTAAAAAAACTCTGGTATAATAAGACCGGGTCCTGCGGAAACCCGCCATCCGGCTTTTCGATGGAGTCAGCAGTAATTTTTATCATTGTACCGTTTTCTGTTTCCACTACGGATTGGGAATAGTTCGTGATGTAGGGGTGCGAACTCCCGATGAGATCGCCGTTCGTGATATTCCGGGAAATCCCGGATGGGAGTGGCATCATCAGGGTGACGTTATGCAACGGAGTGTTGGGATCAATCTCAATCTGGTAGACGTAATTATTGGTTTCATATGCATAATTCATCATACTGACTGACATAAAGAGCAAAAAACCGAGAAGTACAATGGCAGACAGTAACACGCCGGCAAACGGTTTCCTTTCAAACACCGTATAGATACTTTTTTTGTCTGTTCCGGCAGGTTTTCCGGATTGGATCAGGAGCGTTGTACCAAATAGAACGAGGGATAACAACAGGATAAGCCAATAGATCGCCGGAGGAAACCGGCCGTTGTAATACAGGACGTTGAGATATCCATTGATAAAAAAGACCATCCCGTATACGAGCGCGATAAACGCATACCCTTTTGATTTTTTATAAAGACAGAATAGTACAATGGCTGTGGCAAGGAAGAGCCCTACAGCATACACCAGGGCAGGCACTCCGGCAATCTTCTGCCCAAGAAAAAAAGCTTCAGGATTGATAAAAAGGATGACGAATGGCGAAAGGATATTGGTTATCAACAAACCAATCAGAGAATACCGGGAAATATCACCAATGAATTCAATCCTGGAATGGTCTGCCTGGTGCATAATACATCACAACTCATATATTTTGTAATTATAAAACACCCTTTTTTCAGCATCACGTGTTTCAGCTCTTCTTTACGGATATTTACGGTATCTGTCGGGTCATCATCCCGGACCGGTACCGCTGCTCTCCTTACCTGACTACTCCTGAAATTATCTTACCCAAGTGTCGTAAAATTCACGGAAATGGCTATTGAGAATCATCCCATCAGAAAAAAGCGTCTGATATTATTCCTGGCCGATGACTATCTGATAGTATGTCCCATTCCATTGAACATACCGGGTAATCGAACGATTGCTGCTATATTTATTCCGGAACTCTTCGATCTGCGGACGGTTACGATATTGTTCACGATTAAATATTATATGGTGACCCCCGTTTGGGTTGTTTACAAGTTCCTTGAGAATGGGATATCGGACAAAATCAGGATCGCTTAAAGAGACAATTTCTGAATTATTTGTATCGAATGTTTTTCCTTCTGAAGTTAGATCCGTTTCTTTGAAAGGAAATGCGTCAGCAAAACTCTGATGGGATAAAAACATGCTTGCGTACGCCATAAATCCAAAAACCGATACCACACAAACAATCACGATGGCCATTATGACGAGGACTACAATTTTTCCTGCACGAAGTAGTTTTCCCATAATTTCTCCAAAAAACTATGAGTTTTTATATGATGCAACTGTCGCTTTTGCATTGCTGATGCTTAAAGCATTATCATGTGTGCTATCCCCGTGATAATTATCAGATGAGAATTCATTCACATTGGTATGTTCAGAGAAATTGCTGTACATAACGATAAGCTGTGGCAGGGGATTCCACCATTCACATGCCCGGTTTGATCCTGGTGAACAACTTCTTGCAGGACTTCTTGAACTTCTCATCCCAGACGAGCTCAATCATTCAGATCAGCCAGAAGATCCTTTGCCGTCCCGCTTCGGCTCACCTTTTTCCGCAGGTTGGCTTTCGCCTGTCTGGCCCGGCTGACGATTGCAGTGCGTTTGGCATCGAGAAGCCTGCGGTGGATGATCTCCTGGAGGTACTGCTGGTCTTCGATATCGAGCTTATCCACGTATTCAAGAACGGTATTGATGGATACTGCGTCGGTTCCCATAGAATGCCCCTGTACCATAATTGTTGTTACCCTGCAAAGGCATTTTGATGGTAGACGGGTTTTGAGTATTGTGTCCGGTAGCGATGACGTGAGTGTGGCCCCTGTACTCCGAAAGGTAGCGCAGCGAGATCTTTTAAGGATAGTTCTTGTAGCCGCACGTTGGCATTTTACTCTTTTTTTATGACCGGTAGTGCGTCTTTGCTTATACATGAAAGTATATCTCCCACGGGGTGTTGTGGCACGAAGGTACCCGCGGCGGAGTGTGGTAATTGACAAAAAAGACTGGAACTTATTTAACAATAATTGTCAAATTGAATGTCCGTTCCGTACTAATATTCTCAGTTCCCGAAAAACGAAGAATTGCTTTTATTGATTGCACACCCGTTTCTTTTGTTGTGACATTCCACTCATGAATTCCATATTCAATTAATGATATCGGGGGCGTCCCTTTCTCATCGTACCAGGTGACACCTCCATCATATATCCGGAGACCTGGACTTTCGGTGATAATCCATGTATGTCCGGTTCTGCTGACGTCAGGAAGCCGGATCAGTATTGAGCTGTTGAGGCCGGCACAAATCGTTGCATTATTCTGTGTCTCGTTAATGATCAGGTTTTGTCCTGATTCAAGAGATACCGGACATTTTACTGATACCGTATCCGGTTGACCCGGTTGCTGGCCGGGCCCGAGGCAACCAGCCACCAGTATAGCCAAAAAAAATATTACTCCCAACAGTATGAATCCGGTTTTCTTGTAAAACGGTCTCATTCCCTCAATTCCTTCAGATACAATTTAAAAAATATTAGTTATTATTTGTCCACAGAGTCACGGGTGTCATACCCGTCCATGTAACATCCAGATTTGTCAATCCCATATTTGTTGATACCTGCCGGTTCCATGTAAATGAAACCGGGTTTAAGTTTACATCCTTTAAGTTCATGTTTTTGAAGATAATTTTTCCTGAAACATCGTTGTCGTTATTGATGGTTTTTCCTTCCAGTACACAAACCGCCCTTACATTATTTGTTCCGATATTTGGGGCATTGGTAGAGAAGCTGGATGAATATCCCCCGTTTGTCACATCCATGAAGATGATATTCCACCGGTTCAGATTGGAATTCCATCCCAATATCCCTCTTACATTGTTGCCAACCTGGGTGCTTATGGGGGTGCCACGCCATCCTCTCCCATTACTGTCGACATACCATGGAGCACCTGTCCACATATGGGTCCCTCCAATATTGTATTCAAGTACCGGCTGAACAATTCCAATGCTGCCTTCCGGCTGAATTCCATTAAAAATATAATTGATTGCTGTTGTCTGTAGATTTGGTGGAGATGATGGCACTTTCCAGTCAGCAGTAAACTGACCCAGCTGGGATATTCCTCCCGCTTGCGAAGATTCTATCCAACCGTCGGAAGATCGAATGGTTTTTTTCTTGCCTGGTGGTGATATTACCGTTACGATCCTTTTCTCATTCAAATACACATCTGTGATTCCGTTATCGTTCTCATGAATATACGATCCATCCGGAACCTGAGTAATGTCAATGGCAGAAATGTATCCGTCGGGCGTGGGAATCTGCGGGGATTCACTATCTTTTGAAATGGAGATTTGTTTCCCTTGAGAATCAAATACCCGGGTGATTCCATCATCCGAATGCTGAATGATTGATCCTTGCGGTATTCCCATCTGGGTCGAGTTGTCAGTAAGACTGAAACCATTTTGGATCACGATTTTTGTTTGTGAATCATCTGGTTTCAATTGGGATAACAGTGAAGTGTGTCGTGAATCTGATTGCTCTTCCGCATTCACCAACGGTACCATCGCCATCGCTGCCAGCAGCAGAGCCAGCAGGACGATCCCCCATTTGAATTGTTTCATTTTTTTCATACCTCCATTTTTTCGATACGCTCCGCTCTACGGCATGAGAAAACCTTCAAAAGCGACTGAAGATGACAATCACATGCCTGCGGGCGGGACCGGGTTCAACACAAAGTTCGTCGCCTGGGGAACCCGTCCACTTCTTTGTGGACAACCACGGGTCGTCCACATGAATCAATTTTTAAAATTATATTAAATATTTTATTACCCGGTACCTTACCCATTTTCAATTGCAAAAAGTTCTCCTGAGTCTGGTTTTCATGGTCCGGACGGGATCACGTCCGGTATAGGCCCTGCAGTCTCCGAATTTCTCCCGCCCGGCCCCTCAGGCGACATGATCCTCTTTTTGTTCGCTGCGCCATAATCCCGGGACGGTTCGCGGAGGGAATGTGGCATGGATATCTTTCGCCACACGGGATACGGATGGGACGATTATCTTTTATTTCCGGCACTGGATCTGGAGCAGCCCGAACCCGGACATCTGCCAGATCACATCACGGGATGAGGCGGCCCGGTTTATCCGGGAGCAGTACAGGCGAGCCCGGTTTCTGCCGGAGATGTACCGGAAGAACAAATGCTAAAAACAGAGAGAGAATCCGCATAAATGAAAATGAGTAATGCATCAAAAAAACCCGTAACCACACTCCTCATTGTTCCGGGGCCGCCAATGTGCATACCATTATCTTATTTCAGAAGAAAAAACAAAAGAGAGAAGAATCCGTAAGTGGGGTAGACGATGACATCACGGGACGATATTCTGAAAACGCTTGCCCACATCTCCCCCGAGCTCAGGAATAAGTTTAAGATCAAAAGGATCGGACTCTTTGGATCTTACGCCCGGCAGGAGCAGCGTCCGGACAGTGACATCGATCTACTCGTGGATTTCTCTGAAGATGCAGACCTTTTCGATCTTGCAGAGCTTAAATTCTTCTTAGAAGATTTGCTTTGCCACCGCGTTGATATCGTGCCGGAACGTGCACTACGGGAAGAGCTGCGACAATCAGTTCATGCTGATGTGAGTTATGTATGAGAAATGTTTCAATCTACATCGGGGATATGATCGATGCAATGGAAAAGATTGAATTATTTACGTCCGGTTTATCTTTTGAAGAATTCCAGTCCGATGAAAAAACTATCAGTGCTGTCCGGGACAAACTGATCATTATCGGGGAGGCGGCAAAAATGATTCCCGATGAGATCCGAAAAACCCATCCGGAAATTTCCTGGCGGGACATGGCAGGAATGCGGGATATTCTTATTCATGCTTATTTCAGGACAGATGTTGCCATGATCTATAAAACCAGTAAAAACCGGATTCCTCAACAAATACGGTTACTCAAAAAAATCGTGGATGGAATCAACCGGTAACTTCCTCTTTTTACCTACTGCGCCACGATCCTGATACCGGCATGCTTCGGGAGCCCAACGCCTTTCTGTACGCGAAAGAATGCAGGCACGGGCCGGGACAAGACCGCTGTCGGCCAGATCACCTCACGCAACGAGGCGGCCCGGTTTATCCGGGAACTGTTCACAAAGCCCGGTCTCTTCTCATGTGGAATCACGTGGGGCTTGCCCGGTTTCTGCCATTGGCGTACGGGACGGGGTGAGGGACGGGAACTCTTTTTCTCCCGGGAATATCTTAAACCAGCACTGCGAGAAATCTCAAACGAAAAAGACAAAAAAACCAAATGCAATCATCCCTAAACCGGAATGGTGCTCCTCTTCATCGACACCGAGACCACCGGCCTCCCGAAATTCTTCTCAACAGATCCCACAAAAAAATGGCCACGAGTAGTCCAGCTGGCTTGGGCATTATACGACAATGACGGCAACTGCGAATGCTTGAACAGTTTCATCATTTACCCGACGGACTTCTCTATTCCTTCGGACTCTGCCAGGATTCACGGGATCACGACCGAGCGGGCGAAAGCGGAAGGGGTGTCGCTCCACAAAGTGCTCCCGCAGTTCAATTATGATGTCGACCGGGCGACGACCGTCATTGCCCACAACCTGGCTTTCGATCTGCCGATCGTCCATACTGAATTCACCCGGTGCCGGCTTGCAACAAACCTCCTGGAGAAAGAACAGTTCTGCACCATGAAACCCCGGGAAATTGTTGCGTGGTGCAAAATTCCCAAGGCCTCCGGGAACGGGTACAAATGGCCGAAACTGAACGAACTGCATCTGCAGTTGTTCGGTACGGAATTTGAAGGCAGCCATGATGCCGGTGCCGATGTGGAAGCCTGCGCCCGGTGTTATTTCGAGCTGAGGAAGAGAGGAATTATCGGGTAGGGGGATCCGGCCATCGCAAGCACTATCTGTGAGAACGATCACCACATTAGTAAGAACAACTCCTCAAGGAGACCGGATCCTGCATGCACCGCATCATTGAGCAGAACATAGACGGGATTATGAGAATATGTACCCGCCACCGGGTCCGCCGACTTGCAGTGTTTGGTTCCGTGACTGACGACCGGTTCGATGCTGACAAAAGCGATCTCGACCTGCTTGTTGAATTTGAAACAATGCCTCCTGCGGAGCATGCAGACCAGTTCTTCGGGCTTGCTGAAGATCTCGAACACCTGTTCAACCGTCCTGTTGATCTTGTCGAGCAGGAAGCCGTGCACAATCCGTATTTCCGTAAATCCCTGGAAGAGACACAGGTTGAGATTTATGCTGCGGCATGAGATCCGGAAATATTTTTTCGATATCGCGGCGTCATGCGATCTGATCGCGCAATTTACTGCCGAAAAAACGCTTGCCGATTACCAGAACGACCCGCTTCTTCGATCAGGTGTCGAGCGCCAGTTCGAGATCATCGGGGAAGCTCTCAGTCAGGCAATCCGGCATGATCCTGCTGTTGCAGAGTTGATCAGCAACACATCACGAATTATCTCGTTCCGAAACCGGCTTATTCATGGGTATGCTACGGTCGCAGACAATGTTGTGTGGGGCGTTCTTGAAACCAACCTGCCCGTGCTCACGCAAGAAGTGAAAGCCCTTTTAGAATCAAAAGACGGATGAGAACAAATTCCCATCCGTGTTCCCATTCCTGAAACCCGGTCTTTACGGGAGGGAAGGAGGCCCGTAACCAGCAAGGTTCAATCAGCTATTTTATCCAGAATCCATGGAGACTACGTTCTCGAGACACAACCCGCCTTTCTGTCCGGACAAACCTCCGCAAACCTGCAGCTCAGGCACTCCCGCTGCGACGGGTTCGCCGGGAAATCCCCGTATTCGTACGAAGCATTCATCGCCGCATACTCCCGAAGGATCAACTCCTGCATCTCGCATAGCTGATCTTCATAGAACGCATAGGTCTTCGTCCCGCCGGTCTTCAGGAAGACAAGCTCGGTGCTGATCTCGTCGGCACTTTTCCTGTAATACTCCTTTGCCCAGAGAACATAGGCAGCCATCTGGAGTTCCGACTCGTACCCGTCATCGTCCCGGCCGGTCTTCCAGTCGGTGAGGACGAGCGTTTCGTCCGGCATCTTCCCGACAAAATCCACCTTCACCGTTACCCCCACATCCCCGATCCGGAAATGATCGAACTGCTCGTGCCGGAGGCATTCGCGTGTCTGGTAGCCCGGCCACTTCCCGAAGAAGGTCTGGAGGCAGGTCTTCCCGTTCGCATCGATGGCGGCAAAAAAGGCATTTTGGATCTTCTCGCCATTGTGGTACTCGGCGAAAGTCTCGCCGCCGGTATCCCTGAACCTTGAAACCTTCTTTGAAAACGAGTTCATCGCCTCCATAAGATCCATCGGCTTGTTCTCGCAATGGAGCTGGATCTGCCGGTCGATGATGTCGTGGATGAGAGAGCCCTGGACAACGAATTTTGAGGTGAAATTCTTGAGCCACCGGATTTTTTCGGGAGGGACTACAGGGGCGGATCTTACGTATTGGGCAATGTACTCGAAATAATACTGGCGCTGGCACCGGTTCCAGACCCGGTGTCGGGTGAAGGACCAGGTATTGATGGAGAAGAAAAACGGATCCAGCTCTGCCATAGGGTTTTAGTTGCGGGGATTCGAGGAAATAGGTTCCGGTTTTATTATGGGCTTCACGATAACCGTTCTCATACGCGAGCAAAATGCGGGTTCATTTCCCCCGCGATCGCCCGCCCCGGGCCTCTGGCCCGCTTCAGTGCCCCGGCCCCCCGGACCATTCAGCCGAAAAGGGGAACCAGCTCGACTTTCTGCCAGTCCTTTTCCATGGTCTTCATCCAGAGCACCCGGGACGCCGGCAGGAAAACGACCTGGTGGTTGGAGGAATATTTCTCGCCAAAGAGTTCCGAATGGCAGAACGTTGCCCCGCCGTTCTCCAGGCAGACATCGCGGATCTGCATCATCTTCTGTGCATCGATCGATCCTTTGGCCTCGCCTGCCTGCCGGAGGAGATTATTCTGCCGGGTGATCGAGTGCCCGGGGGGAGCTGCGGTAAAATTCCAGGCCGGGTCGGCGAAGTGGTTGGCTGCTGCAACAACCCCGCTGCCATTTCTCTGCCGGGTTTTGTTGGTCATCTTCTCGTACACATACGCGGTGTCCGGTCCTGCAACATCCACGATCCAGGGAAGATTCGCGTTTGCCCCCCGGATCCCGGCGTCAAGTCCTTTTACATCCGAGTAATCGAGCATGAACCGGAAGAATTCCATGATGAGGTCAGGGCGGTTATCTTCCGCATTATAACTGTCGTCAAGACCCGAGTTGTCATCCGCTATGAAAAGCCCTTTGCTGTTCATGAGGGTCTCGGGCCGCATCCCCGCTGGCCCCCAGGTTGCAACGCCGTTGCTGCCATCGGTCGGGCGGTACACGGCAAGGACGTACCACCTGGTGAACGGCAATACATGATCGTCTAAGTCCCAGTTGCGGGAGACCACAACGGAGCCGTCCGTTGTGTAGTTCCCCCATGCAGCAAGGTACGAGCAGGAGAGCGGGACGGGAGCCGCACTGAGGTAGAGTGCTCCTCCGTAATAGAGGACCGCGATATCATCGGGCGTGAGACCCGAGGTCTCGGACATGCCCAGAAAGATCTCTTTTACGCGCTCGGGAAAAAATGCCGTTGCATCCCGTCCGATCGCCCGCACATCCTGCTGCGTATATCCCCGCCGGGTGAGGGCGTCGAGCAGGAACGCGTACTCCTCGTTCAGCTCGTTTTTCATCAGGCCGCCGTACTGCCGGCCCATCTGCCGGTAGGAACCGGAGAGGACGATGACCGGGTAATCGCCTGCAGCAAACCGCTGCCCGCCTTCGAACGTGGCAACGGGTTCAAGGCCCGTGACCGCCGGCCGGGAGAAGGATCCCGCATTGGGAAGAGCGAGTGCAGCAGCGGGACCGGTGAGCATGCAGAGCACAATAAGTACGGCGAGGAGTTTCATACACGGTTGTATTTTTCAGGATGGATTAACCCTGTGATTCGCGTTTCCTGTCTCTCCCGTGGGCAATTATCTGAAGATGAGACTCCTTCCCCACAGGGCTGCACGAAGGTTTGCGGAGGTGTACGGGAGAGAGGGAGGCAGGCAGTCCAAAAAAGAAATGATGCAAAAAATGGCTATTGGAATCACGGGTGAACAGGATTATTCAGTCTGCCTGCACCGCAACAAATGTTGCAGAGGAATGTGACTGTGGGATCGGCATCCCATCCCGGATTTAGTCCCCTGATGGACTCCGCCGTCACTATCCCTTTTCAAAGGTGACGACATAATAATTATTCAGGTCATTCGAGGGGGTAAAATCTAATCCTATACCCATATTTAACGGGACCTGCACGGCCTTCTGTGCCGGGAGATCCACGGCTGCATAATGTGCCCCGGCAACACAACTACCGGCAATCGCTAGGCAGATCACGAACAGTACGAGCCGGGCAAGCGGACTTGAAGCGGATTGGGTTATCGTCATTTTTTATTTTCCCCGTGAGACTTTCGTTATTCAATGAATGGGAGAGAAATCTATATTATTCTGTGGTGTTGAACCAGCGTCCGGGACCGGTTGCGAAAGACCGGTACCATTTGCCAATGTTAATCCCACGGGAGGTTTTACGGTGATGCATGGATGATTATCATTCTTCTTTTGGGAGCTCTCCCTTTGTTTTTTCCGTAACCAAAGGTGCACCATGACAAAAGAACTGCCGGACCGGAGAACGGTGAAAAAGGAACTGATCGTGTTCCTGGTTCTCACCTTTGGAGCAACGTATCTTCTTGAACTTGCCGGCATCGCGATGTATGGCTCCGGGATACTGGCCAACAAGCTGGTACTCATCCCGATGTACATCCCGGCCGTCGCCGCAATCCTCTGCATGGTGTACTTCACCTCCCCGGCCCTGACCCGGGAGGCCAAGATCTTTCTTGCATCGTTTTTGATAGCATCGGCAGTTTCCCTGGTGGAGGGATTGTACCAGCCCCTCCTCGGGACGATCGGGCCCCTGCCCCTCTGCACCGTGGGGGTCTCGGTTGCTGCGTTCCTGGTGGTTGTTATCCAGAACCTGAACAAACCCTGGCGGGTGAACCTTTCCCCTGCCCGGTTATCCTTTGGGAAAAATTACCGGTACTACCTGTGTATATCGGTGATCTTCGCGGCCCTTTTCATCCTGGGGCTGCTCATCAGTTATTATGCCGGTCTCGCCCTTCCGGCCCGGGAATTCAATCCGGGAATGTTTCTCACGTTCATGGGGATCTACCTCCTCACGTTCTTTGCAGCCTGGCCGAAGTACTTCGGGGAGGAATACGGCTGGCGGTTTTATCTCCAGGACCGCATGTTCGCACTCTTCGGCGGGTACAAGGGAGTGATCCTCGTGGGTCTTATCTGGGGATTATGGCACCTGCCGCTCAGCCTTGTCGGGATGAATTTTCCCGCAAACCTCGTTGCGGGGAACCTGGTCTATCTCGTGTACGCGATCGTGGTCGGGATCATCTTCAGCTACGCGGTCTTAAAGACCTCAAGTATCTGGATCGCGGTCCTGCTCCACGCGATCGCCGACTCCCTCGTGGTGGTGGGCTATCCCTATCTTGCAAACGGACAGATCCTTGTGGCATTCCTGCCGCTCCTGGTGCTCCTTGGGGTGTTTGCTGCAGTACTCCTGCGGTCGAAGATCTGGATCGAAGAGTGCCCGGTACCGGCATCCCCGTGAGATCTCATTTTTACGGATCATGACGATCTGACGGGCCATCCTCAAAAAAATATTTTAGAGAACCGCGGTCTCCTCAAATCCCGCTTGTGCTTCCGCAACAAATGCTGCAACCAGGTTTTTGTCTTTGCGGCCCCACCGGTCTTCGACACCCGTGTGGACATCGACCCCCGCCGGTTGGACATGGCGAATTGCCTGCCGGACATTCCCCGGATTCAATCCCCCGGCAAGGATAACCGGTCTTTGTGAAATTTCCACCAGGGACCGGCTGATATTCCAGTCGTGGGTTTTTCCCGTTGCCCCGCTTGCCCCGGATACCGGATCGTACGTATCGGTGATGAACGCGAGCACGTACGGGCTGAACATTTTTACCGCTTTTTTCAGGGCTTCCGCGTTATCCCTGCGGATGACCAGGCTTTTTATTATCTGAAGATCCGGGTTTTTCTCTTTCAGGGAACGCATTTCCTCAAGGGAAATATCGCCATGCACCTGGACATGGACTGCCCCCAGGTAGTGGCATAATGCCTGAATTTCTTTTGCCGTATGCAGGTAGGTGATTAACACTCCCTTGTGGGGTGGCGCAAGCGACCGGATTATTTCGGCTGCATCGGCATCTGCGATATCTTCCGTATGTACCGGGAGCCGGAGGGGAAATCCCAGATATTCAACACCGCATGCGGTCAATAAGTCCGCTTCTCTCCGGTCGATAATGCCGGCAACCTGAACACAATTTTTCATCATTGCAGCGTGGGTATGGATGATACTCTCTCCCCCGCCCCATTATACTCTTCGGGTAACCGCACAGGAAATGCCTTCCGGCATTTCGCTGCCCGGATCCTTTTCGGCCGGGCATCACCGGTCCGGTAGATCCATTGCCCGCAAACCCGGTCTTCCGTGCCGGAAAACGAGCAGCCCGGCAAAAAATGAGTAGCGTTCCTGTCGCGGTTAATGCCGGTACCTGGCGTTACGGGCCTGCCACGCTGGAGGTGATATTGATATCGAGATACTGCCCCTTTGCCCGCGTGTAGTTCGGCCAGGTTATGTTCATCCCGCCGTTCGGGTTGCCGGTCTTTGCAAACCGGGTCCAGAGATCCACGACATTATCGGCAACGGCCGGGTCCGGGTCGAGACCGGGAACCCCGAACAACAGGATAGTCTCGCTGCCATGGAACGCTCCATCCGGCTGGCCGGGGATGATATAGGAGTACCGGTACATGTACGTGTCCGGGCTGATGTCGCCCATCGAGCCGGCCGCAAACTTCACCGAGCTGATGAAATCCTCGTTTTCCATGATCTCAGTAAGCCGGAGCTGGACTTCGGCAGTGGAATTGGCCGGGTACTTCGCAAGAACGAGATCCGCATCGCTCCCGAACCGGCTCTTCAGGAAGGACCGGTACTCCGCCGGGGTCATGTTGGCGTTTGCTCCAAGCGTTGTCCCGTCACCCGCATTGTTCCCTACCATCAGCGGGACCGGGTTCTCCTTATGATTGAGGAAGAGATTGTCGAGGGTGTCAGGCAGGACCCTCCCGTCCACGTTTGGTTCGAACATCACGGTGTGGGTGCTCCAGAACGAGGACGGGGACGAGGGCGTTGCATTGATCAGGGTCTCAGGACTCAGGGTTCTCATCCGTACAATGGCATCCGGGCCGGTGTACCCGAGGCTTTGTGCATACTCTGTCCCGAACGACTCGGCATATTCCTTGGAGTGCGTGGCATTGATGATCGCCCCGTGCGACCAGAAGGGGCCGCTCTCGACAATCGCCTGCCGGTACAGCCCCCGGCTCAGGGGCGAGACAAGGTGGACATAGTTGCTCTCGCCCCCGGCCGACTGGCCGAAGATCGTCACCCGTGACGGGTCGCCGCCAAACGCAGCAATGTTATTCTGTACCCATGCCAGGGCGGCCTGCTGGTCGAGGATCCCGTAATTGCCCGAGACATTGTACGGGGACTCGCGGTCCAGCTGCGGGTGGGCAAGGAAACCGAGGGCGCCGAGCCGGTAGTTCGGCGTGACAACGATGACGCCTTTCTCTGCAAGGGTTGTCCCGTTATAGGCCGGCATGGAGCCGGCTACGCTTGTGAATCCCCCGCCATAGAAAAAGACCATGACCGGGAGTTTCTCATCGGCGCTCTTTGCCGGGGTCCAGACATTGAGATACAGGCAGTCCTCGCTCATGTTCAGGGGCACGGAACCCGGGGACGAGAGTGCGTTTTCGTTTTTTGCCTGCGGGCAGGTTGCCGAATACTCCTTTGCCTGTTTTATTCCCTCCCACGGCTGAACCGGTGCCGGAGGTCTCCACCGCAGGTCCCCGACCGGCGGTGCAGCAAACGGGATCCCGTGGTATACCCGCATGCCATCCTGGTTTATTCCCGATACATACCCGGCACCGGTCTTTACCACCGTAGTATCCGGAGCCTTCTGGGCACAAGCTGCAAGAAATAAAAATCCTGTAATTACCAGGCAGATAACCAGAATGTACCCGTTACGTCCAATGTTCTGCATATGATCTCGTTCCCCTGCCAGTTACCAGGATACACCCGCCGGGCACTTCAGGACCCGGTAAACCCTGCCGGCTGTCCCATCCCTTCCGCCAACGGGCTTTGGCCCTGGTACATGTTTTTGAGAATATCACGGTTTGTGAGTATAACGCTTCGTATTCTCCACCGGCCGGAACGGCAGGTCATCTGGTTCAAGAAATAAAAACAGCAACAGGAGCCGGCTTTTCCATGCAACGGCCGAATGGATGCTCTCTCCGCCCGATATTTTATAAAACCCGAACATCATACACACCGGGTAATGAGTGTCTGTCCCCATTGCGGCAGGGAACTATCGGCTCCCGACCGGGAATGCCCGTCCTGTAAAAAGCCGGTGAAGAAATCCTTCACGATCCTTTCCTTCTTATGGGATAATTTCCGGCTCTTCACGATGATCGGTATCACCGGGACCATGATCTCCCTCATTCCCAATATGGGGAACCGGATTCTCGGAACCCTGTGGATATCCAATGCCGAAAGCCTGCTTCCTTTGTTCCTCTCCATCATCATTTTTTTCGGGACACTCTTCCTCACGATCTGTTTTTTTTTGATCTTCTCCCTGATTCTCGCGGGCAGGAGCTCTGAGTCGGTCCGGAAGAGAGTATCCATCAGATCGAGAACGTTTCTTACGTGGTATGAAGGGGATCTTCAGCGCCTCATCCTCCTCATCTGCCTGGTGCCGATGTGGTTTGGCCTTCTGATGTTCTTCATCATGATAATGCCGCTGATCCCCAACCAGTACTCGTGGGTCTTCTCCGTCATCATCGTGCTCACGCTCATTCCTCTTGCGCTTTATTCGTTCTTTGGCTGGAAGATCGGAAAAGCTCTCTCATCGCGTATTCCGGCATTGCGACGGGTCTCCCTGATGAGTACAGCCGTCTTCTGCGTTCTGGTGATAGCTGCCCTTGTCCTAGCTCCCTATGCAATCCCTTTGCTCAACAATCCCCAGGAGCAATTTTCCGGGCACGTGACTATCAAAGCGGACCAGAAGTATTTCTCACCTCATGTCTCGTCTTCAAAAGGTCTACGCCTGGAACTTACGAACCTGTCCGGCAGCGAATTGCTGGCAAGCCGGCAGACCTGGTGTGCCGATTACGGGTATTTCATCCGGGCGATTCCCGCCACGGGCGAAGTGTTCATCCTCGGGAATCCGGCCTATGGCGAGAATTCCCGGGATATTTACTGGACTTATTCCGGAACGGATCCCGACCGGAATAAAACGCCCGTCCGGATCGATGTCATCCTGTATCCCCGGAAAGGTGACATGGTGATCGCCGGCTCGTCGCTCTCCCTGGACTGGTTCACGAACGATATCGTATCTGTCAACACAACAGCAAGCGCCGGGCATCCCGTCTGCCCGGAGGTATGAACCGAATCCCGGCCGGAAGGTACCCGACAACGGGGGATGGCCGATCCGATGAGTGAGGTACCCGAAGAGCTGCGCTGCCGCAAATCCGCCGGTCAGGGCCAGAATGAGGTGTCGGGATTCTGTACGTCCAGGATTCTTTGTCCGCAGGGTAAAAAAAGTGACGGGAATGGCAGGAAATGTGGGCGTGTGCATATCCCGGGGCACCTGCAGTAATCCCCGGGAAACCCGGCTCACGGTATGGCAGAGAGGAAATGGCAGGATGACAATGACGGGACTGTCATCTTCCGGCCCGGCAGAGTCAAAGAGGTGCCTATTTATTGAATGCGCCCAGTGGATTGTTCATGAAGTTTGACAAGCGATATTTCACGTTATTTGCCGTTGTTCTGGCTCTTGCCATCCTTACGGCCGGCTGCACCGGCACTTCCCCTGCCACGTCTTCTGCATCCGCTCCTGCCGCATCTGCCGGCACAGCTGTCCCGGTCACCCCCCAGGTCACCGCTGCCGCATCCGTGCCGAACCTTGTCGGGGTCTGGACCGGAACAACTACCGGGAACACCAAAGCCGACGGGTTCCGCGAGACGAACACCACGCGGTATAATATCACGGAACAAAAGGGACAGGCATTCTCCGGCACCAAGGAATATACCCGGGCAAACGGGATAACGTACCATGAAAATTTCTCGGGAGTCGTCACCCATGGCGGTAAGATCAGCATTGTCGGCCACGTTGCCGGGATCATGACCGGCGATTTAATCGGTCCGAATGAGGCCAAGTTCACCTTCCTCCAGCCGGGAGACGATGCAAAAGCCTTCATCATCCACCTCACCCGGCAACAGAGCTGATCCCTCCCACTCCTTTTTTTTATCTCTCTCTCACTGCCCATGCCCATTGGCCGCACGTTCCCGCCCCGGGGTTCTGCAGCGGGTGACTGCTGTTTTTAAAATCTGAATACGGATCCGGTTTTTTGCAGCAGCCGGTTTTTCCAGGGGGAGTTGTCACATTAACCGGGTGCGGGCCGGCCGGTAACGCACAGGTGGTGAGAAATTGTAATCTCATGGTGGATTCGCCCTGCTCCATGAAGGCGGGGCTCCCGGGTTTTTTGCACCGGAACCGGCGCGGCTGTTGCTCCCAATTTTCCCGGACCGCGATCGAAAAAGTCACCGCGAGCCGGGCGTGTTTTTTCCTTTCCGGCTCTCGAGGGCCCGGGCCAGGCGGGACCGCTCCAGGGCTGTACCCAGCTGGAGGCCGAGCGATGCGATATTCTCAAGGCTGACCGGGAGGTACTGCTTCTCCGCCCTGCTCCCCATGTTCAGGAGACCCTCCACGGAATCCCCGATCCGGATGGGGATGATGAGGAGTGTGCGGACACTGCTCTTCCTGACAGCCGGATCAAGCCCGGCATATTCCGGAAGATCCGGTGTCAGGTAAAGAACCGTCTTTTCGGCAAACGCCCGCTCGAAGAGGGTGTCGAAAATTCCCGAAACACACATCTTCCTCAGGTTCTCCGGCATATTTTTCTGGACCCGGGGGATCATATCGTCCTTCTCATCTTTCAGGTATACGCATCCCATCTCGAACCCGAGCGAGTCCATAACGGATCCGATGGCCTGCGACAGGAGCGCTTCCTCGTCCCGTTCCTCATTCAGGATTCCCGAGAGCCGGTTCAGGGCAAGGAGCGTGTTGATGTACTCGCTCCTCTCCCGGTCAAGGCGCTGCATCCTGAGAATGCTTGCAATCTCGTCGGCAACGATCTCGACATTGCCGATATCGGTTGCCGAGATCTCTGTGCCCGTGAGGAGGAGTATGGCACCGGAAGCCTGTTCCCCGTCGATAACCGGGACGGCAATCGCACCGGTAACTCCCCGGTCCCCTGCAAGGACTGCAAGACCGGGAAAGGCCGGGTCATCCTTCCCGATAGCAATTGTTGCAAGAGAATTCTGGCAGCGGCTGACCAGCAATGCAACCGGCGGCAGTTCCGGATCCGGAATCGGCCGGTCGGCATAGGCAATCCTCATCTCTTCGAGAAACACGGCACCGAAACGGGCGGGAACCAGTTTTTCCTTGATGCCTTTCATCGCCACCCGGAGAAGATCCGCTTCGGTCCGGGTTGTCCCGGCTGCCCGTATGATGTACAGGAGCGAGGCGAGATCGCGCTTCGAGCGTTTCCGGCCTGCAAGGTCTTCCCCGACAACAGCGATGCACCCGGCCGGTTCCCCCGGACCCGGAAAGACGAAACTGACCAGGTACCTGCGCAGGATGCCGGTCTGCTCCCGGAGACCGAGCTCAAGCGAGACGGGGGATCCGGGTTTTCCTGCAACCAGGTTCATCTGCAGGTATGCGGCCTCTTCGGGACGCAGGAGTTCCCGGAAGGTCAGGGCACCGAAAAAGAGCGATTCGGCAAGGCGGTTCCGGAAAACAATCGTCGAGTCTTCAAGGATGGAAAAGATGATGTTCTCGGGGGTATCGAGCAGGGTTTCGAGTTCGGCCCGGCGCAGCAGGGCGGCATGCACCTCAAACGCCTTTGAGGCAAGTGCAAGAGTCTCGTTCAACGGTTCCGGTTCATGGGCCCGATCAGCCTGTACCGGGGCCTGCTTCACCATCCAGAGCTTGTTCCTGCCGATAATCCGGTAACCGAGAATCCCTTTTGCATGGAGGGTCCCGAGATATTTGAGTACCGTTGCCCGGCTTTTGCCGGTTCCCATGGCTATCTTGTCGAGCATCCCCTCCTCGGAGGGGTTTGAATCGAGATAGGAGACTATCAGCTGTTCGGTATCGGTCAGGGATCCGGTCTGCGGCAACGACATCTATACTATACAGTCTAAACCCTCCCTCCAGATAAGGCTATCCATCTTTTTTTCGGAGTTCGGGTTGCAGGAAAGTATCCGGATGTAACATCCTGTTCCTGTGATCGCCCCCGGGCAAAAGTTTATATTAGATTATGTGGATCAATATGTTTAGACAATATAGTCTAATTTCCCGGGAGTTCCCGGAACCAGGAGAATATACGATGACCTACGAAGAAATCGGAAAGGAATTTATCGGGCTTCTCGGGCTGAAAGGGAGCCCGGTTGCAGTAAAACTTGCAAAAACCCCTGCTGACATCCCCCCGGGATACCAGAAGATCGGAACGAAAAGCCGGCACTGCCAGATCGTACAGGATGCACGGCTCAAGGGCATGACCGGGTACGCAACCCGGGAGGAGCATCTCTGCAAAGGCGGTGCTGCCGTCATGGGAATCGAGCCATCCCCGGAGATCGTGGCTGACGGTACAACCTACCAGAAGCTCGGGAATTTCAAAACCGTTGAAGGAGCTGTTGAGACGGTCCATGCTATCCCGAAGCTTGACGAGTCCTATTACGCCTCGGTCTATGCTCCCCTCGAGAAGGCGGAGTTCGACCCCGATGTCGTGGTATTCGTCGTGACCCCCCGGCAGGCGCTCCGCCTGTCGCAGGCCTATATTCATACCACCGGGGGCCGGATCTCCAGCGATTACTCCGGCATCCAGTCGCTCTGTGCCGATGCGGTTGTCGCTGTCCGGCAGCGCGGCGTCCCGAATATGACGCTCGGGTGCAACGGGTCCCGGAAATATTCCGGCATTGCCGAAGACGAGGTGATCCTCGGGTTCCCGCCAAAGGATCTCGGTGCCATGGTCGAAGCTCTCAAAACCTTCCGCCAGAAGTGGGGATAATATGGTAAGGACCGTCAAGGCCCTGGGCATCAGGGCCCCGAATGCTGGAATTCTCATCGGAAATGTCTTGAAAAACCAGGACGTTCCCGGTGAAGAGGTGAGGTTCATCATAAGCCAGGGATCTGAACCCGGCCTGGACGCCATTGCGCGGAAGTACGGGTACTCGATGGAAGTGACCAGGTTCGGGAACGATCTTGAGATCCGGATGGTGCCTGCCGGAAAGACCTTAGAAGAGATCGATGTCACCGGGGAGACCTGCCCCGGGCCGGTCATCCTTGCGGGCGAGCGTCTCTCCTGCCTTGGTGTCGGGGAGCGGCTGAAAGTAAAAAGCGCCAGTGCCGATACGATTGCCGATGTCTCCGCTGCCGTCACCGCATCCGGCTCCCGGATCCTGGGTGAAGGAACTGAAGGAGACCGGCACTTCATCCTCGTGGAAAAAGGGGAGAAACATGCGATTGCGGGTGAAGCTGCGGCTCTCGCGAACCGGGACCGGGTCCTCGTCTCCCAGAGCAACGGGATCGGGAATGCCGAACGGGCGTATGCGACCTTCATCTTCTCGAAAGTCGCGCTTGCCATGGGCAAGAAGGTGACCATCTTCCTTCTCATGGACGGCGTGGGAATTGCGCGGAACGGGAATGCCAGAGGCGTAAAGCACCCGGCGTTTCCGCCGCTCGACCAGCTGATGGACGAAGTGATGAAAGCAGGTGCAACGATCTATGCCTGCGAACTCTCGGCCTCGTTCCGGAAAATCGGGCAGGCGGATCTCGTACCCGGGGTAAAACTGGCGGGGGCTGCGACCTATCTCCAGCTCCTGAGCGATCCCGCGAATGCAATCGTGAATTTCTGAGGTGGAAAAAATGGATATGACATACCAGGTGATCGCGCTTGCGATCCTCTTTGGCAGTATGGTTACCGGTTTCATCGCGTTCCGGATGCAGGGCATGAAGCTTGCACCGCATTTCGGGGCGATCATCCTTGCGCTGCTCGTAACACTTGCTGCAGTAATAACCGGCATGCCGGCAATCGTTCTTGCGGCAGCAGTCCTGCAGATGGTAACAACGCTTACCGCGTATACCCAGCTGTGGCAGACCTTGAAGGACAGTTTCCAGACATCCCCCGGGTACAGCGCCCACCTGGCGCTTGTGACCCTGCTTCCGGTACTGGCGCTTGCCGGCCTGCTTCTCTGACTTGGATCCCTCCGGGGCCGGGATGCAGGCGCCCGGCATTTCCTTTCGGTTTTGTAAATAATTGTATCCCCCACCGGGGCCGAGTAACCCCCCGCCCGCTTTTTTTTCAGCAGGGCATGGGGTTCACCCTATCGCTCAAACAGGGAGAGGGTCCCCCACACAATACCACGCAGGTTTGGTTTTGGTGGCAGGTTTGACAACCCGGATCTTGTTAAGATCTCATGGATTGGATCCGGATTGGACTCTCTCCCAATGGAAGCACGCAACCGGGAGAGATGCTGGTTTGGTTTTTGAAAACCATTTAGTTGCTGAGTTCCCAAAAACCGGATAAAAACGGAAGAATGTATCCGGACCGGCGGTTCTCCCATATCATTAAAATACCCGGTCACGAAGATCATTCCGGTTGATTCACATGGAGAAAGTGACGATCGGCGCCATGCCGTACATGAGTGTTATGCCCACCCTGCTGGTGGGTGCAAATGTGAAGGGAAAGCCAAACTACATGACCGCTGCCTGGGCCACGGTTGCCTGCATGGCCCCCCCAATGGTCTGCGTTGCGCTCAACAAGGCACGCTACACGGTTCAGGGGATTGAAGAGAACAAGACCTTCAGCCTGAATGTTCCCCCGGCAAAGTACACCATTGAGACCGATCACTGCGGTATTGTGTCCGGTACCCAGGAAGACAAATCGGCTATCTTCACATCGTTCTATGGAAAACTAAAAACCGCGCCCCTGGCAAAAGAATGTCCCGTCAATATCGAATGCAAACTGTTCAAATCCGTGGACTGCGGGAGCCACCTGCTGTATATCGGGGAAGTTATCGAGATCCACGCAGACAAGTCCTGCCTGACCGACGGGAAGCCCGACATTACCAAGGTTCATCCGATCGTATATGCCCAGGCAACCTATTGGGAGTTCGGAAAACCGATCGACAAGGCATTCTCGGCAGGTAAAAAATACCAGAAGTCGTGATATCCGGACAGTTCCGGTAAATCTCATCCATCTCTTTTCTCATATTGATTCGCAGGAATTATCAAAATCAACCTTGTTATCCGGACGGTCTGAGGTTAACAGGCATTTTTGGTTTTACCCTCCTGTGGAAGCGTTGTATCTTTTTTTCTGTAATTACCGATTCTTCTTTATCCGGAGGCAAAATAGGAACGAATTCGAGTATATAAATACTCTTTTTTTGATTCATTGATTATTTGTGATTTTTTTTGTATACCATGCCAGAATATCAGGTAAAATTGTATAATAGAAATATAAAACCGATGTTCATATATAGGATATTCTTTTTAATAGTATCTTCAAATAATATTTGCAAAAAGCCGGTCCACCAGGCACACAGAAACATCATTGCACGCAAGGACGATTCGCATGTATTCCATTCTCTACATCGATGATGACGACACGCTTCTCAAACTGAATAAGCTCTATCTGGAAAAGACGGGTGAATTCACGGTTGCGATCGCATCATCGGCTCAGGATGCACTGGTTATGATGAGGAATACACTCTATGACGCTGTGCTTTCCGATTACCAGATGCCGGGCATGGATGGGATCGAACTTTTAAAAGAGATACGCAGGGAGTACGGACGCCTCCCGTTCCTGCTCTTTACCGGGAAAGGGCGCGAAGAGATCGTTATAGAGGCTCATAACAACGGCGCAGACTTCTATATCCAGAAAGGCCCGGATATAAAAGCCATGATCGCCGAGCTGAAGCACAAACTTTCGAGCGCCATCGAACGGAGAAGAACGGAAGATGCTCTGCAGAAATCCCGGCAACAGCTCACCGATATCATCAATTTTCTCCCGGACCCCACCTTTGTGATCGATGGTGAGGGAACGGTGATTGCGTGGAACAATGCAATAGAGAAGATGACCGGCGTACGGAAAAGCGAGATCCTGGGGAAAGGAAACTACGAATATGCAATCCCTTTCATCGGAACACGAAAACCACTTCTCATCGATGCGGTCATGCGGGAGCCGTACCTGCAGGAGATGCCGTACACGAATACCTTGAACGAAGACAATAAAATAACTGCTGAAGAATTCTCCCCGTTCCTCAATGAAGGAAAAGGCGCCAATCTCCTCATAAGTGCCGGTCCGTTGTACGACCCGGCAGGAAAAATTGTCGGGGCCATCGAGACCATCCGGGATATAACGGTTCTCCGTACCATCAAGAGAGATCTTGATATAACCCGGGAAAAGAACCAGGGACTCATCAATATGTTCCCGGTCGCGGTGGCGGAAATGGATCTTTCCTGCAACCTCACCTTTGCCAACAATCAGGCGTACGAATTGTTTGGAGCAGCCCACGGCGTTGATCTGAAACAGATCTCCATATTCGATTTTATCGCCCCCCAGGACCGAAATCGCATGCGCACAGCGGTAGGATATGCACTTGACGGAAAAAAGAGCACGGGAAGTGAATTCCTCCTCCAGAAATATGACGGGACAACCTTCCCCGCTTTGATCTACGGGGAAAGGATACGTGACCCGGATTCGGGAGAGCCGGCCGGATACCGGGCGATCGTTATCGATCTCACGGAGAAGAAAAAGGAAGCGCTGGCCCTCTGCGAGAGTCAGGGAAGGCTCCAGCTCGCACTCGAAGCAGGAAATATCGGGGTCTGGGACGTGGATCTGCAGAAGAAGCAGGTCCGTGACCTCAGCCGATGGGTCGATCAGATGATGGGTTATGACCTGGACCAGCCGGTTCTTTCAGTGGAGAGATGTATTACCTTTGTCCATCCTCTTGATCTTCCCCAGATCATTCTCGCGTTCCGGGATTATACAAACGGAAAAAAGCCTCTTTTCGAATGTTGTTTCCGGAGTCGCTGCCAGGACGGAACCTGGAAAAAGGTAGTAATCCGGGGACAGGTAATTGAGCAGGACGGGAACGGCGAACCGGTCCGGATCACCGGTATAATCCATGCAGTCAACGATCCTGTAAAATCCCCGTCACCTGCCGCAGAACTGCAGAGCACCGGTTGGGAAAAGACTGCGATACCCTATAATCCCTGATGGTCTGCAGGCCGGATGCCGGCGTTTTTGATTTTTATGCTCTGTAGAAATGATTTTTTTAAAACTGCTGGCGCTTTCGGGACTTTGTCCCGCACACGTGAGACCCCCCCATTGAGATGACTACGTAATACCTCTTTTTGGAAACATACAAGCCGGAGTGATCCGTTCATTGAGGCCGCCGCGGGTCGCCCTTTTTGATCGGCGGCATTTCTCTTGTCAGGAGGATGGGGGCATCAGCCCCACCATAATGAAAAGAGGATGTTACCAGGGCAGATTTTTACAAAAAAACCAGACTGTCTACCTGTCCGGCATATCCTCAACAGAAATTCCTCCATGATAATGGTTCTGAAACCGGTTTCGATTAGCCAAACATTAAAACGATAACCGTGAACACTCACTAAGGCAACCGGGGAACGTCAGTAATGGATTTTAAATATTTTAATCATATAAATACGCACCCCCGCATTATACCCGCTATCATAGGAATCAGCGGAACAATCACGCTGATTCTCAACGGACTTGGACTTATTTATGGCATCACCATCGTCCTTCCCCACCTCTTCTATATCCCGATCATCCTTGCAGCATATTATTATCCCCATAAAGGGGTTCTCTTCACTGCAGTACTCTCTGCATTATACTTTGCCGAAGTGTTCATTACAACTCCCGTTTTTTCCGAGACCTGGGTAGCTGCACTTGCCAGGATTGTTGTTTTTATCCTCCTTGCCGGGATAATCTCCTGGATCAGCGGGAGAATGCATCACGACACCCGGATGTGTCACCGGCTCGTATCCATGGTCAAGTCCTCCAACGATGCGATTATCGGAGAGACACTGGACGGGATCATCACCGACTGGAATGACGGCGCAACGCAACTCTATGGCTATACCGCCCAAGAAATGGAGGGCAAACCGATCTCGCTGATCATTCCGGAATACCGGGAAACTGAACTATCCGGGCTCTTTGCAAAGATACAAAAAGGCATTCCGGTTGAGCGATATGAGACTGAACGTAAGACCAAAGACGGCAGGATTCTCACAGTCTCGCTTTCCCTCTCCCCCATCATTGACGAGAGGGGAGGGATCATCGGAGCATCGGTCAGTGCTCATGATATTACAAAACAAAAAGAGATGCAGAATGAGATCCTCCGGGCGAAGAACGAGTGGGAACTGACGTTTGATGCGGTTCCGGATATGATCGCCATCATCGATCGCAACCACCGGATCCTGCGGGTCAATCAGTCGATGGCACAGCGAATCGGGCTTGCACCGGATCAGATGATTGGCCGGGCGTGCTACAAGCTCATCCATACACGAAATGAACCCCTGGGGATCTGCCCCCATTCCCGGCTTCTCGCCGACGGCAATCCCCACTCCGTCGATATCCATGAAGATAACCTGAATGGGGATTTCCAGGTAACGGTCTCGCCATTGCATAACGGGGCCGGTGAAGTAATCGGGAGCGTACATATCCTGCATGACATCACCGAGGCCAAGAGGACGCAGGAGAGCCTGGCTGACCGGGAACGTTTCCTCAACCGTCTTCTCGAAACCATCTCCAGCCCCATCTTCTACAAGGACAAATCCGGGGTATTCATCGGCTGCAACTCCTCGTTTGAAAAATTTACCGGATTCAGTAAGAACAGGATCATCGGAAAGACCGTTTACGATATAGCTCCCAGGGATCTTGCCGATATTTATTCCCGGATGGATGACGAACTCTTTGCATCACCCGGGTCCCAGGTGTATGAATCCCAGGTCAGGTATGCTGACGGCTCGCTCCACGATGTCATTTTCACCAAATCCACGCTCAATGACCGGGAGGGCAGGACAGAAGGGCTTGTCGGTGTGATCCTCGACATCACCGATCGCAAACGCGATGAAGTGGCGCTGCAGCAGGCCATCAAAAAACTCAATATGCTCTCGTCCATCACCCGGCATGATATTCTCAACCAGCTCATGGGACTCCAGACATTTCTTGAATTGTCAAAGGAGATTGCAACTGATGCGGATGTCAGGCATTATATTGAGAAAGAAGAGAAGGCGGCAGATGCAATCGGGAGACAGATCGAGTTTACCCGTTATTACCAGGATATCGGGGTCAATGTGCCGCAGTGGCACGATCTTGTGCAGACGATCCAGAAATCCATGGCGCAACTGAACCTTGAGGGCGTTGAAGTAACGGTCAGCCCCCCACCGGTCGAGATCTTTGCAGATCCTCTTATCGAGAAAGTCTTTTACAATCTTGTTGAAAACTCGCTTCGCCACGGGGGCGGCGTGACAGCAATAACCTTCTCGGGAGAAGAGACCGAAAAAGGACTAATTGTCACGTATCGCGACAATGGTATCGGCATTCCCATGGAAGACAAGACCCGTCTCTTCCAGAAAGGCTTTGGAAAGAATACCGGCCTTGGACTGTTCCTGTCCCGCGAGATCCTCTCGATTACCGGCCTCTCCATCCAGGAAAACGGAACTGCCGGAAACGGGGTCCGGTTTGATATCATTGCACCCATAGGCAAGTACAGGTCCCTGTCCCATCCCCCCGATTCCGGGGGAACTCCCTCGAATTCCAGCCCATCCCGGTGATGTCCGATGCCTGAAAAAACCATATCCCCCGACATGTTGCCATCTTTTATTGCCCTGCAGAAGGCAGAACTGACCGAGCACCTGATCTATACACGGATAGCTGCAGTAACAAAAGATGTCCATAACCGGAAGGTCCTTGAAAGGATTGCCGGAGAGGAACTCAATCATTACGGGATCTGGAAGCAGTATACAAAAACAGACGTGGGACCCTCGTTCCTGCTCGTATGGCTGTACACGCTGGCTGCCCGGATCCTCGGGATAACGTTTACGCTCAAGATACTCGAACGGGTCGAGCACCGGGCACAGGGAATGGACCGGATGATGCCCGAGGGCATCCCGGAAGTTGCGGGTATTCTTGAAAACGAGGAGAGGCACGAGCAGGAACTTATTGCCCTGATCGATGAAGAGCGGCTGAAGTATGTCGGATCAGTTGTGCTTGGCCTCAACGATGCCCTGGTGGAATTTACCGGTACGCTCGCCGGCCTGACATTCGCCATCCAGAATTCGCAGATCATTGCAGCTGCCGGCCTTATTACGGGGGTTGCAGCCTCACTATCCATGGCCTCATCGGAATACCTCTCGCAGCGATCGGACGCGGGGCCTTCGGATCCATTCAAAGCTGCGATCTATACCGGGTTTACGTACATCGTCACGGTAACGCTGCTGATACTGCCGTTCCTCGTATTGTCTTCCCCCTACATTGCCCTGGTCTTCACCCTGTGCGGGGCAGTAAGCATCATCTTCCTCTTCACCTTCTATATCTCGGTTGCGAAGGATCTTCCTTTCTGGAGGCGGTTCGGCGAGATGGCAGCGATCAGCCTTGGTATTGCAGGGATCTCTTTTGTGATCGGCCTGGTTATCCGGGTATTCCTGAATGTCAATGTATAACACCGGATACCATACATCCCTGATTTTTCCCAAAAGATTACCCCAGGGGACGCAAGGGAACAATTCCCATAAGAATTGATCCGTGAAGCTGCCCTTAACAGCCGGGGGACAAAGATCCAAATTGGTGGGTTTATTACATCGGACGGTTCTTTAGAGTGTATGAATACCGGGAGAAGGAAGTCCGATCTCACGCGTATGGCAACAATTGAGCTATCCGCAGGTGCTCCTCCCGTATGCAGGAGGTATCGTGTATGAACCGCTGGAATATTCGTCTGCCGGCCTGCAGTGTTCTTGTCAAGATTCTCCTTGTATTCCTCGTCCTCTCGGTCCTGTCGCTCCTGGCTTGCGGAATCGTGGCATTTATAACGATCAGCGATGTCGGGTATTCAGCGGAACAGGACACCCTCTCTCTCGGGAGCCAGGCCATCGATGATACCACCCGGGCCCTTGAAACCGCTGCCGAAAAACACTTGACCCAGATGGCCTATGACGAGGCTGAGATCACCAATGTCCTGTTTGAAGATACGATCACCGAGATGGAGATCCTTGCTGCCCAGGCCAGGACCACCGGTCATAATCAGCCCCTGAATCCCATCACCCCGGTATATTCCCGGGAGACAATACCACCCGATCCAGCCGGTGCTACGGTCATCTTCTCTGCCCCCGGGGTCGATACCGCCCGGAATACCGAGGAGTACCGGACCCTTGGCGGCATGAGCGATATTCTGAAAGCGGTCTATTACGCTGACAGCAACCTGACGAGTGTGTACATTACCACGGATTCCGGAATTACCCTCATGTACCCGTGGAGGGATTTCACAAACGATACGCCCGATTCCCGGGATCGCGAATGGTTCACCGGTGCAAAAAAGACCGGATCGGTCTACTGGTCGGAGCCGTATATTGATTCTGCCGGGCAGGGTATCGTTGTCACCGCATCAAAAGCGATCGATACAAAGTACGGTACCTGGGTTGTCGGGAGCGATGTTACCGTTGATACGATCAATTCGGCGTACCTCAACCGGACCCTTGGGAGCCGCGGATATGCCGTTCTCATGGACAACGGGGGAAATATTATCAGTCGCCCGGGGCTCTCGGCGGGTGTCGAAGATCCCATGAGATATGTCCCGGAAAATGCATTCCGTAATAAGGATCCGGCCATCCTGGCAATCAGCCGGAACATGATTGCCGGCAGGTCTGGGATCGAGAAGACCCGTTTTGGGACAACCGAAACGTACGTTGCGTATGCCCCGGTCAGAGCCCTGAACTGGAGTTATGCGGTCTCCATACCGGTGGATGAAGTTACCGCCCCGATACAATCCACCCGGGAGCGGATATCGGCGGCAACCCTGAACACCAGCATACGGATCAATGAACAGACGGATCGCATCAGGGATATCTTCGCGGTCCTGACCCTGATACTCATATTCATAGTCGCGATACTGGCAGTATTCCTGGCCCGGATGATCACCCGCCCGGTTGAAGCATTAAAAGAGGGTGCATCTGCTCTCGGGCAGGGCAATCTGGATTACCGGGTTCACCTGGACACCCGCGATGAGTTTGAGGAGCTTGCCCGTTCATTCAACCAGATGGCAGGAGATCTCAAACAGAATATCGACGATCTCAGACGCACCACTGCCGAGAAGGAACGCTATACAAAAGAGCTCGAGATCGCAAAAGAGATCCAGCTGAGTTTCCTCCCGGAGGTGATCCCTGAAATCCCGGCATATGATCTGGCAGCCACCACTATCCCGGCAATGGAGATCGGGGGAGATCTCTACGACTTCATCCCCCTTGAAAACGGAAACTGGGGGCTCGTTATTGCGGATGTATCCGGCAAAAGCATCAGTGCCGCATTATACATGGCACTGTCCCGGACGCTTCTCCATGCGGGTGCAGGAGAGCATCCATTTCCAACATCTACCGTGCAGTGGGTAAACCGGATGCTCTTTGACGATGGAAGATCGGGCATGTTCATCACGGTTTTCTACGGCGTCCTCGATCCGGTATCCAGAATATTCGGGTATGTGAACGCAGGACATAATCCCCCGCTTATCCTTAAGAAAAACGAACAAAAAGCCCGGTACCTGGAAGGAAACGATATTGCTCTCGGAGTTCTACCGGAAGTGAAGGCCAAATCACATGAGATCGTCCTTGAACCGGGGGATATTTTATTCCTCTATACCGATGGAGTAACAGAAGCGTTCAACAATCAGGATCAGGATTATGGCGAAGAGCGCCTGATAACTTACCTGGAAAAGAACCGGACACTCCCGGCCCGGGAACTGCTTATGGGAGTTCTTGAAGAAATTTGTCAGTTCCGAAAGGATGCACCCCAGTCTGACGATATTACCCTGCTGGTCCTCCGGGTGAAGTGAAGGAAATTCTGACAGAATGAACAGGCAGGGGGACAAATAAGAAAATCAGGGTATCCCCTTGTCGCACCGTACAGGAGTGCGATCAGGACTGTTCAGGGTATGGGCATTCATTTCAGGCAAAACCTCGTGCAGGTTTTCTGCGATACTAGAAACATTCTCATCAAGGCTCCTGATGAGACGCTCCAGTTCCAAAAGATTATGATCCTTTTTCAGCTCGGCAAGCAGGACTGCAATGATCTCCCGTTCTGCAGGGTACCGGGTGGAGGGGTCAAGAGGGGAGCCGAGGAAGGCATAACAGAGTGCAGCCTGATACGCCTGGGTAAGATGCAGCAGTTCACTCAAGAGGAGTTTCCGGAAGGCCGGCCCGGAGTTCTGTTCAAATTCCCCGAACTGGCGGGTGATCCGGGCATATTCCTGCCAAAGGACAGAAGGAATATCCATTTCCTCTGATGCAAGAGCATCGATACAGGCAAGGGTATGATGTCTCTCGTAATACGGGGCATAGGCGGGAAGTTCTCCGGTAAGATTGTTGTCCGTAAAACAGATCTGGTGATTCCTGACAGCGGTGTCATATTTCTGCAATCGGTGCCGTAGAGAGTGAATTGTCGTCGAGTCCATAGGGATGCCTGTTGTCACGTCGGATAATTAGGATCGGGGAAGGGAAAACAATAAGAAATGTTCCTTTCATGTTGCCCGTTTTTCTTAAAAAATATTTCCGGGAAGGCACGCTATCCGGGTAGAGAATATCTTTTTCCTCCACGGATCCGATTCGGAAGATATTCTACCCTTAAAATCAGCATCGGATTGTGATAATCTCCCTAGAGTCAGGGGCAGGTATATCTCTCCATGCGAATGCCAGCCGGGTATATTTGGGAAAAAGAGAGGTAAAACATCCCCTGGGTTTCAGACATGCGGCTATGGTTCGGGCTGTTGCTGCGTTCCGCAATGGAATGTTCCATAGCCTTCGACCATGGCCCTGGCATTGATTCCGACAACGTCCCGGGTGGGAAAAATCTCCCGGAGGATTGAAAGCGCCACGTTATCTGCAGGATCATCGAAGATCGGAACGATCACGGTCTTGTTGCCGATGTAAAAATTCGTGTAACTCGCCGGATAGCGTCCATCCGCATCCTCGATCTTTTTTGGCATGGGCAATTTTATGACCGTGAACGGTCGTCCTTCCTGATCAGTGGACTGACTCAGGATCGTGTAATTTTCTAAAAGCGCAGAATAATTTGCATCAGCACTATCGGTCTCATAGGCACAGACAATGGTCGAAGGCCCGACAAACCGGGCAATATCATCGATATGACCATCCGTATCATCGCCTTCAACACCACAATTGAGCCAGATCACCTTCTCAACGCCAAGGAAAATTTTGAGTTTCTCCTCGATATCATCAGCGGAGAGTTTTGGGTTCCGGTTCGGGTTGAGAAGGCAGGCTTTCGTGGTCAGGACAGTACCTTTGCCATTGACATCGATTGATCCGCCTTCCAGAATAATCCCCGGCTCGAAAAGGGGCAGACTGAGACGGCGGTTCATCATGAAGGGGATCTTGCCGTCCTGGATCTGCCGCTCATATTTTCCGCCCCAGGCATTGAAATTCCAGCGCACGAGTGCCAGTTTCTTCTGCGCACGGTTCACAACAAAGGTCGGGCCGTAATCGCGGATCCAGACATCTACATATTCGCTGGTATGAAGCGTGATCCGGGAAAGATCAACACCCATCTCCCTCAGACGGGCCCTGACCTGGCGGTGGACGATGGCCGTCGGGACAAAAAGTTCAACGCGTTCGGAAGTGTGGATCTTCTCGACAAACTCGTAGTATGCTTTTTCCACGAGGGATAGCTGAGGGAACGTATCCTTGTTGTTCGGCCAGGAAAGCCAGACGGCTGCATGAGGTTCCCATTCGGCAGGCATGTGGAATCCGCGGTTCTTCGGGGTATCTCCTTCGCGCAAGGCCGGAAATTCCCCGCTCTCGCCCGGGAACAGGGTGCCAATGCGGCCATAGGTCTCAGGACGGCGGTTCCGGAAAAAGCCCCACGAATCCCTGACTTCCCGGTTCATCGTAATGTCGAGAGTTGCGATCAGGGTCTCTTCAGAATCCCCTGACCGGGCAATAATTTTACCAAATGCATCGCAGACAAAGGATCCGCCAAAGAACCTTATCTCCCCTTCCTGGCCGACGCGGTTCACCGCAGCCACATGAACGCTGTTTGCTATTGCATGGCTGCGCTGGATCAGTTCCCAGGCCTCCTGCCAGTTTCCTTCCGCAGGGGTATTTGCATCGGGATGGCCGATTGCCGTCGGGTAAAAGACGATCTCTGCCCCGTCCAGTGCAACACACCGGGCAGCCTCCGGAAACCACTGGTCAAAGCAGATGAGAACTCCAATCCGCCCGAATTTTGTCGGAAAAACCCGGTAAGATTCCCCGGGATAGAAGTACTCCTTTTCGAAGAAGCCGGGATCCTGGGGGATATGGACCTTATGGTAAGGAGCGCTGACACTGCCGTCTGCATCAATGACTACCGCGGAGTTGTAAATCCGGCCTCCGGGCATCTTTTGCAGGATCGGAACAATGATGACAACGCCAAGCCGGATTGCGAGGGATGAGAAAATTTCCGTTGATTTGCCGGGGATGAACTCGGCGATTTTTGAAAGATCGGCACCTACGTGCTGGGGGAAGTACCGGGACCGGTAGAGCTCGGGCAGGCAGATGATCCGGGCTCCGGATCTGGCGGCAGCTTCAACACGTTCCAGTGCTTTTTTCTGGTTCTCATCCATATCCGGGCCAACGGACATCTGGATGAGGCCGATCACAACGGTTCCCGATTCCATAGATTTCGTGGTATACGGTTTTTCTTATTGGGATAATAGGATATCCATCCGAACCATAAATGCGCTGGAAAAACGAGTCGCCCCGGGGATTATTGCAGTGTTGCGGATAGATGCAGAACGAATGCATCAGGCAGGTTACGGAACTGCCGGGTTTCATACAGGGAAAAACGGATCATCCCGACGCTGGCGGACACCCGGGGGTCCGGAAAGACAGTCACTATTATATCACCTCATGTCAAAAACATTTGACAAAGGCGCTGCATGAAGAAAAATACTTTTTATCTTTTTATCGGATGTATTGCGCTCGTTCTTCTGGGGCTGTTCTGGTACTCGGTAGAAATTCACAAACCGCTGATCATTGAGATAGCCTTCATTCTCGGGATCGTTGCGATCTATCTTGCCCGGAGGAAAGTAACCGATCTGATCGAGGACGAGCGGAGTGCCCAGATTACAGAAAAAGCAGCGCTGAGAACATTTCAGGTTTTCTGGGTGGTGTTCTGCGCATTTTCCATCGGGGCGGTAATGAACCTGCTCTATGTTCCTCATTTTTCAAAACAGCGGATAACCAACCGCTCTGTGGAAATCATCCCCCCGGAACTGTTGTCCCTGAAAATGCTGGGATATTTTCAGCTGGGGCTCTTGTGCCTGATGATCTTCCTGTATGTCGGCTTCAGACTCTATTATGCCCGGAAATATGGGGACTGGGAGACCGATGAAGAATAAGATCAAGGTATTCCGGGCAATGCATGATCTGACCCAGGAAGATCTTGCCCTGGAGATCGGTGTAACGAGACAGACAATTCTCGCTATTGAAAAGGGTAAGTACGTCCCGTCCCTGGATCTTGCATTCAGGATCGCCCGGCACTTCAATGTGACGATTGAAGAGGTTTTCACTTACGAAAGCGAAGTGCGGACCATCGATATCGATTGATCTTCCGTATCTGCGTGCGTCACCAATACATCCGCCCCCGTTTACAGGGCATCCCGTTCCTGGCTTTGGGTTTCACCGGGCACCTTACTCTTTTTCGCTGTCCAACGGTAGTTTGTTATTGGAATTGCAATGAGAATGTCTGAAAAAGATATTATATAGTACAAAATGTAAAATATACATTACAAGAGTTCCCCTGATTGAGGAGTCCCGACAAGTACCTTATCGGATAACAAACCTGAAAGAACGAAATCTCAATCAGAAAACCTGACCCTGAAATAAAAATTGAAACCAGATCCTGTCTCATGGGAAGATGAGACCCTGGAGGAATTATGAAAAAGACAACCGGAATATTTTGTGTCCTCATATTCTTGTTCATGGTCTGCGCAGTAAATGCTGCCACCCCTTCGACAACCACAACAAGTTCAGCCAGCTCGTCAAGCAGCTCGACGAGTTCATCTACTACCTTATCTGCGGAAAACGCCCTTGCCCAGGTATACGTGAGTTCAGTTACGGTGGATCCTCCCTCGTTCTATCCTTATGAGGATGGAACGATCACCGTCCAGATCACAAACTCCGGCTCGCAGTCCGTGGCATTTTCCCAGGCAAACATACTGGATGAGCACATCATTGTAAAAAACCCGGATTCCAACCGGGGTATGATATATCTTGGACCGGGAAACACGATGACGTATAAGTTCCTGGTCACCGCTGTGCCTCCCGAAGGAACGTACTTCCCCCTGTTCAGTGTAGCTTCCCGGGATTCCGGAAGTCTCCGGTATCCTATCGAGGTATCCATTGACTCAAAGGATATCCGGACCGGTATCTCCCAGAAACCGGATGCATTCCCCCTTGGGGCTGCAAGCAAGGTGAACCTGAGTATTTTCAATCCGCGGAAAGGTCTGATCGACAGCATCATCATCACCCCGACGGGAACTAACGCGGATGTCAGTCCCCCGGAATTTTTTATTGATTCGATAGGCTCGCAGACCTCCGTCCAGGTTCCGTTTACGGTAACTCCCCATGGCAACTCTTCCGTGAAGTTCCATATCGCGTACCAGAACGGGGATAATGATCATGCCGCCGATGTCATCCTTCCCATAAATATCGGCGAGGACAAGACCGGGGCCAATCCCATTATCAACAACATCGCCCTGGTACCGCAGGGGTCCTCGTACAAGCTCACCGGTGACGTGAACAATGCGGGAATCACCGATGCAAAAGCCCTGATAGTCACGGTCGGATCGCCGGCCCGTGCGGTTGAGCCGTACCCGGAATATGCGATCGGATCCCTGGCAGCTGACGATTTTGCCAGTTTCGAACTCAATTTCGCCTCATCGGATCTCTCGTCCATCCCCCTTGTGGTAACATGGAAAGATGCTGACGGCAATTCATACAGCGCGACAAAAAACCTTGACCTCAAGTCAGCCCAAAGTTATGGCACTTACAGCGCTTCAGGCTCCGGTTCCGGAAGCTCGGGTGTGAGCGGAACCGGCCAGAACACAGGGAGTTCAGCGTACCGCGGCAGCGGTGGCAGCAGCATTTTCGGCATTGGGGGAGGACGGGGCGGGGGCATAGCTTCGTTCTACCCGGTCATCGCAGGGGCAGTCATCCTTGTCGCGGCCATCGTCCTCTGGACAAAACGGAAATGGATTGCGAGAAAACTGAAACGCGATTGATCAGGACGGATATGAGCCAGACACCCCTTATTCGTCTCGACGATGTGTCGAAAGTCTACCATCTGGAGAGTGGAGACTTTACCGCACTCGATCATGTCTCTCTCGACATCAGGGAGAACGACTTCATCGCCATCATGGGACCCTCGGGCTCCGGCAAATCTACCATGATGAACCAGCTCGGTATTCTCGATGTCCCCACATCAGGAAAATTGTACATCGAAGGCAGGGATGTGTCGGAGATGACCGCGCTCGAACGCACCCACATGCGACGCGATACCATCGGGTACATTTTCCAGAAATTTTACCTCATCCCCCTCCTCACCGCATATGAAAACGTGGAGTATCCCCTTATCCTGAAATACAAAAAGCGGGACAGTTCCGGAAAAGCCGCAGCAGTCCTCAAATCCGTGGGATTCGACAGCGACATGAGTGCCCACCGGCCCAACCAGTTATCCGGCGGCCAGCAGCAGCGGGTCGCCGTTGCGCGGGCGCTCGTCAACGAGCCCAAGATCCTCCTCTGCGACGAACCGACCGGCAACCTGGACCGGAAGACCGGTCTCCAGATTATGGAGCTCCTTGTCGGGCTGCACCGCGAAGGAAAGACGGTCATTCTTGTGACCCACGATTCCAAAATTGCCGAATACGCCCACCGCACGATCGAGCTTGAAGACGGCAGGATTGTGAGATCATGAAAGATATCTTCTTCGATCTCTCGGTCCGGAGCGTGCGGCTGAATTTTCTCCGGTCGCTGCTTGCGTCCATTGGTATTGTCATCGGCGTCGTTGCCATCTCTTCGATGGGAATGCTCGGGACAAACATGCAGCTCCAGGTAAAAGAGCAGCTCTCGGCAAGCGCAAACACCATCACGATAACCCCGGATGCGGTCCGGATGAGCCCCGGGTCCACAGCCTCGACCGGCATAGACAAAACCCAGCTGAACGAGATCAAGGAATCCGCAGGAAACAATGAAGTTATACCAATCCATCGGTCCAGTACGCGGTTCACCGTGGGTTCAACGGACGGGCGCGGGTCGATCTATGGGTTGGATCCAAACGATATAACCAGGTTCCTCACCGTTTCAGAAGGGGACAGCCTGAATGGCGAGAGCGATGCCCTGGTAGGATCAACGCTTGCAACAAATCTGGGCATCAAGATTGGCAGCCGGCTCAAGATTGGCGAGGATAACAAGTCGGTCACCCGGCCGGTTGTCCGGGTTGCAGGCATTCTCCAGGCAAGGGGAATGACAGCTGACGGCGTCATGGCAGACAACGCCATCATCGTCTCGGATAACTGGTACACTTCTCACTTCGGCGATGAAAACCTCTACGATCAGGTGAACGTGATCGTGAAGAACGTGGATACCATCAGCGATGTGGAGACCGCAATAGATGACAAAGTCAACCGGAAGACGCAGGTTATCCGCATATCAGATGCCAGTTCCCGCCTGTCCAGCATCTCATCGACCCTCGGGACAATCACGACGTTTATCCTTGCAATCGGGGCGATTTCCCTTGTTGTGGCAGCAGTCAGCATCTTCAACGTGATGATGATGTCGGTGAATGAGCGGATCCAGGAGATTGGGATCCTGCTCTCCATAGGAACGGAAAAAGGAGAAGTACGCCGCATGTTCCTCTACGAGGCGTTCATCCTCGGGATCATAGGGGCTGTGTTTGGCGGGATCTGCAGCCTTATTATCGGTTACTCCGTTGTCGGGGCCATGATCGGGAGCACCGCCTATTTCTTCCTGCCCGAGAGTATCATCTTTGTCCCCGAGGGAATGCTCATCGGGGTCATCGTCTGCGTTGTCTCCGGCCTGTACCCGGCCTGGCGGGCATCGAACATGGATCCGATCGATGCTCTGAGAGCGGAATAGACCGGCAGCCCTCTGCCAAAACCTTTTCTGGGTATTCCCTGTATCGATCTGCCCGGGACGACCGGGTGTCGCCGATAGTGCACCACCAGCATTCCCCCCGGTGTAATCAATTTAAATCTGGTGAAGGCCTTAACCACGTTATTTAAAAAATGGTGCGGCGGTGTCGATTTTCATGAGATACAGATGCAAATTTTTTAATATAACGCACCACAATTGTAATAGACCGGTGCATTTACAGAGAGATTGACCTATAATCTCATGATTTGCTGCACCAGAATTATCTGAAAAGAGGATGACATGGAACATATCGAAGAGAAGAACCGGAACAATATTTTCCTGAACGACAACACTGCCAATCCAGCCCCCCTCGGACTGTGCTCGTTTGGCATGACAACCATGCTGCTCAGCCTGCATAATGCCGGGGTCATAGCCCTGACAAGCCCCATACTTGCCATGGCCATCTTCTACGGAGGCATCATCCAGATTCTTGTCGGGATCATGGAATGGAAAAAGAACAACAGCTTCGGGATGGTCACGTTTGGAAGTTTCGGCTGTTTCTGGATCTCTTTTGCATCCATGCTCATGCTTCCGGCTCTCGGAATCGCAAAAGCACCGCAGCCGGTGGATCTGGCAGCCTTCCTTGCACTGTGGGGCATTTTTGCATTCGGGCTTTTCATCTGCACATTAAAGATGCACCGGCTCCTGCAGGTCACGCTCGCTGCAGTCGTCCTCTTGGTGATCCTGCTCGTTGCAGCCCAGCTCACCGGAAGCTCACTGGTTCTCATGGCCGGGGGCATCATGGGACTGATTGCCGGAGCTCTCGCCCTGTATCTCGGAATGGGCCAGGTCATCAATGAGGTTTACGGGAGCCGGGTCTTACCGGTCTGATTCCCCGGTATCTTTTTTGAGAATTGCGTACACGATCTCATCCATGAGAACGCCATCTTTCGTAATGGCATTCTTATGAACGGCTTCCCGCAGGAAGCCGCACTTTTCCAGAACCCTTGCTGAGGCTTTGTTGTTTGCAAAAATACCCGCCTGGATGCGGACAAGGGAGGTCTCCCGGAATACTGCCGGGACGAGCGCGCGGACGGCATCGGTAACAATACCCTGCCCCCAGAAGGACTCCGACAGCCAGTACCCGATCTCCCCGGTCCCGCGGTAGACATCCTCAAAAAAATGGACGCCGATTCCTCCCGCGGCCACTCCATCAACCTCAATGGCAAGCATCAGGTTTTTCGTCGAGCCTGCCATATCGATGAACCGGTTCGCATCCGAAATGGTGTACGGGTGCGGGAACCCGTCCCGCATGCAGGCTGCAACACGGGGATTGTTCGCATGCCGGACAACAGATTCCGCATCGGCAGCCGACCAGGGCCGGAGGATCGCTTTTCTGGTTTGAAGATACATGGGGATTCACTGATGTCATCTTTCGGAAATAATCAAAATTACGAAATTCCGGTATATTCTTTGTTTTATATTCAGTTGATAGTTGTGGCTTCCCGGCAGATAATCCGGCTCATCCTGGGCATCCCGCTCTATCCCAGGAACTTTGCTCGCAAATGTAAATAAACACGCAGCAAAATGAATTCTTAAACGCCAATAGCAAAACAGAGCAGTAATCGAGTAAATTACAAAAAAGCAATATTAATTAATAACCTGTTATAATTTAATTACCAGAGGCTTGAACCCATGGGGTTACCGGAAGAATCATTTGTAATCACTGTTTTTGATCCATCCTGCTCTGAATGCTGCTGCAATGAGTGTGGTGCAGAATTTACCTGGGACCGCATCAGCCATCCCTGCTGTCCCGAATGCAATTCCAAGGATATCCGGTCAGCCTGATTTTCGGGCCATATTCTTCTCCTGAGATTTATGGTGTTTTCCTGAGATCGAACACCCAGCGGGATACACCCGGAGCCACATTTCCGCATCTCCTGGTACAAACGGGCTCAAATCCCCGGCCACCCAGCTCCTCCGCCAGTTCAGCAGCCTGCCCCTTGTTCCGGAACGTATAGAAGTGAACCATCCCGTCCTGTTTCACATAAGGCTCCAGTTTTTCAAGAATTGCATCCATCCCGTACGGCGTCGGGATAATCACCCGGTCAAATCCCGGCCGGGGCAAGAGGGACGTATCAAACGCATCTCCCAGAACCGCAGTAACCCGGTCTTCGATACCATTCTTCCGGATATTTTCCTTTTGCCACCGGAATGCTTCGGGGTTCTGCTCGATTGCCACTACCCGGGCTCCCCGGGCTGCGGCAGGTACGACAAACGGACCAACGCCGGCAAACGGGACGAGAACATCTTCGTTCGGGAGTACCTGGCCGGAAACTCTCTTTCTCTCGGTCTGGAGACGGGGATTATAAAACGACGTGAGCACATCGAACATGTACGAAAAACCATATTCCCGGCAGGTGGTTATCGTATCGGTTCCTGTAAGGATCTCGTACCGGGCAGTCCTGCAGTTTCCCTGCACCGATGAAGTTTTGTTCAGGACCGTTTTTACCGAATGGCGGTGGGAACGGATGGCATCGGCGATAATGAACCTGAAGTCTTCAAGCTCGGGAGGAACCGGGATAATTGCTACCGATCCGATCACATCGTAATGACCCGTCAGGAGTGGAAGGAGATGTTCGGGAATCTGACCGGATAACAGGTCTTTGAACCCCATAGGCACCGGGATATTGGGTGCAGGAATAAAAAAACCGTGGCCTTTCACCCGGGGCCCCACCGGGCAGAGACATCGGCAAGACCTCCCTGGATCTCCGATGGATATACGAACAGCGGGCAGGAAAAGAAATCTTTAATGGCCGGCCCCGCCCACGTCATGGACAGCAACAATGCCAGAATCGCAGGATTTCATCACCTCCGACAAGGTGATCTTCTCAAAAGAGAAGAGATCCTTTCGCCAGATCTATGAAGTGCCGGAATACCGGTTTCTCGATATCCTCCCGGACGACCGGGTCCTGGATATCGGGGCCAACGTGGGGGCGTTCTGCATCCGGGCAGCACGGCTCGCCTCAAGAGTAACCGCGGTGGAGCCGGTGACCTGCGATATTCTCGAAAAAAATATCCGGGCGAACAATGCACCGGTAGCAACCATACAAGGAGCGCTGGGCGATGGGAAGCCCTGCGAGATCTGTTGGGATGACTGCCGGGTCGTGGCCCCCACATTCACGCTCGGGGAACTAATCCGTATGGCCGGGGGCTGCGATTTCCTGAAATGCGATTGTGAAGGTGCGGAATGGCTGATCCGTCATTCGGACTTATCCGGCGTGCGGAGAATTGAGATGGAACTGCACATGCCCCCGATCTGCAGCGTTCCCGATATGGCACTCCTGGATTACATCGGCGAGCATTACCATTTTGAGATAGAGCGCAGGCCGTGCCATGATGTGATGGGCGTCATGGGTATCCTGCATGCTGAACAAAAATCTCAACAGCACGGTACTTTTTCATAGTGCAAAATTATCCCGGGTGAAAATGTTCTTGAGCCCGCCTCACCAAGTGAATGCAGGAATAATCATGTGCACTGATATCATCGAACAGAGAAATGTTGCCCTCGACCAGATCCTTGCCGAACGACGCTCGTACCGTATGTTCACAGCAGAGATCCCGCCTGACGATGCGATCCGGCGCATCCTGCATGCAGGGCTTCTTGGCCCGTTCGCTGCCGCTGCCGTCGGCCCGTCGAAGGACTATTTCCGGAGATTCTTTGTGCTGCGAAGCGGTTCGGCAAGCATGAAGGCAATAATTCCCCTTGTGATGAACCAGGTAACAACCATGGCACAGGAGCTGGAGCGGGGAATGGAACATGATCCTGAACTCCGGAAGAGAGCAGGCCCGTTCCTCCAGCGCCTGTCGGCGATACAGAAGATGGGCAGGGTTCCCGGGATCGGAACCGCCCCGTTCTACATCATTGTTGCAGAGCGCCGGGGATTTCCCCCGGTAGAACTCCAGTCCCTTGCACACTGCCTGGAGAACATGTGGCTCAAGGCAACCGCACTGGAGCTCGGGTTCCAGCTCGTATCGGTCACGTCCCAGATGTCGGGAAACCCCGAGTTCTGTAAAATCCTGGGCATCAGGCCGGGCGAATGGGAGCTGATGGGGTGTGCGGTCGGCGTTGCTGCCGATGAACTCTCCCCGTCCATCCGGCCCCCGGTCGAAGATGTTACCCGGTGGCTCGAGTAAGAACCAAAAACCTGTCGAAGAACAGAACGTTCAAATTATATTTTCTTTTTTACCCGGGAGAAACACACATGAACGGGTATTCACACCCGAACCATGAAAATTTCTGGTATGTGGGTTCCCCCCCTATGCTCCTCTCCGATGCATAGCGGGGACAATAATTTTTCTGGTAGTCATTGATCCGCCGCGGGGGCGCCCCGTCGGGGGCGGCGGGGTTCATCGCAATAAACGGGAGAGCGTGAAGACTCCTAAAAAACAGGGTAATGTGCAATTTTCATGGGAAATCATTCGTGCTGCATACTCACGGGTGTTGTGAGTGTGACTGCCATTTTAAAATCATATGGATTTTCATGCGCTCGTGCTCCTCTGGGAGAGCCCCGATGAAACAGCGGGCACCCGGGGCCCAATCCCAATCTGATTTTTACTTTTTGCTGGTTTTCCCGAGAAGCGTTTTTACATTCTTTTGGGAGTGGAGGAGACTTATCCGTAATAAGTTCCCGGATCCGGATAGGGTTGTATTGCCTAAAAGCACTGGAGATTACAGAACGTTTCATGGTATCCGGTTTTGGAAGGAACAACGACGCCCCCGGAAGGCGTGTCCGCGGATATCCCCAATCTCATATCTGCCATCCGGGAAAAAATGGTATCCGGGCTTTCCTCACGCCGAATCCCGGAGTTCCTTCCAGAGATCCAGGTCAAGGAAACTTCCCTCGGCATTAGCTTCCATCTCCTGGTAAAGGGAATACGGAATCGAGAAGGTGAGAACATCTTTCCCGAGAGTTGCCCGGACACTCTTCCGGGCCGAGAGATCGGTGAGACCGATCACTGCCCGGGGATGATCCTTCCCGGACTCTGCATATGTGCAGACACCGAGTGCCTGGCACCCGGCCGCACCGGCGGTAACAATGATCCCGTCCCGGATATTCCCGTGCCCGTAATTTGCAAGGATCGAGAGCGCAGAGATCTGGTCGGCGTTTGCAACGAACACGACACTCCTCACATCCTCGCCCTCTTTGACATCCTGGACGGGTTTCATGACGATAAACTTGTCCTGTGCATCATAAACCGGCAGGTTTTGTAAGAATTTTCTGACAATGGCCGGGCTTTTGAAGAAACGCTCTCCTTCAGTGAGCATCTTTTTGTGATGCTCATCAAACCCCCGTTCAATGACCGATTCGTAAGCCTTCTTATCAGCAGCTCCCACTATCCCGTTCGAGAGGAACGAGCAGAATCCCTCCTCGCTCCGGGACGCGTGTTTCTCCCAGGGCCGGCCGAACCCAAGGCCCATCGCCCCGCCGGCACACGTGGTGGTATCCCGGGAGAAGACCGCAGTACGCCCCTCATTGGCAACCTTGGCAAAGAGCCACATGCTGCAACTCCAGATACCCGGCCTGAATTCAAGGGCTTTTTCTGGTTTTTTATCGGCCCATACGATAGCAACCGGGTTTTTCCGGATCCCGGCTTTTTTCGCAATCTGACTTTCTGGCATGATAATCTCTCACTTCGCGTTCTTCAGGATAAAGGCGATGGAATTTTCGAAGAATCGTTCTGGAAAGAACATCGCTGTCGCCTGCACACCTGAACGGTTAATGACACCGGTATAAATAGGTGATGTGTCCGGAAACCGGCGGGAGCTCGTGCAGCCGAAAGCCTGGCAGGGATGATGGAAAAATTAATTCCCAACACATTTACAAAAGCACCGCACACTCCTGATCCGGAACAACATGCTCTTCCTTTCAGAACAGGAGAAACAGGACTGGGCAGGATATGCAGAAGAGGTCCTCTCAACATTTCCGGCGCCCGGCAAGTACGATGCGGAGATTCGCAGCAATCTTGTTCCGGCATTTCACTTTTATATCGGAACTATCCTTGCCGCGAGAGGGTTTGGCAGCGAAAGTCTCGCATGGCTGGAGACAGGAGTCCGCAGGGAAGAGGAAGGTCTCGCCTGCTGCTCGTTCCTTCTTGGATTTTTGAACCGGCACAACAACCGGTTTGCAAAACCGGCAATAGTGTTCAAGGATCCCCGGCCGTTCATCCATTTCGCAAATTCCCCCGGTATGGTTGCAGCCCGACAGGAATTCATCCGGCAGTGCAGCCATACCCTTCCCGCATTTCACGAACCGGTCCGGTTCATGGATATCGGATGCGGCGACGGGGCACTGACGGCTGCCGTTCTCCTGAACCTGGCAGACACAGGAAAGATACGGGAAATCGATGAGATCCTCCTCATCGATCCCTCCCCGGCAATGACGGAACTTGCAGACTCGACCCTCCGGGCCGCATTCCCCGACACGGAGATCACCGTACGGAACGGACGTATCCAGGACTGCTCGGGTGACATCGGCCGCAGGTTCGACATTGCACTCAGCTCGTTTGCGTACCACCACATGCCATTTGAAGAAAAACGGATCCACCTCTCCCGGCTCAAGCCCTGGATCGATCACTTCATCCTGTTCGATATGGAAGCCAACAATGATACCCCGCAGAACTTCACGCCGGAGATTGCCCTCTCCGTGTACCAGTCGTACGGCCGGATCATGGATTTCGTCTGTTCCAACAATGCCCCGCCGGATCTTGTCAATGACTGCATGGATTCGTTCCTCATGGCCGAGGTCATCTCGATCCTCACCGAGCCCCGGGGAACAAGGAGTGATTACCATATGCTCCGGAGCCAGTGGAACGCGCTCTTTTCCGAAGTCCTCGGGCCGGAATTTTCACGTTTGTGCGATTCATCGGCTTATTCCGATGAATACATGGCTATCCTTACCCTCCATTACGGCAGGAACAGCCGGCGCTGAAATCCTGAAAACCGAAACCCGGGATCGGTTGTGGAGGGAGAGCAGGTTTTTTGAGAGCGCGGATAAAAACGTTATTCATGGCAGATCATCCTGATGGCGCAATTCCCCAGCGCGATGGAAAGACCTATTCGGTGATGGCCAGGTCACCGGCCGGGCTTGTCACACCGGAACTTCTCGAGAAGATCGCTTCGATTGCCCGCAAATACCGGGTACCGGTGGTGAAGATCACCTCCGGCCAGCGCATTGCCCTGATTGGCATTGACCGGCCGGATGTTGAGGCGGTCCTTGATGAACTTGGCCCGGACGCGGTCCGGAAGACCGGGCCCTGCATCCGCTTTGTCCAGTCCTGCCCGGGAATCCGGAACTGCAAGAACGGAACGCAGGACTCACTTGGCCTTGCTCTTGCCCTGGAAGAGCGTTACCGCGAGAAACCATTCCCCGGCAAGATCAAGATCGGGATCTCGGGATGTCCCCGGTGCTGTGGCGAGAGCCATACCCGGGATATCGGGATCATGGGAACACCAAACGGGTGGACGCTTTTGTTCGGGGGAAACAATGGTACCCGGCCGCGGTTTGGCGATGTTCTCGCAAAGAATCTCTCAACTGCTGAGGTTCAGGATCTTGTCAGCCGGTTGCTCGACTATTACCAGCTGAATGCACAGTCAAAGGAGCGGTCCGCCCGGTTCATGGAACGGATCACGTTTGCGGGGATAAAGCACGATCTTTTGGATCTGGCCCCGTACATTCCTCCTGAGCACTAGCTGCCGGCGGGCTTGGGCTCTCTCCATGAACGGGTTCAACTTCCCAGTCTTTTTATACCCGATCACCCCAACCAAGAGTAACGAGAGATCCTTTGGGAGACCCGAACATGACTGGACCAGCAAATGAAAAAAAGCCCTTTGTCCGGCTTGGACGCTTCATCGCCTGCCTGACCATCGCATCCTGCATCCTTTTCGGGATGTGCGGGGTTTCTGCCTTGAATAGTGTGGGACAGGTTCCGCAGCCGCCCACGAATTCCTATTCGGATACCGGGGGAATCCAGCTCTGGACCACCCCGGGAGATGCGTACGTTGAAGTTGTCCCGGCCAACGGGGCCATGTCGTATGGCGGGTGGACGAACTCGGCTGGTTCTTACACGCTGTCCGATATCCCGGCGTACGTCACGTACCAGATTATTGTAACGAAAGCGGGTTACCGTCCGTACTCGACAACCCTGTACGTGAGCCCGCATATCTATGCAGAGACTCACCCGGAGCTCCAGATCGATATGCCTGACCCCGGGAATCTCGACATATCGATCACCCCGTACGGGGGAACGATCTGTATCGATGGCGGGCAGTGCGAGACCTACCCGCTGGACACGGGCGGCGAACTGAGCCGTCAGGTGAGGACCCTTGCAGGCGACCAGTACCACACAGTCACCGTGGTCCTGAACGGGTACCGCCCGTTCTCGCAGGATGTCTGGGTGCCGGCCGGCGACTATGGGCGCCTCAAGGCAACGCTGCAGCGCCTGTGATCCGGCAGGGCCAAAAATTCTCTTTTTTCCGCTTCACGTATCCCGACATCCACGAATAATAACCGGTCTTTGCTTCCATGAAAGGCCATAGCACAATCACTATCCGGATAGTCCCCGTTTTTAACCGGAGTGCCAGTTTGTACGAATGCTGCTGCTCTGCTGAGCGGGATTCTGGTTTTCAGATATCCGGCGATACCGGCGGCATAAAGATCCGGATCGGGTAAAAAACTGCGAGAAATATGCAGATCCCCTTCACGGGGTAAGGCCTAAGCAATTATTCCTTTATATTGTCTGCAGGATTCCGGTCACGGATATTGTTGAAGTACCCGGTACCATGACAGGACGGGCAGGTAATTTTCGGGGTTACGACCGTTCTTCCGGAACCCCAGCAATGGCCGCACGGTTTGGGCGGATCGGCAATGGTATTTTTTCCGGCGCCGCCGCAGACCGGGCACGAGGTCCCGGACAGGATATCGTGTCCGGACCCGGCACAGAATGCGCAGGATCGTTCGATCAGGTTCGAATGAAAAAGAAGTTTCTTCGCATTCTCGTTCATCATTTGCATTGGATTATTCTCAGGTTCAAATATAGGTTTGGAATTTCTCCTGAAAAATTTCTCAGGGTTCCTTAAGGAACGCCAGAGGAAACTGACACAGAACCGGTTGCTCCGGACAAGGATGCCACACTCACCGGTACGGCATCGGCATATTTCATCCGGATGCAATTCCAGGGGGGGGCAAACCGTGGATAACCGGCAGGGCCCTGGATCTCTATCGTCCTTTCGGGGCAGTTTGCCAATCAGTGCAGGCAGGTACTATTTCAAAGCTGAATTCAATGTATACACGACCAGAACGTTCTTGGCATCAGGATGTTGAGAACCACTCATTGAACGGAGCAATCGAAATGGCAACCGGGTCCAGGCAGCAGACCAATACATCCCAGCCCGGGCGTAAAAAGCAACAACGCCCCATGCATACCACAACTCGTACCCCACGGCGATCTGAAGGGGATAGACCGGAACGCAAACAGGAACGGAGTCCACGAAGAAATGAGGGGGCACGACCAGAACGCAGACCGGAAAGATCTCCGCGAAAATCTGAAGGCGACAGACCGGAACGTAAACAGGAACGGAGTCCACGGAGAAATGACGGTCCGCGATCTGAACGCAGACCGGAAAGATCTCCACGAAAATCCGAAGGGGACAGACCGGAACGAAAACAGGAGCGGAGTCCACGGAGAAATGACGGTCCGCGATCTGAACGCAGACCGGAAAGATCCCCACGAAAATCCGAAGGGGACAGACCGGAACGTAAACAGGAACGGAGTCCACGAAGAAATGAGGGGGCACGACCAGAACGCAAACCGGAAAGATCCCCACGAAAATCTGAAGGAGACAGACCGGAACGTAAACAGGAACGGAGTCCACGAAGAAATGACGGTCCGCGATCTGAACGCAGACCGGAAAGATCCCCACGAAAATCTGAAGGGGACAGACCGGAACGTAAACAGGAACACACTTTCCGGAAGACTGAAGGATCCGGGCAGGTGCGAAACTCCGGGCAAACCACCGGAAGAACCGGACCAGGCAGATCCGAACGGGCCCGGAACAACAAAGACCAGGCCGGCCGGGCCGGAGATACCGGTACCCGGTCGGGGAAGGTCGCAAAAGCAGAAGTTACCAAAGGAAGCAGAAGGATCGGATCATTCGTCGTATTCGGGGCAAAGAAAACCCACCGGTAACCGCGCAATACCAATCAGCTGATCTCAAACGAGCAGCAACCTGCCGGTCGGGGGCATGCCGGGCCCCAAAAAAGATCCCCCGGCAGAACCGGCTCCCGCAGGGTAATTGTCAGAATCCGCGGATTTTTACCAGAGCCTCGGCTGCTTTTCCCCGGGTTATTTCATCCGGATCCTTCAGGGCCAGGCTGAGCGCATCGGTCGCTGCCTCGGATTTTATCTCGCCAAGCGCCCATGCAGCCCCGTGACGGACCCAGGGATGGGGATCTTTCAGGGCGGCAATCAGCGGCTTAACAGCAATTTCCGATTTGCGGTGCCCGAGTTCCCCGGCAGCAGCGGAACGGACCAGTTCGCTCGGATTCTTAAGTTCCCGGATCAGCTGGTCGATGGATTGTTCAGCAGGGATGTCCGAAGGTGCTGCAGTATCCGGACCGGCGGATCCGGCCATATCCCGGGCAGGCATCTTTGGCTTCTTTTTGATTTTTGAAACCATCGTAGATCACAACCATTGGGTAAAACGCCCTATGTATGACGGATATCGGGAGAGAAGAGAAAGGTTCCTGGAATCTTATACGGTCTTGGATGGCTTTGAACGGTCATATCCGGGCAGGGCATGTGGATATCTATCCATGATATATTTAGAGATTTGCACGCCATGGATTCATGCAAAAAAACAAAAAAAACAGAGAGAAGGCAAAGAATCTCCGGTTTTTCAATCGGGCAGCAGCCCGGGTACGTTGACGGAACCGGACACCGGAAATTTGGTCTCACCACAGGTCCTACCGATCCCGGTCTTTTTCCTTCCGGGATGAGAGGAACCGGTCCATCCGGCCGACCAGCCGCTCGCAATGGATCTTTGTCGACGGCAGGAGCCAGGGCATGAACCGGGTTGTGATGACCGCAGCCGTGAGCATCTTGGAGCCGAGATGATTCTCCCGGCCGATGACTTTTCCCCTGCCATGCCGGAGTTCGTCAAGAAATTGTGCCGGATCTGAAGATCTCGTGCAAGTCACCGAACTGCCCAGGTCAAATATCACATGACCGTCCGATCCACCGGTGGGGGGAAGGCCGAGCCGGGTTGCAAGGGAGATGGCCCGGATATTCTCCCCCCGGGCCATATTGGCGCAGATACCCTCGATGAGATCGCACTTCCGGTAAAGCGACTCATCCAGGTAGCCTTTCTCAACGCATTTTCCCAGGCCCGAATTGAAGAGGAGATACCCGTAGGGATGGGCCGGGGCCCGGAGGCAGGAGTATCCTCCCGCGGCTTCAAGCACCTCCCGGGTGGTGATGGTGGTGAGCATCCACGGGCTCTCCCGCCGGCGCTCTTTGATATGCCGGACAAAAAAATCCTCAAGATCGCGGGGGGAGTAAAAGTACACAAGGATGTGCGGGCCATCGCAGGTGCTGATCTCGATACCCGGGATGACGAGGAGATCCGATCGCTCCCTGCACGCGGCAAGGGCGCCGGAGATCTCGTTGTGATCGGTCACGGCACAGCCGGCCCCGTTCTTCCGTATCGTCCGGAGCAGGGACGCGATACTCACCGAGCTGTCCGTATGGGTTGTATGGAAATGCAGATCGGCCGGATAAAAACCTTCGGCCCGGATCCGGGCCGGGTACGGCCGGGCAAACCGGACATTTGGGGATTCACGGGCGGTCATGCCGGTCTCCGGAAAAACGGTAAATTAGAATGGCGGGTCATCAGAGCACCGGGGAGAAGAGCCGTGCAACCGGCTCCCAGATCTTCTCCATGAGCGGCCGTTTCTCAAGCGATTCGGGCGTGATCTCGGTTGAGTGTTTCAGGTCCTCCTCAAAGATCTCCCGGAGTTTCCTTGCATATCCCGGATTGTAGATCAGGGCATTGGTCTCGAAGTTGAGCTTGAAACTCCGGACATCCCAGTTCGCGCTCCCGACCGAGGCCACGAGGCCGTCGATGACAAGCGTCTTTGCATGGATGAAACCCTCATCGTACGTGTATGCCTTCACCCCCGCATCGAGCAGGTCCCGGATGAACGCATGATTCACCGAGTAAACGAACATGTGGTCGGGTTTGCAGGGGATCATGATCTTCACATCGATGCCTGACTGCGCAGCCAGGCGCAGGGCATCGATCAGGCTTGCGTCCGGCACAAAATACGGGGTCTGGATGTAGACAGATTCCGTAGCGGTATTGATCAGGTGCAGGTACGCGAGCTTGATCTGGTTGTGCCGGTGATCCGGGCCGCTTGATACGATCTGGACAACAGCGGAACCGGTGCCGCCGGTCTTTGGAAAATACCTCTGAGACATCTCCACCGGATCTTTTGATGCATAATTCCAGTCCATGAGGAAACGCACTTCCAGCAGGTGGGCTGCGTCGCCATCGATCTTCACGTGGGTGTCCCGCCAGAACCCGAGCTCCTTTCTCCCCACGTACTCGTCGCCGACATTGAACCCGCCGCAGAACGCGGTCTTCCCGTCGATGACAACGATCTTCCGGTGATTCCGGTTGTTGAACCGGAAGTTGATGAACCGGAAAAAGCCCGGGAAGAAGACCGCTTTTCTGCCCCCGGCATCGATGAACGGTTTCCAGAAGGAGGGGGGAACTACCGAGAAAGGAAGGCCGTCGACAAGGACCCGGACCTCCACGCCCTCCTTTGCCTTCTTTGTGAGGTGAGAGACCATCTCTGCGCCCAGGCCATCGGGCGATATGTAATAATACTCGACATGGACAAAGTTTTTTGCCCCGTCGATAGCAGCAAAGAGGGCCGCAAACTTGTCATGCCCGTTTGTGTAGATCTCGATATTGTTATTGTCCGAGACAACGGCGCGGTTGCTGACAAGAAGCATCCGGATGACCCGCAAAAATTTGTTCTCCCGCTCGTCCGTGCTCAGGTTCTCGAGCCGTGCAACTTCACTGAGCTGACCTGCAACCAGATCCTGGACCTTCCTGTCGTCTTCTGCCTTGATCCGGAAGAGCCGGGCCCGGTAAAAGTTCTGCCCGAAGGCAAGGTAGAAGAGGAACCCGAGAACAGGGATGAAGACTAAAAGCGTGAGCCAGGCAAGGGCGATCTCCGGGCTCTTGCGTTCAAAAAAAACAATGCTGATGCCAAAACAGATGTTCAGGATCAGGATGATAAAGACTATCAGGTCCACGGCCATGGTACCGGACTTTGTCCGTCTGGGGTATCAACATTCTCTTTTGTTTTGAATGCCCGCTGCCCGCCATTTCACGTCCGGCCGGGCCCCGTACGCGAGTCTCCCTTTGGAAAGAACAGATCCCAATCGCCCGTTAAAACGGGTCCGCATATGATCACTGCAGAATTTCCTGGTGCGATCAATAAAAAATCTTTATCCCCGTTATCATTGAATCAGTACCATAGCTGCAGAACTATGATAAACCTGAAAATTCCGCCGGAAAAAGCAATTCTCCTGCTCAACGAAAGGATCGAGGCTGTACAAACGATCGAGAAAAACGCATATGGTCCGGAATATTACGGTTTTGTCCGCTGGTGCTCGAAAACCTATGCTGCAATCGATGAGATCTATGCACCCGGGGACATCCATCCCGAAGATATCCGATCGCTCGGGCTCCAGAACTGTTCCTGCAATGCTGAGATGAAAGCGCTGATCCTGATCGAAGCCTACCATGCCCGGCTGTCGGATTATATCCGGGAAATTGAAGATGCGATGAAGGCGCAGGAGTAAGAATACCGGTATTGTCCGGAAAAAGGAATAAAAATCCGCAAGGCCGGTGACCGCCCATCTGCCGGGAGTCTTGGGCCCGGGGTCAGCAATTCCGGCAGGGGGGCGGATTGGCCCGCGGATCCTTCGTTGCAGAGAATAAATTCCCCGATCAGACCGGCCCTGCCGGGCTTGCAGGATCCCTGCCAGACAGGTACCATTTATTGCCCTTGTTACAGAATATCGTGATACCAAAATATACAGTCGGGAGGGAAAGATGCACTGCAAAATGATTGGTTCAACCTGCATAATCCGTATCGATCGCGGGGAAGAGATCGTAAGTACACTGAGACAATTCTGCACGGAACATGAGATCACGCTTGGCACCGTCCAGGGTATTGGTGCGGTCAACAACGTGACGATCGGGCTCTTCGAAACTGCGACAAAAGTGTATCACACAACGACATTATCAGGAGACCACGAGATCACATCCCTCCTTGGGAATATCACAACCCTTGAAGGCAAACCCTACCTCCATCTCCATGCAACCGTCTCCGATGCAGCGTACCAAACCTTCGGAGGCCACCTGACGAGTGCTGTTGTCAGCGGGACGTGCGAGGTATTTATTCATAAAATTGAAGGACAGGTCGGGCGGATGTTCGATGACGATGTCGGGCTGAATGTGTTTTGTATATAAACCAATTTTTCATAAAAAAACTAAAAAGGATGGATGTTCCGCCGAGAAAAATTAAAAATGAGATTATTGGAGCTGATTCCTTTCAGGAACTGTATTTTCCACACGTATTCATCCAGTGGATATCCCAAGAGCAGATGATGTCCTGAATTGGCCTGGATTTTCCGAAAACCACCCTGACCCGGCATTCGGGACAACCGGCAAAGAAACAGCCGGCTTACGGAACCCCGCAAAAAATTTTCTTCCCCGGATATCGACCCGTTTCCCTTTTCCGGTTCAGCCCTGACTGCCAGAAACGTTACCATATCTTTTCATTTCTTTTCCGGAATAAAAACAAAAATGGGGCATACAGATTTATTATATTTGTTAAAACTCTTATAATGCTCAAACTTGAGCAAATATGAGAAAATTTTAGCATAAAAACGCAAATATTTAGTTTTACATTGAGATTGCAATAGAAAAGAGCATATATGTTAGAAGTTGATACTATCCACAAGGGCTTTGGAATTACCGAAAGTCCGCTTTAGGCGAAATATGGAATTTTTCAACAATGAAGATGGATTCACCGGTCTTGAGGCAGCGATTGTGCTCATCGCATTCGTTGTCGTTGCAGCGGTGTTCTCGTATGTAGTGCTCGGCGCCGGGTTCTTCACAACCCAGAAAAGCCAGGAAGTTGTCCACACCGGTGTTCAGCAGGCCAGTTCAACGCTCGAGATCGTTGGCAATGTCTATGGTACGGGTGCTGCAACGGTCTCGATCGATACCATCAACTTCTCGGCTGCACTCGCTCCCGGCGGAACGCCGGTGGACTTTGACAAAGTGGTAATAACCTACAGCAATGCATCCCAGCTCGAGACGCTGACGAGGGGAGCAAAGGGGTCTAATCCGAGCGCGGGCGGATGGTCAATTGCAACCGTCCAGAACGAGATAACCAATGACGATGTCCTGGAAAAAGGCGAACAGTTCGACATCATGGCAAAACCATCCAATGCCATTATGAAAAACGACCAGTTCCAGATGGAGATCAAACCGGCCATCGGCGCAGCTCTTTCAATCTCCCGGACAGCCCCGCCTTCAATCCAGGCCGTTAATGTACTCTTCTGATTCTATTCTTTTTTTAAAAACCATCCGGATACGAGAACCGGTTCAAAGAACAACATCGCATCGCGACGACCCGCTTCGATGTTTCGTGCCATCATAGACCGATCGCAAGATTGTACAAGAGTGCCCTGATGACGGCCGGATCTTTTTTCTGGACATGGAGTGCCGGGCCGGACGGGCCTTCAAAAGTATTCAGAGCCAGGCCGGGCTGATCCGGAATTTCAGAACGGACGGTCCCGCGTTCCATTGAAAACAGCAAAAAAATCAGATTCTTCTCCATAACGCAAGAGCGATCCCGACTCCGGCCGCCACGGGAATTATGGCAGCCGATGCCTTAGGTGTCGGTGCCGCCGGTTGGGATGCCTGGCTGGATGGTGTGCCCGCAGCCGGCATCGCGTAGGTCCGGGTGGCTGATCCGGAGAGTGAACAGGTTGCAGTCACCTCAGCCACATCCCCGGGCCGGAGCGCAAGCGGGTACGTGTACGTGAACGTATCGGATGGCTGGCCGGTGTACACGGAGTCGTTGACCAGGTTTCCGTTCACCGACACGGCCACTTCTTTGATGTAATGCCCGTTCATCCCGAGCGGAGGATGGGTGATGGTGACACTGAGCACGGACACGGCCGGATCATAGGCAAGCGACATCGCGGACGGGGGGTTTGCTGCAGCCGGTACTGCGAAGAGACCTAAGAACAGGAGAGCCCCGGCAAGCAGCAGGGCAGGAGAAATGCAGTATTCAACTGCGGGAAGTGTTTTCATGCAGGATACCTCAGGCTCTGAGGTATGTGCCATGACTAAATGGTTTGCCTTGCACTGCTGCCCGCAAGGCCGGGCCTGCACAGACCAAATCCCGTGGAACCAGCCGGGATCTCTGCCGGTCCCGGGAAGATCACAATGTCAGGATTTCTTTGCATCGGAGTCCTGCACAAGCCCGGTGTATCCCAACAAGACGCTGCGGGTAAGAAGCGGTATGGACCTGATACGACCAAAAAAATATTTCAGGCAGCTCCTGACAACCACGTAGATTACGATGATGACAAGGGAGATGCGGAGAATGTATTCGTCATAGAGATACTGGTTATGCCCGGCCTGGATGCCCAGGGCACCCTGCCCCTGGCAATCCAGAAATAAGAGCGAGACCGGATTCGCTCAGGAATTTTTTTGTGAAATTCTCCCCGGTTTTCCCGTGCAACAATGTGCAATGTACCGTTTTCTTTTTGCAGGCCAGCGGTATCCGCAGGTTCAGGGCTTCAGGCATCCCGCATTGTCCGGAGCAGGAGGTATCCGGATTATTTCCTGAGTATCCGGTGTTCTGCAGTCACTTCCCCGACCTCGGCAAACATGGCAGCGATCGGACAGAGGCGGGTGAGCGTCTGGTCGATGATCGTTGAGACCATCGCATCGTCCGCGTCGGCCCGTATCGTGATAGTCAGGTGGACATGATCGAAAAATGCGGGCATGGTCTTTACCCGGGTCCCGTGGATCGCAATCGTCATCGCTGAGGGAACGATCCCGTTGTCCCCGAGCGCAAGAAGGATCTTGACACCCACGCATCCCCCGAGCGAGCCGACGAGGTACTGGATGGGGTTTGCAAGCTTCCCGTGCCCGCCCATACCCACCGGGGCCTCCATCGGGAACGAGATCCCGGTCGACGTGACGGCGGTGAATGCTCCGTCTCCATCATATGTCACGGTCATGTCAACCGGTTTCCACTCCTTCCGCGATTCGTCCCAGGGGATCTCCGTGCTCATGATAGTACCGGTTGGTCACGGCACGTAATTAATCGCATGAGTACGAGAGCGGGGAACAAGCCAGGCCAGGCAGGACCGGTTTCTTGATCCGCCCGCACCATGCCCACCAGGTATCGCAACAACAATATACTGTGACAATACTATGCAATCCAGATGGCAGACGGGATCCATATCCTTTATGTCGATGACGAAACAGAGCTTCTCGAACTGGGCAAAATGTTCCTCGAGATCTCCGGACAGTTCACCGTGGATACCTCATCATCCGCACTGAGATCGCTCAACTCCCCCTCGCTTGTGTCGTACGATGCCGTGATTTCGGATTACAAGATGCCGGAGATGGACGGGATCGCGTTTTTAAAAGAGATCCGGAAGCGGTATGGAAATATTCCTTTTATCCTGTTCACCGGCCGGGGCCGGGAGGAAGTCGTGATAGAGGCGATCAACAATGGCGCTGACTTCTATATCCAGAAAGGCGGGAGCCCGGAAGCTATGTTTGCCGAGCTGGCTCACAAGGTCAGGCAGGCGGTTGGACGGAGAAGGAGCGAGCGGGAGATAACAAGCCTCTTCCAGGCAACCCCGGGTGCGATCGGTGTGGTTCTGGACCGGGTCATGCTGCGGGTCAATGATTATCTTTCTGACATGACCGGCTATTCCCGCGAAGAACTGGAAGGCCATAATACCCGGTTTTTGTACCTGAACGACGAGGATTATGCTGCGGTCGGCCGGATGCGGGAGCAGGCGTACCGGGAAGGGAAAGCCGACGATGTCGAGGCCCGCTGGAGGCGAAAGGACGGCACGGTCATAGATGTCCGGGTATCGGCAGCCGCGGTCGACCGGTCCAATCCCCGGGCAGCCATGATGTACTGCACCGTTGATATTACAAGGATGAAACGGGACCATGCCGAACTCCAGGCAGCCTATGAACAGCTCACAACCGCTGAGGAGGAACTGCGCTCGCAGTACGAAGACCTGGCAAGGAGCGAGCAGGAACTCCGGGAAAGCCAGGAGAGACTCCGGTTGTTCATGGATTCGGCAACCGATGCCTTCACGATCTGGGATAAGGATCTCAACCTGGTGGATCTCAACACGACTGCCCTCACCTATTTTCCCCCGGGAACAAAGAAAGAGGATATCCTTGGCAGGAATTACAAGGATCTGCTTCCCGGGGCCTATGCACGGGGCGAGAGCAACCGGTTCTCGGAAGTAATCAGGACCGGGATCCCGTTCTCCGGCATCTTCAGGATCCAGGAGCCGGAATACGGCAGGAGCTGGCTGAACATCAAAACCTTCCGGGTGGGTACCGGCCTTGGGATCACGACGACAGATATTTCCCAGATGAAAAAAGTCGAAGAGGAACTGACAACAGCATACCAGCAGCTCAAGAGCTCGGAGACGCAACTCCGGGAGCAGTACGAGGAGAGTGCCCGGCGCGAAGAGCGGTTGAAAAAGAGCGAGGATGAGATCTCCGGCATCCTGCGTGCAGCTCCCGTGGGCATCGGCCTGATATCTGCTGACCGGGTGTTCATCCGGGTCAATGACCGGTTCTGCACCATAACGGGATATTCCCGCGATGAACTGATCGGGCAGAATGCACGGTTCCTGTACCCGGATGAGGACGAGTATATCCGGGCGGCAAAATTCTACACGCTCGGCAACAGCGAGGGCACGTTTGATACCATGGAGACACGGTTTCTCAGGAAAGACGGGACCCTGCGGGATATAAAGTGCTATGGGACCCCGATCGATCCCACCCGTCCCGGTGCCGGCAATATCTTTATCGTGCTGGATATCACGGAAGAGAACCTGGAGAAAAACCAGAAGACGGGTACCGGATAATCGCCGGAGTACGCGGCAGGAAAAACACCGGAACGCAATTGGAAAAAACTGTAATGCCATCCCGCGAGCTGATCCAGGGTTCAGACTAAAAACGGCACGAGCGCTTTCACGTCGCGGCGGTACCGCTCGTACTCTTCCCCGAATTCCTCCCGCAGGAATTTCTCTTCAATTTTGATCTTCCAGAAGAGAGCCAGGAGCGCAACCGCGAGCGCGATGAAGGCGGAGAGAGAGCCGGTCGCGATTGCGGTTCCGAGAACCCCGGTGAGGAGTCCTGTGTAGATCGGGTGCCGGACGTACGCGTACGGGCCGGTGCGGGTGAGCGTGTGGTTCTCCTGGATTGCAGGCCGGGCGCTCCAGTTCGAACCCAGGTGCTGCCGGGCCCGGATGGCAAACGCAAGGCCGAGGAGAACGATGAGCAGGCCGAAGAGAACAACCGGGAGCGTACCGGGGAGCACGCGGGTCTCGGTAAGCCCGGGGGAGAGCAGGGCGAGAACGATCATGACAATGGCGATCGGCACGATCATGCAGGCGAGGAACGAGCCGTGCGACGAGACACGCTTGGCTTTTGGCCGGCCTTTCAGCAGGACCGGGATCCACCAGCAGGCAAAGAACGCCACCCAGAGGATGAAGAGGATCGGGTAAACGGGCTCCATGGAATTTTCCGTACAGTGTTGCAGCGCCGGGTAAAAAAATGTGGAGCGGGAAACGAAGGGGACCGCGTATTCCCGGCCGGCTGAACTGGTTCCGGAAAAATTCCCGGGCCGGGATTAATTGATCTCCCGGTTCCGGCAATAGCCCGGCCCAGCCGGTCCCTGCAGGGCACGGAATTTTCCAAACCGGCGGGATGCAGCAGGAGAACTTCCCGTATTTCTCCCGCCAACGGAAGAGACCGGGGGTCCAAAAACGTATCCCTCCCGCCGGATGGCCCCCGGCGCCCCATACGTGCAGCCCATGGGTAGAATCCCCGTTTTTCCGGGCAAAAAAGGTTTAGAAAACCCCGCCCGGGAACCCCCGTAAAATTCCGCATGCCACGGCCGTCCGGCAGGCTCCGGGTCGCTTCCCGGAGGACAAAATTTGCCGGTTTTTGCGCAATTTCTCAGGCCGCTAAAGAGCACGGTTTTTTCCTGCATAAAACGGTTATTTTGGAAAAATACCGGTTTTAATCCCTAATCCGAAAAACGGTTGGCACCATTTCCACTGCCGAATTTTTCCGGATTTTGAGACCAAAACCTCTCCGTCGGAGAAATAGTCAGGGAGACTTACCGTCCAAGGGGACCCTGGTTATAAGAAGGGGTGCTTTTCGTTGCGGGGGTATCCCTGCAGGAAAGGGAGCTCCCAAAGAACATCCATAAAAGTCCGGAGCATGGTGACAGGTTGAAAAAACGGTCTGAAATATTTATTAATAGTTCGTCACCCACGTTACCATAGGTACTACCATGGGATCCAACCGGCAGGATATCCTCGCCTCACTGAAAAAATTAAAACGTGAAGTTACACAGGAATATTTTGTCAAGACAATCGGGGTATTCGGTTCGGTTGCCCGGAGCGAGCAGACGGACGAGAGCGATATCGATCTGCTGGTGGAGTTCTCAAAACCGGTGGGTTTTGTTACCTTCATGAGGCTTGAGAATTTCCTCTCTGAACAACTGGGGGCACGGGTGGACCTGGTAACTTCAGATTCACTGAAACCGGTGATCCGGCAGAATGTGCTTGCTGAGGTCATCTATGTCTGAACGGGACACAAAACTTTACCTCACGGATATTGAGGATGCAATCTCGGCCATCCGGTCATATACGAATGGCATGACCTACGAGCAACTGCTTGGCGATCGTAAGACCCGCGAAGCTATCATTCTCAATTTCGTGGTGGTCGGGGAGGCGATAAAGAAAATTCCCCCGGATATTATCGACCGGTACCCGGATGTCCCATGGAAAGAATTTGCCGGGATGCGGGACAAGATGGTCCACGGGTATTTCTCGATAAGTGCCACGATCCTGTGGGAGACAGTCCAGCATGATCTCTCACCGCTTGCAACTGCGGTGCAGACACTGCTCCGTGAAAAATAATGTAATGGGAATATCGTTTCTGATACACCGGATGAGGTACCGGCATCACCGGCTATTTTCGTCCTGCTCCTGTCTCACGTTGAATATTTGTTATAATACCCGTCCGGCCCCCACCACCCGATCTCGGAAACACCAAAATCATGCACCCGGAGCCGGCGCCAGGTCCGCTCGTGCTGGGTGCGGAGCCAGAGTTCGCGGGGCATCCATTTCGGGAACGGGAGATTGCGGATCTCGCGGAGAACCTCCGGCAGGAGATCGTCGTACGTCATATCCGGATCGATCTGGTACCGGGTCTGCCGGACCCGGACAAGGAACGTGTTTTCCGGTTTGAAGACCATGAGATCATAGCCGATCGCCGGGTTGGCGGTGTTCTCCTGCCACCGGTACCCCATCTTCTCCGCAGACTTCTTCGCCTCATCGATTGCAACAACCGGACGTTTTCCCCGGGCCATGAGGCGTAGGTTTGCCGGTCCTTATTCAAATGATTTCTCGCCCGGAAGCTTACATGTCCGAGAAAATGCACAGCGGGTGAGAGAGAATAAAAATCCCGGATTTTTTTATCGGCCTGCACGTTCCGGAAATCGCCCGGCCATTGCAGGAACACCGAAGGTGCCGGTACTATTTTTCCGCAACACCCCATCCCGTCCGGAAACGATGCCCCGGTATCGCATGACATTTCACGGGCGATCACGATGCGTCACGGATTTTCCCGGCAAAAATTCTCAAAAAAAAATTACGGAAAACCCGGAAAAATTTTCATCTCATTCAAAAAATTTTCACAAAAATGTTCCGGTAAAATCCGGAATCTTTTAAAAAAATCCGGTAAAAATTCCGGGAAAAAATCATGAGAAAGAATAGCGGGCAAAGCTCCGCATCAGAGCGTCCGGTACCGCACCGGCGACTGGGCTATGATCTTCTCGCCCCGCCGGTTGATCTCGATGACCGAGACGGTCGCCTCTCCCCCGTACGGGATTGCGACCGGCAGGTCTGCGGCCTGCAGTACGAAAAATCCCTTCTTGTTGAACTCGGCCGGGACGGGGAACCGGTAATCCCCCGGGTCGTCCTTGATCGCGATCTGCATGCAGTAGCTCGGACCCGCCCGCGGGATCAGCCCCTGGCCTTCGACCCGCAGGGATTCCCCGGCATTCTCCGGTGCCGTGCCGGTCTTTTTTACGTATTGTGCAATGATCCGGAGCCCGTCCGGTCCCAAACTGGTCATGCTGATTTGTGGGGCGGCGGGGGAGATGAAATGTGAGGGTGGTGAGGGGATTGTGCTGGAATTTTTGTGTCAGGTGATAAGTATTTGCAGAAACGTCATTTCCTGGAGAGGACCCGGCGAGATGGCCGAGCGACACCGAAGGGGAGACTAAGTGCGCCCACGGCGCATGAAGGCAGGGGTGTCCCCAGATCATATAGAATAAGTCACAGTAAACGTTAAAGACGGAGGTTATAGAGAACTATTATACAGAGAAATCATAATTCAAACAAAATTTCTAGAATTGAATATTGATATATAATTAACTAACATTATTTTATCATATGACTATTTACAATCGAGAATTGACCGAAAGGATCAAAACCGAGTTAACAAAACGAGGGGCTCTGCGTCCTTGTTCTCGATGCGGTAAAGCAGATTTTTCGTTAGAATCAGAGGGAATGTTTGTTCATCTTGTACAAACCGATGATCACGCTATGGTAATTGGTGGAGGGACTGCTATCCCTACGGCAATTATTATCTGTACAAATTGCGGGTATGTAATGGAGCACGCTCTTGGAACGTTGGGCCTTCTTACTGTGGAGAAGGCAATTACTCCAACAGGTGATGTCACAAAGTCGCTTCAAGAAAATAAAGAGGCCGAAAAATGACCGCGCCGCATACTGCGTCAACTGAATTGGAGGAAGCAAGATTTGTTAATTCCGACATCCCGATTACCAAAATCCATAAAAATCTTGCCCAAGAAGTTATTGTTACTACTGAAGATAAAATCAAAATTTGTCTTTTAACACATGTCACTTATATCGAGAAACGAAAGGATTGGATCGCACCGCTTGGCATGTTATTTACAATCATAATTACTTTATCAACCACATCATTTAACACAGCATTCAATATAGATCCATCAACTTGGCGAGCAATTTTCATTATTGGGGGTCTTCTCTCGTTCATTTGGTTAATCATTTCTGTATATTATGCAATAAAATCTAAAGGTGTTGATGATATTATTGGTGAACTAAAACCAAAACCGTCAATAAAATAGAAAACCAATTAATTTTTTTATCATAGTTAACAGAGTGTTATTTAAAAAAAATATCCCTCCCCAGTTGTTGTATGTATTACAAATGCTAAAAACAAGGATGCTATTTATTGCTCCAAATCCTCAATTCCATTTTGGGTTTTTTTATTCTTACTATCAAGCTCAATTTTTATGGCTTTGAATATTTCGTCAAATGCAATTTTTGCAATATTGAATGTTGCATCGTCTGAAATTGTGAATTGGAAATCACCATAATCAGAATAAAGTGAGTACCCAATATTTTGCTCATCATGTCTTCCTGGCAGCATGAATTTTGCAGTAATTGGAGTAATTAATGGGATTTGTTGTGATTTCGTTCTTCTTGGACGTGTTGTTGTATGACTATGTTGTGCATTTCCTGATAATGCAAAATTTACGTCATCAAAATATGCTTTCAATATTTTTTCAGATTTTGCCTTTGCAGAATCTGCATCCAACTGGGTAATTCTAGATAGAATATTCCAAAAATTTTGAGAGTCTAAATTTGTATTATATTGCTCAAAGAGAATTTTCCATAAAGGAACATTATTAACGGTATTCTGAAGCTCTGTAAACCATTCCTTATCTTTTGCACGTAATAGCTTCTTACCAGCCTCAGTTATCCGCAATTTTTCATTGGTTTCTTCCAGCAGCCCATATGCTTTAAAATCCAATATTTTTTGCATCAATCCACTGCTTTTTGGATTTATGTTTAATACTGCTCGGAAATCCTCTTTTGTAAATTCCTTATCGTCAAATCCTCTAAACAGATCTTCCAGATTCGGGTATAATGTCCTTAACCTTACAGTAGGGATTTTGTAACTTCCGGACACCTGCATAACTATCATATTGAGATTTTCTTTAAGAGTATAAAATGTTTTGTAACATTTTGTTACAAATGTTACAAATTGGTTTTGTGGGAAAATATATATTGTAAGCAGACTTAGGTACGTCCGGGACTATGGTCCAGAAAGAGAATAAATGTACCGAAAGGGTAATGATCGGATGTGCGGACACACATCCGGTCGGCCTATATCCGATAGGCGGCGGTAAAATTAACAGTAGTGAGTCGCCTCCGTCGAATATTAAGGTATCGCTCTATTCCCATACCCTAGGAGGTGATGACTCCCCATGGCAGGAAATATTATCGAAGCGATCGGAGCGATCGTAGTTGCTTTTATTGTCGGAGCGGTCTTGATGGTAGTTCCACAGTTTGCAGCGGCCGGCGCAATCCTGACACTGTTTGCATGGCTTATGGTGGCAGCGCTTTTTGTCGGGTTCCTCGCAATGATCGCGAAGATCTTCCATTAATTCAGATCCCGGATCAAACCCGGAACTAATTCAAACCTTTTTTGCATTCACTTTATCGAGGCCCCTGATGCATCGTCGATATTTATTTTCAGATCTACTGGGGAAATTGTAAAAAACTTGAAAAAAATATTGGATTTAGAAATCCGTCATATCCCGAACCGCTCGCTCTCGTCCTGGTTCCGTTTCCCGATGAATTTTTCTGCTGCATGCCCGAAATCCTTGCTCGCAGTGATCGCACAGCCAACCACGAGAATATCATCACCAAACTTCAGCACGTCCCTCTCACCATCCACGCGGCTGCAACCAGACATACACTTCAAAAGATATTTAGTGTCAACACAACAATGTTGACTCAACCTATCTCAACGGTGCCGGTTCGTGTACAGCCGGGATGATGCATTTACTGAAGTAAACGTGTCATCAGCGGCGTGTTGCAGAACCGGGTATATACAAAAACGGAGATTACCATGGACTACGGAGCAATGATAGATGAAGCGCTGGGCTATTCAAAAGCCGGCGTTTTCAACAGGATAGACCGGTGGCTGAAACTGATCCTTGCAGCGATCCTTATCGGGATCCCGCTCAACGGCTGGATCCTGCGGATCTACCGGGGCGAGAATCCTGCACCGGAAGTGGATCGCTGGGGAACACTCTTTGTGGATGGCTTCAAGCTTTTTGTTATCGGCCTGATCTACTCGCTCCCGCTCATCATCCTCTCGCTCGTTCCCTACCTGATCTTCCCCGGCGGCATGGCCGGCGGGCACCCGCCGACGGGTACCGTCACACCGTACAGCAATGCGGAGATCGGAACATCGATTGCATTGTTATTCCTCCTGCTCGCAATCCAGCTGATCTACGACATCTTCCTTGCCATCTTCATGCCGGTTGCCGCTATCCGCTTTGCCCGGACAGGTGTCTTTTCAGAAGCGTTCAACTTCGGAGCCATCATCGGGACCATCCGGAAGATCGGGTGGCTCAACTACATCCTTGCGATCATCCTCATAGCCCTGATCATCGGCATTCCTGTCGGCATCCTTGCCGCGATCATTCTCTTTGGGGGATTCATGCTGGGCCACTACTTTATCGCTCTCGGTGTTATGATAATCGTGATCCTTGTCATCGCACCACCACTGCTCACGTTCCAGGCCCGGTACATGACCCGGGTATACGATCAGAGCGAACCTGCCGGGACAACCGGGGAAACCCCGGCTGCTCCGGTCCTGTAATTTTTTTTATTGGTTAGTTTTTGTTCCACAGGGTTCGTATCTGAACCATCGAAAACGCGTAGTTTAATGAAAAAATTTCCAAATCGAAAAAAGGCACTCGAAAATCAGGCACGGGATTTTTTCTTCCCGTGAGCGATAACCGCAGCAAGATATTTTTCCGGGTCTTTCTCAAGCCACTGTTTCCGGTCTTGAGTGTAATCGCCACTTCCCGGGTCATAGATCTGGAGGAAACGAACCGCATCCACCGGTCCCAGCACTTTCACCAGGGCATCGATACCCTGTTTATGAATCTCATTCAGCGTCTTTGCTTCCATGGGCGTTCACCTCCATCAACCATTCAACGGGATTTTTAACTTCAATAGATATCTGATGAGCGTGCTTCTTAATAATTTTGATGATTGCATCATCTGTCGTTAAGAGGACTGCGCCGGCCGATTCTGCGCAGGCAAGGTGCAGGGCATCTGCCGGATCCAGCCCCAGTTCGACAAAGGCATGATAGCGCCGGGATATGGGTTTGGTAATTGCAACGTGCTCCTTTGCAAGATCAACAAGATTCCGGGCTTTTATCCTCCGGGGTTTATCGTAGATTCGTGAGATCTCGAAACTGACTGCATCACTGACAACCAGTGTCCAGTCCTGAGTACACCGGACCAGTATCTCTTTGATGGCTTCAGCTTCGAGATGGATCCGATGTATCTTCTGGTCATCAAACGGCCGACACAGACAGCACACATCAAGATAGACTTTCACAGAAATCTCCTGATTCTTTATTATCTGCCGGATTCAATAAAGACATCTCATCGCAGGAGCGGGTAAGATGAATCACTTCCTGACACCAGCCCCCGCCCCGACCAGGTGACCGAGCGATCCCGGATGGGTGAGGGGCTCCCTTTATCAAGATGGGAATATCCGATTTGAAATGTCACAAGATTGGACTTGGAAGGGAATGGTCCGGGATTGGAAAAAGGGGATTAAAAAAATCAGAAAAGAAATTCGCGGTAAATATGTTGTCTCGTTTGGTGAACTACTCATATACTGGAGCGAATTTATTAGAAGTCAGAAGACTAAACAATTGCCTTTGATAAATTATCGTCGGGAGAGAGATTAGGCGGGGAAAAAAGTTAAGAGCCTTTCTTTTTCCCCTTTTCTTCTTTGTTGGTAATAGCTCTCCCGCGTTCCAGTTCTTTTGAGTGTCCGTCATCGGCCTTCTTTATCCGATCGCGGTATTTGTCGTTTTCACCCTTTTCAGACATAATAGCCAATTATCACTATTACTAATCCAATTATATTAAAATATAGCATAATATTGAATAAGTTTGATTTTTTCGCTAGTATCACTTTGTTATCTTGAATATCATCAGCTAACATATCTTTTATTCTTCTAACACCGTCTTTTGATGATATTTTTTCCCCGCAGTCCTTAAAAAATCGAGCATTTGCCCCTGCACACCATTCAGTAGAGCGAAATGCGAGAATTCCGATAAAAATCGATCCAATTAAAAAGAAAATTCCGGTTATATAAATAGACAAATAATGAATTTCAGGACTTTTTATTAAGATGAAGCTTAAAATAACCCCAGTTAATGCAATGGTTTGGGCTAATTTCATATCAATTGCATCGCCGGAACTAAGGGATGTCCGATGCCTCTCAAACAAATGCTGTATGATAATTTTGTCTTCTTCTGACAATGTCGTTTCATCATCGGGTTGCAACGCGTGTACAGATGATTCCGCGATTTGAGTTTCTGGAGGTGGATGATTATTATTTGAGGATGGAATGCGCTTAAATTCCAGTAAAATCGCATCCAATTTGTTATCAGTCGACATTTGAGATTCGATAAAATAATAAAGTGAGATTCCGACGCCAAACAATGCAAGCGGAAAACTGATGATACTGAGATTTTCCATGAGTTTTTTAAAAATAATGGGATCTAAAATGAAAATTAATGAGATTAGAATCACAGTAAGACAAATAAAAAAAATTCCGACAAATGCAGGGATAATCAAAAGATCGTAAGGCCTGTGATATTTCTTGTATATCTGATATGTAATAACGCCAGAAAAAATGACTGCGATAATAAATATTAGATTAACGATGGCCAACGTCATTAACTGAAAGTTTTGGGGCGTGATCATTAGAAATAAACCCCCGAGAATGACTATTGGGATTAAAACAAGGAGGAAAGGTCTTTGCTTAATAATTTCGTTAAATGGCATCATTCGTATTATCAATTTAAAAGCAGCATTCAATTATTTATAATATTTTTGATTTAATTTGGTTTTTTTATTTTAACTATGTACGCTCGGTTTGTTAAAATAAAATATAAAATCAAAATATACATTATGAAGTTTTAAAAGTAAGTCATAATCCGGAACGGGTCAATCTCTTTCTTGTTGATCGGTTCCAGAAACTCATCAACTGCATGGCCAACATCTTTCGAAGCGGCGATGGCAGGCCGAACACGAGGATGTCAGCGCCGGTCTTCCCGGCCCCCCGGCCATCAGCTCATTTTGGTCTGCTGCTGGCAAATCCACCCTTTTTTCTTGGCTCGCTTTTGATCTCGCTTTTGGAACGGGGGTTTGCTTCCATAATCGGCTTTGCCATTATCTTGTCATAGCGGAGAGGACAATTGCCAACACGGGATAATTCCCTCTGCACCATGAGACACTGAGCAAACGATCCCCCAATGGAATGGATGTACTGGTCGCAGTGATTGCCTTCACAGAACTCCTCAAGCATAACCTCACATGAGACAAGCGAGGGCTTAAACTGTTGCTAATAAAAAAAGTATCGCACCGTATTTCCCGGCTGCGAGGGTCCGGGCAAAAAGTTATTCGATCTTTGCAGCAGCAATGGCTGCTGTAGTTTTGAGAGTCTCGTAATCCACCGGGGTCGCGTTGCACCACAACTCCTCGTACACATCATATTTTGAAAATGCAATCATGGTCATGGTTTCGGGATCGTTCTTGTCGGCGATAGTCACGGCCCGGCTCGAAGTGCCGATGCCCGGGGCGGCAAGCTCTGTATACGTAAAGTTCCGGTTTTTCTCATCCCGGGCATCATGGATCACCAGCCCGTCAACCTCCCAGGATACCACCCGCGAGGCATTCTCTGCCGGGAATTTGTACACGTAATGCCAGATGACCGGGTGGGCATAGGATCCGGGTTCGTTCTTCTGCAGGAGGACGGAATATCCTTTCTTCCACCCGGCGTTTTGCATCCAGGGCTGTATCTTCGATACATTCCGCTCCCCGGACGAAACAAGCGTATAATTCCCGGGGAGGTCCGCGAGCCCCAGGACCATCTGTTCCGGTTCGATCGTTGAGAGGGTCTTTGCCGGTGGGGAGGAGGGAGCAGGCGCCGGAGTACTTGCCGGTACAAGAGGGGATGTACATCCGGCAACGCATGCAAGGAGGATAAGAACAACCGCAACAGATACGGTCATGAAAAAAGGGGAAAGTCTCATAGAAGGAGAGTGTCTGTTCCGGACATTAATCTTCGGATTTATTCTTGACTGCTGAGTTGCTCTGCGATTGCCCGGGTATAAAGACCGCCCTTGAGAAGGAGTGCAACAATTTCATTGGTTAACTTTTGTTCCCCATGGTTCATTTTGAACCATCGAAAAAATGGTTGTTGTGGTACCGGGAAATTGAAAAAATCAAAAAAATATTGGATTTAGAAATCGGTCATAATCCGGAACTGGTCGATCTCTTCCTTGTTGATCTGTTCCAGGAACTCATCGGCTGCATGGCCGATGTCCTTGCTTGCAGTGATGGCACGGCCGACAACGAGGATGTCAGCGCCGGACTTGAGGGCGTCCTTGACAACATCCACGCGGATGCCGCCTGCGGTTGCAACGAGCAGTTTCCCGCCGGCTGCCTTCTTGATCGCCGGGATGTCGCCCCATGCATGGGCGGTCTCCTCGACATCGATTGCACGGTGGAGTTCCACGATGTCCGGCTTGACTTTCAGGCCTGCGATGAGCTTGGCCGGGCTCTGGACATTGAGCATGTCAACAATCGAGTAGATGCCGACCTTGCGGGCTTCCGCGATCGCCTTCTCGATGGTCGAGGCCGGGGCAAGGCCGGAGACGACGACCGCATCGGCGGTTGCATCGGCTGCCATCCGGGCTTCAAGGTTACCGGTGTCGAGGATCTTCATGTCCGCGATGATGAATGCGTTGGGGCGGAGCTTCCTGATCTCGCCGATGACCGAGAGGCCGAACTTCTTGATGAGCGGGGTTCCTGCCTCGATGATCACGTGGTCGTTCTGCGGAACGCATTTTAAGACTTCAGCAACCTTGCCCATGTCCACGAGGTCCATTGCAACCTGGAGGTATGGCGGGTCCCAGAGCCTGGTTACCTTGAATCCCATGATGCCGTGGGCAGCCCGGTCCTTCTCGTACACGAGCGTCTTCGTGTCGGGGAACTTGTCAAGCGCACGGTGGAGCGCGAGCTTGGTTGCGCCGTAGTTGTACCGGTAAATCCGGTTGTAGTCTTTCGCATCCGGGTGGACGAACGCGGAGACGAGAATCACGGTATCTTCGATATCGATTCCCGCAAACAGGTTCTCTTCAACGCAGTCCGCAACAGCCTTGGCAACGGCAGCCTGCACGGGGCCGAACATCTCGTTGACCTGCGACATGTCCTTTAACGTGACCTTGGGGATGACGATCGTTGCCGGCTTTGTCAGCAGGTTCGGGCGTACTACCGCAAGGAGGGGGGTATGACCCTGTGAAAGCTGCGAAACCGCATTTGCAAACGCTGAACCGATGGGACCTTCCTTGTTTCCCATCAGCAGGTCGATATGCGCCAGTTCCGCGCCATCGCCAATAAGTGCTTCTCCGATTAAATACATGGAACTCTCCGTTTGATCTAGATATTATGTGCCCGCCATCTATGATAAATTTACCAGCCGGCAGGAGCCGGTGAGGCAGTACCCGCAGATCGGTGAATTAAAAAAACGGTTTACCGGAAACAAAAAACAAGCGTTTTTACTGATACGGGATTATGGTGAAGAATGAAAAAATTATTCGGTTCTTCAACAATGCTGCTTCTGGCAGCCTTAATCGTCATCTCCGCAGGTATCGCGGGCTGCACGTCGCAGGCCCCGTCCACGGGGCAGGCAGCAGTCCCGTCCCCGGCACCGGCTGCAAACACGGCAGTCGTTTCTCCCGAAAACCTGGTACTCCAGCCGCAGGAGATCCCGGGAAATTTCACCCTTGTTGAGAAAGGGGAGAGACACGCATCCGACCTGAGCGACTGGGCACGCGATCACGGCTGGAAGAGCGGGTATTACGTAGTGTACCAGAAGAATGACCCGGCTGCGCCTTCCGGAACGGTCATCCGGCAGAACATCTCGGTGTACGCAGAAAAGAACGCAACCCTCGCGGTCTCCGATACCATCGACGGGTTTGCCGACTGGATCGTAAAAGAGAATGCGATGAACCAGACCGTTGAAAAGATCTCCATTCCCGCGATCGGGGATGCGAGCGGTTCGCTGAAGTATATCAACAAGGGCGATAACTCCAGCATGTACATCATCGCATTTTCAAAAATGAACGTCTTTGAAGATATCGAGACAAACGGAACCGCGGCAGATTACGAGACTGCCAAACAGCTGGCAGCCATTGCAGCGGCAAAGATCAGATAATTTTTTTTCTTTTTTCAGACGGATCGTTTCTCGTGGAAGATCCAAGCCCCATGGCGGTCCCGGTCATACAAGGTTTTTTTGCCCGCACGCGCTCATCCACCCCATAACGGAAAGGGGAGATGAACATGAACCGATCACCGTTTGAAATGTTCCAGAAGGAATGCCCCGAGCTTGCCGAGCGGTTCGACAGCCTGGTGGAAGTCCAGCGGACCTTAAATGTTCTTGACAATAAGACAAAGCAGCTCATCAACATCGCCATCCAGACGGCGATCCGGAACGCGGAAGGGGTACGGGCCCATGCAGCACAGGCGGCCCGGACCGGGGCAACAAAAGAGGAGATTGTCGGGGCCGTTGTCATGAACCTGCACCTGACGGGCCTGGTCACCGTTCTCGATGCTCTGCCCGCTGCGCTTGCAGGCATCGAAGAGGCAAAGAAGAGGAAGATGAGGTAACTCCGCACGTTTTACTTTCCCGTAAAACTCCTGCGACCGGAAAAAATCAGGATGGGTTCCGGGCCCTGGACTCTGCAGCAAGGCAGAGGATCTCGAACATGATCGTTGCCCCGGCAAGGGCGGTGATTCCCGCGGGATCGTAAGGAGGGGAGACCTCGACAACATCCCCGCCGATGATGTTGAGGCCCCCAAGGCCGCGGAGGGTCTGCAGCACCTCGAAGGTTGACATCCCTCCCGCCACCGGCGTTCCGGTACCCGGTGCAAACGCGGGGTCCAGGCAGTCGATATCAAAGGAGATGTACACGGGCCGGTCTCCCATCAGGTCACGGATCTCCTGTGCAATCTTCTTCCATCCCCGTTCATAGAATTCCTCGATGTGCACAACCCGCATATTCTTCTCGTAGGAATACTGCCACAGGACTTCGCTGGATCCACGGATCCCGATCTGTATCGCGTGTTCGGGATCGATTGCTCCGGACTCCACGGCATTCCGCATAGGCGAGCCGTGCTGCAGGGCGCTGCCATGGATCGGCCCGGCCGTGTCGCAGTGGGAATCGAAGTGCACGAGCCCGGCTTTTTCTCTTCTGGAAATTCCTTTGAGAATGGGAAACGTGATGGAGTGGTCCCCTCCGGCAGTGACAGGAATTATCCCGTTTGCAGATAATTTCCGGTAGAACAATTCGATGTCCTGGTTTGCGTCCTCCAGGCGGTAGACCGACCTGAACGGCACGTCGCCCACATCGGCAATCCGGCAGGCAGCGCAGGGCGTCATCTTCGTGTGATGGTTGTAGATGCCCACGAGCCGCGACTGGTTCCGGATCTCCCGGGGGCCCATGCGGGTGCCGGGACGGTTTGTGACTCCCTGATCGAACGGCACGCCAACGAGTGCGATGTCCAGGTTCTCCGGGTTTTCCTGCCAGGGCACACCGAAGAACGTGGCAATTCCCCAGTAGGGGTTCTCCACCATCTCTCTTTCAAATGTCCTGAAATCCTTGGTTATCTTCTCCAGGTCTTCTTCCATGGTTATGCCTCCCTCCGGGCCTTGCGGGAATTTTTATCCGGGTCCCCTGCAGCAAAGACTCTGTCTGCTCATAGGAAACGGGGGGGTAAAGGTATATGAAACCTGCCGGAACTGTTCCGGCATTTTTGTTCCTTCCTGCAGCCCTGCCCGGGCGTGCCGGATCGCTTTACCCCTGCCGGTTTTTTCCGGATTTCCCCGGTGGGCGGGATCGCCGCTCGTACACCCGGCCCGGAATATACGGGAGTTGCCATCTTGGGCTGCCTCCCCCTTTGGGGGAGAGAGGGGGTCACACTCACAATTTTCAGTCAAGTGCGCTACACGAATGATCTCTACAGAGCAGAAAAATCAGACCAGGAGTTTTCCCGACAGGACATGGACTGCATGGCCTGACAGGATAACGCGGTCGCCTTCGAGCTTCACGCGGACCGATCCCCCCCGGGGGGAGCACTGGAACCCGACCATCTCGGTTTTCTTGAGTTTCTCTCCCCAGTACGGCCCGAGGCAGCAGTGGGCCGAACCGGTGACCGGATCTTCCGGCACGCCGACCGCGGGTGCGAAGAACCGGGACACGAAATCGAAATGCGGGAGATCGGAGGCTGCGGTCACGATGATGCCCCGGGTGCGGATGGCGGATAATGCATCCAGGTCGGGTTCGAGGCTGCAGACATCGTCCGCGAGCGGCAGTTCCACAAGGATATCGAACCGGTTCCGGCCGGTGTACAGGGGTTCGACCCCGAGCGCCTGCCCAAGACCGGGAATCGGCATCGATGTCGCGGGAGGTTCTGCGGGAAAGTCCATGCTGATCCAGTCGCCGTCCCGCCGGGCAGTCAGTTTGCCGGACAGGGTCTCAAAGACAATTGCCTTGTTTTGGGAAACGCGGCCGGTCTCCCAGAGCACGGACGCGGCGGCGAGCGTGGCATGGCCGCAGAGCCGGACTTCCTCTTTGGGAGTGAACCAGCGCAGGTTCCAGTTCGTTCCTTCAGGAAACAAAAACGCGGTCTCCGAATGCTTCAGCTCGGCTGCCACCTGCTGCATCCACGCGTCATCGGCCGGGCCATCCGGGATGCAGACACCGGCAACGTTCCCGCGGAACGGGGCCTGGGTGAACGCGTCAACGAGGTGCAGTTCTGCTTGCATGGAAGAGTGATTGCGGGCCGGGCCTATAAAAAATTCGAAACAGACCTTACGGTCCATGAACCAGGGAAACGTTCAGGAAAAACGCTTAAGAAAACGTGGGGTTGGTGAGATTTGAACTCACGATCGACGGGTCTCTCCGACATGCATCAGTGCTCCAACGGGTCATCATATTGAATCAGCAGACCCATTGTTCATCATCTGCGAGCACGAGAACGCAAAGACCGCTGGAGCCCGTCGCCATTCCGGGCTAGGCCACAACCCCTCTCGCGTCCAGCTCCGGGACGAATCCCGTGCTGACCTAACATAATCGCATTGTACAAACTTAAGAGTTTTGTTGTTTTCCGGAGGGGGACGGGTACGGGATCGCCTGCCAGACTCCTGTGGCTTTTTTCAGTGCACCAGCACCCGGTTCCCGGGCACCACGGGCGATCCGGCCGGATCCCGGGCAGGACCGGCCGGTTCCCGAAAATCCCGGCACGGCCGGGGATTCCTTCAGGATCGCCGGCAGGTCTCCCGGTAACGCAGGTGCACCACCCTCACGCAAAATCATCATCCATATATTATCCGGTACCCCATCACATACCAATGGTTGAGGGCAGTTACACGTGCGGAACCTCAGCAGTCCCCCTGCTGGGCATGACCATCAGCGAGATGGTCGACAGTATTGCAGCAAAATACCCGGACACGGAAGCCATCGTATCCGTGCACCAGAACATCCGGTGGACCTACCGGGAGTTTGTCGGTCAGGTGAACCTGGTAGCAAGAGCCCTGATGGGTCTCGGGGTGGAGAAAGGCGACCGGGTCGGCATCTGGGCCATGAACCATGCCGAATGGGTGGTAGTCCAGTTCGCCACCTCCAAGATCGGCGCCATCATGGTGAACATCAACCCGGCGTACCGCACGTACGAGCTCGAGTACGTACTCAAGCAGGCCGAGATCTCGACCCTGATCGTGCAGGGCCGGTTCAAGACCTCGGACTACGTGGGGATGTTCTACGAGGCCTGCCCCGAGGCGTACGAGTGCAAGCCGGGAAAGATCTCCTGCGAGAAGTTCCCGTTTCTGAAAAATGCGGTCTTCATGGGCGACATCCCGTACAACGGCATGTTCACCTGGGAGGATTTCCTGGAAAAGGCGGATGCGATCACGATGGACGATATCCTGGAGCGGGGCGAAGGGCTCTCGTTCGACGACCCCATCAATATCCAGTACACGAGCGGCACCACAGGGTTTCCCAAAGGAGTTGTCTTAACCCACCACTCCGTCCTCAACAACGGGTACATCATCGGGGAGGGCATGGGATTTACCGAGAAGGACCGGCTCTGCATCCCGGTTCCCTTCTACCACTGCTTCGGCATGGTCCTCAGTAACCTCGCCTGCGTCACCCACGGCTCGACGATGGTTTTGCCCGCACCAACTTTCGATGCCGAAGAAGTCTTGAAGACCGTGGAGAAGGAGCGCTGCACGGCGCTGCACGGTGTCCCGACCATGTTCATTGCCGAGCTCTCGCACCCGAACTTCTCAAAATACGATCTCCGGTCCCTCCGCACCGGCATCATGGCCGGTTCCCCCTGCCCGATCGAGGTCATGAAGCAGGTCAACACGCAGATGCACATGAGTGAGATCGTTATCGTGTACGGCCAGACCGAGACGAGCCCCGGCGTCACGATGACGACAACCAAAGACCCGCTCGAACGCCGGGTCACCACGATCGGCAGGGCATTTCCCCACACGGAACTCAAGATCATCGACTCCAAGACCGGCAAGATCGTCCCGTATGGCGAGATCGGCGAGATCTGCGCCCGCGGCTACTGCGTCATGAAATGCTATTACAACAATCCCTCGGCCACCCACGCAACGCTCGACAAGGATCGCTGGAACCACACCGGCGACCTCGGCACCATGGACGAGGAGGGCTACTTCAAGATCGTGGGCCGGCTCAAGGACATGGTGATCCGGGGCGGGGAGAACATCTACCCGCGGGAGATCGAGGAGTTCCTCCACCACCACGAGAAGATCTCGGACGTCTACGTGGTCGGCGTGCCGGATATCAAGTACGGCGAGGAGCTCTGCGCCTGGGTGAAGATGAAGCCGGGCCAGACCATGACCGAGCAGGATGTCAAGGATTTCTGCAAAGGCAAGATCGCCCACTACAAGATCCCGCGGTACGTCATGTTCGTGAATGACTTCCCGATCAATATCTCCGGCAAGATCCAGAAATACAAGATGCGGGACGAGTCGATCAAGGTGCTCGGCCTTGAAGAGGCTGACAAGATCCAGACCGCATAAGCAATCCTTTTTTTTCATCGTCTCCAACGCCGGACCGCAGGTCACTTCACGCACTCCATTGCCCGTCCGCATCCCGCAGCGAAAAAAATTTGGAGGGGAAGCACCTAAACGATGCCTGGGGGCAGATGGGAGATCATGCGAACGGTGTACAGAATCCTGGCGCTGGTCATTGCCGCGGTCCTCCTTTCAGGCTGCATGGGAGCATCCCCGGAGATCGTGATGCCGAAGACCCGGCTTGCCAGCGGGGATACACACGGTATCAGCGACTGCTTTTTCCGGATCAATGATTCTGCGCACAGCCTGCATACGGGGACGGTTACGGAGATAACCCTGACCGGGTACATCGGCAACAGCTGCAGCCGGCCTATGGACAACCTTGTGGTTCACGGCACATTCTATGATCGGGACGGGCGGGTCATTGCAGGGACAGAGACCCGGGCCGGGTACCTTGGACCTGACGATGTTGCGGCGTTCAGCCTCTTGATCGACACTCCGTATTCCGGTCCCTTTACCTACCGGATCTGGCCGGAGATCCGGGAAGAGAAGAAATTATTCTGATTCTTCCCGTCCCGGTTTTTCGGGCAACGTGTGCTGCCGGATCACTCGTTGAATTTCTTGTAGAGCCGGTTTGCCACGAACTGGAAGATAAGGATAAAGACGCAGATCATCGCAACATCGGCCAGGGGGTGGAAGTGGGTGGTGCCCGAATAGGCAGCCTGGATCAGGTCGTTGCCGTAGGTCAGGGGCGAGAGATACACGATGAACTGTCCTGCGGCCGGGATCTGGCTGACCGGGATGAAAACGCCCGAGACAAAGATCAGGGGCAGCCGGACAAGGTTCAGCATGGACATGATATCCCCCGGGCTCTCGGTCGGGTATGCGGCAAAGAGCGTGCCCATGGTGGCAAAGCAGAACGAGGTGAGGACGAGGCCGAGCGCGAGGGGCCAGATGCTCACGATGGGAGTCCTGAAGAGGAGAAGCCCGGCAATCAGCGGGACGAACGCGATCCCGATGCTGTAGAGAAATCCGCTCAGGCTCTCGCCGAGCACGACCGTATGGAGGGAGATCGGGGCCGAGATGAGCCGGTCGAAGGTCTTCATCCGCCGCTCGATGGGGATGGAGACGGGTTCTATGGAGGATGCGGAGAAGAGGATGGTGATCGCGATAAGGCCCGGGATCATCGAAGACGGTTCTGCCGGCCGGCCGATGGCAAATGCGAGGAACATAAAGAGAGGGAAGAGCGCTCCCGAGACGATGATGTTGGGCTTTAAGTAATAGATGAGGATGTCCTTTTTTGCAATCGCCCAGGCACCATGGAGTTCCATGCACAGCTGCCCGCAGGTATCCCCGGATTCAGTCAACGGTCTTCACCCCTTTTGTCCGGATATCGAGGCCGGTGAGCCGGATGAAGACATCCTCAAGGCTTGGCCCGAGGGTAGTGATGCTGATCACCCGGGCCTTCCGGGCTGCGGCAAAGGCCATAACCCCGTCGATCACCGCGGGCGGGTCCTCGGTGATCAGCCGGAACTTGTCCCCCTGCTTGATAACTTCGCTCACGGAGGGAATCCGTTCCAGGTCCTCCACCGGCACGGGTGCGGGAGCATCGAAGGCCACTTCCACCGACTGGACGCTCTGGATCGTCTTTTTGAGCCGTTCAGGGGAGTCGATGGCCGCGATCTTCCCGTGGTTGATGATGGCAACCCGGTCGCAGGCAAGGTTGGCTTCCTCGATATTATGGGTGGTGAGAAAGACGGTGACTCCCTGCTCGTTGAGATTACGGATCACGTCGCGGATGATCAGGTTGCTCTGCACGTCGAGGCCGGAGGTGGGTTCATCGAGGAAGACGAGCCGGGGATCGTTGATGAGCCCCATGGCGAGCGTGAGCCGGCGTTTCATCCCTTTTGAGAACCCGTTCGTCTTGTCGTGCCTGCGCTCCAGGAGGCCGAAGAGTTCGAGGAGTTCTTTCGCCCGCTTCTCCCGCAAGGATTTCCCGACATGGTAGAGCTCGGCGGTGAACATCAGGTTCTGCCAGGCCGTGAGATCGGTGTAGATATTGGAGGTCTCGTGCACGATCCCCATCTGGCGCCGGGCGGCGATTGTCTCTCTGACGATATCTTTCCCAAATATCCGTGCCGTCCCTTCCGTGGGGGGAGAGATCCCGGTCAGGATGCGGATCGTGGTTGTCTTTCCCGCACCGTTCGGGCCGAGGAACCCGAAGGTCTCGCCTTCCTGTACCGAAAAGTCCACGTGGGAGAGGGCCTGGATATTCCCAAAGCGTTTCGACAGTGCTTCTGTTTCGATCGCAAACATACCGGATCACCGGGGTGAATAGTACACCATTCGTGGGGTACCCTATATCACTATGTTTTCAGGAAGGTTGCCGGGGACCATGCCCGGACGGATCTTATTACATCTGCCGGCCACATACCGGGGATGGACACGATGCTCGTAATCGGGATGATGCCGGATGGGACACATCTGCCATGGAGACATCAAAGACCGAATTCAAACCGGAGAATCTGCATTCCGGAAAAGAAAAAGTTTTTTCGAGGCCTTATATCACACCGAACCATGCGATATAGGAGACCGAGATCATGACAACGAAGAGCACGATCAGGATCTTGAAGCCGCACTTTTTGCAGATGCGGAAGTGCGAGGGATTCTGATCCTCGGTATACGTTGATTTGCAGACGCGGCAGGTCTTGGTGGGGCCGTGCTTTGCGGGGTGGTCGTGGTGTTCGAATGCCGGGTGATGAGACATATCCAGTACAGTCAACTGCATTCTGGAAAAACGTGTCGGAAGATTTTTGCAAAGATAACCTGCAGATCCATCGGGATTCCCCCTGCCGGGATACCGGCCGGGCGGGAATTACGCCAGGCTTTTTTACGTCAACAACGTGATATTCAAAAAAACCCGGTTGAATCATCCCGGAAAATAGTTTTTCACAGATACATCTATGAGCCCACGAACCAATTGTCCCCCATCACAACCGTGTGATAAGATCCTGCGCATCCATCCTTTCGCTGCCAGCGTCCCCGGGACCTGAATAACGGGGCGAAACTGTACCGGAATAACCATTTTTCCTGTGTTCACGGGTAACCTGCAGTTCGTCTCGTGCGCGAAAGACCGGAGTAACGGGCCCGGAAAAATGGCAGTGCACAGGAGCCGGAACAGCTTTTTTGCAGGCAGGAAAGCAGACGGGAGAGAATCAGTACCATGAGGAAGTAAATGTCACAACAACTTGGCGGGCAGCAGATAATCATTCTCAGGCAGGGAACAACGCGGAACCGCGGGCAGGAAGCCCAGAACAACAACATTGCCGCAGCAAAGGCAGTGGCAAACGCAGTCCGGTCCACCCTCGGGCCAAAAGGCATGGACAAGATGCTCATCGATGGTATCGGGGAGATCACCATCACCAACGATGGCGCAACCATCCTGCAGCAGATGGACATCGAGCACCCTGCAGCAAAGATGATGGTCGAGATTGCAAAAACCCAGGACAAGGAAGTGGGCGATGGCACGACATCGGCGGTCGTTCTTGCCGGGGAACTTTTGAAAAACGCGGAGTATCTCCTCAATCAGAAGATTCACCCGACCGTTATTGCGGAGGGATACCAGCAGGCTGCGGCAAAATCCCAGGAGATCCTGGCAAAATTTGCGGTTGCCGTGAAACAGGGCGACCGCGTGATGCTCAAAAAAGTTGCAGAAACCGCGATCAGCGGCAAAGGAGCCGAGGCTTACAAGGATCTTCTCTGCGATATGGTCGTCGATGCCATAACACGGGTCACCGATGACGATGGCAGTGTTGATATTGCGCACGTGAACGTTTTAAAGAAAGTCGGGGGCGCGATAGAAGATACTGTGCTTGTCGAAGGGATGGTCATCGACAAGGAACGCTCGCACCCGTCAATGCCAAAGGAAGTGAAGGATGCAAAAATCCTTCTCCTCAACGCAGCCCTCGAATACAAAAAGACCGAAGTGAATGCCAAGATCAATATCTCCCGGCCCGAGCAGGTGCAGGCATTTTTAGACGAGGACCAGCAGATGATCCAGGTCATGGCGGACAAAGTGATCCGGACGGGTGCAACGGTGGTTTTCTGTGCAAAAGGTATCGATGATACTGCCCAGCACTATCTTGCAAAAGCCGGCATTCTTGCCGCCCGCAGGGTCAAGAAGAGCGACATGGACAATCTCTCGCGGGCAACCGGAGCCACGGTGGCAAACAGCCTCGATGCCATAGCGCCGGCCGATCTCGGGTTTGCAGGTCTTGTCGAAGAGAAGAAACTCTCCGGCCAGGAGATGATCTCGGTCTCGCACTGCAAAAACCCAAAATCGGTCTCCCTGATCATCCGGGGAGGGTCGGAACATATCATCGACGAGCTCGAACGGGCGGTCCACGATGCCCTCATGGTAGTGAGCGTTGTTGTAAAGGACAAAAAGATAGTCCCAGGTGGCGGAGCACCGGAGATCGAACTTTCGCGCGAATTGCACCGGTATGCGGCAACAGCCGGTGGCCGGATCCAGATCGCGATCGAAGCCTTTGCAAAAGCGCTCGAGGTAATTCCCCGAACGCTTGCCGAGAACGCAGGTCTCGATCCCATCGACATGATCGTTGCAATCCGGGCTGCTCATGAGTCCGGGAAGAAGACCTTTGGTCTCGATGTCCTTGAGGGCAGACCGGTCGATATGCTCAAAGCCGGCGTTGTCGAGCCCCTCCGGGTCAAGACGCAGGCCATCTCAAGCGCTGCCGAAGCAGCGGTCATGATCCTGCGTATCGACGATGTCATCGCCTCGGCGCGATCCGCGGGACCGCAGGGCGGGATGCCCCCGGGGAGGGGTTAAGCATGCCGGTCGCGACGGGGGAATGCCAGGATATGGGGGGATCCCTTTGAGCGTAACGGTAAAATTCATGCATTCAACCGGGGCGTTCCACTCCGGGGAGTTCGTCTCTCTTGACCTGGACAAAATATCCCAGCTCAGGATAACCCGACAGCGCAATACCTGTGAACTCCTGGCCATAACCCCGGAAAATCCCCAGCCGAACCAGCCGTATTCGATTGCCCGGAGGGACCGGGAGAACCAGCTGGAGGCAATCCTGCAGGATCTCCGGCAGCTCAGGACAGAGAAGAGAGCGATCACGTACGAGATAACCGATACCGGGATCAGCCGGATAAATACCGGATAGCCGGGACCAGGACGCCGTGTCCGGGAGGGTGGGGCCGCTTTGTATCCCGGTATGTATCCCGGTATGGATCAATACCGGTTTCCCCTCAAAATTTATTTTTCACCCATCGCTTTATCATCAGGAAGCAGGAGTATTGCTTATGTCACCGCGACACGAACCAGAATCCCACTCTCGTGATCCGCAGTCACACCCCGGATCGCAGACCGGCCAGGACAAGGAACGCCACGATGAGGAAGAACAGCACCACCCGATGGCAAATCCGCATCCCCACCCGGCTCACCACCCGCAGGCAAAACCTGTGCTTCCCAAAAGGCACGATGCCCATTCCCATCCCCATGGCGATGAGCTGCCGGCCCACACAAATCCCCCGGGCCCCCTCAAACCTTCCAAGAAAATGACAAAAACCGGAAAATCATAACCGTGCTCCGGGCAGTGGCAAGCTGGATCCGGGATCTCGAAGACAGCACCCGGGCCTCCTGAAAAAGCGATCATCTTTTTTTGAGTTTTTCAATAAGCCCGCTGACCGTTTCTTTTGCCGCCTTTGTCGCCGCTTCATCGCGTTCGAGCGTGAGGGTAACAACATCGCCCTCCCGGGTGCCGGGCGGCAGGAGGGATACAGGTACGCTGATCCTGGCCGGCTCGCCTTCGCAGGCGATCAGGACGGCTACCGGTCCCTCGATCCGGTCGACCGCAGCCTTCATGCAGCGCGTCCCCCGGAGTTCCGGTCAATGATCGTTCCTGCGCCGTCACGGAGGATCGCCTCGTCGCCGCTGTTGCCCCAGACCGGCTCGCTCCTGCCCATGAAAAGCGCGGTATCGTTCATCATCCCGGATCCCGTGTACACGGTCACCGATGAGGATGGCAGCAGGACGAAGGCCGGGAATACATAGAGGCCGGTGCTGGTCCTGTCGGAGAGCGTCCAGCCGGCTATCAGCACCGGCCCGTCCCCCTGGTTGGTGAGCCGGACCCATTCGCCGTTCAGGTTCTGCCGGTCATCCCCCGGGGCGTCGAAGCGGGTCCCGCTGATATGCACAAACGAGGCATTGCCGATCTGCACGGGGGGTACGGTGAATGACGGGACAGGAACCGTGATGTTGGCCGGCATCGCAGGAACGGTAACGCTGGCATTCACCGGCAGGGGGGGAAGGGTGACCGAAGGTACAGTAATGCGGGGAACAACAGTGCCCGGCGGCGTTATCCCGCCGGATCCCTTCTCCGTGGTCACCGAGTAAGTGACCCCGTCGGTCCGGACGAGAACCGTGCCGTTGAGGTCAGTCCGGTACACGACAGCACCGGCATTTTTCAGATTCTGCAGCGCCTCGTTATGGGGATGGCCGTACGGGTTGTCCTTTCCCACTTCAATGACCGCAACTTCCGGGTTCACCCGGGAGAGGAAGGCGGGGGACGTCGAGTACCGGCTCCCATGGTGGCCGACTTTGAGGATCTCGGCATCGAGATTGTAGCCGGTCTTTGCAAGCGCTGCCTCGGCCTCGCCGCCCATATCGCCGGTCAGGAGGAAATCGATCGTGCCATAGGAGATCCGGAGCACGATCGAGTTCTGGTTCGGGTCATCCCCGTAACGTTCAGATGCCGGGGAGAGGACAAAGATCCGTAACGCCGGATCGATCTCGATGGTCTGGCCCTGTACAGCAACGGTGTACGGGATATGCCGGGCCTCGATCGTTTCCAAATACTGCGAGTACACGGGGGACGGGTGGGGAAGACCGGTATCCAGCACTTTTTTGACCGGGAATGCCGCGAGCACTTCCTTCATCCCGCCGATATGGTCGGAGTGGGGATGGGTTGCCACCAGGAGATCGATCTGCGTAACGCCGAGTCTCTGCAGGTCAGCAACAACGAGATCGCCTTTGCCGATCTCGCCAGCATCGATCAGGATCGTCTTGTTTTCGAACACCAGCAGTTCCGAGTCGCCCTGGCCGACGTCGAGAAAGTAGACGGACAACTTCCCGTCATTGGATCCCTGGTGCGAGCCCGCCTGAGAACCGGAAATGCCGGTGCAGCCCGAAAGAACCGTGCAGGAAAAAAGGAGAAGGAGAATGCAGACGGCAAGCGCTGCCGGCCCACGGGTATCCGGTCTCATGGCGGGCTGAGTCATCTACGAGGACTGCGCCCTTTTTACGAGGTTCGATGCAGCAGATGCCGCGCCTTTGAGGATCGCTTCCTCTCCCGGGATCTCACGGTTGAGCATGAGCACCCTTCCATTGCAGATGGTGGTCTCGACCGATCCGCCGCTGCAGGCATAGACGAGGTTCGAGGTTGCATTGTGGAGCGGGACATTGCACGCCGTCTTGGCAGAGACAAGGACGATATCGGCTGGTGTGCCGACTGCAAGCATCCCGGTGCCAAAACCAAGTGCCTTTGCCCCGTTCGCGGTCGCCATCTTCAGGGCTTCTGCGGCCGGGAGCACGGTCGGGTTGTTCCAGAAGAACTTCTGGAGGAGGGCTGCAATCTTGGCTTCCTCGAACATGTCCAGGTTGTTGTTGGAGGCGCAGCCGTCCGTGCCAAGGCAGGGGTTGGCCCCGGCCGCAGCAAGCGATGCGTAGGGCATGGCCCGGTTGGTTGCCAGTTTCATGTTGCTTGCCGGGTTGTGCGAGACCGAGACGCCCCGCTTCCCGAGGAGCGAGCATTCCGCTTCATCAAGCCAGCAGCAGTGGGCAGCGACCGTTTTTGCAGTGAGGACCCCGCAGTCATCGAGATGGGCTGCCGGGCTCTTCTTGTGCTGGGAGATGCAGTCGGTTACTTCCTTCTCGGTCTCGGAGAGGTGGATGTGGATGCCGATCTTCTGCTCCTTTGCAAACTCGGCGCACCATTTCAGGCCCTGGGGGGAGACCGTGTAGAGGGCGTGGGGGCCGACCGCGGTTTTGATCCGGGGATTGTTCATCGTGCGGACCTGGGCTGCGAGTTTCTCGGTGGCTTTGCACTCGTTCTCGCGCTTCTCGTCATTGAAGAGATCGATGAACCCGTACGAGAGCACCGCACGGATACCGGTCTCGTCCACGGCCTTTGCAGCCTCGTCCATGAAGAAGTACATGTCGTTGAACGCGGTTGTCCCGCTCCGGATCATCTCAAGGCAGGCAAGCTTTGTTCCCCAGTACACATCCTCGCCTTCCAGGTGCGCTTCAAGGGGCCAGATCTTCTGGGAGAGCCAGTCCTGCAGGATCATGTCGTCCGCGTAACCCCGCAGGAGCGTCATCGCCGCATGGGTGTGGGTGTTGACAAGCCCCGGGAGCGCAATGGCCCCGTCGCCGTCGATCATGACATCCGCTTCACCCTTGTGCTCCGACCGGGTCTTCTCCCCGATGCCCCGGATCGTTCCCTGTTCGTCAATGAAAATATCGGCCGCTTTCCCGTCGATCACCACATTCGTGATGAGCAGGGAGCGTTTTTTTGCAAATATCTCGTCCATATCAATCGTCCGATTCCTGCCACTTAAGCCATTTCTCTGATGATGGTATTCAGAATCTCTCCGGTCCGCTCCCGGTACTGCCGGGAGATCTCCAGCACCTCATCCCACGAGAGGGGGGCATCGGTGAGCCCGTTTGCATAATTGTCCACCGTGGAGATGGCGGCAAACGGCATCCCGAGTTCCCGGGCAAGCGTTGCCTCGGATGCAAGGGTCATTCCCACGAGATCGGCAACCTTCGCTAAGGCCTTAATCTCGGCTGCGGTCTCGAAGCGCGGCCCCCGGGTCTGGACATACGTGCCGCCCAGGCGCGATTCGGGAACTGCACGGTGCAGGGCTTCTGAGAGTTCCCGGGAGAGTTCCAGCATGACATGCACGACCGCGTGGTCATGGATGGAGGGGACATCAGCGAGGCTGATGTAATCCGCAGGAATAACAAGCGCCCCCGGTGCCATATCCGGGTTCATGGACCCCGACGAACCGAACGCAACAATCCGGTCAACGCCGGCGATTGCGAGCGCTGCCAGGTTTGCCCGGAAATTGACCCGGTGCGGGGGCCGGTCGTGCTGGTGCCGCATAAGGAGGACAATGTCCCCGACCAGGAGATCGGTGTTCCCGAACGGGGTATGGACCGTGCGGGTCTCAAGCTCCGGCAGCTTTGCAAAGAGGAGGCTTGTTCCCCCGATGATCCCAAGCATCAGGAACACGTCCTGTCATCCAAAAACGTTACCGGTCTATATGTCCGCATCCTACCCTGCATGGTATCCCCTGCGCAGGAGAATGGTTGGCGGGATCTGCACTAATATTTAGCTGCCCGCCCCGTTTTCTGGGACACAAACGTATTTGGCAATCAGTCCCAAGAGATCATATCATATGGGCATCTTTCTTTCCGTCAGCGAAGAGACGATAAAAAACGGAGACTGCACGGATATTTACTTTGTCCGGACTGAAGAGACGCTTGTACAGGACAATCTCAACCCGGACGTTGTCGTGGAAGTGACGGCGGCATCCCTGCCGGAGCCGTGGGCGGTCTTCTGCGGCCTTTCGGATGTTGTCGCCCTGCTCGAAGGAGTACCGGTCACGGTCGACGCCATGCCCGAAGGAACGGTCTTCTTCCCGGGGGATCCGGTCCTCCGCATCACCGGGAAGTACCGCGACTTCTGCCGGTACGAGACTGCCATCCTCGGCTTTCTGTGCCATGCCTCGGGCATAGCAACCGCGGCAGCCCATATCAGGATCGCAGCCGGCACCCGGCCGGTGTACTCATTCGGCTCGCGCCGCCAGCACCCGGCAATTGCCGCCATGATCGAACGGTCGGCCTGGATTGGCGGGGTTGACGGGGTCTCCAACACCTGTGCACCGGAAGGAATGCCGGTGGTCGGGACCATGCCCCACGCGTTTGTTATGTGCTACAAGAAACCGGAAGATGCCTGGCGCTCGTTCAACCGCCATGCCCCAAAGGATGTGCAGCGGATCATGCTCTGCGACACGTACTGCGATGAGAAGTCCGAATCGCTCCGGGCAGCGCAGTGCGGCGCCTCGGCAGTCCGGCTCGACACCCCGAGATCGCGGAGGGGCAACATGCGCGCCATCATCGAGGAGGTCCGCTGGGAACTCAACATGCACGGGCACACGAGCGTGAAGATCTTCCTCTCGGGGGGCGTGACCCGCGAGGACGTGCTCGCGTACAAAGATATCGTCGATGCATTCGGCGTTGGCGGCGCGATTGCCAATGCGCCGGTCATCGACTTCTCCCTGGACATCGTGGAGATCGATGGAAAAGCCAAGGCGAAACGGGGCAAAAGGAGCGGGGTAAAACAGGTGTACGACCTTGTCTGCGGCAACAGGAGGACGCTTCCGGTCTCGTCGGTCCCGCCCGCAGGGGCCACGCCGCTCATCACCCGGTTCATCGAGAACGGGACGATCGTGAGCCGGCCCGACATGCAGGACGCCCGCGCCCGCATGCAGAAAAAGATGGTTTCACTTGCCGAATCCAGTACCAAAAAGTGAGAAAGACGAACAATTCTTTTAACCTATGGCATCCAAGTAGTTAGGAGCGGGCCGGTAGATCAGTGGTAGATCGCTTCCTTGGCATGGAAGAGGCCGCGGGTTCAATTCCCGCCCGGTCCATCCCGTTTCGTTTTTCATCGTGCTTCCGCGTCAGGGTGACCTGTGCATTCCGGGCGGCGGGATTTCATCTCTTTGCCACCCGCAACCGGCGTGTTGTTCTGCGCAGGGTAATTACGGAATGCTTATAGAACAGCGGTTTGATATACTCGGCTGAGATAAAAAATAGTGACAGGAATCAGGGCGTGCGGCATCCCGCGGGACGTCCTGACCGGTGCGGGATTCCGGAGAACCGATGACCACAGCCAGATCTTCATCCACAACAGAACCAGAGGAGATGCAGGCAGCGCTGAGCTCCCCGGCCAACCGGACGGTTCTCGTTGTTGAGGACAGCCGTACCCAGGCCGAGTACCTTGCCCACATCTTACAAGAGAAAGGTTACACCGTGCTGATGGCGGCAAGCGGCCAGGAAGCCCTGGACCGGATCAGGAAGGATCATCCGGCCATTGTGCTGACGGACATTGTCATGCCCGGGATGGACGGGTACGAGCTCTGCCGGAAGATCAAGACCGGACCGGCCATGGCCGGAATCCGGGTCATTCTCGTAACGCAGCTCTTCGATCCCGGAGATGTCTTACGGGGGCTCGAAGCCGGGGCGGACAATTTCATCATCAAACCCTTCGATCCCGAACAGGTGTACTCCCATATCGAGGCAGCGTTTACCATGGCCGGTTCGCCGGACGCCGAAGGCCCGCAGCCGGACATGGAGTTTGTTTTTGCCGGCAGGTCCCACAGGATAACATCGGGCCGGGCACGGATCCTCAACATCCTCCTCTCCACGTACGAATATGCTGTCAGGAAAAATGCCGAACTCCAGGAGACGCAGGAGACGCTCAGTTCTACCAACGAGGAGCTCACCGCCACCATGGAGGAGCTGACCACGTCAATGGATGAACTTCATGCGGCCAATAAAAACTTAATGAGCGAGAATGCCGAGCGGGGCAGGGTGGAGCGGGCGCTTGCCGACGCCAACAGCAAACTCAACCTGATGACCAGCATCACAAGGCATGATATCAACAACCAGATCCTCGCCCTCCAGGCCTACATCGATCTCTCGGAGATGAGGATCAACGACCCGACAGTCCTGGATTATATCAAGAAAGAGCGGCTCGCCGTCCAGACCATCCAGAAGCAGATCGAGTTCACCAAGACCTACGAAGCGATTGGCGGATCAACCCCGCAGTGGCAGGAAATAAGGACGATCCTCGAACCGCTCAAGCCGTACCTGGAAACGGCAGGGATCGCGCTTGAGATACCGGATGAGCCGACCAAGATCTATGCCGATGCCCTCCTCCCGAAAGTTTTTGAGAACCTTGTCGACAACTCCATCCGGCATGGCAGGCAGGTCAGGCGCATTGCGATCACCTCGCACGTACAGAAGAACGGGAGCCTGTGCATCGATTACCGCGACGACGGCGAAGGGGTGGCCGAGCATGAGAAAGAACGGATCTTCTCGAAAGGCTATGGGAAAAATACCGGCCTTGGCCTCTTCCTCTCCCGCGTCATCCTCGGGATCACCGGCATCACCATCCGGGAGATCGGTGTGTTCAGGAAAGGCGTGCATTTTGAGATTGTGGTTCCCCCGGAAGGGTTCAGGACCCTTGACACCTGATCGAGAGCTGCTTTTTCGGTCCGGCAGAGATCATTCGTTGTGCGTACCCGAATGGAATTGGTGAGGGTGACCCCCGCTCTCCCCCAACAAAAGGCAGCTCACGGGGAAAAGCCCCCATGATCCTTATAAAAAAAACCTGTGGGTTCCTGCAATCTCGTGCTCCACGGGGCGGCGAGAGCGCCCCCAGCCCCATCCCCACCACATTCCTCCTTTTGCAGGGTTCTGCAGAGCAGTTTTTTTTATAACCGGGCATTCCGGATCCCCGGCCCCGGTCTGACGTACTTTTTTATAGTTATGGATTAAGGGTAAGTCTGAAGCTTATGCGTATCCGTGACCTGATCCTTCCAGAAGACAAGATCTTTTTTGACCTGTTCCACGAGATGGCTGAAAAGATCACCGAGGCTGCGACCACGCTCAATGAGATAACCCATGAACTCCCGAACGGCACGGAAAAATCCCACAAGGTGCGCCAGATCGAACATCACGGGGACGAGATCACGAAAAAGATCTACGAGCAGCTCGACGAATCCTTAATAACCCCGCTCGAACCCGAGGAGATCGCCCGGCTCGCACCGGCGTTTGACGATGTGCTCGACCGGATGGACTGGGTGACCCACCAGCTCTGCAACTACGAGATCCCCCAGACAAACGATGTCTTAAAAGAGTTCTCGTACCTGATCCTGCTCTCGGCAGCCGAGATCACCCATGCTGTCGACACCCTCCAGACCCTCAAGGACCCTGAAGGCGTCAAATCCCATGCAGCCGAGATCAGCCGGCTCTACAATCTCTCGACTGAACTCCTCTCCCGGGCCATCCTCGAACTCTTCAAGACCCAGGATCTTCTCATGATAATCAAGCTCAAGGATATCTACGAGAGCATGGCACGCGTGATGGTGAAGTGCAATGATGTCGGGCATGCACTTTCCGATATTGCCATGAGCCACGCATGATCAGCGCCGATCCCCTCATCCTGTTCGGCATCATCCTTGCGCTGGCCCTCAACTTTGTCAACGGGCTCAACGATGCCTCGCATTCAATTGCCACGGTTGTAGCTACAAAAGCCCTCTCGCCGATAAAAGCCGTGCTGTACACGGCGATCTGCAATCTTATCGGACCGTTCCTCTTCACAACCGCCGTTGCTGCAACCATAGGGACAGCGATCGTCAGCCAGAGCGGCCTCACCCCGCTCTCGATCGTGGTTGCCATGGGGGCGGCAATAATCCTCGTCTTCGTTGCCACCCGCGCCGGGATCCCGCTCTCGAGCAGCCACGCCATGGTCGGTGGCATCCTCGGTGCGGGCATTGCCGTTGGGGGGCTCGCGGTCGTGATCCTGCCGGGCTGGGACACGTTCGCCCAGATAATAATCTACGGCCTCATCGGGGCAGTCATCGGCGCCGTTGCCCTGGGCCTTTTTACCTTATCATTCAAAGAGAATGTCCGGCTGGGCCTGATGCTCGGGGCCGTCTGCGGGGCAGCCCTTATCATCCCGGCCCTGATGCTCCTTGGGATTCTCAAATTGTCCGGCCTGCTTGCCATCGTTCTTTTCATCTTCATCTCCCCCATCCTCGGGATCACCGGCGCCTTTGTCTTCGACATCCTCATCTCCCATGCCTTCAGGCACTCCCGCCAGAACCGGATGAAACGGGTCTTCCAGCCGCTCCACGTGCTCGCCTGCCTGGTCCAGGCCACCGCACATGGCGCAAACGACGGACAGCATGCGGTCGGTATCATAACCGCCCTCCTCGTCTCGTCCGGGATCCTCCTTGCATTCGAGGTCCCGACCTGGGTGCTCCTCGCGTCCGCGATCGCCATTGGTCTTGGCACCTGTTTTGGCGGCTGGGCTGTGGTCGACAAGATGGCAAAGGATATCACGAAGATCCGCCCCTACCAGGGATTCTGCGCTGCCACCGTGAGCAGCGCCATTCTCGTCACGGTCACCGAACGGGGGATTCCGGTCTCCTCCACCCACGCGATCAACGGCGCTATCATCGGCGTCGGGGCGACCCGGGGCAAGAGCGCGGTCCAGTGGCGGGTGGTCCGGGAGATGATGGAGGCCTGGGTCATCACCATCCCGCTGGCCATGGTTGTCTCGTTCGCCATGTATTTTATCGTAATCTTTTTCCTCGGGCTCCTATAGGGCCCACAGTATTTCGCTATATTTTTAACATTGCCTGACGATTACCACTGGGTTTGTTATGGGGCTCCGTGAGTTGCTGATACCGCAGGACAAGGTTTTTTTTGATTTATTCGAGAAGCAGGCCGCAGTCAACAAGGAAGCTGCATGGCAGCTCGTTGCTCTGACCGAGGATTTCACTAATGTCAAGGAGAAACGCCACCAGATAGAGCTGCTGGAACAGAAGGGTGACCTGATCACCCACGATATCTATACCCAGCTCAACAGTACCTTCATCACGCCGCTGGACCCGGAGGAGATCTCCCGGCTTGCCTCGGCGCTGGACGACGTGCTGGATTATATCGATGGCGCAACCGAGAAGATGTACTATTACGGCATCGAGGCAACCGACATCCACATGATCGAGCTTGCAAAACTCATCCACATGTCAACAGCTGAGCTCGAGAGTGCGGTCAGGGGCATCCGCTCGATCAAGGATCCCAAGTATATCGACGAGCGCTGCATCGAGGTCAACCGGCTCGAGAACCTGGCGGACGATGTGCTTGCCCATGCAGTGACGGATCTCTTCAAGACGAATGATGCGATCGCGATCATCAAGTACAAGGATATCTACGAGCACCTGGAGACGGCAACCGATTATTGCGAAGACGTGGCAAACGTGCTCTCCGATATCGCGATCCGGCATTCATGACCGGGCAGTTTTGAGGAGAACACATGATCGAAGCCACATGGGAACTCATCATCATCATCATCGGCATTGCACTTGTCTTTGATTTCACCAACGGGTTCCATGATTCCGCGAACTCCATCTCGACCGTGGTCTCGACAAAAGTCCTGTCGCCCCGGAATGCGGTGATATTTGCAGCATTTTTTAACTTTATCGCGGCATTCGGGTTTGGTATTGCTGTGGCAGATACGATTGCCAAGATCATCCAGTACGAGGTGGTCCCGATAAACGTAATCCCCTATGTGGTTCTTGGAGCGCTCGCCGGCGCCATTTCCTGGAACCTCATCACCTGGTTCTTCGGGCTTCCTACCTCGTCGTCCCATGCCCTGATCGGGGGGATGGTGGGGGCGGGAATCGCAGCTGCAGGGCTTGCGGCAATAAAGTGGTCCACAGTCGAACTGGTGGTCACGTTCATGATCCTCTCGCCAATCATCGGGCTTGCCTGCGGATTTGCTTTTATGGTTGCGGTGCTCTGGACAACCAGGAAGGCAAACAAACAGTCGGCGGAAAAGAACTTCAAGAGCCTGCAGCTGGTCTCCGCGGCGGCAAACTGTTTCAGCCACGGAACGAACGATGCACAGAAGACGATAGGCGTCATCATCCCGCTCCTCTTCGCGATCGGCTATTACGGTGTTGCGGCCGACTCAAATCACCTAACCGCCCCGTTCTGGGTCATCATCCTTGCCTACACGGCAATCGCGCTCGGAACCCTTGCCGGGGGATGGCGGATCGTCAAGACAATGGGGTACAATATCATCAAGATGCGACCGGTTCACGGCTTCGCTGCCAATGCTGCAAGCGCATCGACCATCATCGGGGCATCCATTGCCGGGATACCGGTCAGCACCACCCATATCATCTGCACATCGATCATGGGGGTCGGGACCACCATGGGTTCGAACGCGGTGAAGTGGGGGGTTGCCCGGACGATCATGTGGGCATGGATCCTCACGATCCCGATCAGTGCACTCATCGGGTTTGTGGCATTTGCCATAATCCGGGTATTTGTCGGGTACTGACCCTGAACCGGATCGCCGGCAGAAGTCCGGTGACCGGCTACCCATCCTTTTTTCCCCTCACACGTAAAGGAGATTGATAATCCATCTGCCGGTGATCCGTCATACCCCGGGTCACAGGAACCTGTATCCACACTCACAGGCAAGCCGGGATAATCAGGAAAAACAGAATAGAGCAGAAGATCGTGATGCTCATGGAACCCCTCATATTGTTCGGGATCATCCTTGCTCTCGCTCTCGCGTTCGTCAACGGGCTCAACGATGCTTCGCATTCGATAGCGACCGTTGTCGCAACACGGGCGCTCTCCCCGGCAAAAGCGGTCTTTTCTACAGCACTCTGCAACATGGCAGGCCCGTTCATCTTCACGACAGCCGTAGCGGCAACGATCGGGACCACAATCGTCACCGCAAGCGCCCTGACCCCGGCATCGATAATTATCGCCATGGGAGCAGCGATACTTTTGATCTTTGTCGCAACCCGGGCCGGCCTTCCCCTTTCCAGCAGCAACGCAATGGTCGGCGGCATTATGGGTACCGGCGTCGCGGTCGGGGGTCTCGGTGCAATAATTCTCCCGTCTCCTGCAACCGTGGTGCAGGTCATGGTGTCCGGCCTTTTTGGGGCTATCGCAGGAGCGTGTATCCTGGGAGCCCTGACCGCAGCTCTCCGCGAGGATGTCCGCCTCGGAATACTTCTCGGGGCAATCTGCGGGAGCACCATCATCATTCCGGTCCTGATGGTTGCAGGCGTTCTCAAACTCTCCGGCCTGCTTGTCGTGGTGCTCTTCATCTTCATCTCCCCCATCCTCGGGATGGTGTCTGCCTTCACGTTCGACATCCTTGTCACTCATATCTTCCAGCACTCCCGCCAGAACCGGATGAGGAGGATCTTCCAGCCGCTTCATGTCCTCTCCTGTCTCATGCAGGCCACTGCTCACGGGGGAAACGACGGACAGAATGCCATCGGCCTGATGACCGCGCTGCTCGTTGCCTCAGGCACGCTCGCGGCATTTGCGGTCCCTCCTGAAATTCTGCTCGCCGGGGCGATCGCAATCGGGCTTGGCACCTGTTTCGGGGGATGGCGGGTAGTGGACAGGATGGCAAAGGGGATTACGAAGATCCGCCCGTACCAGGGGTTCTGCGCAGCAACTGCAAGCAGCGGCACCCTTGTGATGGAGACGCTTTACGGGATTCCGGTCTCCTCAACGCACGCGATCAATGGCGCCATCATCGGCGTCGGGGCAACCCGGGGAAAGGATGCTGTCCAGTGGCGGGTGGTGCGGGAGATGATGACCGCGTGGATCATCACCATTCCGCTCGCATTTGTTGTTGCGTTCCTAGGCTACCTGATAATCTCGGCTGCCGTTAGCCTGGCCGGGATGGCCTGACAACGAGTGTTGCCAGGATCCATTTCCGTGGGAGTTATCGGGCTTGTTGCCGGTGGGGGAAACGGGATATTTGTCGGGTACTGTTTTTTAAGAATATCCCTGTTTTTGGGATCTGCGGGGTTGAAACGAAATACGGCCGCTGCGGGCCCGGATTCCCTTTTCCCGATCCCGGCCCATGCCGGAACTTCCCGTAAAATCCCCCGTTCCTGTTCGCGTGGAGAATACGCTCGGAGATAGCCCCGTTTGCCGAAATACGGCCGGAATACACCTCGTCTTTTGGCCTTTATCGTTCTTCCGGCAGGGGTCTTTCCGGGCAGGCAGGTTCCTCAATCCGGACCGAGAAACGCGGACAGAACGCGGATATGAAGGCCGGTTTTTCCGGGGGCAGGGGCAAATATCGGGGATACCGGGGAATACGGAGATTATTGGGCCCTATTGAGACATACGTCGGATAATCTGAAGTATTCGCAGGAGAATTATCCGTTGACTGCGGGTGAGGTGCATGAAGACACGTTACGGATGGGTGGAGATTGATGACAGCCGGTACGATCACGATGTGATCGTCCACCTGGACCGGAGTGTCATGAAGCGTTCCAAAAAAGTTTCAAAGAAATTCAAGAAAAATTACGGCCATACACCGCTGACCGATCACGAACTCGCATTCTTAGAGAAAGAAAAACCCGAAGTGGTCTTCATCGGAACCGGACAATACGGCGATCTTCCGATAACCGTGGATGCCCACCGGATCCTCATGCAGTACGAATCGATCATCCGCCCCACGCCGGAAATCCTGGACCTGTTCGCTGCCGAGTCCCGCCCGTCCGTTGCCATTCTTCATGTGACCTGCTGATATCCGGCACCGATCCGGATTACCGAAAAACGGGGGAGAGCCTTTTTTCATTCAGGCCAGCCGCAGGGTAAACCGGATCGCTGTGCCGGACTGCCGGTCCCCTGCAATGCGATCCTCGGCCCGGACGGCCCCCCCATAACTTTCAACAAGCATCTTGACGATATGGAGACCGAGACCGTAACTGCTCCGCTGCCGGGAATTCTGCATGAACCGGTCGAACACCAGCGGTTTCATGGCATCGGAAATGCCCGGCCCGGTATCGCAGACGGATATTTCCAGTAATCCCTCGGGGGTATCCCGTGCGCTGACGGTTATCCGGGTGTCCGGGCCCCCGAACTTGAGACTGTTTGAGAAGAGGTTGTCAAAGATGACGCCCAGCATATCGTTTGCAAGCACCGTGCGGTTGCAGTGCTCTACGGTTATGGAAGCCCCGGCCCGGGAATCCATCTCTTTTTTAATTATCGATAAGAGCTCCACGGATTTTATCTCCGGGGGGTTCTTGTAAATCCGGCTGATCGTCTCGATATTCCGGATCACCTCGGCGCTTTTTTTCGCAAGCGCTATTATCTTGTCAGAAAATTTCTTTTCAGATTCCACAGCGGTCTGCTGGAACATCTCCGCATACCCGCGAAGGCCCATGATGGCATTCAGGATCTCGTACGTGATTGCGTCGAGATAGATATCCAGGTAGAGATTTGCCTTCCGGTTCAGCTCTTCGAGATCCCGGTTCCGTTCCGCAAGGGATGCTCGCGCATCCCGGAGATCGTCCCGCTGTTGTTCGATCTCGTCAAGAAGATTGTGCATCTCATCCCGCTGCTGCTGGACCTGGTCGAGCATCTGGTTGAGGGAGCGGGTGAGGGAGAGCACCTCCTCGTCACCGGACTCCGCCATCCGCAGGGAGAGATCCCCGGAATCCCGGATGGATTTCATGCCGGCATCAAGGTCGCTTAAGGGGGCAAGGATGAATTTCTGCAGAAGAAGCTGGACCACAAGCAGGAAGATGATACTGAGAAGGATAATGGCCGCGGCGACAATCAGAATGGATTTTGTAACCTCCTGGTTGACCGGGCGGGGTGTTGTGATTTTCATCAGGAGGAATGAGGGTTTGTTCTCGATCCCGGTGATGAGGGCAAGACCGTCCAGCTCGTTCTCATTGGCAGTCCGGACTATGATCGCGCCGTTTTTTGCCCTTGCCTGTTCAGCTGCAGAGAGTTCTCCATCAGCAGTCTTCGGGTTGTAAGGGACAAGCGAACCATCCAGCTGGAGCATCTGGTCGATATCGCCGATCTGCCCGGAGTCCAGGAGGCGGGCCATGACCAGCGTTCCCCCGGTGAACTGTGACTGGTTCCCGTACAGGATCGGATAGCCGGCAAGGATCACGGGATTGTTGTTGATGGTGGAAAAACCCCTCCGCCCGGCGATGCCACCGGGAATTCCCTTGGGGATTATGCTGTCGCGGACGATCGTATCGATCTCCGGCGGGGCGTCCCTTACGGCATTTCCATCCTTATTGATGGTCTCGGAGAATACACGTTCGCCGCTTTCATTGTAAATGACGATATAATCGATACCCAGGTTCTTCATCGAGAGCGGCTGGAAGATCCGTATCGGATCCTGCTCCCCGGCCGGACGGGAAAAAACCGTTGCAGTTTCATCGCGGCCTGCCCAGTCGCGGCAGGTGGCTGCAACATCTTCTATCTCATTGTTGAGCTGGGAGATGAAACGCTGGACATGGGATGTGGTCTCCTGCTCTTCAATAACTCCGAATGACTGAAGAATGACAGCTTGGGTTATGAAACTCAGGACAAGGAGGAACGATATCAGGGTGGCAACAAGGATGAGCCGGGAGCGGGTCCGTATCTTCATTGGTAAAACTCTGGATAGTATTTCTCTGAAACGGCATATCATATCTTTCGCCATAAAATCAATAGAGATATTGAGATTACGAGAACGTCTGATGGAACCCGGACGCCTGAAACAAAAAACAGATACCGTTGTCTGAACATTCTGCATCTTTAGAAAAACTCACCCGGCAAAAAACCGGCCCGTCTCTGCAGAAGGCGTTCCGCATTGCCGGATCCCGGAATACCGGATCCAAAAAAGAGAGGTGCAGCTCAGGCCGGCTCCCCGGGCTGCGCCATCCGCACAATCATGCTCACCTGGTGTTCGCAGTTCGGGCAGGATGCTACAACGCAGTCATCGGAATACCCGTCAGGACCGATCTCTTCCGGTATCGCCAGTCCCGGCAGGTAGCGTTCTTTATAGTGTGTACTGCACTTCGGGCACGTGACCCGGACGGTTACGATTGACGTTTTCATTCTTTACCTCGGATCTATTCTGTTCACGATTACCCTTATCCGGCTTTCTCCGGAATTGCGGGAATTTCGCTCCACGGGGAGAGCAGTTCACGGGTGCCGGAATAATCCGGAATCCGGGGGATTGTACCTGCTGGATCAAACTGCCCGGCCCGGGCCAGTTTCCGCATCATTTTCCGGGATGCCCGGACCTGGAACAGTTCAATCTTTCCGGATGTGCAGGGCGTTGCAGCTATGTTGAGCGCGGCATTCACATCGGCATGGATCACCCTGCCGCACTGCGGGCATTCGAACCGCTTGCGTACCCGTCTCCCGAATGCACCGCACCGGCTGCATCTCTTGGAGGTGTTCATGGGATTGACATACTCAACCGGTATTCCCCGGTTGAGCGCCCGTTTTTCAATAAGGTTCAGCAGGGTTACAAAGGAGCTGTTCTCAAAAGAGAATTCATAAGAATCCTCAACCGTCCGGTGATTAACGTACCTGTACGAGAACAGTTTCTCGAATTTTACCCCGGCACAAAATGATTCTGCAAAACCCACAATCTGCCGGGCGATCTTGTGGAGGGCGGATTTGAACTCCTTCTTCTCGCGGCTCTTGTTCTTTTTGAGCTTCCAGAGTTTTCCTTCCCGGTAGAGTTTCGTACAGTTCTGTGTTGATGCGGTTTGTGCATAATGCAGTTTTTTTCCCAGTTTCAGGATCTTCCCGCTCACAGGATCGGCAGCAACAACGGCATGGCCGGTTGTATTCAGATCAACGCCAATCCAGCGGGTTTGCAGCAGTGCATCTTGAGGAAATCTGATCACCTTTTTGGTCTCGTGTTCAACTGTGCCTGCATGAAAATTCTCCTGCCCGTACTTGTGCGGAAGCCCCGTACCGTCCAGGCAGTGGCAGGAGGGGTGACGGGGATCCAAAAAGGTGTGCCGGAATAACCTGGAGAGAACGGGGAGGGGTGGAACAAAAGAAGGGTGCACCGACATGGGGCGGGTGGGGTTCGGGATTGCGCCGGGAGCGATCCCGGCGGGGCCTGTTCCAGGGTAGTTCCAAATGCGACACAATAGAGTCTGGCGATTTTATATATATAATTTTGGAATTTTATGATTATAAGGAGATATCTGCAAAATTCACAGGGCATTTGAAAATAATTTCCGATTCTTGTGCATCATATCGATCTTTTGTCAGGATGCATCAGAGGAACGTTTTCCGGTTCTCTTGTATGTCAACGACGTAGTAAAATGCGTCTGGAGAGGTTAGACCCCGCATTGTTTAAGAGGAAGTTCAAAACATATCACACAAAAAACTATATTATTTTTAATTACTATAGATAAATTCGACATAAATATATAGTTGTGAGAGTGAAAGTACAAAAAAGCAGCATTACCGGAACGGCAATGCACCTTGCGGAGTGAGAACGATGCTCAGATCCCAGACGCACTATTATGATACAATCGAGCGTGATGCAAAGAGAACAAAAAATTTCTGCCCGGAACGAGTCATTCATACCGTACAGGAAGGATCCCACAGGAATCCCATCCCCGAAATCCGGTGCTTCCGGTGCGGAGAATCATTTCCCGTAACAGATTTTCTCTCCACGAAAAAAAGCGGCCTGTGCACAACCTGCTGGGAACGGAAGATACCTGGTTGCTGAGAACGAGATAAAAACCCGGGCAGGTTTTTTTAAAAGATGCCAGATAAAAAATTATTTGACAGATTTTGCCCGGGTCATCACGGCCTCATTTCCGACAAGCAGGTTGATGACGGTCTCTGAGATATCGCCGGCATACTCCCCGCACCGCCGGATGCTTTCTGCAACATAGCCGACATGGATGGCAACGAGCGTGTCCTGCTTCAGGACCATATTGTTGATATCGCCGCAGATATTCTCAAGGGCTGCAATCGATTCGATGTTCCGGTGGGCTTCTTTCATATCGGTGTTGAAGAACGAGACAATGCTCCGGTCGAAGATCTCAAGGGACATGGCGCTTGCCTTCCTGAGGGCATTGATGGTCGTGGTATCCGGGCCGGCGTCGATTATCGGCCGGGCATTTTCTGCAATCCGGACCGCATGGTCGCCCACCCGCTCGATGATCCGGCTGAGTATGTAATAGTTCATCGCCATGCCAGGCGAGATTCCCATCTTCCGGGAGAGAGTATTGTTCTGCATGATCATGTTGGTCTGGCGTGCAATGAGCCAGTTGAGCCGGTCGGCATCCATGTCGCGGGCAATGACATCGTCTGCCAGATCGTGGTTCTGTGTGGCGAGCGCTGCAATCGCATCCTCGTGCATGGTCTTGACGATCACAAACATGCGCCGGATGGTATTGTCAAACGGCATCTCGGCAGGATTGAGGAGATCTTTTATCGCAATGACATCCTCGGTCTCCTCGACCACTTCCTGGCCGATGGTCATCTGGGTGAAATCCCGCACAACGGTCCGGACAAACGGCGGGAACCGCTGTTTCGAACTGAGCCGGATCATCGAAAACCCGGTAATGTACGTCCCGATGAGGAGCCGGAACAAAAAGGCCGGGTCCGAGACCGTACCGACATCGATCTCTTTTGTCCGCTGGATCGGCTCTTCCGTGATCTTCTTGGTCACGATCAGTGTTCCGTCCGGCTGGACCATCAGCCCCACCGGATCGTTCTTCTTGATCTTCTGGCTCTCCGCCCAGTCCTTGGGAAGCGTCACCACAAACGATGAGCCCCCGGTCATCTGCACCCGCCGTATCTCCATCCGTGTCACCGCATTACAATAGAAATATGATTTAATTGTTAAACTCTATTTTAATCTTTGATACATATATACTAGTATAGTTTATGTCGAAAAGACGTTTATTACCCCCCGTGAAATGAGAGATGGAACACCATGAAAGCAAACCGGAGTTCGTATCTCTTTGTAACCTTAAGCCTGGTCATCCTGCTCATCGCGTCGATGGCAATAGCCGGCTGTACCGACAATGGAACAAAAACCTCGTCTGCCAATCCCGCGGCAACCCCTGCGGCAACCGCAGCAGCAGTTGCCCCGGCAAGTACCCCTGCAGCAGTGTCAGCCCCGGTAGTTGCGGCAACCACCGCTGCAGCGGCTCCGGTCGCATCGGGTCAGAAGCAGAGCATCACGATCAGCGGCTCGACAACGGTCCTTCCGATCGTCCAGAAAGCTGCCGACCAGTATATGGCAGCCCACCCGAACGCTGACATCCAGGTATCCGGTGGCGGCAGCGGTGTCGGTATCCAGGCAATTGGCGCAAAGACCGTTGATATCGGCATGACCTCCCGCGAAGTGACCAAGGACGAGCTGAAAAAGTATCCCGACTTTGTCGTCACCACGGTTGCAAAGGACGGCATCGCCGTTATCGTGAACCCGGCAAACACCATCCCGTACATCACGCTCGACCAGATCAAGAATATCTACCTTGGCAAGATCACCAAGTGGACCGAGATCTCCGGTGCCGGCGTACCCGGCACGAACAACCAGATCGTGATCGTTGGCCGCGACAGCGCATCCGGGACCCGGACCTACTTCGACGAGACCGTGCTCCTGAAAGCAACCCCGACAAGCAAGATGCTTGAGAAGAACTCCAATGGCGCTGTCACCCAGACCGTTGCCCAGACCCCCGGCGCTATCGGCTATGTCTCGATCGGCTTTGTCTCAAACGATGTCAAGGCAGTCCCCGTCTGGTACAATGCCCAGAAGATTGTTGCACCCACCCTTGACAATGTCAAGTCCAAGACCTACCCGGTCTCCCGTGACCTCTACGTGATCACCAACGGCCAGCCCTCGGGCCTTGCCGGCGACTTCATCAAGTACATCCTCAGCCCGGAAGGCCAGAAGATTGTTGCCGACGAAGGCTACGTCACTCTCACCAGCTGAACCGGAACTGATCACCAACCCATTTTTGCGCATGAAAAGGAGGCGAACATCCTGGGATCCCGCGACAACGCAGAACAGGGACATCTCGCCTCCCCCCGCACAGCAAGAATCTCATTCCGTAAGGAATCTGCGACAAACGGATTCTTCCGCACAGCGATCTTTGCCATCGCAGTTGCAACCATAATCGCCACTCCATGCGCACCGGTAATCGCGTTGAGATTCGCGGATCAACCAGGTTAACGGAGAGGTTATGGAAAAGAAGACCGTGCTCTTTGTCTGTTCGTTCAATTCGGTCAGATCGCAGATAGCCCAGGGCCTTCTCAATGCCCGCTGCAATAACCGTTATACTGCATACTCCGCCGGTATCGCCCCGGCGGGACTGAACCCGTATGCCGTTGCCGTGATGAAGGAAGCGGGAATCGACATCACGTCCCAGAAGTCCAGAAGACTCGCGGACTATAACGGGGTGAGATTCGATTATGTTGTCACCATGTGCGATGGCGTAAAAACAGCAGTTGCCGGATCCATCCCGGAAGGCGTCACCATGATCCACCGGGGATTTGTCAGCCCTTCGGAAATCCGGAAGGACAAGGACCAGGTACTTGCGGATTTCCGCAAACTCCGAAACAGTATCAATGACTGGCTCTCCGAACTGTTTCCGGATTAAAAAGAGTTCCGGCTGCCCCAAGAGTTCCTGACCTCGCATCCTGACGGACCTGCGCCGGGGAGGGCAAAGGCCACGGACCCCGTATGTTCATCCTGAAACAGTTCGGTGACAATGAGCTTCGCGTGGCAATCGGACTTGCCCCGAACAGGTAATCCAGCGGAACCGTATGTGGCAAAAGGTCCTGTCACAAATATAGTAATTACATAGTTTCTATATAGAAATTATTTTAAGTATATACTTTTAAAATAGAGTATGTAAGAGCTGGACCAGGTCCGGGCATGGGGTCCGGGAGAGGGCCCGGCTCATGGAGCAGGAGAATGGAATACCGACAAACAAGTGGCCGGACGTCTCCGGTGTTGCACAAACCGGTGAAACACTGGAGAGCCGACGAAAGTCTGTTTGATGAATGCAGGAACCTTGTCAGAGTATTAACGCAGAAGACCGAGACCCTGGACCGGAATCAACGGGTTGACCCGGAGATCGCGGTGCATATCCGGACCATGGGATCAACGCTCGCATCCTTAACCGATCTCATCAACCGGCTCGACCGGGAGTCCCGGCCTTCACATGCCCCGGAAATCCTCGAAGATGCCCACGGATTCACCTATGAGTCAGTACGGTCCTGCGATCTCGACCGGATCAGCGACAAGTAAGGGAGCAAACCATGGACGCTGCAAGGAACGGAAAGAACACCGACACGCTGTACAGATATGGCGATGAACCGGTCGAGAAGATACCGATGCACCCGGACGATTTCAAAGCCCATCTTGACTGGGTGACTGCCAAACGGTTCCACGAACAGGCCAATGGATCATTCAGAGAAAAACCGGCATACTGCCGGATCGGATAATCACCGGGCGAAAAGCGAGGAGATCAGGAAATGCCGACCCGCATCTTCATTGTGGAGGATGATGAGATAATCGTCCACCTCATCTCGGAGATCCTCACGATGAAGGGTTATGCCATCGCCGGTTCTGCAAGTTCCGGAGACGAAGTCCTCTCCAAGATCCCAGAAACGCCGTGCGATGTGATCCTGATGGATATCGGCCTCAAAGGGGAAGCCGATGGCATAACCGTTGCCCGCATCCTGAGCATGCGGGTCCGCACCCCCATCATCTTCGTGACCGGCCAGTTCGACGACCAGATCCTCGAGAGGGCCAAGACACCGAACACGTACGGCTACATCATCAAACCCTTTACTGCAAACGACCTCTGCTCCAATATTGAAATTGCACTCTTCAACTACCGGCTCCGTTCAGGACCGGCCAGGGAACCGGAGCCGGTTGCAGCAGGAGAGATCAGGCCCGCGGCAGCTGCACCCGTTCCGGCAGCCCGGAACGGAGCAGTGCCGGCCCAGTCCCATACGAGACGGGAAGGACTCAAACATCTCTATGATCACGGGCTTCATTACCAGTCCAAAGGCAATTACGACCGGGCCCTGCAGTACTTCATCGAAATCCTGCAGCAGGATCCGCATGATCCTTCCATCTGGGTGGAAAAAGGGGATGTTCTCCAGAACATGGGAAGGACCAGCGAGGCACTCGCGGCCATCGACACGGCTCTCGGTCTCGATCCGGCAAGCGAATATGCCCTGTGCAAGAAGAGCCGGGTCCTCTGCAGTGCCGGCCGGCAGGAGGACGCACTCGCTACGATAGAAGTAGCACTTACCATTACCCGCGATCCCCGGGCACTTCTCGTTGAAAAAGGATTAATCCTGCACGAGCTGGGACGAAACAAGGAAGCGATCGGGATCCTGGATCACGCGATCGAGATGAACCGGAAGAGTGGGTACGCTCTCGGTGCAAAAGGCCGGATCCTGGGAAAACTCGGCATGAACCGGGAGGCGCTGGCCGCATTCGGGACAGCGCTGAGCATCGAGCCGAAGAATGTCTCCCTCTGGATGGATCTCATCCGGCTCTTTGAACAGAAACGGAATTACCATACGGCCCTCAACATCATCCAGATGGCGATCGAGAAGAACCCGGAGAATGCGATTCTCGTAATGAAGCGGGAAACCCTGCTGACCAGGACAATTCCGGTCACATGACCCCATTTCGGAATTCCCGGTACCGAAAAACGATCATCAACTGCAGGCGCAACACAATATTTCCCGATGATCCCGGCGTGATGCACCGGGTGAGAGAGAAGGCATCCAGATGAGAACTGAATATAACATCCGATCGTTGAACTTCATAATAGAGACCCACGAAACGGGATCGGAACAGGAACAACATCCTGTTCCCCCTGTTTCTCTGTACATCGCGGTATCGCCCACATCCGTGATCGGGATGGACTGATCCTGAAAACGGGGGCCGGATACAAAAATCTCAAGATCAACAAATCCTGTACCGGTTTTATCACCGGTATCTTTCCCTCGTTTTTTTTCAATTATTCATCGTCAGCAGATGGCACTTTTTAAAACGAGCGCGTCCCCCCAATCCATTGAGAAGAGGCAGATCGGTTTTCGATCCCGGTTGCAGGCTTTGCCGGCAGAAGGGGGGATTCTGATCCAGAGAGAAAAGAAAAAAGCTGCCGGCTCACTCTTCTGCAATGAGAACCGGGAGCCGGTTCCCGTAATCCTGCGATTCGGCTGCTGACGTTAAGAGCCGGTAATTACCAAACGGAACACGGATTTCGAACCGGGCACCTTTCTGAAATTCCCCGGTCTCCCGGATCGTCATTCCCGTGAGGGAGAGTATCTCCCGGGTCAGGAAGAGGCCGAGGCCGGTATTTTTCCCGTATCCGCGCTCGAAGATCCGTTCCTTCTCGTCGCGTGCAATGCCGATTCCATTGTCTTCGAACAGTATTAGGAGTTCCTCGCCAGCCAGCGCCCACGAGAGCCGGATCCGGGAAATTCCTTCCCCATAGCGGAGGGCATTGTCGAAAAGGTTGTAGAATACTTTCTCCATCATCGGATCTGCATAGATCTCGACATTCCGGGTATCGCACTGGAACTGGACCGGCTGCAGGATCTGCGAATAGGCCCGGCCCGAGATCTCATCGAGCCGGTACCATTGGGGAGAGCCTGCCCCCAGCTTATCGTACTCCTTGGTAAATTCGATCTGTTTCCAGATATCGTCAATGGTTTTCTGCTGTTTTTCAAGCATTCCCCGGACAGGAGGATCGACATTCCGGGTCTGGAGAAGCTCATTGTAGCCCGAGAGAGCGGAGAGTTTATTGAGGATGTCATGGCGGGTGATCCCGAACAGGAGGTTGAGTTTCCGGTTCGAGAGCGCAAGGGCATCCTCCCGCTGTTTTGTACGGGACAGGTCCCTGACGACAATGACAAGGATCTGGCGGCTGCCGAGACAGAGCGGGGATGTCGAGATCTCGGCCGGAAATACGGACCCGTTCTTTTTTCGCTGGAGCTGCATCCGTATGTCATGAGACGCTTTGCAGGTCGTGCGGGGTTCCGGTCCGTCCTCTGATGACAGCTGGCACAGGGAGAGGGAGAGCATCTCGTCTTTCCCGTACCCGTACAACCCGGCAGCTGCCGGGTTGAGCTCAAGAATCCCAAGCGACTGCGGATCAATGAGCAGGAGCGGGCAGTCTGCAGCATGAAATACCGTGCTGTAATTTTCCTCGCACCCAAGTATGAGACCCGCATTCTTTGCAGGTTCAGGATTATGTCCATTCAGCTCACCTTCGGCAGCAGCGATCTGTTCATAGGCTGCCCGCAATTCCAGTTCAGCCCGGCTCTGGCCGGTGATGTCCCGGTAACTCCAGACTCTCCCGACAATCCGGTTCCCGATCTTCTGGGCCTGCGAGAACCTGCGGAAGATCCTTCCATCCCGGCAATGGATGATATCGTAGCTGCCGGAATCCGGATTGTTGCGCACCGCAAGAAGGGGTTTTTCAAATGCTGGGAAATCACTGACCTGATCGCGGATGTGCCCGAGAAACGCCTGTTCGGTTTTCGTCCCCTCCGATCCTTCGGCCAGGTTCCACATCTGCAGGAATTTCTGGTTGAATACCGAGACGGCCCCCCCTGAATCTACAACGACGATGCCGTCAGCGGTAGACTCCAGGGTCGCCTTGAGGAGCGAGTTGGAGTTCTCAAGCTCGCGCTCTCCCTTTCTCCGCTCGACCGCAATGGTCACCTTGTGGATCAGTTCGGCAAACTGGCTCTTCATCTCCCCGCCTTTCTGGAGATAAAAATCCGCACCGGAGTTGAATGCCTCGATCACGATCTCTTCCCGGCCGCGACCCGTAAAGACAATGAATGGAGTCCGGTTGCCCCGGGAACGAAGGATCTTTAAGAAGTCGATGCCGTTTTTGACCGGCATCTCGTAATCAGAGATGATTACATCGTAATCATTCTGCGTGACAAGGTCCAGCCCGGCATCAACGGATTGGGCGATATCCACGGATATGTTTCCCATCTGGCGAAGAAACATCTGGCAGATATCAAGCAGGCATTCCTCATCATCAACATAAAGGACGTGAACCATGGATTACCTCGGGATTTGTGTTTCTGATCACTAGGTTGGCGGGATCATCAATATAGTTTTTTATCTTAGTATAGATTTATAATCACTAACTATATAGTTGAATATCGGTAGAACCCGGTGTACTCACCGGGGCATTGTGCCCGGTGCTGCATGCTCAGAAAAAGAGAAAGGGCAGGGACAACTGCCGGCTCCTGAGGTTTCAGAGGCCGGGGTTTGTCACCGGCAGGATCCGGACCAATGCCGGGATCCCCAGCGCGATCACAAGGGAAATGGCGAGAGTGAGTTCGAGCCAGAATAAAAGACTGATTCCCCTGCATGGGATCGTGCGGCTCCGGATCTCTTCTGCAGTGGAATATGCATCGACAACGCAGGCGGCAAGGAAAAAGATCCCGGCCGGGGCTATGTAGATACTATTTTGGATCACGAGGAACACCGCTATCCCGAGGGCTCCCCAGCAGATTCCCCGGATCGGACGGCCATTGTAAAACTGCCCAAGGGAAATTCCCACGAGGGCAAAGATACCGGCAAGGACCGGGTCCGGCAGGTCGGAGGGGACTTTTCCGGTCCGCGTTGCCGGTACGGCCCCCGGATATTCCACGGAGTTCACGCTGCCACCCCTTGTTTGTTCTTCGGTATGCAGCGTGTGATAGCGGAGAGTTCTTGTAGGGGCCCGGTCCGGAGTACGGTTGACCGGCAACGGGGGCAGCGGGGCTTTCCCGAGAACCGGAAGAACGAGCCGCAGACACAGGATCCGGCAAGGTGTTCCACGATGTACATATATTTCCGGAGATCTATTTTCTCATCCGGCAGGATTGGCAAAACAGGCTCCCGGGGCCGGTGTCTTGCGGTTGAAGGAGGTATGAGCAGGCAGTTGATATTGCTCCGGTAATACTCCCTGAGATCCAACGGGGTTATCCGTTTGTGCCGGCCGCACCGGACACAGTACAGGATGTGGGCCTTTCTGCCGGCCTCTTCCTGAATGTCAAACGTCTGGTTACATCTCACGCAATGGGCCTGGCGGGTATGCATCATCCATTGAACCTCAGTGTTCTGAATGAGATGTGTACACCCCCAACTATATATTTTTGTGCGTTAAACAATATTATTGAAATCGAATATAGCGAAACAACATGAAAAGATGATAACGATTGTTCCAAAGCCTGGCACGTTCACCATGGACGGCATCCCGGCTGACCGGAACGCTCCATGACCATCGGATATATTCAGCAGATTTATCAGAATTAATTAACCAGATTCCTTCACACGATGTCCGGAAAAAACCTGCTCTCACCCATGAACGCAAAACTGGCGATCGTTTTTGTATCCATGCTTGCGGTCATGTTCGTGTACGAGCTGACCAAACAGATACTGAACCCGTCAATAACCCTCTGGGAATCTCATGCCGTAACGATCCTTTTCACAAGCATCATTGCCGTCATCCTTATTTATTTCCCGTTCCGGTCAACGTACCGCGAACACCAGAAGGCACAGGATGCCCTCCGGCTCCAGCTGCTGGCGGAGGAAAAATTCCGGAAATCCGAGATGCAGTACCGCTCCTTTGTTGAATCCGCGGAAGACTCTATTTACACCGTGGATCGAGAATGCAGGTATCTCCTTATCAACACCAGGCACCTGGCCCGGCGGGGACTGTCACCGGATATCTATTCCGGAAGACCCTACGGCGATTTCCATTCTGCAGAAGAGACAAGGGTTTTCACTGCACAGGTACAGCGTGTGCTCGATTCAAAACGCCCGGTCCAGGACGAGTACGAGCGGAACGGCCGGTATTATATTCGGAAACTCAATCCGGTAACCGATCCGGCTTTGAACGAGGTCATCGCAGTGACGGTGATCTCCTCCGATATTACGGACAGCAAGACTGCTGAAAAGGATCTCAAGACAACCAACCGCAAACTCAACCTGATCAACGATATAACCCATCACGATATTCTCAACCAGCTCACCGCGCTCAGTTCGTATCTTGCTCTTGCCGGCGAGCATTCAAAGGACCTGACCATACAAAAATACATTGTAAAGTGCGAGCAGGGCATCGACACGATCCAAGCCCAGATTCTTTTTGCCTGCGATTACCAGAAGATCGGCGCGGGGTCCCCCCAGTGGCAGAATGTCTCCCAAACGATCCAGAAGGCCAGGATGCCGCTGAAGATGACCGGGGTGACGATCGATGACAGATGTTCCGAGATCGAGATCTTCGCAGATCCGTTGCTTGAGAAAGTGTATTACAATCTCCTGGAAAATGCAATCCGGCATGCAGGCCCCCAGCCGGAGGTCCGGTTCTCAGTTACGGATGATGAGAGCGGAATCATTTTAGTCGTCGAAGACAACGGCCCGGGCATTCCTCCTGAGAACAAAGCGAATATTTTTTTGAGGGGATTTGGGAAGAACACCGGGCACGGCCTCTTCCTGATCCGGGAGATCCTCTCAATTACCGGCATCTCCATCCGGGAAACCGGTGAAGAGGGCAGGGGAAGCCGGTTCGAAATATCGGTACCTGCCAGGATGTACCGGACCGCCGGCAAGAAAGAGAGGATATGAAGGACTCACGTATCCCCTGAAAATGCGTGGGCTGCGGGGATCGAAAATATGCCCGATGCGGGCCCGGATTGCCATTTTTGTATAGTGACCTATTCCGGAAAACCCCGCATTTCTCCCCGTTCCTGTTCGCGTGGAGAATACGCTCTGAAATAGCCCTGTTTGCCAAAATACGGCCGGAATGCACCTCGTCTTTTGGCCATTATCGTTCTTCCGGCAGGGGTCTTTCCGGGCAGGCAGGTTCCTCAATCCGGACCGAGAAACGCGGACAGAACGCGGATATGAACACCTTTTTTCCGGCGGTGAATTAAAAAAAGGAAATCTTTAAAAATCAGCCCGATACAGCGCTATGCTCTTCGGACAATTTCCCGAGTACATCGAGATGATGATTCCGTTCCATCCGCTTTTCTTTCTCAATGACCGCTACGATATTCTCAAAGGGTACGGCCAAGAAATATTTCTTGATCGGCCTTCCTTTCGTTTGAGAGAGAATTTCATTGCTATCGACCCAGTGCCGCCCGGCCAGGTACTTGATGGCCAGGCTTACCTCCGGCTGCCTCTGCCCGGAGTACACCATTCTTACTGCGATCCTCCGGCACCTGCGGCTCCTCAAAGATGAGGTGATCCTTCTCGACACACCGGCCGGCCTTGAGCATTTCGGCAGGGCAGTGGCCGATGGCTTTACCTGTGCGGTTGTTGTCGCCGACCCCTCCTACAATGCCCTTTCCGTTGCACGGGAATCCGCAACTCTCGCACGACAACTGGGGATCGAACAGGTAATTCTTGTTGTGAATCGTGTCGGCAGCTCTGCGGATCGGGACAAAGCCCGTGAGCGGGCCGCACTTCCCGGTGGGTTTTCCCGGGTGATGCTGCTTTCCTATGAGTCCGGGGTAATTGCCGCGGAACCGGAAGTCTGCCCGCTCCTTGCAACCGACTCGGATTTCATGCGGGCCATCAGATCGCTCGCAGGGACTATTTCCCATCAGTGTGAAGTCACTTCACCGGAATTCCCTAAAGGGAGTGGGGATATTCCAAAAACCACTTGTTAAAAAAAATTAAAAAATATGTGTCAGCTTGAGGATGAGCTGAATCGCAAATACCAGGAGGATCACACCGAAACCCGCCTTGATGTAACCGCCGGGGATCTTCACCATGCTTCGCGCCCCAATCGTTGCCCCGATAACAACGGCGACAGCACAGCCAATAATCAGGGGAATGTCAAAACCTCCGCTCGTCAGGTGCCCGAATACGCCGAAGAGGGACGAGAAGATAACGATAAAACTCACCACGCCGGCAGAATTCTTGGTCGGGTAGCGGCAGAGGAATATCAGGAAAGGCACAATCAGGATCCCACCGCCAACCCCCAGGAGGCCGGAGATGATGCCGACAAAAAAACTGAATGCAACGATAAGGACGTACATCCCTTTTGAAAACTGCACCGGGCAGGCGCCTTCAGGCACCGGCTTCTCCCAGTAGGTATAGATCATCCGGCCACCGGCACCGATGAGGAAGATGACGAACAGCCACATCAGGATCGCGGGGTTGATATACGCAGCTGCCACACCGCCAAGGAACGCACCGAGGCAGATGCCCGGTACGAACCAGAGCGCGAACTTTACGTCGACAAGCTTTGAGCGGTAATAAACGATCGATGCGGACAGCGCCGTGATGAGATTGAGCACGAGCGAAGTTGAGATCGAGGTCAGCGTCGCGTAGCCGAGCAGGAAGAGGATCGGCGTATAGAGCGATCCGCCGCCCTGCCCGAACATCGAGAAAATAATGGAAACTATGAAGACCGCCGCGATGGCGATCAGGATGGTGCTGTCCATTGAACACCGGTTTATTGTGTTCCTTTCAGGACGTTCACCCAGGTCTGGTCATATCCCGAACAGGGAATACACTCGGGCCTGCCGTCCACCATCCTGACGTACCGCTCGAAGACATATTCGCCGCATTTACTGCATTTTGTCTTGTTGAAGGATCCTTTGGGGCGGCTGAACGTGAAGTCCGACAGTTTTGTTACCGAAAACATCTCTGACTCCGGCGCGGTCAGGACCATATCCACGACCTTATTTACCACATCCGCCGGAATCTGCGAGGGTTCGATGCCTTTCTTCCGGTAGGCAAAGAATTCCTGCTTGCCGAGTGCATCCTGGAACTCCGATTTCAGGTACACCCGGACCGCTCCTTTCCCCGGGACCGTAAGGAGACAGGCGACTTTTCCGTAGTTGAGCCGCTCCATCATGAGTTTACCGTACGTGCAGCCGGTGACAGACATGAATCCGTCGATCATACAGGTCTGAGGGTGGCCAACGCCCATCTCCGAGAGGCCGAATGCCCCGTGGTCCCCTATGTGCGAGACGCCGAGTTCCCGCATTGCAACTTGTCCCATCCGGTACCCGATCGGCATGAACGGGCAGATGTGCCCGTGGAAGTCCCAGACTCCCTGTGGTATTTCAACTTTTTCTGAAGTTGCCATAAGCGATCCTTATCGCGGGGTGTATAAATAATTTGCAGGGAGTTTCATGTTCCAAGAGATGGACACAGCCGTGGATGAGTCTGCACTCGACCCCTATTCCCGAAATCGTAGATAGTCCCGTATACTTGTGATAAAAAAATGGATTTCCCGAAACAGTTACCTCAAACATCATTTAGTGTGGGCAGAAACCGGAACATCCCTTCCGGTACTGAAATCTCGAACCGTGCCCCCCTGCCCGGCTCCCCATTCTCTTTGATCGTGATGCCGGTGATATCCAGGATCTCCCGGGAAAGAGCCAGGCCAAGCCCGGTGTTCTTCCCATAGCCCCGCCCGAAGATCTTCTCCTTTTCTTCAGCAGGCAACCCATTGCCGTCGTCTTCGCAAACAACAACATGAGCGCCGGCATGCTCCAGAACGAAGAACCGTATGGTTGTGATCTTCCCGCCGTATCGCAGGGCATTATCGATCAGGTTGTAACAGACTTTGACTATCAGCGGGTCGGCGAACACCTCCGCACCCGGAGGGATTTCGTTTTTCAATGCGATCTCTCCGAGCGGGGCCTCCTTTGCCGCAGTGTCTATGAGGACCCGGCAGTTCTGCCAGACAGGGGCATTGACACCGATCTCCGCATATTCTTTCGTAAACCGGATCATGGCTGAGATCCGGGAGCTTGCGTTTCTGATCCGGGTAAAATAGTTCTCAAAAGCCGGATAGGGAGCTTTGCTGTGTAATAACTCAACAAACCCGTCAAGGGTCATGAGCTGGTTGCTGATGTCATGCCGGGTGATACTGGAGAGAAGGGCAAGTTTGCGGTTTGCCCGGAGGAGCGCATCCTCGGCACGTCTCTGATCGGTAATGTCGCGCATGCTGTGGACTGCACCGACAAGTTTCCCGGTTTCATCCCATATTGGATCGGCAACAACAGTAAACCAGCGGCCGCCTGACTCCAGTTCCATCGTTTCCCGCTTATGCGATTCCAGCATCCGGTGGTGCGGACAGCCGGGTATCGGTCCCGTAGTATCATGTACTGCCTCCCAGCAGTGCCGTCCGACAAGAGCATCGGCATTCTTTGCTCCAAGGATTCCCTGCATCGTGCGGTTACACGTTATGATCCGCTGATCCGTGTCCAGAAGACAGATTGCATCAAGGGTCGAGTCGAATGTGCTCTGCCAGTGGAGTGCTGCATCCTGGAGTGATTGCTCAGTGCGTTTTCGTTCGGTAACATCAAAAATAACCCCGTCGAAAATCAGTTTTTCATTTTCCATTACAGGACTGGAAACCGCACTGACCCAGATAACCTGCCCGGAAGGTTTCACGTACTGAGTCTCAAACATCCAGGGGGTTTTTGTTCGGATGGCTTGCTGAACGGAATTGAGAAACTTTTCCCGGTTTTCAGGAACGATCCCTTCGGTGACCCGGTCAAAAAACGTGGCAGTATCATTCTCAAGACCAAGGATCTGCCGGCTGCGCCTGCTGATATAATCAAACCCGTAGCTTCCATCGGGTCTTACGCAGAAACGGTAGACCACCCCGGGAATATTGGCAGCCATAGCGTCGAGCTCGCGTCTACTCTCTGCAAGCGCCTCCTCCGCCCGCTTGCGCTCGGTGATGTCAATCCCATATGAGATTGTTCCGACAATCTGCTCTTTGACACGTATTTCGCTGTTCTTCCAGACAATATAGCGTTCTTCACCGGATTTGGTAAGGATCGGGTTTTCAAAATGTTTGGGAAGACCCCCGGACAAAAGCCGGTTGAACTCCTCCCGGACATAGGGATACCGGTCCAGCGGTACAATCACCTCAAACCAGTTGCGCCCGGCCAGTTCGGCAGAGGTATATCCGGTGATTGATTCCGCGGTCTTATTAAAAAGAGTAATTGTTCCGTTGCTGTCGATCCCGACAATCATCGCATTTGCGGTCTGGATTAGTTTTTCCATATATTCCTGCGCATCTTTCAGTATTTCCTCCGCCCGTTTTCTGTCGGTAATGTCCAGCAGGGAGGCAATGCTCCTCTTCGTTCCAGGAATAACACTGATGGTTAGGTAGATGTTGCGGATATCACCGGATTTTGTGATGAACCGGAACTCATAATGGGGGAGGGCTTTCTCAGGGTTCTGCCTGCGCAGTTTGTGCTGGGCGAGCATCCGGTCCAGATCATCTTTCACAACAAACTCTGACCAGGTCTTCTTTCCCACGACTTCATCTATGGAAAATCCACTCAGTTTTGTAAACTCCGAATTGGCAAGACTGATAATCCGGCTCTCTTCGATAACAACCATCGCGGTTCCGGTATTCTCAAAAACGGTGCGGTAATTCTCCTCGCTCTCGCGTACAATGCGCTCCTGTTCGGTGAGATTATCCAGGGTCTGCCGCAGTTCCTCCTCAGTTGCGGTTATCTGTTCGTACGAGGCCGCCAGTTCTTCGTGGGATCGCCTTGCATCCTCTGCTATCCGTTTCATCTCGGTAACATCCCGGATAGTGCCAAGAAATGCCTTGAGAGAACCATCCGGGTTCCGGACAGGTACGGTTGTGAAGAGGGTATCGATGACCGTGCCATCCCGTTGCTTCAGCCGAAGGGGGTATTCTTTGACATACCCCTGACGTTCAACAAGGGCAAGGAACCTAGGCCGGTCTTCAGGGTCTGCATAGATCGAGAGAACGGGGAGTTTGGACATCTCATCCCGGTCTGTATACCCGATCATCTCCATGAGCGCATCATTGAAATCGATCCATCTCCCATCAGGGGTGGTGATGAATATGCTGTCCCGGGAAATGGTGAAAAATTCCCGGTACCGCTCTTCGCTCATCCGGAGCAGATCCTCTGCCCGTTTCCGCAATGCCGCCGCTTTGACCTTGTGTGCGAGTTCGGCATACTGTGCTTTCGGCTCGCCACCTTTCTGAAGATAAAAGTCCGCACCGCTGTTGAGAGCCTGGATGACAATCTCTTCCCTGCCCCTGCCGGTGAAAAGGATGAAGGGGACCGGCCCGAACCGTAACCGGACTTCAGTAAGAAACTGGATACCGTCCATATCAGGCATCTGGTAATCGGAGACTATGGCATCGAATTTTTCCTGTTCGAGCAACCGGATTGCTTCGGCTGCGCTGAGTGCGGTTACTACCGTGAAATCCCCGGATGCTTCGAGGAAGAGCTTGCCGAGTTCAAGCAGGGAAATCTCATCATCAACGTAGAGGATACGGTACAGTGCGATCACCCGGTAATGATCCTGCATGGATGTGAGGGATTATAAAGGCATGGCCGGGGGGCTCCTGCAGATCAAAAAAGCATATATCACTGGTTGGGGATACAGTAAAATAAGCCCGAATTGAGCCCCGTTTCCCTTTTTCGTTTCCACACCCCTCCCGGAAAACCCTGGAAATCCACCGGTTTCTGTTCGTGTGGAGAATAAGCCAATAAATTTGTCCGTTTGACAAAATAAGGCTGAAACGCACCTCACCGGATGCCCATTAATGGTCATAGAACCGAGGTTTTTTTCATTACCTAGTATTCCCCGTCAGGCAGCGGAAACGCTGCCAGAACGCGGATATGAGGACCGGTTTTTCCGGGGAGTCCGGCAGGTTAAAAATAAATTGCCAATATGGGCCTTTCCGACGGGGCTCATGCGTTTGCACCGGTACTGCCTGGCGGCACTTCCACAGGGTAATAGTGAACCCGCCTGCCGTCCCTCACTTCGGTAACCACTCCATTTGCAATCAGCTGCCGGGTCCAGCGGGTAACCGAAGGCCCGGCAAGACCCAGTTCACCGGCAAGTCCCCCTCGTGTAATACCGGGATTTGCCCCGATAACGGACAGGATCCGGCTGGTTGTCGGATACCGGCTGTAAAGAATCCGCTGCTGCTCATCCTGGCCGTACCTGCCGTGATTCTCGAAGAAATGATACCCCCCGCCCTGTTCAATGCAGGCGATCTTGTTCATGCTCATCAGGTATCCCAGGTGATAACGCAGGGTATGGAGATTGATCCCGGTCAGGGAGGAGAGGAGTGGGATCTCAATGCCGGGATTCATGAGGATCGTGGTATAAATGAGCTGCCTCTTTTCGTGTTCGAGAATGTTCTTTCCCGACAGCCGCCGGTATGCCTGGAACCGGATCGTACGGGCCGGGGTATTCCAGTCAAAAGGATCGCGCCGGAGTTCCTGCTGGACCTGCGATCCTGCGGGGGGTTCGTTGAAAGGGCAGGCTCGGGATGCGGGCATCGTAGCGCCGGGCCCCCGCATCATGCCGCTCCGGCCATCGGACATCAGGGAGGCCATCCCCGGCCCGTTCCGGTATGCGTGGAATTCCCCGGGGGGATCTGCGGATTGCACCACGGATCCGGAGCTGCCGCTGTAGGGAGCAAGTGGCAGTGCAACGAGTGCAAGCATGAGAATTGCAAGTACGAAGATCCCAAATTTCATTCTTCTCAGCACATGGAGCTGACGCTGTATATAAGATCGGAGAATGAGGCATAACATCAGAAAAACCTCCGGTATCCACGGTCCACCCATCAAATTCGGATATGTAGCTGTGCGTCCGAGAAATGGTTTATCTACTCCTGCTGACCGATGATGCAGGACCGGCTTGCGGGAGACAGGATTCTGCGGGCCGGCAACCAACGGAGGACAGCAACCCATGATCAAGAAAATCATAATCTGTGCGGTAATCGCACTCATTCTCGTTCCTGCCGGTGTAATGGCAGCCACGCCCGGAAACCAGAACTCCGGCACAGCTCCCGGCCAGGGACCGTGCCTGAACAATGGACAGAACTGTACAAACCAGTCGTGCGTACCGGGGTCCGGTTGCCAGGCCGGGTACGGGATGCAACAGAAGGGAGTAAGCGGTAACTGTGGTACCTTGAACGGCCAGTGCACTCACGACCAGAAATGTACACGGTCCATGTCCCGGGATGGTTCATGTACTGCAGGTAAAAGAGTCGCATAACGCGGAACATACGTGCCGGAGACCCGGACATCCTTTTTTCCCGGGAATCAATCCGATCAGTACCAGTTCGCTACCGGTTTCCGGTGCAGCGGACAGAGCGGGTTCGGGATTGCGAACGGTCACACCCGTATATCACGGGATTGTATTAACTGAGTCTGATCCGGCAGTACCCGGATGTTCACGCAGCCAAATAACAATCCTGCCCGGTCTGCAGATATATCCTCAGCCTATAAAATTAGCCGTCAGAATCCCTGGATCTTTCCCAATGCTTCAGCGGCTTTCCCCCGGGTGATTTCGTCCTCGTCATTCAATGCCTGCCGGAGCGCATCGACTGCCGATTCGGATTTTATCTCACCGAGCGCCCATGCAGCCCCATGCCGGACGTAGACATGAGGGTCGTTAAGTGCCAGAATCAGCGGCTTTGTAGCCTTCTCCGATTTACGGTGTCCGAGGGTGCCGGCGGCGGTGGACCGGACAATTTCATCAGGATCCCTCAGTTCCCGGATCAACTGTTCAACGGTTTTTTCCTGAAGTTTCGCAGATGTCCCCATTATTTCAGTCTGCGATTGCCCGGCGTTATCGTGGAGGGGAACTTTTGCCTTTTTTTTATTTTTTGAGACCATAGTATGCCTCAACTTCCTGCTGATGCATCCATGATATGACGGATATCAGAAGAGAATAGTGAGGGTTTCCCCGGAACGGTGCGGACTCAATATCATATCTGGGCAGAGCATGTGGATATATATCAAAGGAATATTTAGAGGTTTGGAACGGGCCCCTGTCTATTGAACACAGACGAACCCCAGGGGATTTTCTTTTATGGAGGAGGATCGATTATTGATTGCGTAAAAAATTTTATCCCCGCCGACATCTTATCGGAATCTGGTTGAGAACCGGGGTCTGATGCCGGAAATAAAGGAAACCCGAGAGCCGGACATCGATTACCAGAATACAGGAATCGACGAACTGGCCGGAAATCTTGGGGCGGATATCAAAAACGGATTATCTGCGGTCGAGATTAAAAATCGGCTCATACGGTATGGATACAACGAAGTAGCTGAAAAAAAAGTCAACCCGTACCTGGGATTGGCAAAAAAATTCTGGGGTCCGACCGCATGGATGCTGGAGGCTGTTGTAGTCCTCTCCTTCATCCTTGCCAATTATCTCGACCTGTACATTATCGTGGCTTTGTTGTTTTCAAACGCAGTACTCGGATTCTTCCAGGAACAGAGGGCATCGAACGCCATTGACCTCTTAAAACAAAAACTGAGAGTAAATGCCCGGGTTTTACGCGAGGGGAAATGGCAACAGATCTCAGCAAGAGATCTCGTCCCGGGAGATGTTGTAAGAGTACGGGCCGGGGACTTTGTCCCCGCCGATGTGAAGGTGGTGGAGGGGCAGCTCGAAGTTGACCAGGCAGCCCTTACCGGGGAATCGCTCACCGTTCCAAAAGGACGATCTGATATGCTCTTTTCGGGCTCAGTTGTAAAAACCGGTGAAGCGAATGCATTCGTTATTTTAACGGGAGCCAGGACCTATTTTGGAAAAACGGCAGATCTCATCCAGTTCGCACGGCCACGGCTCCATGCCGAGGAGGTGATATCCTGGATCGTAACATGGTTACTGGCAATCGTGGGTATGACCCTGGCAGTTGCATTCATCGTTTCCATAATTGCCGGCATACCACTGTTGACAATTCTCCCGCTTGCCCTGGTGCTCCTGGCCTCTTCTATTCCGGTCGCATTGCCTGCAATGTTCACGATAAGTATGGCAATAGGATCGATGGAACTCGTCACGCGGGGCGTGCTGGTCACCCGTCTCAACGCAGCCGAAGATGCAGCCACGATGGATATCCTTTGCTCGGATAAAACCGGCACAATAACGATGAACAGGCTTTCAGTTGCCGGAATTTTCCCGGTGAACGGGATGACGGAAAATGATGTCCTCATGTACGGCGCTCTGGCATCCCGGAAGGCAAACAACGATCCAATCGATCTCGCGTTCATATCCGCTGCATCCTTAAGAAATGTTCTTCCGGATGGTTTCAGCCGCAGATCTTTTATTCCGTTCAACCCGACAACGAGGAGGACCGAATCGATTGTAGAGATGGATGGAAAGACATTCAGCGTTGTGAAGGGAGCCGTTGCCATCATCGCGGATCTCGCCGGCGCTGATGCCACTGTGCTCGAACAGCAGACCCGCGAATATGCATCGAAAGGTTACAGGACGCTTGCGGTGGCCAGGGGTGATGATGAAAACAGCTTAACGATGGTCGGGCTTGTTGCCCTTTACGATATGCCAAGAACCGATGCAAAAGATCTGATCGGGGAGCTCCGGGAACTCGGGGTATCGGTAAAGCTGCTTACCGGCGATGCCCTTCCGATAGCTAAGGAGACTGCAAGGCAGGTCGGTCTTTCCGATGCAATAACCACTTCGGCTGAATTCGGGAAGATGGATACGATGGAGCCGGACAGGGCTTCAGAACTTGCGGAAACGCATGATGGTTTTGCGGAAATATATCCCCGGGACAAATACGTGATCGTCAGGAGTCTGCAGAGAAAGGGTCATATTGTGGGAATGACCGGGGATGGCGTCAACGATGCGCCTTCATTAAAACAGGCCGAGGTAGGGATCGCGGTAAACAATGCAACGGATGTTGCAAAAAGTGCTGCGAGTGTTGTTCTGACCGGCGACGGATTGGGGAATATTGTAGACCTGGTCAAAGCCGGGCGGATGATGCACCAGAGGATCCTGACCTGGATCTTCAACAAAGTCGTCAAGACATTCCAGATAGTGGTTTTTGTCGTAGCCGCGTTTCTGCTGACAGGCAATTTCATAGTATCGGTATTCGACGTAGTACTTTTGCTCTTTGTTATCGATTTCGTAACGCTTTCGCTGGCAACCGATAATGTCAGGGGGTCAAAAAAACCGGATACGTGGGATGTCTCGGATCTTGTGAAATCCTCACTGTACCTCGGTGTGCTGGTTGTTCTGGAGTCGCTTGCCACCCTCTTCATCGGACTTGGACATCTTGGCCTTGCAAAAGACCCCGAATCCATACAGACGTTCTCTTTTGCCATACTCTTCTACTTTGGATTGTTCACGGTTTTCGTGGTCAGGGAACGGGAACATTTCTGGAACTCCTGCCCGAGCAAATCCCTTTTCTTCATAACGCTGGCCGATATAATCGTAGTGACCGGGCTTATCTCGGTCGGGATTCCCGGGCTCAAACCGATTCCGATAACCGATACGATAACCATCATCGGGCTGTCGGCATTCTTCTCGTTTGCAGTGAATGACTTCATAAAATATTACCTGCTCAGGCCGAAAAACAGGACCATGTAAAATCAGGGACTTCTGCATCGGGGAAAGAAGTGAATCATTCACCGCCGGCATTGCGTAGCCAGAACGCACTCTGCCAAAAAAGGAATAACTTCCGGTTGCTCTTCAAGAGGAAGGCATCCGGTCCTGCCTCAGGGGGGATCTCACCGGCCCAGCTGGCGGAGGAATGCACTTTTGTGGTTCTCAGATCCCTGCCGCAGATTGGAATAGACCTGGATGATATCAGCCCGGGTTGTATTTGCAAGCGCCCGGTCCAGGTCAGCAATATCCCGCTCCTCAACGGCAAGACCTGCTTCAAACGCACCGGTTAGGGATACATCTCCCTTCTGTGAGAGCGTGCTGTAGAGCGACTGGATGGTGGAATCGTGATAACCGGTCGAAGCATTGCCGATCCGGCTGGAGGGCAGCCCGTACCGATCCATGAGCAGCCGGACTTCATCCACGTGGAGGGTCTCCGAGGATGCAATATTTGAGAAGACCGGGATCGTGTACATGCCGAACCACCGGACGTACAGGTCGTGGGCCAGTTGTTCTTCCTCACGCATGAAGAGGATATCGGCGGATTCGGTCGCAGTAAGGGGAGCTGGATTCGTGTTGGGAAGCAGGACCGGATAATTCGTCCCCGAACCTGTGCCATACCCCTGCCCTTGTCCATGTCCGACCGATTGCCCATACCCGGCCCGGATACCCTGTGCGGGATTTCCCGACCCGGTTGCGAGAACCGCGATTATCACGATCACGACAATGACGGCCCCTCCGATAAGTAACAGCCTGGACTTTTTCATGAGATCATCACCATTGTCTGCTCGTGGTATTGAGCGATATAATTATCGAGCGGGGGTCCCGGGTTCAGGCCGGGTCGATCCGGACTGAGAAACGCGGACAGAACGCGGATATGAACACCTTTTTTTCCGAAGAACCCGGTTTTCCCGGACCATGAAGCCGGTTCACTACCATGGCAAAAGAATTGTATAGGTGAACGATCGAGTTCTCCCAATGAGCATCATCGGGCGGTTCGCGCGTGCCTGCGGGATCCTTGCCACGGCCATAGGGTGCCTGGGGCTTTCCGGCTGGATCTTCAGCTCGCGGACCCTGACCGGCGTGCGGGCGGATTACATCCCCATGGCGCCCAACACGGCTGTCATCGTTATCCTGCTTGGGATCTCGCTCTGTCTCCTTGCTGCATGGCCGACGCACCGCACAATCCGGATCCTTGTTGCATGGTTTGCCGGGTTCGGCATCCTGATTTCAGTCCTGACCCTTGCCGGCAGTATCACCGGGTTTGATACCGGTGTGGATTCCCTGTTCATCAGCTCGTCGGGGAATCTCGGGATGATACCGGTCGGACACATGTCCCCCGTGACCGCGATCTGTTTTCTCTTCGCGTGCACCGCCATATTCCTGTTTCTTGCCAGCAGGACCGATCACACGGCACTCCTGGGCACCGCGGTGGCAGGTATCTCCGGAATCCTTCTCATAGGGTACTGGTACGGCGCTCCCCTGCTCTACGGGGGAACGGTGATACCTGTCGCATTGACCACCGCAGCAGCACTCGGGATACTGGGCCTCGGGCTTATTGCTGCTGCAGGTCCTGCACGCTGGCCGCTGTCCGGCATATCCGGCACGTCGACCCGCTCAAAACTGCTCCGCGGGCTCCTGCCGGTCATCCTCATTGTGGTCCTGGTCGGGAACTGGATCGATGTGATGATTCTGGGAACCATCGACAGCAGGGGTGTTCTCATCTCGGCAATCGCAGTCATCGTCACGGCGGCGGCAGTATCCCTTGTCATATCCTATGTATCCCGTGAAATCGGGGATGAGATTGACCAGGCCGATAACGAACGAAGAAAAGCAGAACGGGCACTGCGCGAGAGCGAGGAGCGGCTGAAATTTGCGCTTGAAGGATCGAACGACGGGATCTGGGATATCCGGATGGATACCGGGACTACCTACATCAGCCCGCGGGGCTGGGAGATCCTTGGTTATCAGCCCGGTGAACAGCCGGAAGTTGCACCGGAATGGAGAGATCTTATCAATCCGGAGGATATGGCAGCCACCAGTGCCGCTCTCACGGCATATATCGAAAACCAGTCACCCGTCTTTGATGTGGAGCAGCGGTTAAAAACCAGGACCGGCGACTGGAAATGGATCCGGGCAAGGGGAAAGGCGGTGGCCCGGGATGCAGCGGGAAAACCCCTGCGGATGACCGGGACGTATACCGACATCTCCGGATGGAAGGAAGCTGAAGTGCAGCGGGAGAAGTTCATCGGGAAACTGGGAGAGAAGAATGCCGAGCTCGAACGGTTCACGTACACGGTCTCCCACGATCTCAAGAGCCCGCTCCTTACGATTAAATGGTATGCCGGACTTCTGGAAGACGATGCAAAGAGAGGCGATCCTTCTCAGCTGAAAAAGGATCTCCGCCGGATCACCGACGCTGCCGACAGGATGCTGGAGCTGCTTGCGGAGGTGCTCAGGCTTTCAAGGATCGGGAGAGTGGTCTCTCCTCCGGAACGGATCTCCTTTGGCACTATTGCCGAAGAAGCGGCAGGTGTCCTTGCCGGAACGCTAACCGAGCGGGGTATTATGATCGAGATTGCACCCGATCTGCCCATGGTCAATGTCGATCATGCCCGTATCCGGGAAGTCCTGGTCAATCTTATTGAGAATGCGGTCAGGGTCGTGACAGACCGGCCGGATCCGGTGATCCGGATTGGTGCCGACATGAGCGGGACGATCCCGGTCTTCTTTGTGCAGGACAACGGTATCGGGATCGATCCCCGGTACCTGGACAGGATATTCAACCTGTTCGAGAAGCTGGACCCGTTATCCCCCGGCACCGGTGTAGGTCTTGCGATCGTGAAGCGTATCATCGAAGTGCATGGCGGGAAAATATGGGCGGAGTCGGAGGGTGAAGGAAAGGGTACAACAATCCGGTTCACCTTACCGGGATCCCCGGGAACAGAGGAGTAAGGGCCTGAAACCCGCAATTCGTTCAGAAAATTCCCGTTACCCGGGTTCTCATATCAGGTCCATATGACCATTACCGGGAAGAAAAACAGGGAGATGGCTCCACCCGGAATTCCGGCCTGCTCATCATCCGCCTGCTCCTGCACCGGGTTTTTCGGTACATAGGAAAAGTCCTGAAACCCGGTAGCAACGAGCCGGGCGAACCTGCATCGCGGTGACAGGAAACACGGTTTTTTAGTTTTTCCGGGAGACCGTGAGGTCAGGAGGCTTGAATCCGCGTAAAGAATCATGCCGTGCGGGACGGCAGCCAGGTTCCGCCCGGCACAACAATCTCAAACCGGGCTCCCCTGCCCGGTTCCCCGGTCTCGGAGATCGTTATACCGGTAATCGAGAGGATCTCGCGGGAGAGGAAGAGACCCAGGCCGGTATGATGCCCGAACCCGCGTTCGAACAGCTGTTTCTTGTCTTCAGGAGTTATGCCGACCCCGTCATCATCGACCGTGATCACCAGATCCTGCCCGGATTTTTGGAGGCCGAACCGGATCGTGGTCATGGCCGGGCCCCCGTACCGGAGAGCATTGTCGATGAGATTGTAGAACACTTTTTCAAACAGCGGATCTGCGTAAATCTCAAACCCTTCGATCTCGTCCACGACCCGGACATCACGGAGAGGGAGGGCTGCAATGGCAGATTTGAGGCAGGCGGACAGATTCTGCCATGACGGCGCACTGACGCCGAGATCCTGGTACTCCCTGGTAAAGACGATCTGCCGTTCGATGGCGGTTGCAGCCCGCTCCTCCTTGGCAATATATTCCATGGTCCGGGCCGCATCGCCGAGCGTCTCTTTGGAGAGCTCCAGGTATGCAGTCAGGGTGAGCAGCTGGTTGCGGATATCGTGCCGCGTGATGCTGGAGAGAAGGTTGAGCTTCTTGTTGGCTTCCTTGAGTGCCGTCTCCATCTGTTTGCGCTCGGAGATATCCCTGATAATTCCAACCAGGAACTCCTCGCCATCCCCGCTCGTGTACACGGATTTCTTGGTGACGATGGTGTGCCGGTTTCCCTTTGCATCGGTCAGGGTCTCCTCATTCTCGTTTACTTCCTTTGTACTGAATACAATCTCGTCGTTCCTGCGGTAAACGTCCGACTCCTCTTTTGAGAAGAAATCGTAATCGGTCTTTCCCAGGAGCTCTTCCCTTGTATGGCCCACGAACCGGCAGAATCCGTTGTTCAGGGTCACAAACCGGTAGGTGCGATCCTTGACAAATACGGGGTCGGAGATCGTATTGATGATGGCATCGAGATAGTGCTTCGATTCCCGCCATGCCCGGGCTATGGATTTTTCATGAGTAACATCCCGGAGCGATTCGATTGCCCCGACTTTCTCGCCGTTATGGTTGAAGAGGGGTGTTGCCGTGATCCAGAAGTCGAACCGGGAACCATCCGGCCGCACGGTCTCGATCTCGGCAAGGATGGTGTGCCCGTTCCGGTGATAATTCGGGTAGTATCTCGCGATCCCGTCCATATCATCGTGGAGCACCAGGTCTATCAGGACCGGCCGGGATCTTCCATAGAACCAGAACGCGTAGGCGTAATCTCCTTTACCCAGCAGGGATGCCGCAGGGATCCCGGTCAGTTTCTCCATGACATGGTTCCAGGCCACGATATTTCCATTGCTATCGATGACCATCGTAGGATCGGGAAGAAAACCGATGATATCGGAGAGCCGCCGGTTGGCATCCCGCAGATCGTATTCCATGCGTTTGCGGGCCGTGATGTCCCGGTTGCTGACCCGCCTGCCGACAAATTCCCCGTTCGCATTATAGATCGGCTGACAGACATGGCCGATCCAGCGGATATCGCCGTTCCGGTGAATGATCCGGAAATCCAAAGAACCGGACGGTTCTTTTGCCGGCCCCTGCGACAGGTGGTGATCGAGTGCATGGAGATCATCGGGATGCAGGATCTTTTTTACCAGATCCTTGTCCTTTGCAAAATCCTGCCAGGAGTAACCGGTGATCCGTTCGCAGGATGGCGTGGTATAGAGGATGGTCTCGTCGGGGGATACCCAGTATTCCCAGTCATAGGTATAGTCCGCAAGCATCCGGTATTTTTCCTCGCTCTCGCGAAGGGCCTCCTGTACCTTCCTGCGCTCCGTGATGTCCCGCCCGATCACCTGGATGCCGGCTATGTGCCCGGCATGGATGATGGGGGATCCCGAGAATTCGATGACGGCATAATCCCCGTCTTTCTTTCTCATCCGAAGGATGATCACTTCAAGAGCGGAATCAAGAGCAATATGCCGGGCAGCATCCTGGATCAATCCGATATCATCCGGGTGAATGAAGGACCGGGGCATCCGGCCGGTAATTTCCGCAGGATCGTACCCCAGGTTTTTCCGGACCGACGGTGAGACATACACCGCTTTTCCATCCGAGTCCGTGAGCAGGATGATATCGGAGCTGCGTTCGGCCACGCCCCGGAACTGCAGCTCGCTCTCCTGCATCCGCAGGGTAAGGAACGAGACAACCGCTGCAATCAGGACAAACATCACCACCCGTCCTCCCGCAGACAGGAGCTCTCCGAAGGCCGGGCTGATGACGATTACCATGCAGCAGTACAGCGCCGAGAGGGCGCATGCGAAGAGTACTCCCCTCCGGGGGAAGAAGTACGCCGCGAGGATGATGGGGATATAGAAGAGATGCGGAAGAACATAGGTGATCCCGCCGGTGAGTGCGCAGCCGTTGAGGAACAGGACGACAGCAGATATGGCAGAGATGATGAACGCAAGCAGGGCCGGTCTTTTCTGCAGGTTCGGGATGAGAGAACGATCCATGATGCAACATCTCCCGGTTCCGGTACGGTTGATGTGTTATAGACAATCCTTACTAAAATACTTGCTCCGGCAGGTATCACGCGGGAAAGGGGGATTCGCCCGTATACTGCGGCAGGGAATTCCCGTCGGATACCGGGACAGGTAACCTGCAAAAAAGAATGGGGGGAATAACCGCCATGCTTTTTTTTTACAGGACTTTGCTGTCCGAATCCCACACCCGGCCGCAGGGAATACCCCGGGCAGACCGCTGGCCCGGTCCTTCGGATGCTCCAGGGGGAAAAAGGGAACGGGGAACAAGGCATCGGGGGATCCGGACCGGGATCGGAATCATTGCCTTCCCGCGGATCTTTTCTTTTTGAAAAAGTGAGGGTGTCGGGAGAACGCTACTGCAGCCCGATCATATAGCCATAGCGGGAATACACTTCCTTTACCAGCTCCATGGCCTTCGGGTTGTTCCAGTCGTGCATCCATTCCGAGATCAGGGATTCGACCGTGATGGGAATAACCCCGGCCTGCAGCATCCGTTCGATGCCGTACTTGTGGGCATCGGGTGTGGAATCTCCCGCAGCATCCATAAGCCCGTACACCTCGTAACCGTCACGGATCGCGTGAAGGGCGGTATAGGCAAAACACATGCTCGTCCACAATCCGGAGACCACCATCTTCTTCCGGCCGGTTCTTCTGAACGCGGCATACGTCTTCTCATCTTCGAATGCATCGAAACTCGGAACACTGCGGGCATACACTTCCTGGCCGGGGAATAATTTTGTAACATCAACAAGGAAATTCCCATTGTGCTGCGGGTTGATGGTCGAGAGCACGACCGGCACGTTCAGGATACTTGCGGCCTTTGCAGAACAATAGGCCGCGTTCCGGATGATCGTCTTGTCCCCGGAAGCAACGCCGGCAAACATCGTGGGCTGGTAGTCCACAAGCACAAGCGCACTGTTCTTATCGCTCAGCAGTTCCAGTTTTCCGTCTTTTGGGTTTGACATCTTTTTCCTCTCATTGAAACCTTACGATTCTTCAACTTTGATGATCTGTACAGGACAGCTATCCGAAGCACCGTTCACGCAGGTATTCAGATCCTCCGGGGCAATGCCTTCGGCTGTCTTTCCCGCTGACCGGAATTTTTCACAAACCCGGCTGAAATGATCGTCCGGATCCTCTGTAAAAAAATTCCGGGCAGGTATCCCAGCAGGACCCGCAACTGGTGCAGTCAGAACGATCGATCGTGACTCTCATGGAATATTTCTCCCATTTATTCAGCCTTCTGTGCAGTATGCCCGGTTCCTCATTCAGCCGATGTGGGAATCCTCAGTCCCGGGTAACTTCCCGAAAAACTCTCTTCCATCCGGGTCTTCTGGGGGCAGGATCTCCGGTCCAGGTAGATGATCTGGCGCATGTCGCGCATGTTCATCTTCTCGATTATCAGCTCGTTCTCCTTGAGCCGCTTTAAGGCATACCGCACGGTTCTCGGGGAACGCTTGGATTTTTTCACCAGCTCCTTGTGGGTCAGTGCGCCTTCCCTTTTTAAGATTTTGAGCACGGTCTCTGATAATGGCGGTAATGAGGTCATGATCCTTCACCGGTATACAAGGGCGTTCAGGAACAGCTGGTGCCGCAATCCCCGGTCACTCCTTCGCCCGCGGCATCCCGGTTCTCCCTGATCCGGACCAGTGCCTTTTTCACAAAATCATCGAACATGTCCATCTCTCCCCAGTTCTCGACAATGTACGCATCGGATGCATCCGGGTTTACGACAATGAGGACACTGCCTTTCTCACTCCGTGAGGTTACGAACTTTTGCGCATAATGCACGTGATGCAGGGTCTGCTGTTTTTTGGGGATCCGTGCGGTTATCACCCAGTAGGATTCCAGGTCCTGCGCATCAAGATAGACCTCGTGTTCCTGCTGGAATTTGTTCACGAGTTCCTGTGTTGCTTTTAACATGCGGTTATCACTCCTCGGATACTCATTCAATGAAGTACGCAGATTGCCTCCGGCGCCCGTATGAGGAGGGCAAGGCTCTCGGATATGCTGAATTCAAAGGCATCCCCGGCCGGGCCGTTGAACCCGATACTCATGTCCTGGCCGATAACAATCGAACAGTACTGGCGGCCGGACGCGAGCAGGACGCCTCCTTTTTTCAGGACCGGGGCCTTCACGACCTCGCCTCCAAGAATGGTCCGGATATGATCGAGTTCGGTGCCATCCCCCTGGGGGTACCGACGCAGGAGAAGATTGTACTGGGCGGGAGCAAGCCCCATGCAGTACGGGCCGTGGAAACCTGCATCGTCAAGAATGGTCACGGCACTGATGATCTGGTCCGCTGCAGCACCGACCTTGTCCCATTTCGAAAGAGCAAGCGAGCCCGAACCTTCAGCACCCAGGAGACCCGGGGTGTTCTGGATACCGGAAAAGATGATGTCGTCCTCTTTTGCTGCACAGGCCATGGCAGCCGAGGCAACCGGGTCCAGATCCAAAAGCATCCCGTCTTTCCCGCTGGCGGCAAGATCCCGCTTGCTGAGGAAGAACGAACTTGTCACAAGGTTTACCGGGATGAACGGGCTGCTTGCGATACCATCTGCGATCTCGCAGTCGCTGAGCGGGATCACTTTGAGGCCGAACCCGAACGGGCCCTCGATCTCCACAAGCCTCCGCCCGGAGAGCTGGCTCCTGGCTGCACCAATCATTGCGGTGTCGAGCAGTTTCCAGGTTTCATCGTTGATGGGGGCGTCTTCACGTCCCAGGTATGTTTTTTCCATGTTTTTCATCTCCTATGGTTGTTTTAAGGATCCGATGGTTGTCTCACCCGCGGTCTGCGGGGATTTTTGTTCCGATGCCAGCGATGCTGCCAGGGTGTCGACTTCGAGAGTCCCCTTTTTCAGGAAATCGTCTTCGTCTACGGCCAGGATCGACAGGAGCCGGACAAGTTCGCCTACGTGGACACGTTCTTCGTTTGCGATATCGACAAGAACGGCCTTTGCAAGCGGATTGTCCGTTGCACCGGCATGGGCCATATACCCGTGGATGGCTTCCAGTTCCCCGGCAATATCCAGGCGGACTGCCCGTACAAGTTCTTCTGTCGTCATCTTTCGTTCAGGAACCATTCCGCTGAACGGGTTAAGAAATTCAGGCATTTTTTACACGTCCCTCTTTACGGTTCTCTCAATCAGCCCGGGGATCATTTCCTCCAGGTGTCAATCCGCTGCGCAACAGCATCCCAGTTCACGATCTCCCAGAACGATTCCACATATTTTGCCCGGTCATTCTTGTAATCGAGATAATAGGCATGTTCCCAGACGTCCAGGACCAGAAGGATAGCAAAACCGGGGATCAGGTCCATATTGTGCTTCTCGATCTGCATGATGAGAGGCCGGCCGGTCTTACGGCAATAGGTGAGGACAGCCCACCCTGAACCTTCGGTGCTCACGGCAGCCTGGGTGAACTCTTTTTTGAACCTCTCGAATGTCCCGAACTCCTCATCCAGTACGGTGGCGAGGCCTCCTTTGGGAACTCCCCCGCCGCCTTTTCCCGCGGGAGCAAGGTTCTCCCAGAACAAATTGTGGAGCCGGAACCCTCCGATGTGGAACGAGAGTTCCCGCAGCGTTGCTTTCATGTCGAGATCGGCGTTCTCCTTCCTTGCCTTGTCCAGTTTTTCAAAAAGGGCATTTGCGCCATTGACATAGGCCTGGTGATGTTTCACGTGGTGAATCCGGAGCTGGTCCTCAGAGATCTGGGGTGCCAGCGCCGCGTAGCCGTACGGCAATTTTGGCAGCGAATAAAAACGGGTGTCTTGCATGGTTATCTCCTCATACATCAGGGACATCTGCCAGGACCTGGCATATCCCCATCCTTGTGGGAAATGGACAACGGGAGGGTATAGGCTCTCTCTCAAAAGTTAAATTTTGAAACAAAAAATGAAATGAGCAGAACCGGACGGATGACAAAAAGGATCACAATTAGCGTAATACTCAGGTTATGGAAATAAAAAGGAAAAATTCCGGCAGGGCTACTGTTGTCCTTCAAAGTACTTCATGGCCCGGGGGACATGCTTTTTTATCTCCTCGAAGAAGTACTTCACGAGTTTTTTATCCGAATCGGCGATCGATCCATTGATCGTGACGATCAGCCAGTTCGGCAGATCCGGGTTCTTGTCAAGGACATTCATTACCACAACAACTGTCTCATCGACAGAGGTTTTTGTTTTCCATCGGTAGGGCATCATTTCACCTCGTATTTACTGTCCATCGGGATATTCATCATCAGTAACGCAACGAACCCGTACTTTATGTCAGGTTGGCTGGCACGAGCAGGGCCAGATCAGGCAACGGGAATGGTTCCCCGTGTTGCTGATTCTGTTTTTTTGAGATGAACTTCAAGTACACCGCCCATATAGGTGGCACGGGACCCTTCTTCCGACACCGGCCCGGGAACTGGAATGACCTGTGTCATGCAACCGGACCGGCGCTCCCAAAATGCATATCCCGGTGTTTCTTTCCTGGTCACTTCCTGGAGTGCACAGGAGATCTCCAGGGCGTGAGGACTTTTCAGGGTGAGGGTAATATCCCTTTTGGAAATTCCTGTCTCAAATTCAGCCGTAACAACAACCTCGGCCGGGGTATCAGTCACATCAACGCGGAAACCGTTTTGCTGTGCCGGCAGCATCCGGGTTGCCAGGAGCCCAGCCCCTGGCAGCAATGCTACCGGGCTGGTCTCGTAGATCTGGCGGTTTAACGATTCCATGTAGGCTCTCATCTCTTCAAGTTCATCGAAGAGAGAGCGGTAATACCAGCGTACCATCGTCTCATCTCACCATGCAGAGTTGCGCACAGGTTCCGGATCCGGACTCCCGATCCGGGAGGCAAGAGATTTTTAGGAGCGGGCAGGGCCCGTATGACCTGTCATCCCTTAACCGGCAGAGTATCCCCGGGGGATTTCATCAAGGTATCGGGGTAAAACAAAATTTGAAACAGCATTTGGAACAAGGGGGAAGAAAAACGATACTCACCGGGCAAAAAACGTAATCTCCGGGAAGTCCTGCACCCGGTTCAGGACGTATAAAAAACAGATTACCGGGGGTTCTTCCCGGTCACTACCGGGTTGTCCGGATAGGAGGACCATTCCGTAAACCCGCCTTCGTAGAGGACAACATTCTCATATCCCAGGTAATACCTGAAAAGCAGGAACTCGTTCGTTGCCTCCCTGCCGGTCCCGCAGGAGCAGATGATGGTCTTGTCCGGTGTTGCTCCGGCTGCCAGGACCAGGGACTGGATCTGGTCGTCGGGTTTCATCAATTTCCGGTTCTTTTCGTCCATCAGGCTTTTCCATGGCAGGTTAACCGCTCCGGGAATATGGCCGGGCCGGATCCAGGGTCCCTGGCTTTCATAAACCGCCGCAGGGCGGGCATCCAGCAGCACGACACCGGGTTTTTCTCTCATCCGGAGAAATTCAAAATAGTCGATGAAATAGTCCTTCTGAAGGTTCACGGAGAACGAAGAAGGTTTCGCAAGATCGAACCTGCGCGTGACGGGCCGGTTCTCCCCTTTCCATTTCTCAAGGCCGCCATCGAGGATACAGACATTCCGGTGACCGTAACGTGCAAGCGTGTACGCGAGCATGGTCTGTTCAAGCCCGTCGCCGATATAGTTCCCGCAGGTTGTCAGGGGGCCGCTGCTGGAATACACGACAACCGGTTTATCCGCTTCTACCCCGAGTGTCCGCAGCAGGATCTCAGCGGCATCGGCTGGGATCCACCGGGTCGGGATAGCGCCCTCATGGATGCGGAACAGGTTCTCATGGGCGTACAGCGCCCCGGGAATATGGTCCTGGATATATTCATGGATATTCGGCTGACAGTCGATAACAAGGAGACCCTTTTCCTCGAGGTGGGCCTGCAGCCATTCGGCCGAGACCCACCGGACCGCACCGTCACCTTTTCCGTACGGATATGTTCTTGCCATCGTTCTCATCCTCTGATGATACGCTCCCCCTGGAGGGATACAGACCTTTTTCCGGTGAGGAGTGATAAGGATTGCTCCCATTGGCATTTTTTATAACGAACTCCCGGCAGACAGGAGAATCCGGCCACGGGTTCATTAAAAAAGTTAAAAAAAACGTCGATCCGGATGTACCGGATATCCAGGAGGCAGAGGGCAGGATGATGAATCACCGGCTCTCCCCCGGCGTGGAAATATTCTGGTAAGGGATCAAATGCCTCAGTATCCGCCTCCTCCGCCGCTGTCGGTGTCGCTTCCATAGTTAATTGTAGGTTTTGTTGTCGGGACTGCAGTTGGCGCCAATGTCGGGACCGGTGGAACATAGCCGGAGATATTTGCAACATACCAGGCATTGTTCACACCCTGCCCGAACATGTCCCCCGGCTTTGTGTCTTTGACAAAGGAGTAAAGCAGCCGGTCTTTGTACAGGGACTGGCGTATTCCGTCAGGACGTGTCGTGACACTGAAATCCCCGGATTTCAGCAGCGAGGGAGCAACAAGCGGACCGGATGAGTACGGGGGCCAGTTCGTAAGACAGGTTCCAGTACAGGCAGCTTCCATCGGATTCTCACGCGCAAAGAAGTAGAGCGTTCGCCCGGATCCGTCCGTGAGGAACGTTCCGTACCCGGGCTGCCAGGAGTACATCACGTTATAATCAGGTTTTACTGCAGACCAGTTCCCCTGGACACTCTCCCCCCGGGTATCCCCGGCAGCTTCGTCCCTGCTGAAATAATAGAGTGGCCAGCCCTTGTAGCTGGTCTGTTTTGTGCCATCAGTACGGGTGATGAATGAGAAATCCGCTCCGGCAAGCGGCGGCGATACGGTAGGAGAATCCACATAAAAGACCGGCCAGGCATTCGCACATCCGCCATAACAGGTGCTCTTCCCGCTCCCCGGGATATCGGGGGCAAAGTAATAGAGTGTCATACCCCGGGAATCCGTAAGGACCGTTCCGAGAGATGTGGACAGGGTCTTAACCGAATCGGCCGTAGTGGTTGGTGTCACCGGCGCTGCAGATCCTGCCGGAGTTGCCGGGGCAGGCGATGTCGCATCCTGCGTACACCCGGCAGAAAGCAGGAGAGCACAGAGAGCTGTACAGACAATCAGACAGAGAATTTTTTTCATACGGTAATCACCGTGAGCGTGATGATGAGCCGCTGAGGGGATAGTTCTTCCTGAAAATTCTAAAAAATGAAATGTGGTCATATTCCCGATCTCATCACGCGGGCGGGGAATTTTTATCCGTTCAGACAAATTCTCCAGACCCCAATTTCATTGCCGGAAAAAACGGATTGGGATGGATTGCCTGCTTGCGTTGCAAAACCCGGAATCCCAAACCCGGTTCCTGCCCTTTTTACTTCCTGATATCTGGCACATAGTAATCTTCCATGTGTATTATTCTTCCCGCAGAGGATGGGAAATTTTCCTGCGAACCCTGATCGCATGTCGTCCTTGCGATACTTCGACCGGGGACAGGGTCTCATTGAGGTATGCCGGTAAATGCCTCCTTCATCAGGGCCTCCTGGTGGCTGGTCAGGTTTGCCGGGATCTTTACGATCACTTTTACCAGGAGATCTCCCCGGTTGTCGGAATTCAGAAACGGCATCCCCTGTCCCCTGAGCCGGAAGAGGGTATGGCTCTGCGTGCCGCGCGGGATCCTGAGTACTGCACTTCCGGTCAGGGTGGGGAGGGTAATTTCACCCCCGAACAGGGCGGTTGCGAGCCCGACTACGGCGGTCGTTGACAGGTCTGCACCCTGACGTTCAAAGCGTTCATGGGGTCTTACGTGCACGACGACATAAAGATCCCCCGGAGGCCCCCGGTTTTCCCCGGGCTCGCCCTCGCCGGCAATTCTCAGGAACTGGTTGTCTGCAACACCCCGGGGGATAGTCACATCGATTCTCCGGGCCTTCTGGAGGACCCCCTTCCCGTGGCACGCGCTGCAGGGCTTCTCGATCCGCTTCCCGCTTCCTCCGCACTCCGGGCATTGGGCAATGTTCATCACCCGCCGGTTTCCCATCTGCTGCGGGTGCCGGATCTCACCGGTCCCCTTGCAGGCAGGACAATCCCGGAGAGCCCCGGGGGCCGCACCGGTCCCGTGGCAGGTATCGCATTCGGAATAATGCGGAATCGCTATTGTATTTTTCGTACCGTAGAACGCGTCGGCAAGGGAGATCTCGATATCGTACCGGAGATCCGCACCCGCACGCCGTCCCGACCTCCGGGATACCCCGGAGAACGCGTCGAAGATATCGCCGAGACCGTAATCCCGGAAGAGATCGTCGTAACTCGGTGTCCGGTAACCGGCCGCATCATTGGGACTGAACTCGGCATGGCCTACCTGATCGTACTGGGATCTCTTCTGCGGATCGCTCAGGACCTGGTACGCCTCGTTCACTTCCTTGAACTTCTCTTCCGCGTCCTTGCTGCCCTTGTTCAGGTCCGGGTGATATTTCCGGGCAAGATGCCGGAACGCCTTTTTCAGGTCATCCGGTGATGCATCGCGTTTTACGCCAAGGATCTCGTAATAGCCGGCCGTTGTCATGGGTGCGGGAAAAAGAGTTATTTCTCGTCATGTACCTTGAAATCGGCATCGACAACGTTCTCCCCGCCCGGCCCTCCCGGGCTTCCGCCGGATCCCGCACCGGGGGAAGCTGCCTGCGGCCCTGCCTGCTGTTCGGCCTGCCGCCGGGCAGCCTGCTCGTACGCTGCAGTCCCCGCTTCCCCGAGAACCTTCTGGAGTTTCTCGGTCTCTGATCGGATTTTTGCAGGGTCTTTTCCCTCAAGCGCAGCCTTGACCGCCGTTACCGCCCCGTTCAGCCGGTCAACCATTTCCGGGTTCAGTTTGTCGGCCAGCTCGGTTTTTGTCTTTTCCGCAGTGTACACGAGAGAGTCGGCAACATTGCGGGCCTCGACCTCCTCCTTCTTGGCCCGGTCCTGCTCTTCATACTGCTTGGCATCACTGACCATCTTCTTCACATCGGCATCGGCAAGTTTTGTCGAGGCGGTGATGGTCATCTTCTGTTCCCTGCCGGTGCCGAGATCCTTTGCCGATACATTGAGGATGCCGGAGGCATCGATATCGAACGTAACCTCGATCTGCGGCACGCCCCGCGGGGCCGGGGGAAGCCCGACAAGGTTGAACTGGCCGAGGCTCACGTTGTCGGCAGCCATGGGGCGCTCACCCTGGAGCACGTGGATAGTAACCGAAGTCTGCATATCGGCAGCGGTCGAGAAGATCTGGCTCTTCTTGGTCGGAATCGTGGTATTCCGGTCTATGAGCGCAGTGCGAACTCCCCCAAGAGTTTCAAGGCCAAGGGTGAGGGGGGTCACATCGAGCAGCACCATGTCTGTTATCTCGCCGCCAAGGATAGCCCCCTGGATTGCAGCTCCCATGGCAACGCATTCCATGGGATCGATGCCCCGCTCCATCTTTTTGCCGACGTGGTCCTCAATGAATTTCTGGACAACGGGCATGCGGGTCGGCCCGCCGACAAGGATCACTTTCTGGATATCGGCCTTGGTCAGGTTCGCATCTTTCAGCGCCTGTTCGAACGGGTGGATGCAGCGCCCGATGATCGGTTCGATCAGCTGCTCGAGTTTTGCCCTGCTCAGTTTTAACGACAGGTGTTTGGGACCGGCCTGCGTTGCCGACACGTAAGGCAGGTTGATCTCCGTCTCCAGCACGGTCGACAGTTCGATCTTTGCCTTCTCTGCGGCTTCCTTCACCCGGTTGACTGCCATCTTGTCGCTCCGGAGATCGATGCCCTCGGTCTTCTTGAACTCGGAGGCAATCCACTCGAAGATGGCATTGTCCATGTCAGTGCCGCCCAGCTGGGTATCGCCCGATGTGGCAAGAACCGTGAACGTCCCGCCCCCGAACTCCATGATGGTCACATCGAGCGTGCCGCCGCCGAGATCGAACACGAGGATCTTGTATTCCCCGCCCCTGTCGAGACCATAGGCCATTGAAGCGGCAGTGGGTTCGTTCACGAGCCGGACCACGTCAAGACCGGCGATCTTTCCGGCATCCTTGGTCGCGGTCCGCTGGTTGTCGTTGAAGTAAGCCGGGACCGTGATGACTGCTTTTGTTACGGGTTCCCCGAGGAACGCTTCCGCATCCCGCTTTATTTTCTGGAGGAGGAACGCCGAGACCTGTTGAGGGGTATACTCCTTGTTGTAGATCCGGTAGGTATGCGATGTTCCCATCTTCCGTTTCGCCGCAGTGACGGTCCCGTCAGGATTCGTCACGGCCTGCCTCCGGGCCGGTTCCCCGACCAGCAGCTGGCCGTCCGCAGTAAACGCTACGTACGAGGGGAACATCTTCCCGGCCACCGTTGCGCCTTCGGCGGAAGGGATGATCGTTGGTTTTCCTCCGACCATGACTGCAGCTTCGCTGTTCGATGTTCCCAGATCGATGCCGATAATTTTTTCCTTACCCATGATTCTCACCTTCTTCTCCTGTAACCTGTTCAGCAATCTTTACTTTCGAGGGCCGTATGACCCGGGATTTCAGGCAGTAGCCTTTCCCGAGATCCTCAAGAATCGTGCCGGTCTCCTCCCTGCACGCTTCCTTGCAGAGCGCTTCATGGCAGTTGGGATCGAATTTTTTGCCAATGCATTCTATGGGTTCGAGCCCGTAGCTGGCCAGAATCTTTTTAAGTTTGGTATAGATCATCTGCATCCCGCGCCGGTCCTCCTCCCGTTCAAGGGCGGGAAGCGCCCGTTCGAAATCATCGAGGACCACCAGGAGATCGTTTATCAGTCTCTCGTTCGCAAGGGAGGTTATCAGATCCTTCTCCTTCTCATACCATTTCCGGAAATTGTCAAAATCAGCCTGGAGATACTTCAGCTGGTTGAGACGCTCCTCTGCCTGCTGGGTCTGTTCTTCGAGTTCTTTTTTCAGTTGCTCAATGGTCTCCATTCCATCACCTGGTACCGGGTTTCCCCCATAGTGTGCTAATCACAACGTGGATGGCGCAGGTACTGACGGATAAAATCCGCATAGGTGCAGTCAGTATTTGTGCAGCTATGGCACCCCATCGCAGGGCATACCGCCCCGTAGCGGGGGAGTATTGGGAGGACCCCGGTCACCGGGTCACCTTTCCAGCGGCACAGGTCGCGCCAGACCAGGTCCAGATCCTCACCAGCCATGAAAAGCGTGTCAGAGTTTTCAAGAAGCGGAATGCGTCACACCCGTTCCCGGAATTATCAGGGCGGTATAATAGGTTCTTTTGTAAAAAACAGATTTTGAGACAAAAACCGAAAGAATACCCTGTGGATATAATAAACCGTGCGGGTATCCGGTGGCCCTGGATTATGCTGCCGGTCTTTCCAGGACAATCTCCAGTATTCCGTCAGAGAATTTCTTTTTGAAAAACCGCGTTCCGTCGGGGACCCGGATGACCTTTTTGCGGGTCTTCGTTTCTTCTGATACGGATACTGTGAACATTGTCTTTTCCAGATCGATCCGGATCTGTTCTTCCGTAATTCCCGGAAGATCGATGCAGATGTGAATTGTCCTGCCGTCATCCCTCTTACGGATTGGAGGGTCAAAATCAGTACTCCTTTCTGGTCTGTCGTGTCTCATTGCAGGTCACCTTATGGCTGATTCGGTGTTTTTTATTCCCTGGCCGCCATACCCATGGCCAGGGAATGCGTGGATAGCATTGTCTGAATGCCGGGCCGCGCCCGGGCATACCCATCCCCGGTCTCTCTGGTGTGTGTGCATTGGATTTTTGGCATATCCGGTTTCCAGTCCCTGTTCGCAGGACAGTGTCCCAGGGTGCCTGAGAATATATCCCGCAGATCAGGGCGGTTTCCGATCCTGTGGGCCGATCATACCCACGAATCATCCTCTCTTCGGGCTCGTCCATATAGGTTGCCGGATGTTTCAGATATTGTTTCAAAATTTTTAACATGGGTTCTCATTCCGGGAGACCGGAAACAAAAACCGGTTATTTTCGTTCCTGCGAAAAGACCGAAGAGGGATCGTCTCCCAGGATATGCCGGAACACGAACTTGAACTCGTTGAGGCGGTTGTGGATGTACTTCTTTCCGGATTCTGTCGGCGAGTACAGTTTCGATTTTCCTGAGATCCTCATCGATAAGTATCCTTTCTGTTCAAGATCATAGAGATAGGTGTAAATCCGGGCCTGGGGGATGAGGACATTATACCGGGTGTGAATCTCATGGACGATATCATAGCCCGATATCGGTTTCTCCAGAAGCGAGAGCACGACCGGTTCCAGCGATTTTTTCACAACATCGTCAATAGTTGCCTGGGGGACGATGCCGACCGCCTCGGAGGGAAATGACCAATGGGCAAAGGAGAGGGTGGTTTCCTTCCCTGTGGATATGATGATCTTTGCAATGCCATCGGAGAGCTGTTTTATCCGGTTATGATCGATATCGGCCATATTTACGGCAATGATACCGGAGAGGGGGACCCCCTGCCCTTTTTTTGCCAGGATACTCTCTTTCACCGTCATGATATCGGAGAATTCGTCCGTATCGGAAAAATCAAAAAGAACCTGGAGCGTGCCGGGTGGCGGGCCCTGAGGCAGCGAGGCAGAACATTTTTCAAGAAGCCCCGGCAGGAGATAAATTTCACCTTTTTTTACCCGCCGCATGAAAAGATCCCCCTGCTGGATCTCCTTTAAGAAAAATTTCTGCAGGATGGACTGGTGATATGCAAAGAAATTGCGCCCTCCCTTCTTGAGGCCGGCCTCGATGGCAAACTTGAAAATCGGATCTTTCACGGCAGGATCCGCATACAGGAAGAGGACGATGTCGGTAAAAATATCTTTCAGGAGGATCGTCTTGATCTCCGGCAGATCGAGATATTCCGATCCGGCCTCCATTCCATCGGTACTTTCCTTGCCGGGAGATCTCTTTTCAGGAACCGCGGGATGAGCAAGCCGGAATTTCCGCTCGGCCGATTTCCTGAACAGGGCTACTTCGATTGCAGCTTTTATCTCCAGTTCGTTGAAAGGTTTTACAATATACCCATACGGTCCGACCTGCTTGGCTTTCTCGATGATGGTATCGTCTGCATAGGACGTGACAAAAACTATCGGGATATCCATCTCCCCGGCAATGATCTTTGCAGCTTCGATTCCGTTCAGCTTTCCCGGCATGACGATGTCCATCAGGACCAGGTCGGGGGCGAGCTGGTGTGCCTTTGCGATGGCGTCCTCACCGTTTGCCGCCATGCCTGCAACGGTATATCCCATAACATTCAGCCGTTCTTCCAGCTGCATGGTAATAATCGCTTCATCATCAACAACAAGAATTTTTGACATAATCAGGTTCCTCCGCAATTGAGAGGGAATTCCACAAGCACTTCGGTGCCATTGTCACCGGAAATCTGAACGGTACCGTTCAGCTGCAATACCAGGCTGCGGATGAGTTTGAGCCCCAGGCTGTTGGTCCGGTAGACATCCATACCTTTGGGAATCCCATGCCCGTCATCGCGGATAACGATACGGATGTGATCGTCCGTCCGGGTTAACGAGACATTCAGCATGCCGTGCTTTCTTCCCCTGAACGCATGCTTGAATGCATTGGAGAGGATCTCGTTTGCAACAAGGGCACAGGGAATTGCCTGGTCGACCGGCAGGAATATGTCCTGTGCATTAATCTCGCACTGGATCTCGGTACCTGAACGGCCGTATATATTGGACAGATCTGCCACCTGGTCCCGGATCTGGCTTCCCATATTGATCCGGTCGAACTGCTTGCTCTCGTACAGCCGCGTATGGATCTGTGCCATGGTCTTGATCTTCATCATCATGTCCGTGAGGATCCCGTGGGTCGTGTTATCGGGCGTCCTCATCCGGGTCATATCCAGGAGACCGGATATGATCTGGAGGTTGTTCTTGACCCGGTGGTGGATCTCCCGGATCAGGGTCTCCTTCTCATGGAGGGATGCGATCAGCTTCTCCTCGGCATGGCGGCGATCGGTAACATCCCGGTAACTCATCACCCTGCCGATGATTGCAGCATCCATTTTCTGGGGTTTTGAATAGCGTTCAAAGATCCTGCCATCGTTCAGTTCCAGCATGTCATAGGTCTCGCGGTCCTTGGGAGGGGCGTGCTCGTCGCTCTCGCTGAACAGCCCGGGATTCTTCACCTGGGTTCTTAAGTAATCGGAAACAGCACGGTTCTCGCCGCTCATCAGCAGTTCATCCGGAATCTTCCACATGGAGGCAAAATTCTGGTTGTACCGGATGATCCTCCCGGCCCGGTCCACGACATATATCCCGTCTGCAGTGGACTCAATGGCTGCATGCAGTTCGGATACCGTTTTTTTCACAAGGGATTCTGCCAGCCTGCGCTGGGAGATCTCTTCCTTGAGCTGGGTGTTGGACTGCACCAGTTCCAGGGTCCGGTCTTTCACCCGTTTCTCCAGGAGATCGTGTGCTTTCTGGAGTGCCTCTTCTGCCTTTTTTCGCTCGGTGATGTCCCGGGCTGCAGCAAAGGCCGCAGTGATCTTCCCGTCTGCATCCCGGTACACGGTTGCGTTGTAGAGGACAGGGGTCACCTGCCCGTCCCGGTGCCGGATCTCCAGGGCGTAATCGGTAACCGATCCATCGCGGAAAACGGTCTCATACCCGGCCTTGGCTTTTTTCGGTTCCGTGAAATAGGTTGAGAAATCGGTCCCGACGAGTTCTTCCCGGGAGAACCCGGTGACCCGGATCGTTGCCTCGTTGACGTCGCCGATTATGCCGTCGCGGTTGATTGTCACGAGCGGGTCCAGGCTTGCCTCGATCAGGCTCCGGTTATAGGCATTCGCTTTTTTGAGCGCCGCCTCAGCAGTCTTCCGCTCTGTGATATCGATTCCCATCTCGAGGATCATGAACGTCCCGTCGGTATCGGTGAAGGGGAAATCATAGATGTCGTAATCCCTGCCGTTCGGGCCGGTCCAGAACCAGTGATGGGGCGAGCGGGTTTTCATGACCGTATACGTCTCGCAGATCTCGCAGGGCTTATTTTTGCCAAAGAGGGCATCGTAACACCGGAGTTCTTTCGGATCGCCAAAAGCCTCGCGGAAATACCGGTTGGCAAACGGCATCCGGTAATCCTCATCGAGCAGGCAGACATAGACGGGAAGTGTTTCAAGAACACCGTAGAGCCGGTGTCGTTCCGCTTCGACAGCAGTAGCAATTTTGTGCTCCGCCTCACTCCGGCGCATCGCTTCCTCAGCCATTTTCCAGAGGGTGATGTCCGAGATCATGGAGAGCGACCCGGCAAAATTTCCGTTCTTATCAAAGAGGGGCTGGGCATTGACAAACGTCCACAGGGAGGTTTTGTCTTTTTTCTGGAACCGGTATTCTATCGAAGAACTGATGCCCTTCTTTCGCTCTATTGTGATCCGGTCGGAGACTGCTGCCGATTCCTCATCAACAAAATCCCGGTACGACCGGCCGATCATCTCTTCAGGAGAATATCCGAGCATCCGGGCCATCCGCTCGTTCACAAAAGTGGTCCGGCGGTCCGCATCGACAATCCAGATCCCCTCGTTCGTTGTCTCGAAAATGGTCCGGTATTTCTCCTCGCTGAGCCGGAGTGCCTCCTCGGTTTGCCTGCGCTCGGTAATATCCGTCCCAAGGACCGTGATCCCTTCCCGTGAGGGAAAAACGGTCATACTGTACCAGGAACTGGTATATTTTCCGCTGACCTCGAACCGGCGGATCTCCCGCAGTTCCATTGCAGAATAAAAGTTCTTCTCCAGAACAGTGCCATGGTGCTCCGGGAACATATCCCAGATGCAGTTCCCAAGGAAGTCTGCGGGCTCTTTTCCCATCCTCGATGTGAATCTCCGATTCGCAAAAACAAATTTCCAGTCCCGGTCAAGAACATAAAAATCATCCTGGATGCTCTCCAGGACTTCGGACAATTTTGTGTTGCTGCGGGCCAGGGCTTCTTCTGCTGCACGGTGTTCCGTGATATCCCGGTTCGATCCCCGTGTCCCGAGGAAAACCCCGTCCGGATCATGGATCGGCCGGCAGACATGGCTTATCCAGCGCACCTCTCCGCCGGGCCTTACGATCCGGAATGTCGTCTCGAACGGACCGGCTCCACCCAGTTCTTCTTCAAGGTGGGCCAGCTGGCGAGGTAGATCGTCCGGGTACACGACATCGATGAGGAGAGACCTGATGGTCGCATACCTCCCGATCGGTATTCCCAGAATGGTCTCGGCCGACGGCGAGATATAGATGAATTTCCCTTCCGGATCGATCCAGAATTCCCAGTCCAGGGTGAAGTCCGCTACCGTGCGGTACCTCAGTTCGCTCTCCTGGAGAGACTTCTCGGCAACCCGCCGGTCCGTGATGTCCCGCATGCAGACATCGACCCCTCCCTGCCGGCCTTTCAAGAAAACTTCGTACCACCGCCCGTTCAGCGGGGATTGTGCTTCATAGTGCTCGAGCGTGAGTTTTTCCGCAGCATCGAGATAATGCCGGTGGATCGGGGTCCCCACGAGATCCGGATAAAGATCCCAGATGACCCTGCCGAGCAGCTCCTCTGCCGGCCTGCCGAACGGTGCCTTCTCGGCGGCAGGATTCACAAGGACAAAGCGCCATTCTTCGTCCAGCGAATAGAACGTATCTGCAATACCCTCAAGAATTGCGAGAGTCCTCTTCTTCTCCTCGTGCAGCGCCGTTTCCGCCCGCTTCCGGTCGGTAATGTCGAGAATCACATAAGCAAACCGGGGGTTTCCGTGTGGGGGCGTTCCCAGGTAGCTGACCGTGACAAGAAGCCAGGCCTCCAATCTTCCCCGCGTGTCCAGGTATTCGAAAGTTACCGGTTTTTTTGTCTTCTGGCTTTTTGTATACTGGCGTACCCACATCCGGAGAAGATCCTGAGGTTCGCCCAGGTCCGAACCCCGCCGGTTTCTCATATCATCCGTCGTCAGGCTGAGAAAAGAGGCGGTCACGGCATTGTCCGTGATATGCAGCACGTCATCTTCGGCAATCACTTCAACAATGCCCCGCATGACTCCGGCGGAATCGAAAAAACTGCGCAGGATGGATTCGTTCTCCAGCAGGACATCCGAAGCCGGCTCCTCACGGGTAACAGGAGACCCCGCGGTATCCTGCAGATCCGTTTTTTTCTTTTTGCTGCTCCCGTTCCTCATCCGCCCGTTCTACCGCCTGTCTTGCCTGGAAAAGAAACGGTCACCGCAGAACCTTCAGCCCAGGATAGATCCGATCGCCCGATTTCAGTAATTAAACCCTTTTTGAGAACATAAAAAAGGATTTCGATATATTACAAAATTTGCAATGACTGGTTCAGGGATTGATACCCGTCGATACTGCGGGAAGATGGCACCATTCCGGTTTTTGGGATAGCAGAGGGGAGGGTCAGGGAACCGGGCATCGGGATGCATCAGGGTTCCCCGGTGCACCCAATCCCTGGCGGCGCTCCGGACTCGTGCCTGAAAAAACCGCGCACATGGGCAGAAAAACAATTTCACGAAGTATGAGCAAGGCCGGATCCACCCGCCTCCAGAATATCCGGATTATTTACCGGCCTTCGGCAAAGCGGTATACACCTTCCGGGATCGTCATCTCGAATCTCGCACCTTTCCCCGGCTCGCCCGTCTCGGTGATGGTGATGCCGGTGATTGACAGGATCTCGCGGGAGAGGAAGAGCCCAAGACCCGTATGCTTGCCAAAACCTTTCGTGAACAGCTGTCTTTTGTCATCGGCACTGATCCCGTTGCCATCATCTTCATAGATGATCCGGAGAACCCCGACTCCCTCGTGCGCAGTAACGCGGATTGCGGTCAGCTTCTCGCCCCCGTAACGCAGGGTGTTCTCAATGAGATTGTAAAACACTTTTTCAAGCAGGGGATCAGCAAACACTTCAAGATTCGGGCACCGGGTCTCAAGAGCGATATTGCGGATCGGGAGCGCAGTTCCTGCATCCCGGACCACCGCATTCACATTCTGCCAGAGTGGAGTGTTCACCCCCAGGTTCTCATAATCCTTGGTGAAATCGATCTGCCGGGTAATGGAATCTGCGATCTTCTGCTCTTTTCTGATAAACTCCCGGAGTTCTGCCGGCCTGTCCAGCGACTCTTCACTAAGGCCGATATAGGCATTGAGCGCCAGCAGCTGGTTCCTGATATCATGCCGTGTGATGCTGGAGAGCAGGTTCAGTTTACGGTTCACCTGCCGGAGTGCCTCTTCTGCAAGCCTGCGATCCTGGATATCATAGCAGGACCCGATGTAGCCGATGAACGTCCCCCCGTCAGAATACAGGGGCTTGCCGCTGTCGAAGAGCCAGCGGTAGGTTCCGTCATGGTACCGGAGCCGGTACTCCATGCCGAACGGTTGCCGTGCCTTGAAATGGTCGAGGTAGATCTTCACGCACCGGTCGAGATCATCCGGATGCACGCCCTCAGTCCATCCGTCCCCGAGTTCCTGCTCAAGGGTGCGACCGGTAAACGAAAGCCAGTCTCTGTTGAAGTAATCGCATTTGGCATTCACATCCGCCCGCCAGACCGGGTTCGGGAAATCGTCAAGGATTTTCAAATAGAAGTCCCGGGCTTTCCTCAGCTCTTCCTCGGCCCGTTTGCGTTCGGTAATATCCCTGGCAGCGGCATAGATCAGGTCTCCGGAAGGAAAAGACCGCCATTCGATCCAGATATAGGTTCCATCGCTGCACCGGTACCGGTTCTCAAAACCGATCACGGCCTGCTGTTTTTTCAGTTCAGCAACTGCCTCAAGAGTACTTTTTACATCGTCGGGATGCACCAGGTCCAAAAACCGGTGCTTCATCAGTTCGTCCAGGGAGTACCCCAGCGTGGTTTCCCAGGCCCGGTTCAGTTTGTGGAAATTTCCCTCTGTGTCGGCAATACAGAGCAGGTCGAGGGCAACAGCAAAGAACTGGTTGAGTTCCTCGGTTGTTTTTTGCAGGGCCAGTTCTGCCTGCTTGCGCTTGGAGATATCCTCAAAGACCGCGACAAAATAGCCCTTCTCGGGACTGAAGACCGAGACCTTCATCCACATCTGCAGGGGTTTGAAATCGATCTCGAACGTTTCCGGTTTGCCGGTTGCGGCCACGTGCCCGTACGTTTCAAAGAGATCGGGGGTGAGTGTGCGGATATCCGGTAGCACTTCGAGCACCCGTTTGCCGGTAACATTCTCAAGGCCGGTCAGCTGCCCGAATGCCTTGTTGACCACAAGATACTCCCAGTCAGCGGGCCTGCCCCGGTCATCATAGATCATCCGGCAGTAGGCAAACCCCTCCAGCATATTCTCAAACAGGGTCCGGTATCTCTTCTCGCTGTCCTGTATGTGGCATTCTTCCTTTCGGAGTTCCCGCAGGACAAGGTCGTACGGCCGGGTCAGGCCCACAACCACGAACACCCGGTAGAAGTAGTAGACCGAAGCAAGCCGGAAGAGATGCCCGAGCATGTTCATGAACCCGTACACACTCGCGTACGAAGTGAAGGCCAGTTCCCCGAGGATGAGGAACACCTGGGCAGCGATGAGCAGTTTCCAGACCGCAGGATCGAAGTGATCGCGTTTCCAGTACAGGATCGCGATCGTGGCAATCAGGATGAGCGAGATGATGTACTCGCTTGCAATCTTGAACGGGGTAAGCCCGGTTCCCTCAATAAAACATGCCGGGAAGTTCTGCCAGACAAAGATACTGGCAATGATAAGGGCACAGGCTGCAGTGCAGGCTCCAATGATTATTTCTGTATCGTATTTCCGGTCCCGAGTGATCGATCGCCCGATGAAAAGGGTTGCAGCAAAGAAGGTGATGCTCTGGAAGTACCTGGCTGCTATCCAGAGCTGGGTGGGGAGATCAGAACTGTTGCCATAAAATACCCCCATCCCTTTGTACGCGAGAGTATGGAGGAGATCGAGACTCCCGAAAAAAAGAAACGAGATCCCGACAATCAGAAAAAACGTATCATTGATATTCCTGCGGGTGTTCCAGACAATGATGAAGATGGAGAAGGCAACGGCGATTCCGGCAAGTTCAACGATCCCGTGAAAGAGGATGTAGTTCTCAAGACTTATGAGATACAAAACGATCAGGATTGCGGCGGCTATTGCTCCGTGAAGCAGGTTGACCGGATGAAGCGCTTTCCTGACAGACGGGAGCAATGCAGACAACTGAACGATTATCACCACATCCGCAGTTCTTACTATGCTTTCAGGATGCCAGAGATTATAGTATTTGCCGTCAGAGGTCCCTGCGGGACAAGGGGGCCCGGCCGGGAGGCATCAAAAAACACCCTTTGCGGGCCCGGATTCACCTTTTTGGATCCAGGGGTCTTCCGGAAACTCCATAAAACGCCCGGTTTCTGTTCGCGTGGAGAATACGGCCGTATATCGTTCTGATTGCTCAGATTCGGCCGGAATGCACCTCATCTTTTGTCCTTTATCGCGCTTCCGGCAGGGGTTTTTCCGGGCACATACATTTCTCGAACCGGACCAAGAAACGCCAATACAACGCGTATACGAGGACCGGTTTTTACGACGGGGGATTTTAAATCGGGGATCGCGCAAAAAGAAGGGAATTTACAATCCTGCCCGGTCAACGATGACATCGGCAACAGCCTTTGCATTCCTGAACGGAAAGTCAGAAGCCTTGAGCAGTTTTCCTGCCTCGCCGGCAGTCATCTTCAGGTCTCCGACCTGGCAGGTTGTTTCTGCACCATTCGGAAACGCTGCAATAAGATCCTTCGGGGTTTTGATCGGGAATTTCGCTCCTTTCAGGGCACCGGTAATCTGTCCGTGAATCTGGTCCTTCACAGATATGGACTCGCATCCAATCATCTCGGAGACTGCCCCGGCAGCACTGGCAATCGGGCAGTCAGCGCTGTGGGTCCCGCACCCGAAACACGCACCCTTGATCGCCTTGAGGGATTCTTCTGCCTTTGCTTTTGTCACATCTTTGTCTGTGTACTTCCATGTCGGCATTCTTTTCACCATACACAGATGGCAATAATATAAATATATACTTGAGCGGCATTAAAATATACAAGACACTGCGATACAGAAAAATGACCCGCAGGGTAATGAGCATGGATTTCGAATTATTGTGCCGGAAACAGGTGAAGTATGGGAACGACAGCTGGAACTCTGACAGAAATGCGTGAACTCAGGGCTGAGGTCACCGGGCTTCGTACCGATCTGAAACGGTTCATCGAACGGGCAAACCAGCAGCACATAGACGGAGTTCTTCTGGATCTGAAAAATAATTATTCGGAACTTTTCACAAACCATCAGGTCGAAAATGCGAAAACGGATCTCTCTGCACACATGGTCGGGGACTGCAAGATGAGGAACAAGTGCTACGAGGTATTCATGGATTTTTTACAAAATACTTCGCGGCATATCAAGGAGGGGAAGGTCTCTGATGAGATTATCCAGTCTTACCGCGAGCAGATGAAGACTATGCGGAGTAAGGGTCCGTACGACCGGTGCGATACCTGTTTTTCCGAAGTCCACCGGCTGTTTGAGAAACAAATTGACCTGATGCAGTCTCTCGGAATCTACGCAAAGACCCCTGAGGCCGGAAAGACCAGTCTGGAAATCCCGGATGACGCAGTCAAGGATCTGCTGGAACCTGTCGCGAACATCCAGCGCTTTCAGATTCTCAAGTCCCTTGCAGTTCAGACCCGGACCTTCTCCGATATTACCCAGACAACCGGGCTTAAAGGAGGCAACCTTCTCTTCCATATCAGGAAACTGACGGACTCGGGAATGATCCTCCAGCGCCACGAGCGGGGAGATTATGTCATAACCGACAAAGGATTCAGAACCCTTACCTCTATCGCCGATCTGTACCATGGGCTGAACCATATCTGAAAACCGTTCGCATCTCTTTTTCACAAACATCGACAGCAGGAAACGGCGGTCACTTGGATACTGGTAAAAGAAAATACAAAAATAGGAATCAGGAGGTGGGGGCCTCTTTCCCAAACATCCAGAATAATTTCCGGTAAGCCCTTGAAAAGGCGGTCCTCTCTAACAGGAAGATCAGGATCGAACAGACAAGGATACTGAAGAATATCACGATATATGTCACATCCTGGATTGCCTGTCCTGCTGCAACACCCGCTTCAAGGGGCAGTGACGCAAGAACTGCTGCTGCGAGTCCCTTGGGTTCCATAACCGCGACAATCGCCGCATCCGATGCAGGAATGTTCCGGGGAATGGTGAACCAGACGATAACGATCCTGGCAAGGTAGATGATGATCGTGAGCAGGGCCCCGATGTAGATGATGTTCATGTTCGTGAAGTGAATCGAGATGCCGATATAGATGAAGAAGAAGGTCTTCAGCAGGGAAACGAGCTGGGCGAAAAATTCCGTTTCTATGGGAGTGAGTTCGACCTGGGTGACATCCTCCCCAAGGAACGGAAGAATTTTCTCGGCCTTGAAGTAGTTCAGGTTCCCCAGGGTTAAGCCAAGGGCAAGGGCGGCAATCGCACCGGAGAACCCGAGCAGGCTGACAAACCCGAAGACGATGAAGACAAAGGCCGGTGTTATGAAGATGCTCTTGATGCTTGCAAGTTTATGGTATACGGATGACCACCAGATGCCGGCAACGACCCCGATGATGATGGCAATCAGGAACGATGAGAGAAGGTTACCGGCGAGGTGGCCGATGTTGAACTCCTGGAATTTCACCACATCGAGAAGGGCGAGCAGGACGACGATACAGAGCACATCGCTGATAGCCGATTCGAGCGCAAGGATGGCTTTCGTATCATTCTTGATATTGAGATAATTGGTGAACGGGATGACAACCGCAGACGACGTGCCGCCAAGGATTGCCCCGAGCATGCAGGCTTCGATGATGGAGAATCCTGCCCAGCAGGTCATGATCACGATGCAGATGACGGTTATTACCACGAAATTGGCAACCGTGATGGCGGTTGTCCCGGTAATGGATTTTTTTAAGGTCTCAATTGTTATGTGCAGGCCACCTTCGAAGAGGATGATGGCGAGCGTGACCATGGTAAAGAGCGGACCGACAACACCGAAGGCTGAAGGGGCAACAAGGCCCAGGAACGGTCCAACGAGGATACCGATGGCGATCAGGAAGAGCACGTCGGGAATCTTGGTGAGTGTAAAAAACCGGGAGAGGATATTGCCAAGGAATATGAGAAGACCGAGAAACAGGACGGTTACTGCTGCATCCATTGGTTATGCGTTGGGCTGAAAGGACATTAATTGTTTTCCAGGCCGGCTTCCAACAGAATGCCATCTGTTGGGAGATGAGAGATGGAGTTCAGCCTCATTTTTTTAAAAACCCGGAGGAATCCGATAAAACAGGCAGAGAGCCGGTTCGGGAACCCCCATGGGGGGAGAGTGATTTGATTCGCCCGGGCGGGGGCAGGATAGCGGCCGGGGTTCTCTGTGCGCTCTTCACGGTCGGGTTTTTACTCCATAATGTCCTACATGTGATCTGAGGTATCAGGGTTCAAACCATTCTCAGCGGAAAACAGGGAGATTAACCTGCTAAAACACAAAGGGTTTCTCATTTCAGGATTGAGTGTTGGTAATGGGAGATAATGCCACTTCATCTAAGATCGTCAAATCCCTGGGTCTAGTCTTCGGGGATATCGGGACAAGCCCGATCTACACGGTCGGGGCCATCCTGCTGTTCCTGCTCCCTACAAGCTTCAACATATTTGGACTTATCTCTCTTGTTACGTGGACGTTGTTTACCATCATCACGATCCAGTACATCTGGCTTGCCATGTCGCTCTCCGATAAAGGTGAGGGAGGGACGATTGTCCTCAAAACGCTCCTTGATTCGCTATTGAAACCAGGAATCACCGCATCAGTTGTCTCTGTCCTTACTATCATCGGGATCGCCCTCTTCATAGGTGACGGGGTAATCACTCCGGCCATCAGTATTCTTTCAGCAATTGAGGGCATCCTGCTGATCCCGGGATTTGAAGAGATCGGTCAGGTCGGCATCCTCCTCATTGCGGCTATCATTGCTATCGGGCTATTCCTTTTCCAGCGGAGGGGAACCGACCGGGTGGCATTTGCGTTTGGTCCTGTTATGGTTATCTGGTTTGGTGCACTTGCGGTCTTTGGCATTATCGCTATCATCGGCGCCCCACAGGTGCTATTTGCCCTCAGCCCGACGTTCGCTTTTGCTTTCATTTTGGAAAACGGCTGGGGATCATTAATCGTAATGTCAGCCGTGATACTCTGTGTCACCGGGGGAGAAGCGCTCTATGCCGACATGGGGCACCTTGGCAGGGAGCCGATTGTCAAGGGCTGGATCGTGGTCTTCCCGGCACTTGTGCTCAGTTATCTCGGTCAGGGAGCGTATGTCCTGATGACCGGCAGCACCCATAATGTCCTCTTCTCGATGGTGGATCATATCAGCCCTGTAATATATGTCCCCTTCCTCATCCTCAGCATCTGCGCAACCGTCATCGCATCGCAGGCAATGATCTCCGGCATGTTCTCGATTGTTTACCAGGGAATGACCACCAGGATACTTCCAAAGATGAAGATTGAATACACTTCATCTGAACTGCAATCACAGGTTTATATCGATGCCGTGAACTGGCTTCTGCTTGGCGCAGTGCTGGTCGTGATGTTTGAATTCCGCTCATCTGAAAATCTGTCAGCAGCATACGGTCTGGCCGTTTCGGGCTCGATGCTTATCTCCGCTATTATGATGACGATCATTTTCCTGCACAAGAAAAAGCCGGTTCAGATGATCCTCTCCAGCGCGCTCATCATCATTGACGGATTGTTCTTCATCTCAACGCTGTTCAAGATCCCGCACGGCGCCTACTGGTCGTTCTTTATCGCGGCCATTCCCCTCATCATCATTGTCACGTTCATCCTTGGGCAGGAGAAACTCCATACTATGCTCAAGCCGGTCCCGTTTGCAGAGTTTCTCCCAAGGTACCAGCAGAGTTTTGCGGCCCTTCCGAAGATTCATGGGACCGCACTTTACTTTATCGGTGATGCCAGGAATCTGTCCCCCTACATCACCCAGGTCTTTTTCCAGAATGAGATCCTGTACGAGAATAATATTCTCGTATCGATCAAGGTAACCGAAAAACCGTTTGGTATCAGCACAACGTTTGATTCCAATCTTGGTCCGGGTCTCCATCTCTTCACGATCACAGCCGGATATATGGAAGTTGTCAACGTGGTCGGGCTCTTAAAGGAACGGGAAATTGATGAGAAGACCATATTCTACGGTGTTGAAAATATTGTAAGCGACGTCCCCCTCTGGAAACTGTATGGGATCATTAAAAAGAATTCCCCGCCGTTCATCCAGTTCTATGCCCTGCCCCCGGAGAAGATTCACGGGGTTGTGACAAGAATCGTGATGTGAAACTCATCAAAACTACAGGAATTTATTATCTTTCCATCAGTTCAGTAGATTCATGAACGACGGGACGTTGATTTTTTTTATCATCGGTTTTTTAGTTATTTCCCTGTTCTTGTTACACGTTCTTGTGCTTTATTTCCCGAGCAGTAAATTTCAGCATATCCTGGACATATAATTTTTTTAATGGCAGACTATTTCTTTGAAATCCGGTACTCTTTAAGTTCCCCTTCATCGAACACGTTTATATCGATTGGTTCTCCCTGACAAAATGCCAGCATACGCTCCCGGTAAACCACCGGGTCATGCCGCAGTTCGCATAATGTAAAAAATTCATGGATGATTTCAAGAAATGCTATCTGCTGGTTGAGAAACGCGTTCTCATATTCCTTGATCTCCCTGGCGATCGAGAGGCACTCATTGAGAGACAATGGCTGATCATACCGCCCGTGTTCGTTTTTGTGTGCGAACTGTTTCCAGACAACCTGCTCCCGGGGTTCAGCGCTGCGGCGGAGCATGTGGGGATAGATGCGGCAGCCGGAAAACCTATGGTTGTAAATTCCGCATTTCCCGTTCTCAAGGAACCAGCAGGACCCGCTCCCGTCATTTTTCATTTTAAGCGCGTACCCGGAAACATAAAACACGCCGTTCTGGTCGCAGAATTCCGGATCCGGCGCAGGTTCATAAGCCGCCGGGTCGATCTTTTTTAATTCCGCCACATCATGATCCAGCAGAAAGATGTGCTGGTTGACTGCCCGGGTGCAGCACTTCCCGCAGCAGTCGCACCGGAACCTGGTCCCCCATATATCAATTGCAAGTCGTTCAAGAGGATAGGCAAAGAGACGGTTGCGCTCCTGCATCAGCGCAACAATCTGGTAGGGAAGCGGGATATCCGGAGCGGAATGCAGCACATTACGCTTCATGTTTCCTCCCCACGTTATCGAATTCAATTTCCGTAATTGAAAATTCGAAAAATGCCGTTTTCCCATCGGGGAGGATGACATCGGATGCAATCTGCATAGGAATCCGGTAACCATCCATTTCCCTGTAGGAAGAGAACCGGAAATCTACGGGACCCGCAACCGGTTTTCCTGGTGACAGATGCATCTTCTTGTCGGGCGTGATACTCTCGATCCAGCCCTTTCCATTGAAACGGACAATGGCTTCGGCTGAATTTTCCCCGTCATGGATAATTGCCCTCGCTGTCGAATCATCAATATTTTCCCACCGGATAAAATCAGAAGTGCCGTGGACCATCGGGAACAGGGGCAGGCTCGCCAGATACCGGGAGAGGAAGGTGGTCCTCATCGCCGGATCCTGTGAATTGTTCAGCGGGAGGAGCGAGAACAGGCTGATATGCATTCCCACGTCAGGACGAACATAATAATCAAAGGCTTCAAGCCAGATACCGGGAGCACAGGCAATTGTCGCGTGCCATACAAAACCCGGTGCTGCAAGGGCAAGAGACATTTCTCCCCCCATAGTCATCCAGCGCCCGGTCTTCCCGAACCGCATCCTGCCGGCATGCCGGATATGCAGACACCAGAACGATTTTGGGTTTGTACCCCCTGCCCATGCTATATAACGTGCCACAGGTTCGGGTTTTACTGGGCTCCGCAGGGTTGCTGGCAGCGGGGCGTTATGGATGACAAGGCGGAGATTGCGGCTTTTTTCCGCAACCATAATCGAGAAAACCTCATGCCCTGTGACAATTATGAAGATGAATATGACAATCCACAGGATGAATCCGCAAATCAGCTCTTCGTACATCAGCAGGCACCCGGGCCCCTCATCCGGATATCCACCTGCCGGAACGGGATCTCAATCTTCTCTTGCGTGAACCTCTTGGCGATGAGGCTGTTCACATAATCCTGGACATCCCATGCATAATCGTAATTACTGGTCCAGAGGATGAGTTGCCCGTTAAGGCTGGATTCACCGAATTCAAGAAAATATACCGAGGGGGCTGGATCGGTCATCACCCACGTGGTCATCTCGGCAGCCTCTCGGGCGATGGCAAGAAGGATCGTTTTTACCTTCTCCATGTCGGTGCCGTAGGCTACCGAGAACGGGATCCTGACTTTCATATGCAGGTCCGGCATGGCATAATTGATGACAACGCTTGAAGTAACCTTGGAATTCGGGACCGTTACGATCTGGCTGTCTAGAGTCCTGATCCGGGTACTACGGGGACCAATGCTCATGACATCCCCGAAAAACGTATCGATCTTGACCCGGTCGCCAATTTTGAATGGTTTGTCCATGGCAATGATCGCCCCTCCGAAGAAATTGCCAAGAATATCCTGCGCAGCAAGGGCGAGAGCAAGCCCGGCGATACCGGCACCGGCAAGGAATGGCGTGATATCGATTTTAAAATCGGCAAGAATCAGCAGGAATGCTACGAACCAGATCAGGTACCGGGCTGCGATTTCCAGTATCGGAATGAGCCGGTCGTCGAGATCGGTCTCCGTTTTATCGGCAATCTGGACTCCATACGTATGAATCAGGTTGTAGGAGAAGACCGAGACAATCCATGCACCGAACAGGATAAAGACTGCATTGATGACCTGGTCGGTTATGAGCCAGTTCATCGATTCAGGAACGATATCAAAAGAAGTAAGGGCGATATAGAGCGACAGGGTAATGATGGCAACAACGAGGGGAGTACCGATGGTCATTAGGATGATGTCATCCAGTTTTGTATCCGTGGCATCTGCTCTCTTCTTCAGCCACCGGATGATAACATGTGCAAAACCTGCAAGAACCAGGCCGGTGATTACGGTTATCGCAGCATAAAAAATTCCGTGATCCATCCGGGATCACCATCCCTGATGATTAACCAGGATAATCCAGCTCATGGATGTCCCGCCTCCAGCGTTTTGTACCAGACATTCATGCTCTCCACCGAACCGCAGATGTTGGTATTATTGGGAAGCAGGCCGCCGTACCGGTATCCCGCTTCGGCGAATATTGCATTGATCGGCCCGAAACCTGCCCGGCAGATCGTGTAGGCAAGCAGAATCCCTTCTTTTTTCATATCGGTCTCCATGGCATGGAGAAGCAGACTTGCAAAACCACGGCCCCGGAAAAGCGGACCTGTTGCAAAATCGGTCACTTCAGCATTCCTGTTCCCGTAATCGATATCGCAGGACGCAACAGAAGACAAGAGGTGGGATTTTTTTATAACGTAATACCGGACTGATCCCTGCATCGTTTCACGGATGTAATCGGGGTCAATGATGGGAAACGGGTATGTCCTGAAAACATTGCGATAGATCGCAGCAATATCCGCAGCATCGCCTGCATGGGCATGCATGAGTGAGAACCCATCCGGCAACGAGTGAGGAGTCCTTTCACCGGAATACCCGAAGGCTGCCGAAAGTGTATCGGCAATTTTTTCCTCATCGGGAATCATCTTCCGGGCCGGATTTGTATATTTCGCCATGAACACTGCCGATTCTTTACCCTGGAAGAAGAACGGGACTGTTGCTTCCGGGATATACCCGGCGCTGGAAAAAATTTCAACTGCGGATTCCGGCACCTTGACAAAAATTTTGGAATATCCTTCTTTATGGGCAATATCATCGGCAAACCGGATGATGTCCGGGATCTCTTCCATAGCCAGTTTCAGGACATAGACCCGGTTGTTGAAATGGCCGTGCTGGATAATGCTCCTGCCCCGGTGGAGGACAACATCACAGGTTTTCATCGTGCCTCCGTTCCATCCGGTCGGTATTTTCCGGAATCAGGGTCGTTGTCTCATCGTAATCGGCGAGCAGTTTTGCAACACCTACAACCTTTGATTCATCGGCGCGGCTGATATTCAGCTGGAGTTTGCAGGCTATGCAGTCACCATTGCAGAAGATGCGTTCATAGTGTGCCGGTTCCTGGTACGTGCAGATCATTCCCTCGTAATTCCGGAGCACGACCTTGTGGACCGACCAGGTCAGCAGGTAATTGGGAAAAACCGGGATCTTTCCCCCGCCACCGGGTGCATCAACTACATAACGCGGAACGGCAAACCCGCTCGTGTGGCCGATAAGGTTCTCCATGATCTCGATGCCTTTGGATATAGGGGTACGGAAATGGCTGATACCTTCCGAGAGATCGCACTGGTACAGGTAGTACGGGCGGATACGGTTCCTGACAAGCTGGTGGACGAGTTCTTTCATGATCCTCGGGCAGTCATTGATGCCTGCAAGGAGAACCGACTGGTTGCCAAGCGGGATACCGGCATCGGCAAGTCTGGCCACGGCCGCCTGGGCAGACAGGGTCATCTCTTTTGGGTGATTGAACTGCATGTTCACCCAGAGCGGATGATGCTTTTTCAGCACTGCAACCAGTTCGTCCGTTACCCTGAACGGCAGGACTACCGGGACCCTTGTTCCGATACGTATCACTTCGACATGGGGGATGGCCCGGATCTCCGTTAAGATCCAGTCCAGGTAATCGTCGCTGAGCATGAACGGGTCTCCCCCGGAGAGGAGGACATCCCGGATCTGCGGGTTTTTCCGGATGTAATCGATCCCTTCGAGGATTTTTGTCCGATCCGGGATCGAGTCCCGGTCGCCCACTTTGCGTTTCCTTGTGCAGTGACGGCAGTACATAGCGCAGGTGTTGCTGACCAGAAAGAGGACCCGGTCCGGGTAGCGGTGGGTGATGCAGTCGCACGGGCTGTCTTTGTCTTCTGCCAGAGGATCCGCAAGTTCGTAATTTTCAACAATCAGTTCCGCGGGAGAGGGAAAGGCCTGTTTGAATATGGGATCGTTTTTATAATCGTCCACATCGATGAGCGAGAGATAATACGGGGTTATACTGAAGGGAAACTTCTCAATGGTTTTCTTGAGATGTTCCCGCTCCACCGGACTGAATTTAATTCCCAGCAACTGCTGGAAGGTATCGAGATCCCGGACCACGTGCCGGACCTGCCAGCGCCAGTCTTTCCAGTACTCCGGGGTATTTTCCGGTTCCAGGCACTTCTGGATCAGTGCCGGATCGCCATGCGCCTCAGCGCCCTGGTAGTGTCCTTTAAAGATTGAGACAAGGTCCTTAACGGTACTTTTCATCTCTTTTTTCAGGTCAGAAAACCTCCGTGCGGGATCCAGCGGGGGCAGTGTCTGCCGGGACCGGTCGGGGATGTCGGGAGCAGTTGTCATCTCTTCTGACCCCCTTAAAACAACCACACTTTTTTCGGCTCGAACTCGGTCTGCGCGTGACGATAATCTTCGAACCACCGGGCCATCGGGTTTGCATGAAAAACCATGAATTTCCCGATATTTGCAGGATTGGCAGCCTGGTGATAACGCATGAAGACATGACCTGCAGTCTTCCCGACGATCTCGATCTTTCCGGTTGCATGGGACATGACAAAACGTGCCCGTTTCGCAAGTCCTGAACAGGCCTGATACGATTTCTGGAGAATCTCGTAGGATTGTTCGACCGGGATCTGGAAGAGATGGTTGCCGGTCGTTGGCCGGCACTGGAAGACATAATACGGCGAGATGCCTGCAAAAGACAACTGGCGGAAGAGAGTGGTCAGGGTTTCCGGCTCATGATTGATCCCGTTCAGGATGGGGGTCTGGTTGACAACGATGACGCCGGCTTTTCGGAGCGCCTCGGCGGCTTGCCTTGAAACATCGGTCAGCTCGCGGGGATGGTTGAAATGCGCCATTAAGTAGATGCGTTTTTCCGGGGTACTGTATCTTGAAAGGAGACCGAGAAGGGCGGGATCATCGAGGATCCGGTACGGGTTATAAGCGAGCATCTTGCTGCCGATCCGGATGATATTGACATGCGGGATCTTCCGGAGTTCTCTGAGGACCGGTTCGATCTGCCGGGTTTCGAGCATGAGGGGATCGCCACCGGTCAGAAGGACGTTGGTGATCTCCTTATGTTCCCGGATGTAATCGATATTCTCCGAAACGTCTTTTACCGTCTCGCGTTCGCAGGACATGAAAAGGCGTTTGCGGAAACAGAAGCGGCAGATGCCGCCACAGACATCGGTGAGAAGAAGAAGGCCGGTCTGATCATATTTGTGCTGCAGGCCGGGTTTTTTGGTATATTCTTTTTCACATGAAGGATCCGAGGATCCTCCGCATTTAAGTTCCCGTATATCAGGAACAATGATCCTGCGCAGCGGATCGTGCCCGTCCTTCCAGTCGATGAGCGAGAGATAATACTCATTGGAACGGAACGGGAACTGATCGGTCACCGTCTCCATCTTCTCCCGCTCCTTGGGAGCGAGTCCGACCATATTGTCGAGCTCTGAAATTGATGTAACGTACTTCGTATTCATTGAGTCACCTCGTTTTCGGGGTTGTGCTCTGCCGGTTAGTAGGCAGGGGTCGAGCGGTGCGGAAAATTTCCGGAAATTATTAACAGAAATTGATGGTAACTAAGTGCACCACTCAGTGAACGTTTTTTGGGGCTTATCCTTTAAACCCTTTCTGATATTCCCAGTTTGTAGAACGGAAAAGACAAACAGGGCCCGAATATTGCTCTGATTTGACGACGGTTCCAATTTGTTTCTCATACTGTTACCGGATAAACCAAAAGAAAGATCGTAAGAATTTTCACGATATCCTCGAATACATAATGGTATGCCTGGAACCGCTGGTTCCTTACGATGGAATTTTTATGTCCCCTGCCCGACACCATAAATCGTCTCCGCTGACAAAGGTACTCAGTTCCCTTGCATCGGATTTTGGTCTGGTCATTGTAATCGCGCTGATCCTCATTGCGGTCTACCTCATCGATACAATTACTCCGCTGGGAGAACCGGTCTGGATCCTTTATTTTATTCCTCTTGTCCTCTCTTACTGGTCAAACCGGTTATATGCGATACCTACAGTCTGTGCCGTAACCCTGCTCTTCCTGATCGGAGGTTTTCTTGTCTCCCCGCAGGGAGGGGTGTCTGTATCCGAGGCCATCGTTTACCGGTTCACGTTTTTTGTTACCTTTATCGGATTGTCACTGGCTCTCTGGGTTGTACGCCGGCAGCGGATTCTTGAGGAGAATCTGACCTGACATCTCTGTCTCATCATCCGGGATCACCAAAAAAGGAGGGATTTATGTATGGTATCTGCCGGATGTAATATCGAATCCCCGATAATCCAGAAACTCAGGAGCCTGGCATCCGGCCCCGGCATTCTGGTTATCGCCGCACTGATCCTGCCCGCAATCTGTCTTCTCGATATCACGACCCCGCTGGGAGTGCCGGTCTGGATTTTCTATCTCATTCCCCTCTCCCTGTCCTACTGGTCAGGATGGCGTTATGCAATTCCCATGGTTTGTATCGTAACCCTGCTCTTTGTTTCAGCCGGGTTTCTTCTCTCTCCGCCGGGGATATCCGGGTCCGAAGCATTATTTTACCGGTCCTTTTTCTCATTGATTTTCATTGGTTATTCCATCATATTCATGCTGGTTCGCCCGTCACCGGTCCCTGCAAAAATGTTTTGACATTGGATTCTCTATCCAGGATCACAGGTATAGGATTCGGTGATTTATTGCCAGAAAAGTTATAATATCGTTGAATCTGAATACTTGCCTGTTAAAATGCGGACTGTATGATGGGAGCATTGCGGCCAGCTAAAATGCAGGGCAGGTGTGAATGAGAGAGGATTTGATACCCATGGATACCGCTTCAGACTCGCTCATACCCGTTCAGGGATCCATGAAAGGGCTGACTCATGCTGAGGTGACCGAGCTCCACAACCAGTTCGGTTTCAACGACATTCCTGAAGAAACGAAACATCCGCTGCTCAAATTCATGTCCTATTTCTGGGGCCCGATCCCGTGGATGATCGAGATCGCTGCAATTCTGTCAGCAGTCATCTCGCACTGGGACGACTTTTTTATCATTCTCCTTCTTCTCATGACCAATGCGGTTGTCGGGTTTTTCCAGGAGCGGAAAGCGGAGAACGCCATCGAACTATTAAAAAAGCAGCTTGCCCCAAAAGCGCGGGTTCTCCGAGACGGCACCTGGCAGGAAATCCCGGCCCGCGAACTTGTACCTGGGGATCTCATTCATATCCGGCTGGGGGATATCGTTCCGGCAGACGCAGTCCTCGGGAAGGGCAATTATCTCCTCGTCGATGAATCGGCCCTGACCGGGGAATCCCTGCCTGTTGAGAAGAGAGCGGGCGACACGGTATACTCCGGTTCGATTGCACGCCAGGGCGAGATGGATGCAAGTGTAGTGACCATCGGTGAAAAAACCTTTTTCGGGAAGACCGCCCGGCTGGTCCAGACCAAACCCCCGCGAAGCCATTTTCAGGCTGCCGTCGAGAGAATTGGAAATTTCCTCATCATCCTGGCAATAGTGCTCGTCAGTATCGTTGTCATCGTTGCACTTGTGAGGTCTGCCTCCCTGCTGGATACCATTCAGTTTGCTCTTATCCTCGTTGTTGCGGCGATTCCTGCTGCACTTCCGGCGGTTATGACCGTGACTCTCGCCGTCGGGGCGGTGGCTCTTGCAAAGAAGGAAGCTATCGTCAGCCGGCTCTCCGCCATTGAAGAGATGGCCGGGATGGATATCCTCTGCTCGGATAAGACCGGGACCATTACCCGGAATTCCATCAGCATCGGCGATGTCCGGACCTTTCCCGGGATTTCGGAACAGGAAGTTATTATTGCAGCGGCACTGGCTTCGAAAAGAGAAAGCAACGATCCCATTGATACCGCGATCTTCTCACAGTATGATCACTTAAGCCAGGACCCGTATTCTGAAGATTTCGAGATTGCGGATTTTGTCCCCTTTGATCCGGTTGCCAAATTCTCAAAAGCCACGGTCCGGAAAAGATCGGGAAGCACGTTCAATACAGCCAAAGGAGCGCCCCAGGCAATCGCAACCCTTGCAGGGACGGACGGCACCATCGCTTCTGCGCTGGACGGGTGGGTAACCGGGTTTGCACAAAAAGGATTCCGTGCTCTCGGGGTTGCACGGACGGATAGTTCCGGGAAATGGCAATATCTTGGTCTGATAGGGTTGTTCGATCCTCCCCGGGAAGACTCTGCATCCACCATAACAGAGGCAAAAAATCTCGGGGTAAATGTCAAGATGGTGACCGGCGATCACGTTGCCATTGCGCAGGAGATTGCCGGGCAGGTGGGTCTTGGCCAGAACATTCTTCCGAGAACTGCATTGATTGCCGGGGATGGTGAAAAAACCCGCAAACAGCTGGAATCCGCCGATGGTTTTGCCCAGGTGCTCCCCGAGGATAAGTTCCGGATTGTGAAAATCCTGCAGGAAGGCGACCATATCATCGGCATGACCGGTGATGGCGTAAACGATGCGCCGGCACTCCGGGAAGCTGATGCCGGTATTGCCGTTGCCGGCGCAACCGATGCGGCGAAGTCTGCCGCAGATATTGTCCTGACAAAACCCGGTCTCTCGGTCATCATCGATGCAATCGAGCGCAGCCGCGAGATCTTCCGGCGGATGGAGAATTATGCGGTCTACCGTATCGCCGAGACGGTCAGGGTCCTGATCTTCCTGACACTGTGCATTGTACTGTTGAATTTTTACCCGGTTACCGCCCTCATGATTGTCGTCCTGGCCATCCTGAACGACCTCCCGATCATGATGATTGCATTCGACAATGCACCGGTAGCACCAAAACCCGTGCGCTGGCAGATGAACCGTATCCTGATACTCGCAACAATCCTTGGCATCCTGGGTGTGATCTCCAGTTTCCTCCTCCTCTGGGTGGCACGAGAATATTTCCATCTTGATGCCGGTGTAATACAAACGCTCATCTTCCTCAAGCTGGCGGTCGCCGGTCACATGACGATTTACCTTGCCCGCACCGGCCAACAGCATTTCTGGGAGCGCCCGTATCCATCGCTTCCCCTTTTTGGCACGGCAGAGATTACCCAGATCGTTGCAACCCTCATCGCGATCTATGGTGTTTTCATGACGCCGGTCGGCTGGGCCTTGGCGCTCATTGTCTGGGGTTATGCCCTGGTGTGCTTCCTGATAAACGACCAGATCAAGGTGTTACTGTTCAGAAAAATCCATCCCTATTCATGATCAGTTTTTTTGGCAATCGCTATAACCCGGCGGGCAGGATCCTCAATAATTAAATACTCCTTCCTTCTCAATACCCTGATAAGGGAATGATAATGCCACCGGTTGCTGTAGATATTGGGATATTCCTGTATGAATATGTAAAAATACTTGTTGCTTGTATCGCAGTTTTCCTCGCGGTAAAGTGGAAAAAAAATGAATTCCTCGCAGGCCTGTTCTTCCTCCTGCTATACACAATTTTCAATGCAATGACTATCTTTTTCTCAACTCTTCTTGAACAACCATTCATAGATGTTTCACAATTCGGATTCATTATGCTGGCCCTCATCTCATTTATCATTGGCATGTGGCAGTCCGTAAAAGGAAAAACCCTTCCGGGTTAACGTTTTACATCAGGCCGAAGAATATGGGCTGACAGAACTTCCGGTTCTGAAAGTTCACGCACAAAAAACAGATATCCTCCGGATTTGTAATTTTTCCTGTTTACCTTGTTTTGGAAATAAATAAGAACAGTAAAATAGAATCGGGCAAAAAATAGAAAAATCTGCGGATTGCATGGCAATTTCTTTTCCTTCCGGCATCACGCCGACAAAACGGGTTCTCGTTATCGCAATAGTCGTGGGTATCATCGCCGGGATCGGTGCTCTTCTCTTTTTCGAGGGGCTGAAGATCGGAACTGCCTTTTTTATGGGGTATCTCCTGCACTGGGCATATCCGCAGGAAGGACAGAGTATCGCAGAGATCAGCCAGTGGTCGGAGCCGAATTCTCTGGCGCTCCTGCTTCCGATCCTCATATTCGGGAGTCTTCTGACCGGGATCCTGATCACCCGGTTTGCTCCCGAGGCTGAAGGCCACGGCACCGATGCAGCGATCCGGGCTTTCCATGGCGATGGCACAATCCGGAGAAGGGTTCCGCTCCTCAAGGCAGTTACTGCGATTCTCACGATCTCAACCGGGGGAAGCGCCGGAAGGGAAGGGCCGTCTGCCCAGATCTCCGCAGGTTTCGGGTCAATGGTTGCAGATATGCTGGGCCTTTCCCCCCGGGAGCGGAGGATTGCCCTGACAACGGGAATCGGAGCCGGCATAGGAACGATATTCAAGGCGCCTCTCGGTGGTGCGGTCCTTGCAGCGGAAGTTCTCTATACAAGGGACTTCGAAGCCGATGCCATTGTTCCGGCATTCCTTGCATCGGTGATCGGGTATGCGATTTTTGGTTTCTTCGAGGGCTACACCCCGATCTTCGCACTCGGTCCGCTTGTCTGGAATGTCTGGCAGATCCCCATGTTCCTCCTGCTCGGGATCCTGTGTGCTGCGTTCGGGCTCCTCTATATTTTTACCTTTTACTGGAGCCGCGACCAGTTCGCAGCAGCATTCAGGCGATACAATCTCCCGATGTACTTGAAACCGGTATCCGGGGCAGTTCTTCTCGGGATCATTGTCATCGCACTTTCCCTTATATCCAAAGACGGGGAGATGCTTGGCCTCGCGAGCCTCGGGTCGAGTTACGGTTTTGACCAGCTCATGATCTATTCGATGGTACCGCTTGCCGTGCTCATCCTCCTGCCGTTTCTCAAGATTCTTGCAACCTCCTTAACCCTCGGCTCCGGGGGAAGCGGGGGTGTCTTTGCCCCGGGACTCACGATCGGGGCGGCAATCGGCGGGGCACTCGGCGTGACCCTGCACCTGCTGGCTCCTGCATATATTCCGATGGAAACGATCCCGGTTTTTGTGATTGTCGGTATGATCTCGCTCTTTGGATCGGTGGCAAATGCCCCCATCGCGGTATTGATCATGGTTGTCGAGATGGTCGGAAGTATTACAATCCTGGTACCGGCAATGGCAGCCGTTGGTATCTCGACCCTCATGAAAGGGGAGAAGACGATCTTCCGGGCACAGGTTCCGACAAAAGCGCAATCCAATGCCCATCGCGGGGAATATGAAAGGGAAACGCTCGAACGGATCCTGGTCCGGGATGCAATGACACCTCATGAGGCGCTCGTGACGCTTTCATCGTCGGATGCATCGATCAAAATCCCGGATCTTATTGCTGCCACCGGTCACACAGGTTTTCCCGTAGTCGATGATGGCCGCCTGGTGGGGATTATCACGAACCGGGATGCACGTACCCCCCATGTTGCCGGGGGATTGCACCCGAATGTACGGGATGCCATGACACCAGCACCGCTCGTCATTCACCCGGATGACTCCCTTGAAACGGCCCTTGAGATCATGGTCAGCCACGACTTCAACCATCTCCCTGTTGTGGAAAAAGAGTCGCCGGACCGGCTGATCGGGTTCCTGACGAGAACGGATATTCTCAGAACTTATGCCCGGACCAGACAACCGGTTTAAGGTTATTCCTATACATCTGCGGGCTGAAAAAAAATCCAATATTATCTCAAAAAAGAATGTTTTTATTTCCCTTCGTCGATGCACATGCCTTTGGCATCGTACCGGCAGTCCCCGGACCTGAAGAGCCAGTTCCGGTACACGATGGGGGTGATGATCGTTGTCAGCAGGCTCATGAGCACGAGCACAACATAGACACCCTGGTTGATGATTCCCGCTTCAAGCCCGATAAGGGCCACGATCATCGCCACTTCCCCCCGGGGCGCCATGCCGAACCCGACAATGAGCGCGTCCTTCCGGCACAGTCCCATGAGCCGGGCCGGTATTCCGCAGCCGATAACTTTGGTGACGATGGCAACTACCGTGAGAACGATGAGGAACAGGGCGATTTCCGGTGTAACCGCTTTGATATCCGCCAGAATCCCGAGCGAGACAAAGAAGATGGAGGCAAAGATGATCTGGAGATATTCTGCCCCCTCCTTGAAATTCTTACTATGGACCAGCTGCACGCTCTCAAACGATACTCCGGCAATGAAGGCTCCGACAATGGCCGAGAGCCCGACTGCTTCTGCACACATAGCATAGAGAAATGCCACCATCATCGCAAAGATGAAGATGAATTCAGGGAATTTTTTGCAGAACCCTGTCGCATCGAGCCTGCTGACATATTTGCTCACAACAAAAATACCAAACGCTCCCCCGATGACGATGAACGCAACGGCTTTGATGGCGACAATGGCAATCCCTCCGGCCGTGACGGTCCCGCTCACAACATCCGTGCTGATAGCAAGGGCGAGCAGGCTGAGGACATCGTCAATGACCGCTGCACCGATGATCGCTTTTGCGGCATCGGTCTGGAGTTTTCCCATCTCCCGGAGCACGTTTGCCGTGATGGCGATACTGGTCGCGGTCAGAGCAGTCCCGATAAAGATCGCACTTGCCGTGCTGAACCCGAAAACAATAGAGATCCAGTACCCCCCGATCCATGGGATTATGACCCCCACCGCGGCTATCATACCGTTCCGTAATGAGAGAATTTCCCGGACATTGAACTCAAGGCCGATGACAAAGAGCAGGATCACGGCGCCCAGATGGGCAAGGCCCCGGACAAAATCCGTGTACGTGATGAGACCCAGGGCACTCGGGCCGACCAGGAGACCCACGAGAATGAGCCCGATGACTGCCGACTGGTTGATACGTGAAGCTATGAGGTATCCCCCGAGCGCAACGAACAGGAGCAGGCTCATCTGGAATTCAGGGGAGGTGAAGAGGTTATCCATCGGAAATAACTTGGATCGGGGGGTAAAAACCTTTTCCGGTGTTTTCTGATAACCAACGGTCTGTCGCAGATAAGGCGCGATGAAAAAATACGCTTTATACGGGCCCGGATTCACCTTTTTGGATCTCATGGTCTCCCAGAAAACCGTGGAAATCAGCCGGTTTCTGTTCGCGTGGAGAATACGCCCGCATATTCCCCCGTTTGTCCAAAAACGGCTGAAATGCACCTCGTAGAATGACCATTATCTGCGTTCCAGCATGGGTCTTTCCGGGCATGCAGGTTCCTCAATTTGGACTAAGAAACCCCACCAGAACGCGAATACGAAGCCCGGTTTTTCCGGGGTTAATTTTTGTCTTTTTAAAAAGATCAATCCCCGATAAACCAGTTGTGTATTCAAATTATTCATATTCGTAACTTTTAATATAAAATCAAAATTTTTTTATAATATTTGATGCTACTTAGATCGAAATTCGTATGAAAAAACATAGTGCAATAACCCTGGCATTAACGGCAATTCTCGCAGTCCTCATCGTTTCCGCGGGATGCACAGCACAGAGCAATCCCCAGAATACCGGGCAGATCCCGGCCCAAAGTACCATCCAGACAGACCACGGGAAGATTGCCGTTGTCGATATGGCAAACCGGACGGTTGAAGTGAAAAAAGATCCACAGAGGGTTATCGGTGTCGGGGCGGGTGCCCTGAGAATGATCTGCTATCTCCAGGCAGCCGACCGGGTTGTCGGGGTCGATGATCGGGAGCAGAAAAAGTACAATGTATCCGGGTTCGGCATGCCCTCCGGGATCGACAAGCCCTATGATCTCGCAAATCCGGGCCTTGCGGGAAAACCATTCATTGGAGGGAAGACCGGCGACCCGGAGCTGATCGCGGCACAGAATCCGGATGTCGTCTTCTTCACGTTCACAACCGGTAAGGACGCCCAGACATTGCAGGAAAAAAGCGGCCGGCCGGTTGTCGCGCTGACAACCGGGGATCTCGGGAAGAACAAGGATACATTCTACCAGTCGCTCGGGCTGATGGCAGCGATCCTGGGAAAGGAAGAGCGTGCAAGAGCGGTCACAACATATATTGATGCAACAATCGCCGACCTGAACACGAGGACAAAGGATATCCCCGCAGAAAAGCGCCCGAACGTGTATGTCGGGGGCATTGCCTACAATGGTGCGCACGGTTTCCTCTCGACCGACCCCGGCTACTCCCCGCTCCTGATGGTAAACGGCAACAATGTGGCTGCATCGGCAGGCACGAACGGCCAGATGATGATCGACAAGGAAAAACTCCTGGAATGGAACCCCGATATCATCTTTGTCGATGAAGCGAGCTATGCACTCGTCACCGAGGACTTCAAAGACCCGGTCTACCAGTCGCTGACGGCAGTAAAAACGGGGCGTGTGTACGGGGTGATGCCCTACAACTGGTACGCCAACAACTACGACACGGTACTTGCGGATGCGTATTACATAGGCAAGGTTCTCTACCCCGCGCAGTTTGCCGATGTGGATCCCGCACAAAAAGCCGATGAGATCTACACGATGCTTGACGGAAAACCGGTGTACAGCGATATGAAAACGCTCTTTGGCGGCTTTGTACCGTTCCCGACACTGGTGAAATGAGGATGCGGCGATGTGCGACGATACGACCGAGGTTTTTGATCTTTCTGCGGTTCCGGCGGCACCTACAACCAACCCCCTCGCATTTCTCGATACGGCACTTGCGGGAATACAGCAGTACTATGCGGTGACAACCGCACTGGATCTCGGGCTTTTCGACCTCCTCCGGGAGCCAAAGACCGGAAAGGAATGTGCCGCTCTCCTGGGTTGCAGGGCAGATCTTTTGGATCTTCTCTGCGAAAGCCTTCTTTCAATCAATCTTCTTGAAAAGGAGGGGGTGGGCTTCAGAACAAGTGAAACTGCCCGCACGTACCTTGTCAGGCACTCCCCGTTCTGCCAGCACCATGCAATTGCATTCCAGCGCCGTCTCGCCGGGCTCTGGGCGGATCTTCCCCTGATCCTGAAAGAGGGGCCGGTCACCTATGACCGTTCAGAGATGTTCCGTGACGTCATCATCCCATCGATGGCAGAGAGCTGCCGGTGCGGGCTCCTCCAGGACGTGACCGGGAAGATCGCTGCACTTCCCGGGTTTCCTGCAGCAAAGAGACTGCTTGATCTCGGCGGGGGACACGGGCTCTATGCAATTGCACTCTGCCAGAAAAACCCGCATCTCGAAGCAACGGTATTCGATCTGCCTCCCGTCCTTGATGCAACAAGCAGTTTCATCGCACGATACGGGGCTGACCGGGTCAATGTTCTTCCGGGAGATTTCTTCTGCGATCCTATCGGGAGCGGGTATGATATCATCTTCTCGTCCTCAAACCCCGGCGGAAAAGTTCCGGCGCTCATCCCGAAGATTGCTTCTGCACTGAACACCGGGGGACTGTTCATCAACAAACAGGCAGTTGACAGCGGAGATGCCGACCCGTGGTTCAGTCTCGAATGGAACCTCTGGACCTTTGCAGGTGTGCAGAAACAGGCGGCACGGTACGTATTTTCGAACAGCGTACCGCTGGATGAGTATAACCGGCTGCTGACAGATTGCGGGTTTGTCATCCGCACGACAATACCTATCGATGCACAATCGGTCATGACCGTTGCCGAGAAGGTGAAGTCATGATCCTCTGGCAACCGGTGCGGGTGTGAAGCATGCATCTTGACATCAGCACGGTGAAGGAGCCCGGCGCGTACTCAGGCTACATCCAAAAAAAGATCCTATTCCTCGGCACATGTACAGCTGCCCTGGTCCTTCTCGCCTTCATTTCCGTCGGGGTGGGAAGTGTGATGATACCTTTTCCCGAGGTAGTCCAGACACTTGTATATCATTCCTCCGGGAACGCCGATATGATCATCTGGAACATCCGGCTTCCCCGGGTTCTTGCAGCCATAGCCTGCGGGATCGGGCTTGCAGCGGCAGGAGTTGTGATGCAGTCCGTCCTGCGCAACCCGCTCAGTTCCCCGTATACCCTGGGGGTCTCACAGGCAGCGGCATTCGGTGCGGCAGTTGCCATCACAATGTTCGGGGCCGGTACTCTCGGGCGCCTCATCTCGGATGCGATTGTGGTCAGCAACCCATACCTTGTCACAATCTGTGCATTCCTGTCATCCCTGGGGGCAACGCTGGCAATTCTTCTTGTGGCAAAATACCGTAGCACATCTCCCGAGGTGATGATCCTTGTCGGTGTTGCGCTTGCAGCCCTGTTCACGGCCGGGACAACATTCCTCCAGTACTTCTCCAGTGCTGAACAGATCGCTGCGATTGTCTTCTGGACGTTCGGGGATGTCGGCAGGGCAACCTGGAGCGATCTCGCAATCATCGTTGCCGTTATCACTCCCTGCCTGGTTTATTTCATGATCCGGCGCTGGGATTACAATGCCCTCGATAGTGGCGATGAGACGGCAAAGAGCCTTGGCGTCAATGCGGAATGCGTAAGGACGGTATCGATGCTCCTCGCCTCCCTGATTGCAGCAGTCGTGGTATCGTTCCTCGGTATCATCGGATTCATAGGTCTTGTCAGCCCGCACATGGTACGGCGGATCATCGGTGACGACCAGCGGTACCTCCTGCCGGGCTCCTGTATCGCAGGGGGAATCATCCTGCTCGGTGCCGATACCGTGGCACGCATCATCATTGCACCGGCAGTGCTCCCGGCAGGTGTGCTGACTGCATTTCTCGGTGCACCGCTCTTCCTCTGGCTGCTGGTACGGGGGAACCCGTCATGATCCTGAGCGTGCAGGACCTCTCGTTCCGGTACAACAGCCATCCGGTTCTCCAGGATGTCCGCTGCGAGGCCCGCCCGGATGAGATCGTCGCAATCCTCGGACCGAACGGAGCGGGTAAGACCACCCTCCTGCGGTGCATGAATGCAATGCTCCGGCCCAGGACCGGTACGGTCATGCTCGGCAAGCAGGATCTGCTTCAGGCATCCCGGATGGAGATCGCCCGGGCGATTGCCCATGTCCCGCAGCACACCGAGCCTCCCCGGGTAACCGCTTTCGATGCGATCCTGCTCGGCCGCCGCCCGTGGATTGGAATGGATGTGGGCAGAGATGACATCTTAAAAGTCCAGGCAATTATCGAACAGCTCGATCTTTCCGGTCTTGCACTCCGGCACGTGGATGCCATGAGCGGCGGGGAACTCCAGAAGATCGTCATCGCCCGTGCGCTCGTGCAGGAGCCCCGCGTCCTGCTGCTCGATGAACCTACGAGCAGCCTGGACCTGAAAAACCAGCACGCGATCATGCAGTTCATAGGGAAAATTGTCCGTACCCATCATCTCACAGCCCTGATGACCATGCACGATCTCAATCTCGCATTGCACTATGCAGATCGTTTTGTCCTGCTGAAAGGAGGGACCGTCTTCGCTGCCGGGGCAGAGGACGTGATCACGCCGGAACTGATCGAAGAGGTGTACGGAGTACCGGTAGCAATCCGGCGCTGGGGCGGGAGGAATGTGGTTGTTCCGCACGCGGATTCGGATGACTCCATGGAGTTGCCAGGAGCTTCCAGAAGGACGGTGATAAGTATGTGAAACATCCGGAATAAAGAAAAAACGACAAAATTGCCTCAAAAAAATTCAATATATTTTGCACGTCTTTTCCTGATGGAAAAACAGGAAAATTTTTCAAAAAAGTGATGAGACAGATGATCCTATGACCCAGTTGATAAAATCCTATAATGAAGCCGTAGCATTCCACGGGCATGCCTGCCCGGGGCTTGCACTGGGCTACCGTGCCGCAGAGTATGCAATGGATGCCCTCAGGGCCGGCCGCTCCGATGACGAAGAACTTGTCTGTATTGTCGAGAACGATGCCTGCGGGGTCGATGCGATCCAGCTGGTGGCGGGTTGTTCGGTAGGTAAAGGGAACCTGATCCTGCAGGATTTCGGGAAACATGCCTACACGTTTATTGACCGGAAATACAACCGGGCTATCCGCCTTAGCCAGAGACCGGAACCGGTTGTACAGCGCATCGACCCGGCGGTATCAGCCCTGAGAGAGAAAGTGATGGGAAAGACGGCAACACCCGATGAGCACAAAGAGTTCCACGAACGGCAGGCCGAAGTCATCGACACGATCCTGAAGATGCCTGTTGAGGAGCTCTTCATTATCAGAGAAGTGAAGCCGGAGATTCCGGTCAGGGCAAAGATCTTCGCGTCCGTCCCGTGCGCAGGATGCGGCGAGATGATTGCCGAGCACCGGGCCCGGGTCCGGGACGGGAAGTTCGTCTGCATCCCCTGTGCCGGGGAATACGGCCGGGGATGGTAAAGGAACACTAAATGGGCTAAGAAACCCCACCAGAACGCGGATATGAACATCTTTTTTTCCGGGAGTAAAGAAAAAGTCAGTCCGATGGCCGGATAGAACCGACAACCGATACAAGAGTTCCCTGAGCATCCCGGACCGGGGACGCCGTCAGGGTGTGCATCTGCCATGAGCCGTTCCTATGGCGTATCCGGCAGTCAACCCTGCTCCTTGTTTTTCCCGAGAGGAGATCCCGGTGAAAGAATTCCCGCCGGGAGTCCCGATCGTCGGGATGGACCAGGGCCTCGAACGACTGCCCGAAGAGTTCACCGGGAGAATAGCCCAGACGTTCCGTGATCCGGGGGGAGACGTACGTGAAAATACCGCCGGGAGTGACCGAGAAGATGACGTCATCGGCATTCTCCACAAACGAGCGGAACCTCTCCTCGCTCTCGCGGAGCCCGTCCTCCATCTTCTTCCGTGCAGAGATATCGAGAACGATCCCCCGGAACCCGGCAAGGATTTTGTTCCGGTACACCGGGGACGAATAGATGAGAACCGGGAACCGGCTGCCGTCTTTTTTCAGGCCGGTATATTCCTTTGGCTCAAACGGAGTGCCGGCAATGAGTTTCTCCATACTGTCCCGCACATCTGCGTGCCGGGCGGGATCGATGAAGGAGAGAACGTTGATTCCCTGCGCAAGATCGCGCTCAGACAGACCGAATACCGCAAGGGCGTGCCGGTTCGCATACGTGATCCGGAGATCCAGATCGGTTTCGAACACGATCTGGGGAAGGGAATCCGTGAGATCCCGGTACTTTGCCTCGCTCTCCTGGAGCGCAATCTGCGCCCGCTTGGCCTCGGTGATGTCCTCATAGGTGCCAAGGACACCGATGGTCGCCCCGTCCCGGCTTCTGAGGGGCACCTTGCTGGTGCGGAGCCATGCCGTGCTGCCATCCGGGCGTATCTGGGGCTCCTCGAAATTGATCTTCGGGATTCCCGTCTCCATCACCATGCGGTCGTCTTCTCGGAAGTGCTCTGCAATCGCGGCAGAGGAATGATCGTAATCCGTCTTTCCTATCATCTCCGCGGGATCTCCGTATCCCACGTCGTTTGCCAGCGGTTTGTTGCAGCCCTGGAAGACCAGGTTTACATCCTTCCAGAATACCCGCTGGGGAATGGTATCGAGAACGGTCTGGAGCATCTGCCTTGAATCGAACAGCGCATCTTCCGCATTCTTCCGCTCAGTAATATCCCTCAGCGTCCCCGTGAAGATCGGACAGCCCCGGGGGTCGAGAGTATAGATGGTCTTGTCCTCGAACCACCGGTAGGTACCGTCTTTCCGGCGCACCCGGAACTGCTGGGACGGGATCCGGGCTTCGGGGTTCTGGTTCGTCTGGACGCTCCGGACAAGGGTTCCTGCATCGTCGGGATGGATGAACTCAGTAAAAATTTTTCCGATCATCTCGTCAGGCCGGTACCCGATTGCGTCGCCTGTCTGCGGGCTCATATAGCCGATCGTGCCATTGGGATCAAACGAGTACACGATATCCCGGTTCACCTCGACAAGCGTCCGGTACTTGATCTCGCTCTCCCGGATCTGCTGCTCGCTCCTGACCAGTTCATCGTACTGCTCGCGCAGCTCCTCTTCCGAAGCCGCAATCTGTTCATAGGCAGTCCTGAGCTGATCCTGTGCCCGCCGGTTGGCAATAGCCTGCCGGAGCTTGTGCGCAAGTTCGGCGAACTGGGCAACGGGCTCCCCGCCTTTCTGGAGATAAAAATCGGCCCCGTTGTTGATCGCATCGATCACCACATCCTCGCGGCCCCGGCCGGTAAAAAGGATGAAGGGCAGGTTGCCGTGCTGTTGCCGGACCGTTTTCAGAAAGGAGATCCCGTCCATGCCAGGCATCTGGTAATCGGAGACAATAGCTTCACAGACAGGTATCTTGGAGGAGGCAAGAGCCTCTTTTGCCGAGATCGAAGTCTCAACATGAAACTCCCCGGACTGCTCCAGGAACATCTTGGTCAGTTCAAGGAGACCGGGTTCGTCATCGACATAGAGAACTCGAATCTCTTCCGCCATGAGATATTCATATTTGCACTTTCGTATATCTCTTTCTGTTGATACGACCGGATGAGCCGCTGGCAGAAGACAAAGATTGATGTATTTGCCACGTTATTTAACATAGACAAGATTCCGGAACCTATCATTTCCGGAAAAAACCTGTGCAGAAGGATTGCACAGGAAGCGGACGATGTCGTTGCCATTGGGATCAACGGCATCGGGTATGACGCGATGCCCGTTCTTACGGTCCTGATGATCCACGGTTTCGTGGTGATGGCCCGTACAGGGGGCCTTTACCCGGAACGGGTAAGTATCCCGCGGGGTTCTGTAAGGAATAACACATACCATCGCAAACGGGTTCCCGGAAACGGGAATAAGCCCCGCACTGTCAGGAAGTATCGGCAGGATGGATCGGGTCCGAAAAACTCCCGGGCAACCGGACCGGACCCGGCCGTCACGGATACCGGTGCAGGGCCGGTCTTTCGGGAGAACCTAAAAAAAGAACAGCCGGCAGTTCGTAACGGGCAGATCCGGCAGTTCTTTACAACACCGCAAAGCCGGGAAATAATTCCCAAAAACACGCTTGTCATATCAGGAAAATAAGGAGAACCAATACAATGGAAATAGAAATAATCGCCGTTGGCGGGTACGATGAAGTCGGGCGGAACATGACAGCCGTCCGCTGCGGGAAGGAGATTGTCATCTTTGACATGGGACTCCGCCTCGACCAGCTGATGATCCACGAGGATGCTGAAGTCGACGAGATGCATTCCCTCGATCTGATCAAGATCAAGGCAATTCCGGACGACACCGTACTGCAGAAAGTCGAAGGCACGGTCAAGGCGATCGTCTGCTCGCACGGGCATCTCGACCATATCGGGGCCATCCCGAAACTCGCCCACCGGTACCGGGCGCCGATCATCTCGACACCCTATGCAACCGAACTGATCCGGCAGCAGATCTCAGGAGAGAAGAAGTTCGGGGTGGGCAACAAGCTCTTTGCCCTCAGTGCAGGCCAGCGGTACACGCTCTCGCCGAATCTTGTCCTCGAATTCGTCCGCACGCAGCACTCGATCATCGACACCGTAACACCGGTACTTCATACCCCACACGGGGCGATCGTCTATGCCTGCGACTTCAAGTTCGACCGGACGCCGGTCATAGGCCAGCCGCCGGACTTTGCCCGCTTCCGGCAGCTCGGGAAGGAAGGCGTGCTCGCCCTTATCGTAGAGAGCACGTACATCCATCGCCCGGGCCGGTGCCCGAGCGAGCGGATTGCCCGGGATCTCGTGCGGGACGTTATCACCAGTTACGAGGACGACAAGAATGCAATCCTCGTCTCCACCTTCTCATCCCACATCTCCCGGGTCAAGACCATTGCGGAATGCGCCCACGAGATCGGCAGGAAACCGATCTTCCTCGGGAGGTCCATGGAGAAGTATGCCGTTACCGCGGAACAGATGAAATATGTCTCGTTCCCGCCGACTTCAAGCGTCTTTGGGAACCGGAGGACCGTGGACCGGATGATGCGCCGGATGATGAAGGAAGGAAAAGACAAGTTCATCCCCATCGTCACCGGGCACCAGGGAGAGCCCGGATCGATCCTCACCCGGATCGCATTCGGCGATACGCCGTACCAGCTTGCCAAGGGAGACAAGGTGCTCTTCTCGGCAAACATCATCCCGAACCCGATGAATGTCGGGCAGCGGTACGTCATTACCCAGCACCTCAAGAAAGCCGGTGCCAGAGTATTTGAGGACCTGCACGTGAGCGGCCATGCCTACCGGGAAGATCATTACGAGTTTCTCCAGATGCTCCAGCCCCAGCATATCATCCCCGCCCATGCAGACATAACGATGACCGCAGGGTACGCGGAGTTTGCAGGCGATCTCGGCTACACGGCAAACCAGAATGTCCACCCGATGAGAAACGGCGAACGGCTAAGAATTCTCTGAAGCGTATAACAGATTCTCAATTCTTTTTTCCGAGTCGAATAAAACACCCGTCCGGGAGAGAACGTTTGTTCACGCAACAGGTTTTTTACCTGTGCCAGGGGACCTAAAACAGTAACAGGGATTTTTTCTGTCGGTTCCTGATCCGCAGCGGGGGCGCCCATTCTGGGGCGGGATGACGGCCCGGCGTCTCATCTCCTTTTATTATCCAGGTAATGATTCTCTTCCCGTGAGGGTTACATCCACCGGGAGAACCAAAAGATTAAACATATCAGAATTATCCTCTCTTTTTGTATGCGAACCGGGATTACGGTCATCCTGATCCTTACCGCAACGCTGCTTACGGCAGGCTGTTTCTATTTACCCGGTATGCACGTACTTGAGGATTCACCGGACCCGGTGGCCGGGCACTGGGTGAGCGGGGAGCCCCCCGCAACGGACCTGCACATCCTCCTCTTTGAAAACCGGACCTACATCACCCACGATTTTTACCTGGGCCAGAACGAGATGATCACGTATGGCACCTGGTCGCGGGGGGATCAGGAGCAGATACTTCTGCAACCTGCTGCAGGCAATATCACCAGCTGGGTGTACGATCCTACTATCGATACAATCTACCTCACCGGCCTGCCCCAGAGAAAATATTACCGGTTTAAAGGCTGATGATCTTCCGCCAGCAACAAAAGAACCCTGAACCTGAATACCGGATAGTTCCGCGCGTTCAATAATTTTATCAATAAATGAGATGGAAGGACATTTCCATCAGTACTATCCTTTCCATCGTATTTTCTCATCTCACGGGTTCACAAGCACCGCTTCAATGGAGAATGGGAATATATAGTTAAAACCAGCACGCTGCTATAGTGAACAATTCACAATCGCACCGAACGGCAGGGTATCGCGGTTGAGGCGGTCTCATCATGACTACCGAGCCAGTCCAGGCAATGGTTAAGAAACAGGTCAAACCGGCAATCGTGCTCTTTTTATTACTCACGGTTCTTTTGGGGATTGGTTATCCGCTGGTTATAACCGGTATCGCCCAGGTTATCTTCCCGGTCCAGTCGAATGGGAACATACTCGAACATAACGGGAAGGTTGCGGGTTCGGCACTGGTCGGCCAGCCCTTCACTTCGGCAAACTATTTCTGGGGCCGCCCGTCTGCAACTTCACCGGTGCCGTATAACGCCGGCGCCTCATCGGGATCGAACCTCGGGCCGAACAATCCCGCACTCACGGACGCCGTGAAAGCCCGTATGGATGCTCTCCATGCAGCCGATCCAACGAATTCTCAGTCTATCCCGGTCGATCTTGTCACCGCATCGGGAAGCGGGCTGGACCCGGATATCAGTATTGCTGCTGCCCGGTACCAGGTTCCCCGCGTTGCCCGGGAACGGAACCTGAACGAGAATGATCTCCAGGCACTCGTTGCACAATATACCGAACCCCGCCAGTTTGGCATCTTCGGGGAGCCCCGCGTCAATGTCCTCTCGCTGAACCTTGCACTCGATGATCTCAGTGCCGGCCGCATCTCTGCACCGCAACAGACCACGGGACACGAAAACCCTGAGCCGCTCGGTTTTGGCATGAGGCTGCCTGACTGGCTCCAGCTGATCGTTTTCATAGTCATTATCGCAATACTGGTTGTCCCCCTGGGTGCATGGATGGTCAAGGTTTTTTCGGGCCAGCCCAACTTCCTGTCTCCCGCCATTGACCGGATCGAACAGAAATTCCTTTCGCTGGGCGGGATAAACCCGGGCGAAGAGATGGACTGGAAACAGTTTGCCATATCACTCCTGGTCTTTTCCATACTCTGCATCCTGTTCGTCTTTTTCCTCCAGATCTTCCAGCCGTTCCTCCCGCTCAATCCTGCCGGCCTCGGAGCCGTCCCCTGGGACCTTGCGCTCAATACCGCAGTCAGTTTTGCCACCAACACCAACTGGCAGGCCTATGTGCCGGAAGTCACCGTCAGTTACTTCACCCAGATGGCCGGGCTTGCTGTCCAGAACTTCCTGTCGGCTGCAACAGGCATGGCCGTTTTGCTTGCACTCATTCTCGCTTTCTCCCGCAGGTCGGTTGCAACCATCGGCAACTTCTGGGTTCTCCTGATCCGGAGCGTCATGATCCTGCTCCCCATCTGCATAGTCATCTCGCTTGTTCTGGTATCGCAGGGAGTTCCCCAGACATTCAACGGACCGGTCACGGTTCCCCTGCTGGATCCTGTAAAAGACAGCACCGGCTCGCTCGTAACCACGCAGACCATCCCGCTCGGACCTGTTGCCTCCCAGGTCGCGATCAAGCTCCTGGGCACGAACGGCGGAGGATTCTACAACACCAATTCCGCCCACCCGCTTGAGAATCCCACGCCGTTTTCCAATTTCCTCGAAAATCTCGTAATCCTCTTCATCCCGGCAGCACTCTGCTACACGTTCGGGAAAATGATCGGATCCGGGCGCAAAGGCATTGCCCTTCTGATGGCCATGACCATCATCTTCCTGCCGCTTGCAGGAATTGCAATCTGGTCAGAGCTGAACGGAAACCCGGCGTTTGCCCCGCTGGGCATCGACCAGACATCCGGCTTTTCCCAGCCGGGCGGGAATATGGAGGGAAAGGAAGTCCGGTTCGGGATCGTCCCTTCAGCGTGGTTCTCGGTCGTTACCACGGTGACATCGACGGGAGCAGTCAACTCGATGCATGATTCGTTCATGCCGCTTGCCGGCTTTGTCCAGCTGTTCGATATGCAGCTTGGCGAAGTTGTGTATGGCGGCGTGGGTTCCGGGCTGTACGGTATGCTGGTCTTCGTCATCCTCGCCATGTTCATTGCCGGCCTGATGGTAGGCCGGACCCCGGAACTCTATGGCAAGAAGATCGAACAGAACGAGATGAAGATCGCAACGATCATCATCCTGATCCCGATCTTCCTCATCCTCATCCTTACGGCTCTTGCGGTAATGACGGATGCCGGCAGGGCCGGGGTGTTCAACCCGGGACCGCACGGGTTCTCCGAGATCCTGTACGCGTTCACATCTGCATCCCAGAATAATGGCAGCGCCTTTGCGGGATTATCGGCAAACAGCCTGTTCTATAACATCGCAACGGCAATTGCGATGTTCATCGGACGGTATGCAGTGGCGATTCTGACACTCGCGCTTGCCGGGTCGCTCGTTATCAAGAAGATCGTCCCGGCAAGCGAAGGTACCCTGCGGGATCACCGCCCGCTTTTCATCATCTGGCTGGTATTTGTCATCATCATTATAGGGGCGCTGAGTTTTGTGCCGGCCCTCTCGCTTGGACCCATTGCCGAATTCATGAATATGGCAGCCTCGGGGATGATCCATGTCTGAACCCGTACCAACCCGGACCGCCGCCGCTATTCCCGGCCTCTACCGGCGGGCGGTTTTCGACGCCTTCATCAAACTCGATCCCCGGGCCATGATCCGGAACCCGGTCATGTTTACCGTTGAGATCGGCAGCGTGGTAACCACGCTTCTCTGGCTGCAGGCGCTTACCGGGCAGGGCGAGGCCCCGCCGGCGTTTATCGGTATGATCTCGGCATGGCTCTGGTTCACCGTCCTCTTTGCCAACTTTGCAGAAGCCCTTGCCGAGGGCCGGGGCAAGGCACAGGCGGACTCGTTGCGGAAGATGCGACGTGATACTGACGCAAAAAAACTCAATCCTGACTATACCCTTGTACGGGGCAGGGAGCCCGACGAAAAGTACGTCTCGGTCATATCCTCATCAGCACTGCACAAGAACGATCTCATCTTTGTAAAAGCCGGGGACACGATTCCGGTGGACGGGGAAGTGATCGATGGCGTTGCCTCGGTCAATGAGAGCGCGATTACCGGTGAAAGCGCACCGGTCATACGGGAATCCGGGGGCGACCGGAGTGCAGTCACGGGGGGAACTACCATCCTCTCAGACTGGCTCATCATCCGGGTCAGCGCAAACCCCGGGGAAGGGTTCCTCGACCACATGATCGGTCTCATCGAAGGGGCGAAACGGCAGAAGACCCCGAACGAGATTGCGCTTAACATTCTCCTGCTTGGCCTGACCGCAGTTTTCATAGTGGTTTCCGCTGCACTCTACATGTTCTCGCGTTACAGTGTAGAGACCGCAGGAATCGGAACAACAGTCACCATTACCGTACTTGTGGCCCTCTTTGTCTGTCTTGCACCAACAACGATCGGGGGACTCCTCAGTGCGATCGGCATCGCCGGCATGGACAGGCTGATCCAGCGCAATGTCATCACCACATCGGGCCGTGCCATCGAAGCAGCGGGGGACGTGGATGTCCTGCTGCTGGACAAGACCGGCACGATCACGCTTGGGAACCGGCAGGCAGTCGAGCTGATCCCGGTTGACGGGACAGAGATCCAGGAACTTGCCGAAACGGCACAACTCGCTTCCCTTGCCGATGAGACACCGGAAGGCCGCAGCATTGTCGTGCTGGCAAAGGAAAAATACGGGCTCCGGGGCAGGACCGTGGGAGCAACCGAATCAACAACTGAGATGCAGTTCATACCGTTCTCAAGCCAGACCCGGATGAGCGGTGTCACCGTTGGCAATAACCAGATCCGGAAGGGGGCGGCCGACGCAGTCTTTGCCCACATCAGCAACTGCGGTAAATCCGAAGTCTCGGAACAACTCAGACAGGTGGTAGATGACATCGCCCGTGCCGGGGGCACCCCCCTCGTGGTGGCGAAAAACGGGAAAGCTCTCGGCGTCATCTACTTAAAGGATATTGTAAAAGGCGGGATCAAGGAACGCTTTGCCCAGTTGCGGAAGATGGGCATCAAGACCGTCATGATAACCGGTGACAACCGGCTCACCGCCGCAACGATTGCCGCCGAAGCAGGAGTGGATGATTTTCTTGCGGAAGCTACACCGGAGAGCAAACTGAAACTGATCCGGGAGTACCAGACCGGGGGAAGAATGGTTGCCATGACCGGCGATGGCACGAACGACGCACCTGCACTCGCCCAGGCCGATGTTGCCGTTGCCATGAACACCGGTACCCAGCCGGCCAGGGAAGCCGCAAACATGATCGATCTCGATTCCAATCCGACAAAACTGATCGAGATTGTCGAGATCGGAAAACAACTGCTCATGACAAGGGGAGCTCTGACCACGTTCTCGATTGCAAACGATATTGCAAAATATTTCGCGATAATCCCGATCGCGTTTGCTTCAACCTACCCGGCACTTGGCGCCCTCAATGTCCTTGGACTTCACCAGGGTATCCTTTCAGCCGTGATCTTCAATGCACTTATCATCGTTCTTCTGATACCCCTTGCCCTGCGGGGGGTCGGGTACCGTGCAATGTCGGCAGAAGAAGCGCTTCGCAATAACATCCTGCTCTACGGGATCGGAGGACTTATCGCTCCGTTCATCGGAATAAAACTCATAGACGTTCTGCTCGTTCTCATGGGTGTGTAAAACCATGGTCGCCCCACCCGGGTGTCGCCCGGATCCCGATACGCTGCTTGCGCATATCCAGAGTGAAGAGCGGCAGAGAACGCGGGGCAAGCTCAAGATTTTTTTAGGGTATATTGCAGGCGTGGGAAAGACGTACGAGATGCTCCAGGCGGCCCACCTGCGAAAACGCGACGGGATCGATGTCCGGATCGGGTATGTCGAGACCCACGGGAGGATCGAGACCGAAGCCCTGGTTGAGGGGCTCGAGATCATCCCCCGGAAAATAATCGATTACCAGAACGTGAAGATTCCGGAGATGGATCTCGACAGGATCCTCGCCCTTCGCCCGGAACTGGTCCTTGTCGATGAACTTGCTCACACCAATGCACCGGGTTCGCGCCATCCGAAACGCTATCAGGATGTCGAAGAGCTGCTCGATGCAGGCATCAATGTCTATACAACGCTGAATGTCCAGCATATCGAGAGCCTCAATGATGTCGTTGCCCAGATCACCGGCGTCGTTATCCGGGAGACCATCCCGGACCGGGTGATCGATGAAGCCGCCGAGATCGAACTGGTGGACCTGGCCCCGCAGGAACTTCTCCAGCGGCTCCGGGAAGGTAAAGTGTACGTTCCCGAGATGGCTGCCCGGGCTCTTGAGAAGTTCTTCAATGAAGGCAACCTGTATGCATTGCGGGAACTCGCCCTCCGCCGGGCAGCTGAACGGGTCGACACCCAGATGCTTGCCTATATGCAGACCCGGGCCATTCCGGGGCCCTGGGCAGCGGGGGATAGTCTGCTTGTCTGCATCGGGCCGGGACCGTTGTCCGAACGGTTGGTCCGCACTGCCCGCAGGCAGGCGGATCGGATGAACGCCCCGTGGACTGCTCTGTATGTTGAGACCCCATCCCATCACCGCTTATCGAAGAAGGGAAAAGAGCAGGTATCAAAAACGCTCCATCTTGCAGAAACCTTAGGGGCCACGACTGCCACCGTCTTCGGGGTTAATGTCGCAAACACGGCGATCGATTATGCCCGCAGGCACAATGCTACCCGGATCATCATAGGAAAAACGCTCCGGCCTCGCTGGCAGGAGTTTGTCTTCGGTTCTGTGGTGGACCAGCTCATCCACAACAGCGGCACCATCGACATCTATGTCATCAGCAGCCAGGAGGATCTGCCACCATCATCCGTGGAGATGGAACCCCTGCTCCCGGCTACCCCGCCGAAGGATTATGTTGCAAGTCTGGTCCTCGTTGCTATTATCACGGCTGTCGGCTGGCTGATCCATTCATTCATCTCCCCGGTAAATCTTGCCATGCTGTTCATGCTTGGGGTCGTTGCCGTAGCATGGAGACGGGGACTGCGCCCGGCAATATTTACCGCAGTCATCGGGGTTTTAGCATTCGATTTCTTCTTTATTCCACCATACTTGACGTTCAGGGTCAACGATACAGAGTATCTCATCACGTTTGCCGGTATGATTATTGTCGGTTCGCTGGTCAGTATCCTGGTGGCACGGGCACGCGAACATGCCGAATCGGCACAGATCCGTGAGCAGGAGACCGGGACCCTGTATGCATTGTCCCAGGATCTTGCACGGGCGGTTGATAATAATTCAATCATCACCGCAGTTGCAAAGCATATCAGGGAGATCTTCCAGTGGGATTCGGTCTTCCTCCTTCCGGATGATAACCGGCTCGTTGTTTACCCGGGAAGCCCGAATCTGACGCTCAATGCTGATGATATCGCGGTTGCCACATGGGCTTTCCAGCATGGCACCATTGCCGGTTACGACACGGATACTCTCCATGGTTCACCAATCCGGTACATTCCTCTCGAGAGTTCACAGGTGATGCTGGGAATCATGGGAGTGAGACCCGCTGACCCGGACGGGATAATCACCCACGAGCAGGAACGCATTCTCACGGCGTTTGCGAGCCAGATGGCGCAGGCACTTGAACGGGTGAAACTGACAACGAGCCCGCGATGATGCCGGTTTTTTTATCCGGGTTCAGCCGGGCAGCGTTGTATTAAAGGCATAATTCTGTTGCACTGCAACACAACTGCCTGACGGGGATTGTCCGGAAAAATTGAGGGCGTTTGTATGTCCGTCCTTACAGTTCCACCCTTGTGACGACACCATGGATCTTGTCGGGGGGCAGCTTGTAGAACTGCACCAGGGGCGGGGAGAGGCGTTTGATCGCTGCAAAAATACGCCAGACAACATGAGTGGTAACAATGTCTTCCATGCCATAGAAGATCGTTACCTCATCGATATCCGCCTCTTTTAATATCTCCCCTATATCGACGATCTCCATATACCCGAGGTATATCTCAAAGATCGAGAACCCCTGTGCGAGTTCGCGGGTGACTCCCCAGGTTACCCCGAAGGGCTGTTCGGTCCGGATGATCGAGATGATGATATTGTCATCGTAAATGATCTTGTTGTTGAACATAATCCGGGGAACATACTGGGGAAGATTCCGGAAATCCCGGGCAAAGAACAGGGCAGTGCCAGAGATCCGGTTCGCCGAATGGTAGGCGTCCTTGAATTTTACCAGGAAATTGTCAAGAGGGATCGGGCTCAGTTTTGCAGCAAGTTTCCTCTGGCCGTTCACGTAGATCATGATGATAGCAAACGGGATGAAAGCAATGACGAGCGACCAGTAACCTCCGTCAGGGATCTTATGGAGATTTGCAATCAGGAACGCGATCGTGATCCCGAGGATGAGAACTGCCATCAGGGATTTCACGATCTGCCCCCGCAGGAGGAGAATCCACGTAACGAGGATCGCGGTGATCACCATGGTCCCGCAGACCGCAAGGCCATAGGCATGGGTGAGATTGTTGGACGTCCTGAAGATCACAATAACGAAGAGAACCGCGAGGAGCAGGGCCCAGTTCACGATATCGATATAGATCTGGGAACGGAGTTGCGGGGAAGTGTAGTCAATGCGCAACAGCGGCATGATCCGGGTTGTGATACCCTGGTACACAATTGAAAATATTCCCGAGATCATAGCCTGGGAAGCGATAACGGTTGCCGCAATGCTCAGAATCAGGAAGGGAACATACAGGATTCCTGACTGGGAAAAGATCATCTCGAAGAGGATGTTGTGTGCGCCGGGATGGGACAGCAGGAAGGCACCCTGGCCGAGATAGTTCACCACGAGTGCAGCAAAGACGATGTACCAGGCACTGACGATCGGCTTCCTGCCCAGGTGCCCCATGTCCGCGTACAGGGCTTCGCCCCCGGTTGCCACGAGTATTACCGAGGAGAGAATCAGGAATCCTTCAAGCCCGTGCGAGGCTAAGTAGTGGATTCCGTACATCGGGTTCACCGCCAGCAGGACCTGGGGAGCAAACCAGAGGGCACACAGACCGGAGATGGCAAGGGCGGCAAACCAGATGATCATGACCGGGCCAAACGCCCACGCCACCCGCTCGCTCCCCCGGGCCTGGACAGAGAAGAGACCTATCGCGATGAGTCCGGCAATTATCATCAGGGTCATCTGGGATGTCTGTTCAAACCCCGGGATGAGGGTGACGCCCTCCACTGCAGACAGTATGCTGATGGCCGGGGTTATCACCCCGTCGCCGATGAAAAGGGCTATGCCGATGATCGCGAGCAGGGAGACAAACGCGATCTGGTTGCCGGATTTCAGCATGGAGAGGAGGATCTCTTTGAGCACGATCGTCCCACCTTCGCCTTTTTTACCGAGATGCATGGCGAGGTACGTGTACTGGACCGTGACAAGCATGGTCAGGGTCCAGATGATCAGCGAGAGAATCCCCATAATGTTCTGCGGGGTGGGGGGGATGAGGAAAAAGATGGCGGTAAGCGAATAGATAGGACTCGTGCCGATATCGCCAAACACGAGACCCATGGATTTGACGACACCATTCAATGACGAGGAAGTGTGCGTCATCCAGTAATGGTATTCCACCATCACAATTTAAGTATTCGCCTTATATCGTGCAGACAAAAAGCCGGCAGGCCAGAAACAGGGTCGGGAGAAACGGAGGAGTTGGTTATCGGCAGAACCAGCGCTGCATTGGTACACGACAGGACTGACTGTATCCGGTCTTCTCAAACAGCGGCCGGGCACTATGCCGGGCACAATGCCCTGCCGGGATTCGTCCCGGCCCGGGGGCGTTCAGCTTATCCGGAGGTTGCCGGGAAGATCTTCCTGGCGGGGGTTTTGCCAGCTGCCAGGACCGCAGCCGGTCAATAGAGATCGTACTTGCTCTTCAGCTGGGACCAGCGCTGGTACTCATCAGAAGACAGCGTGGTGCCGGCTTCCCGGGTCTCGCGGATTTTGGTTTTCAGGGCAATCCATTCGCGGGCATCGTTAAAATCGCTCTGTACGCTCTCCAGGGAACGCCCACCGGAGACCGGAATAACTTCGGGTTCGGACCAGCCGACCTGGCCTGCACTCTCGAAGGTTGTCTCATCGGTTATGACATAGACATGGTTTGCCTCGATCATGCAGTAGCCGGTGTTGCGGAAATCATAGGGTGGCGGGCAGGCAATCCCGGCAGTCATGTGGTTTTCAGGTACAAAGTACAAGACCGCCGATTTGAATCCCAGGTCCCCGAACAGGGAGGCCATGAGCATCGATTTTTCCCCGCAGACCCCGCCGCCTTCGTAGAGAACCTCGTACGGATAGCGGTACTTCTCTCCCTTTTCATACGTGATGTGCTGGACAAGGCTTGCGGCAACCCGCGCCTGGTCATCGGGATTCGGGGTCACCTCGCGAACCTCACCGGCCATCTCCGCCACGTACGGCTTCTGGAGCGGTTCATTCATGTACGCAAGAAAGTACGAGGCATTGTCCCTTGGATCCCGGGAGGGTTTCATTCCCAGGTATCCGTTGTACAATTCCGTCGACATCCCCAGCGAGAGCGTTCCCGGCCTCCCGTCAAGCACGTAATTGAAGGAGCGGGAGACAAAACCACTGGCTGAATCTTCTGACGCAGCCTGGACCGGAACGAGAAGCAGAACGCAAATGAGAAGGAGAAGAAGAACGGGAGAGGCACGGGCCATGGATAGGAGTCTATTTCCGGATTATTTGATAATTGCGCAGATAAAAAAACGGGACCGGGTCTGCTGGAAGCGGAACCGGCAGAGTGCTGAACCGCTGCCGGTCTTGGGAATTACCGGTTTTCCGTTTTAAAAAACCGGCACTTGCTGCTTATTACGCATTCATCGCAAAGCGGTTTTTTCGCATCGCAGGTTGCCCGGCCATGGGCGATCAGGACATCGGTGAGATCGCCCCAGGTATCCTGCGGGAAGAGGGCCATGAGATCCCGTTCGATGATCTCCACGTTGTCGGTATCGGAGAACCCGATCCGCTGCGAGAGCCTCCGGACATGGGTGTCGACTGCGATCCCCTCGTTCCGCCCGAGAGCGTGGTACATCACGATGTTTGCGGTCTTGCGCCCGACACCCGGGATGGTGAGGAGCTCGTCCATGGTTTCCGGGACGTTTCCCCCGAACCGGTCGAGCAGGGTCTGGGAAGCTGCGATGATGTTCTTTGCCTTCGCGTGGTAGTAGCCGAGGCTGTGGATGATCTTCTCCACGTCCCCGGTCCGGCCTTTCGAGAGTTCTTCCGGTCCCGGGTACTTCGAGAAGAGGGAGGATTTGACTTTCAGGACAGCCTTGTCGGTTGTCTGGGCGGAGAGAATCGTGAGGATGAGCACTTCAAACGGCGTTCCGCGTGCAACCGTCTCGGGAGTCTCGCGGGCATCGGGATACCGCGAAAGAAGAAGCGAATAGATCCGGGCGGCATCCTGTTTTTTCATGGTCCGATGGGGTAGGGCGGATTCGAACCGCCGTCAAAGCGTCCCAAACGCTCTAGGATGGACCAGGCTACCCTACTACCCCGCGCCATAGTAGATGGGACGGGGGAATTAAAAAAGAGTGGGGGTGGGGGATGGACCGGGCAGGCCGCGGATTTCCCCGGGGGATCCCGGTGTCACGAGGCCGGGCCGGAGCACCAGCGGGAACGAGCAGACAGGACCGGACGATCTTCAGGCAGGTAACGTCGTGTCCCGATCGTGTTCCTTCCCGGGTTTTTTGTGGTCCTGCTGTTTGAGTATCTCGACAAGACTTGAAAAGAGAACGGCTTCGAGGGCCTCATCGCAGCCCACGAATGCCTCGCTTGCATGCTTTTTTGCAAGGACTGCGAGCATTTCCCCAGTTCTCCGATCCTCTTGCGTGAGAGTCCCCACTGACCGGGTCCACCGGGTTGCCATCCGGTTTGCCCCTTGCCGGACGCTTTCTGTACTTCTTCCCATGACCGGATCGATACCCTGTTTGTGGGCATAAAGATCAGGATTGAATGGTGTGAAAGTATCGCAAGGCCGGGTCGCACGGTTCGGACAACATCGGCGCACCTGCTCAAGATCCCCGGGCGGTAAATCCATTATCGAAACCAGCGGGCCCGGCAAAGCGTCTGCTCTGACACGCAATGCCAAAGGGAGTGTTTGAGGATTTGATTATTCCGGCAGGAGTTGTTTTGAGGCCCGGTAGATTTCTCCGGATAACCTCATTTCCGGAGAGGTTCCCTCAGGGTCCCCATTTTAAAATTCACTCCAGATAGAGAAGCATTCATATCCGCGTTCCGGCAGCGTTTCCGGGTAACCACGGGCAAAAATAAATGGCTGAAACCGGGGCTGCCGGAAGGCCGATAACGGCCATTCTGCGAGGTGCATTCCAGCCTTGTTTTGGCAATCAGGGCGATTTACGGCCGCATTCTCCACACGAACAGGAACGGGGCGGAATGCGGGGAATTCCGCGAGGGAGCCGGGAGAGAGAAAGGCAATCCGGGGCCGCAGCGGGATTGGTTTACCTGAGGGAGAGATCCCCCTCACATTTCGGGGTTTCCGATAGCGAAGGATGGGTATTTATCACCGTATTCCCGCAATCGCCAGGGCGATCCGCTGCATCGGCCCGCGGGATGGCCATGCCCCGGGAAAAGCGCCAGAATAATGAACAAACGGGGGGATCAGCCCGATCCCCAAAATAAATTCTCCTTTTCGTCATCTAAAGAGGCAGCGCCTTCTTCTTTTTGTCGGAAACGACCGTGCCGGTATATTTTCCCTTGAGGATCGCGTTTGCAAGATTTTTCGGATCCCGGCCGTCCAGCACCACGAGCGGGATGCCGCTGCGCTCGACAACCCGGGCAGCAACGATGTCCAGCACATTGTTCGAGCCGGCCCCGAGGCCCTTGCTTCCCACGATATCCAGGAGCTGCTGCGGGGTGAGGGTGTCAAAACGGGTCGCATCCGGAACCTTGTTCGGGTCATCGGAGTAGATGCCATCGACCGAGGTTGCATTGATGAAGACCGCCGCGCCCACGCGTTCGGCAAGCACGGCAGCAACGGCATCGGTGGTCTGGCCGGGGGTTATCCCGCCCATGACAACGATCTTGCCGGACTCGGCAAACTTCTTGGCCTCCGAGTGGCTCTCGGCCACTTTCGGGTAAGCCTCTCCCCCGAGAGCCGCGATCAGCATGGTTGCATTCAGCCGGGTGATGAGAATGCCTATCTCATCCGAGGTCCCCTCGTCGATGCCAAGTTCCCGGGTCACGCTGATATAGCGCCTGGCCTCGCCGCCCCCGCCAACCACGACAAAGAGCCGGTGGCTCTTGTGGATCTTCTTCAGAACCGGGACATATTCCCTGATGGTGTGGTTCTCCAGTTTCGGGATCAGGATGGAACCGCCAAGCGAGATGACAACCGTCTTCATTGCATTAGTTTTTGTGCCGGAGACACATAGAGTTCACTATGTTCTACTGCCCGAAGTGCAAAAGCCAGGAGATATTCCCGGTTGCCGGGGGCTATGTCGGCCAGATCTACCTATGCAAGGATTGCGGGTACCGCGGATCGTTCGTTCTCGAGATCGATTCGCCCGACGCACTCCGCGAGATGGAAAAGGACGAAAAGGATCGCAAATAACCGGTCTTTTTCATCCGGGAACATATGCGACATACCGGCCGGGAAAAACCGTGCAGCAATAATTCTCCGGTTACCATCCTGACGTGATTACAAAAAAACCGGCAGGCCGTAATCCGGTTCATTTCAGGATCCGGCCAGTCATCAGGGATCTTTTTGATGTTCGGGGAACCGGAACGCTCCCGGGGGAACCGTCATCTCGAACCGGGCCCCTTTCCCCGGTTCGCCGGTCTCCCGGATCGTGATGCCGGTTATCCCGAGGATATCCCGTGCAAGGAACAGCCCAAGGCCGGTGTTGTGACCAAAACCCCGTTCGAAAACCCGCTCCTTGTCCGCAACGGGAATCCCTGATCCGTCGTCCTCCGCGTACAGGATGAGTGCGCCCCCCTCCCGGGCATACCGGAGCGTGAAGCGGGTCATTCCCTGCGCATACCGGATCGCATTGTCCAGCAAGTTGTATATCACCCGCTGGAAAAGCCGGTCCGCAAGAATCTCAAGACCAGCGGTCTCATCCACGAGCCGTATTGCGGAACAGTCGAGACTGCGCCCTGCCTCCGCAAGAATAATGCCGGGCTTCTGCCAGGATGGGGCTGCAACACCGAGATCCTGGTACTCCTGGGTGAAATCGGCAAGCGTCCGGATCGCTTCTGCCGTATCGCGGACCTTGGAAAGATCCACAGCCTCTTCTTTCCTGCCGGAATCTTCAGCAGCCAGTTCAAGATAGATGAAAAGTGCGGTCAGCTTGTTCCTGATATCGTGCCGGACGATCCCGGAGAGGAGGTTGAGTTTGCGGTTGGCCTTCTCAAACGCGGTCTCGGCGTTCTTTCGTTCCGTTACATCGCGGAAGATCAGGATTGCGCCCCCGTCATGCCCTGCATCCGGGGGAATCGCAACGGTCTGGACTTCAAAGATGCGGGCAGAATCCCCCTGGGGGATCGTGATCTCGTTTCCCTCCGGTCCTGGCGTGCCGGGAGTTGTAATAAACCGGCCCAGCCCGGGTACAAATTCAGTCAGCTGCCGGCCCACTCCCTGGTCTTCCGTTACCCCGAGCAGGACTGATCCGGCAGGATTGATGAGCGTGATTGTACCCCCTGCATTGGTTGCAACAACCCCGTCTTTTATGGTCCGGACCAGGAACGAGTGCGTCAGGGGCTGGAGCGACAGGAGCTCGAAGTTGAGCATAGCTGCAATCAGGAGCGAGCCCGAGATCACGAACATGACGGGGGTCCAGTCGAATCCCGCCTCGGGGCCGAGATCGAGGTAATAGAAGAGAGTTGCAAGGAACGGGAAGAGACCTGCGGCAAGGACAAGGGCAATCTGGTTCCGGAAAAGCATGCCAACGGTCCTGTACCGGATCGTGAACAGGAGAAGGGCAGACAGGGTCAGGACAAACGAATAGGAGGCAGTGATCCAGTACAGGGGGGCGCGGCCGAATACCCAGATGAGCGTGTGCCGCGGCCCCTCGATGGTGGAAAACCCCGTATAGTAAAGATGGTGCAGGTTGTTGGTTGCCACAAGACAAACCGAAAGCACCGGGATCACGAAGAGGAGCGCAAGAAAAAGGCGGGATGGCCGGTAATCGTGCTCGGTGTACCAGAGCGCGAAGAGCAGGTATGCAACGGGAATGGTAACGATCGCGGGATACGAGAGGGTATTGGCAAAAAGCACCGTATCAAGATCTGTTGCCGTCATGGAGACTGCCAGCGCGGCGAGCCAGATCGTAGCGGCGGCAAAGAGAACCAGGAGGGGAATAATTCCCGGGGTGTGGCGGCGCTTCCATGCAAACAGGGTAAACGCAAAAAGGATCACCATTGCCATGGCGGTAATAAGTGCTAGGGAAGAGTACTGCCAGCTCATGTCAGGCCCTTCCTGCCCGCCCGGGTACCATGCTATTACTCTTGCAAGGGTCTGGGAAAAAAGTATTGCAGGATCCAAAAGGACCCAAATCTTCATGCGCAGGAAGAACAATCCTCGATCAGGAGACCAGGATGCACGAGGCACGCCAGTACGGGAGATCCGCAAACAACGAGGTACGGTGTTCGCTCTGCAGCCACCGGTGCCGGATCCACGAGGGAAAACGCGGGATCTGCGGAGTGCGGGAGAACCATAACGGCACCCTGTATGCCACAACGTACGGCAGGATCAGTGCCGAGGCAGTGGACCCCATCGAGAAAAAGCCGCTGTACCATTTCCTGCCGGGCACGCGATCGTACTCGCTGGGCAGCATCGGCTGCAACTTCCATTGCCAGCACTGCCAGAACTGGCACATCTCCCGGGCTGACCGCGATGCGGTACAGCTACCCAATCTCTCGCCGGAAGAAGGGGTGAGGAGGGCACAGGAGAGCGGCTGCGCAAGCATCTCCTGGACCTACAACGAGCCGACCATCTGGCACGAGTACACGCTCGACATGGGCACGCTCGCCCGGGCGGCCGGCCTTGGCACGGTCTATGTCACGAACGGGTACATAACGGAAGAGGCTTTGCGTGAACTCTCGCCCATGCTCTCCGCATACCGGGTGGACCTCAAGGCATTCACGGATGATTTCTACAGGAAAATTTGCGGAGCCCGTCTCCAGCCGGTCCTCGACTCCGCGGTACTTGCCCGCGAGCTGGGCATGCATATCGAGACGGTCACGCTCGTCATCCCCGGCCTCAACGACAATCTTGAGGAACAGGCTGCCCTGATCCGCTGGGTTATTGAGAACCTCGGGCCTGATACGCCTATGCACTTCTCCGCGTTCCACCCCGATTACCAGATGACCGATCGCAATAACACACCGCTTGCAACCCTGGAAAAGATCTGCACAAAAGCAAAGGAGCTTGGTCTCCGCTTCCCGTACATCGGCAATGCCAGAAGCCACAAGTACGAGAACACGTACTGCCCGGCCTGCGGGGCGCTCCTCATCGAACGGTCCGGCTTCTCCAGCCGGATCGCGGGGCTGGACGGGCAGCAGTGCAGGTCCTGCGGGGAACAGACCGGGATCGTGCGGCATGTCGGCTGATCCGGACCCGGGACAGCGGTTCATCGCGGACCGGATGCTTGGCACCCTCACGCGGTACCTGCGGTTCATGGGCTATGACACAACGAGCGCAAACACCTTTGCGCCGGGAAACCGGAAGGAAGACACGCACCTCCTCGACCTGGCGCTGCAGGAGAACCGCATCCTCCTCACCGGGGATGCCGAGCTTGCAAGGCGCGGAAGAGAGCGGGCAGTGTACATCCGGAGCGGGGACGTTGCAGGGCAGATACAGCAGCTCGTGGATCTCGGGCTTGTCGAACAACGGATTTTCCTGAACCGCTGTTCGCTCTGCAACACCCTCCTGCGGGAAGCCCGGGCCGAGGAGATACAGGGCGCGGAATACGCACCCAGAGAGAGAGAACACCTCACCTTCTTCTGGTGCGGGAACTGCAAAAAACTGTACTGGAACGGCTCTCACGAGAAACAACTCAAAAAGAGGTTGGGAGCAATTTCGGAAAAGCGGTGAACGCAGATCATTGTATTGTCGGGGGCGAGCCATACCACCGGGAGCCAGAACGGCCCGAGGGGGATACAGGTCTTGCAGATTTCCTGTGGATCGGTACAGGCAGGGAATCTCCGCAAGCTCCATTATCTCCTGGTCTTAAGAGTACGGTGAGGGAGACAGGTATCATATGACAGATCAACAAATCGTCCGATGGTCCGTGGATGTTGCACTGGGAATTGTGTTCCTCGTAAGCCTGATTACCGGTCTTGCCAAACTCACCGTCGTTTTACGGGCAACCGGCCTTGGGCAGGTGGTCCTGCCGCTTGCGCTGATCTCCGACATCCACGACACGTCCGGCGTCCTCCTCGCAATTCTTGTCTTTATCCACCTGTACCTGAACCGGAAATGGATACGGGCAACAACCAAGCGGATCCTTGCAGGAACCAGGAATGATTCCAGCTAACGGCATTCTCCCGGGCGGGCATGAGCCTTAAGGTCCGTACCTGCTCTTGTCCAGGTCGCCGGTATTGGAGTAACCACGGGATTCCCAGTACCCGCGATAGGAGGGATCGTCCGAGAGCTCGATCGTCTCCACCCACTTGATCCACTTGTAGCCCCACTTGTCCTCGGCCACGAGCTGGAAGGGATAGCCCCGCTCTGCAGGCATGGTCACATTGTTCATCCGGTACGCAAGCAGGATGTCGCGATCGGAAAAGTACGAGAGGGGAAACGATGTGGTATACCCGTCTCTTGCAGTAAGGATCACCGTGTTTGCCCGGGAATCTGGTCCGGCATCTGCCAGGATGTCCCGGAAAAGAACGCCTTCCCAGAGGATCGTTGCATCCCATCCCTCAACGCAGTGAAGGGTGACGACTTTTGTATAATGCGGGTACCGGGCAAGGATCTCGTCATAGGAAAGGGACTGCGGCCGGCGGGCAAGACCGGTCACGGCCAGGAGGTAGCCGGATATATTGACCTGCTGGGGACCCAGGATGGAGTTCTCCCGGAAATCCTTTACCGACGAGAGATCTTTTCCCTCATACGATCGGACTTCCACTGCCGCAAGGGATGCGGGCACCCCAACCGATCCGGAGATCCCCGGGGGACTCCGCAGGACCAGGAACGAACAGGCTGCACCTATCACAAGAATGAGAAGGATGGCGAGGATCCACCGGGTATTCATGAAGGATGATAGGCACTGCAGATAATCAAAATTTGGATAGAGGACGATCGCGAAAAAACCGATCAGACCTCTTCCGTGAGCACTTTGTAGAAATGTTCGGATGCATTCCGCTCGGCCCACGGGCGGTGCCCGCATTTTTCCAGAAGGATGAACCGGAAATCCGCAAGCTCCTTTGAAAGCGGGACCGTAACCCCGTCGGCCGGGTGAGGATCCCAGTCGCCATGGATTGCAACAACGGGGCACTTGATGGATTTTGCCATCTGGAGGAGAACCTGCGTGCGCCGGAGTTCCGCTGCCTCTTCCCAGACCTCCCGGAAGATATCGTACTGGCAATGGAACCCTTCGTCTTCGATATTGGCCGGGTCGAATGCATCGGCGCGGGAGAGCAGGTACCCGAGCCGCGCAAGAAGGGCATTCTTGCCGGGAGCATCCGGTACATTGAGTTTTCCCATGATCTCCTGCGCCTCGGCCTTGTCCTGCTGCTTCATGCGGACAAGCCGGGTTTTGGTGATGGACGCGGCATACTCCTCCTCGAACGGCGGGCAGCCGATGAGGATGAGTTTCTTTACAAGAGCCGGATACCGGGCGGCAAGAAGCCACGACAGATAGGCCCCCCAGGAGAAACCGACCAGGGTAACCGGCACCTTTCCCTGCTCGATGAGAACCGACCGGAGCTCCTGGACCTGCCCGTCCAGGGTCGTCTCGGTCTGGAGCGGTTCAAGCACCGGCCGCACTGCCGACAATTCCCTGGCAACGGGAGCTACTTCGCCGGGAGCTCCCGGACCCCCGTGGATGACCGCGATGGTATAGGGTCCTGCCCCCCATTTTCGTACCAGACTCATCAGATACCCGGTTATCTTCCGAGTATATATTATTCCGGGTTGGCAGGGTGAAAGGAAAGAGATCGGTTTTACGTAATTCCCCGCGCTTTTTTCATCAGGGCGAGCAGGCCCTCGAGGATCTGGACAGGGGTCGGAGGATTGCCGGGGATCTTCAGGTCCACGGGAAAGAGTTTGTCGGCGCCGCCAAGAACCGCGTAGGTCCCGGCAAAGATCCCGCCATTGCAGGCATCGTCCCCTACGGCAACAACGAATTTGGGTGACGGCATGGCATCGTAGGTCTTCTTCGCCGCAATCGCCATGTTGTGCGTGACTGCGCCGGTCACGATCAGGACGTCCGCATGCCGGGGCGAGGCAACGAACGTGATGCCGAACCGCTCGATATCGTAATACGGGTTGTTTAAGTTGTTGATCTCGATCTCGGTGGCATTGTCGCTGCCGCAGTCCAGTTCCCGGATCGCAAGGCTGCGCCCGAAAACCGAATCAATCCCGCACCGGAGATCCCGCCCGAGCGCTTCGATCTCAGTATCGTACTCCGGCAGATCGCTTCTCACTTTCTTTTTTAAAAGACAGGAAAGGGCATTTACCATTTTGTCTCACCTCACAGGTCGGTTCCTGCATACGACAGGTTCAGGCTCTTGTTGATGACCGGAAAGTCCGGCACGATGTTTCCCTGGACCGCGTGTTCGATCGCCTGCCAGTTGCAGAATGAGGCGGTCCGGACTTTATACCGGTCCACAACACCGTTCCGTATAAGAACCCAGCAGAGGTTCTCTCCCCTGCAGGACTCAACAAGGGAGAGGGCATACCCGTCGCGGGGAACAAAGCCGCCGCAGATTTCACCTTCGGGCATGGAGTCCAGCAGTTCCCCGATGAGCTCCAGCGAATCGAGGATCTCGGAGGCCTTGACGGTGAACCGGGACAGGACATCCCCGTCATTGAGAGGCTTGGGTTTTGGAACCACGCGATCATAGATGCCGTACGGGTGATCGATCCGGACATCCACATTTCCCCCCGAGGCCCGGGCTGCCGGGCCGGTGATATTGAGCGGCTGGAGCAGGCTCTTTTTGATAACGCCGGTTGTGGCAAACCGGTCGATGACAGAGGTTGTCGAGAGGACGATCTTGAGTCCTACCCGGTAACGCTTCCTGAAATGGCTGGTGAATTCCTTAAGATCGGTGAGTTGCTGCCGGCTGATATCATGGGTCAGACCGCCACAGCAGATCATGCCCCGCAGGAACCGGGAGCCGGTCAGGTGGGCGTTCATCCGGAAGACCTCTTCCCGGAGGACCGAGAACTGGTTCGCACCCAGCGGGAACGCAACATCCACGAGCATGCCGGCCTGGTCCCCGAGATGAGAGCAGATCCGTTCGAGTTCCAGGAAGATGGTGCGCAGGTGCCAGGACCGGGGTGGGATTTGTGTCCCTGCAATCCGTTCCACTGCCATACAGAACGCTGTCGCATTCGCAACCGACTCGTCGCCGCTGACAGATTCCGCGATCCGCACGCAGTCCACCGGACTTTTGCCTTCGGCCAGCTTCTCGATACCCCGGTGCTTGTAGAACATGCGGATCTCCAGGTTGAAGACCGTCTCTCCGATAACGCTGAACCGGAAATGCCCGGGCTCGATGATCCCGGCATGCACCGGCCCAACCGGGACCTGGTACACGCCTTCACCGCTCACTTTCCGGAAAGGATATTCCCGGTCCGGTGCAACCGAGGACAGGGGCCGGATCGGAACATTCTGCACGGATTTTTTGAGCGGATGGAAATCATCAGGGTACGTCTCGTGCAAAAAGAGGCGGCGGTCATCGAAGGCTTCGTCGAACTCCACCCCGAACCCGTCCCGGCATTCGCGTTCGAACCAGCAGGCCGAGGGAAAGATCCGGGCAATGGATTTCGCCCGGTCCCTGACATTGCGCACAACGACAAGGATCCCCGACTTCTTCTCAAAAACGTAGAAGAGCGAGAACCGGTAGCCCGGATCGAATCCTTCAACGCAGAAGAGACCCGACAGGACGCACTTGCCCGCCGAGAGGAACGAGACAACGGACTCAAACTCCCCTTCTGATACGGAGACATAGCACTCCCCGCTGCACCCGCTGACGATCCGGGAGGGATCGCTGATACAGCTTGCCATCTCCCGGGCAGCAATAAATCCTGCATCAGTCCTTGCAGTCATCAGAATCTCAACTCCGAAACGATCTCATTGAAGAAAGAAATCTCCCCGGATGTGAAGACCAGCCCGAGGATGAGGATCAGACATAAGAGAATGACAATGGGCGCCTTCATGCCTGCCGGTGTCGGGTACTGCTCGATATCCGGGCTCTGGCCCGGCGGCGTCACCTGCGTAAAGGCAACAATCACGAAATAGCCAAGCCCCACCGCGGCTACGAAGAGCAGCACGAGCACAATGGCAAGGACGATAGGCGAGACGGCGCCAAGGCCGAGCAGGATGAAGAGCTTGGACCAGAAGACAGGGAATGGGGGCATGCCGATGATGGCAAGCCCGCCGATGATGATGCCCCAGGCTGCAAGGGGCTGGAGCCGGAAGACGTCCCGGATCTCGTCGAGCGCATCGCTCGAGAGATGACTGCGGTACTGGCGGTGGAGGATCCCTGCCGATAAGAAGAGCGAGGCTTTTGTCAGGGAATGGGCCAGGATGTGGAAGAGTACCCAGAAGATCGCAAGGGGCGTCCCGACCGCAATGCCGATGAGCAGGATACCCATGTTCTCGACGCTCGAGAACGCGATGAGCTTCTTTAGGTTCTTCTGCGGGAGCATCGAGAAAGCCGCGATCGCGATCGTCAGGACACCGAAAAGACCGACGAGCGGGGCAATCGTTGCAATCGCCGCGTTCTGGTGGACAATGGCCGCCATGCGGAGGATCCCGTAAATACCCACGTTGAGGAGGACACCGGACAGGATTGCGCTGACCGCTGACGGAGCTTTTGCATGGGCTTCGGGAAGCCAGGTATGGAACGGGAAGATACCCGATTTTGCAGCAAACCCGATAAAGACGAGCGCCGATGCCGCAACCATCATGCCGGTCGGGAATGCGGCTGCATGCTGCATGAGCCCGGTCCAGTTCAGGGTCCCGTTCCCGGGCCCGAGGACCGTTCGCGAGGTCTCGAAGAGAAAGATGAGGCCGACAAACGAGAAGAGCATGGCAACCGAGGCAACGAAGATGTACTTGATCGCGGCATCGATATTCTCCCGCGCCGACAGGGTGGCGATGAGGACGGCTGACGTGATCGTGGTCAGTTCGGCAAAGATCCAGAAGAGGGCCAGGTTGTCCGAGCAGAAGGCGAGGACAATGAGGAGGAGGAGGAGGATCCAGGCCGCGTAGAAGAGCTTCAGGCTCCCTTTCTCCAGTTCCCCGCTCTCAAGAAGGCCGTCAACGTATCCCCGGGCATAAACCGCCGCGAGGCTGAATATGACTGCAGTTATCAGGATCTCGAAGATCCCCAGGTGGTCGATAAAGAAAAACTGGCTGCCGACCAAAAACGAGGAGACCGGCACGACTTCGAACAGGAGAACGAAGACTGCGATGATCACAAAGAGCACGGCCTGGGCGGTGCAGACCAGGTTCATGCGTTTGGGGGTGTGGCTCAGCGCGACGAGCAGGAGGGCTGCGGCGGTGCAGGCAATGAAGGCTATCAGGATCATGGGCTCTCCTCCTCTTCCCAGAGATGGAAGCGGTGGAGTCTCTTATGATAATCCTCAAGAGTGGAGTCGATCCCGACCGTGAGGATGGTTGTCAGGAGTACAACGATTATCAGGTCGATGATGATCAAAAATTCGATGATGAAGGGCAGCTCGGTCACAAACATGCCGAAGAGCAGGACGCCGTTCTCCATGGTCAGGTAGCCGAGCACCTTTGTGATCGCCCGCTTGCGCGAGAAGGTCACGAGCATTCCCATGAGCATCAGCGAGATGCCAAGGACCGCCCCGAAGAAGAGGAAACTCTGCCGGGCCGGGGTTCCTTCGAGGATTTTCGAAAACGCGATGTAGATGACGAGCATCAGCCCCATCGAGATGATCAGGGAAGTCGTCGGGCTCAGGAAATGGAACTCGATATCCCGGCGGATCCGGACTTTCTCCTGGATGGTTGCTATGAAGTAGGGGATGATGATCACCTTGCTTGCAAACGTGATAACGGCAATCGCGAGAAGGACCGGCGCATCTTCGATCGAGTAGAGGGCAAGGGCGATCAGGACGAGCGTTAAGGACTGGAGGGCGTACACGGATACGAGGGAGAGCAGGTTGCGCGTTGAGATGATGTAGGCCGCAGTGATGATGACGACAACGAAGAGGATCTTGATGAATCCCTGCGCAAGGGCTGTTTCGATCATGCGAACACCTCGATGATGATGATAAGCGTTGAGAAGAAGAATGCCATGGCAAAGAGGCTCGGGAGCCGGAAGAACCGCATCTTGGCCATCGAGGACTCAAAGAGCCCGATGATTCCTGCAAGGATGCTGCCTTTGACAATGAAAAGCACGGTTGCAATGAGAAGGCCGGCAAGAGTGAAGGTGGTCATCAGGCCGAAGGGGACGATCAGGTTGATGAGCAGGGCCATGAGAAGGGTCAGCTTGACTGCGGATGAGAGTTCCATGAGGGCAAGGTTCCTGCCGGACTGTTCGAGAAGCATCCCCTCGTGGATCATGGTCAGTTCAAGATGTGTCTCGGGGTTGTCGACCGGGATGCGGGAGGTCTCGACTATGAGGATGATGAAGAGCGAGATGCCAAGAAGGATGAGGATCGGGGTCGTGAGGGTCCCGGCAGCGGCAGATGTCGAGAACATGTCGAAGATGTTGAGGGACCTGAAGACAAAGACGAGCGCGGCAAAGACGATGATCGTTGTCGGCTCGATGATAGCCGAGATGCTCATCTCCCGGGAACTGCCCATCCCGCCAAAGGAACTTCCGGCATCGAGACCGGCAAGGGCCATGAAGAACTTGGCAAGGGCAAGGAGGTAGAGGAGGAGGATAATGTTGCCGATGCCCCCGACCGGTTCGGGCACGAAGACAAGCGGGACGAAGAGAGCGGCGACAAGGAGCGCTGCGATGTTGAGAATGGGCGTGACCCGCATGATTCTCGATGAGTTGGGGGAGTAGATGACTTCCTTTTTCAACAACTTTGCAAGAGTGTAATAGGTCTGGAAAACGGACGGGCCGCTCCTCCCCTGGGTCCGCGCTTTCACTTTCTTTATCAGGCTTACGAAGAGCGGGGCAAGGGCGAGGACAACGAGCGTGTTCAGTACAAGGTAGAGAATAAACATCCCGTTCATGCAAACCACCCCAGGTAGACGATGACTGCTATCACCGCAAAGAAGACATAGAGAAGGTATGTGTCGAGACACCCGTTCTGGAACCGGGAGATTGCCTTCGCGGCCTGGAGCGACAGCCGGGAGATTGGCAGGTAGAGGTATTCCTCGAAGAGTTTCAGGAGCCGGATCTCGGCATTGCCTTCCCGGAAGATCGTGTTCTTCTCGTCAAAGAATGTCCGCTCGTTCTTCATCCGCGTCCGGTAGATGGCCGAGAAGATGATATCGATGGGTTCCGAGAAGCCATGGCCGCTGTACTCGGTGGAGGGCTGCTGCGAGAGCGTGCCGCAGCCCCAGGTCTCGCTCACCCGGACCTCCCGGGACGCGGTGAAATGGAGGGCCAGGTACGTGAGGCCCGTCATCACCAGGAGAAGCACTCCGATGAGGAGCATGTCCGGCTCCGGTACGGAAAATCCCGAAAGCAGGAAGATCTGCAGCGCAAAGAGACCGAGGAGAATACAGGCAGCAGCAAGGATGGCTGGACCGGCAAGCATCAGGAACGGAACTTCGCGGGCATTCCTGCTCTCTTCCGACCGGGGCATGGCAAGGAAGATCGATCCAAAGGCTTTCACTGAACAGGCTGCCGAGAGGGCGCTGGTCAGGGCAAAGAGGGAGAGGCAGATGAACATGACCACTTTGAGCAGTGGATCTACCGTCGATACTGATGAGAAGAACGAGATGTAAATGAGGATCTCGCTTGCAAACCCGTTCAGCGGGGGCAGGGCTGCCATTGCCACGGGCAGAGTGCAAACCAGGGCCAAGGTCACAGCCGCATACGCGATCGTGGAAATGATCCCCAACGCCGACAGGCGGTTGAAGGCACGCCTTCATCGTCCGGAACTTCCGGGGTGGTGCGCCGCTATTCAACCCGGCAGGCCTTGCGCCACGCTTGCAGCGGCGTCCCAGCCTTGTTCAAACCAGGCATCGCCCTCGAAGTAGGCGCGCAGCATGGGCAGACTGTCGTAACCCCAGAAGACCTTGCCGTCGACCTCGAGGGCCGGCACGCCGAACACGCCACGCGCGCTCGCTGCATCGGTATTGCCGCGCAGCAATGCCTTGGCGCGCGCGCCGTCGGCGCTGTCAGGGTCTTCGGGCTGCATCTGCGGCTCCAGCGCGGCGGCCAGGGCCGAGAGGCGCTCTGCGTCGAGCGCATCGTGTCCGCCCTGCCAAACATGGCGGAACACCGTGCCGGCCACAAAGCGGTTGATGCTGCCGTCACGGCTGCAGGCCAGGGCCTGGCGCAGCAGCGGCAGCGGATTGAACGGATGGCGCGCCGGCATGGCCAGCGGCACGCCCATCGAATGGCCAAGCCAGACCGCGTGGCGGTAGGTCCAGGCGCGCTTGGGAGCGATGCCCGCCGGCCCCGGGTTGCCATGCTGCTTGAGCAGCGCGCCCAGCAGCACCGGCCGGTATTCCACGCTGTAGCTGAACCCCTCCAGCACCTCGGGCAGGCGCTCGAACGCCAGCCAGGCATAGGGTGAAACGAAGTCCAGGTGAAAAATGATGTGCTTCATGGTTCGCTCCTTGTGTCCGTTTGCCGGGGTGTTGTTTCCCCTACGCCAGTTGTGAAAGCGCACGGCCCAGCCGGCGGCCAGCGCGCCAGGGCCTGGGCTGGCCGCCCGCACCGCCCCGCAGCGCTGGTGGCATCCCTTCCCGACGCGCACCGCGAGACGAGCAACAGTGCCAGGTTGCGGCTCTCCGCCCGCCTGTGCCGGCCAGGGCGTCCTCGAAAGGCTGCCAACTCCGCTGGCGGCATGGATGCGCGCAGCGCCTCAGGGGGTAGCGTCATTGCGCGGCGGAAAGGCGATGCCGGCGCGCTGCGCGAGGCGCGCCCAGATGGCCAGGCGTTCGGCGCTGTCGGCCTGGGCCCAGGCGCGTATCTCGGGGATGGTGCGAAAGCACCCTTCGCAGTGGCTGCGGTCCTCGGACATGCGGCAGACCGAGATGCAGGGCGAGGGAATCACCTCGTCCGAATTTTTATCAAAATAGCCTGCCTCGCCTAACAGACGGGCGCGAGCAGCTATGCCTTCTGTAGCACTCATGCGATTGCGGGCTCCTGCACGACATCGACTACCGGCGCACCGGTGAGCCGCTCCAGATCCGAGGGGTGCAACGGAAACACGCCATGCGGATGCCCCGCGGCGGCCCACACGACGTCGAAGCGCAGCAGGTCGCGGTCGATCAGCGTGACCGGGGGCGTGGCGTGCGCCACGGGCGAAACACCGCCGATCGAGAAGCCGGTGCGCGATTTCACGAACTCGGCATCGGCCCGGCCGATCTTGCCCACATGGGCCTCGACCTTCTTCTCGTCCACGCGTCGGTCGCCCGAGGTGATGACCAGCACCGCCGCGTCGTCGCTCTTGCGCCGGAAGATGATGCTTTTGGCCACCTGCCCCACCAGGATGCCCAGCAGATCGGCCGCCTGCTGCGCGGTGCGCGCGGCGTCGTCGAGCATGCGGGGCATGTGGGGATGGCCTTGCGCCTGCAAGGTCGCTGCCACCCGCTGCACCCCTTCGGGAAGCGCTTTCAACTCTGCACCGCACATGGTTTGCATTGCCTCCGCCATCAGCCCGCCCGCTTGTTCAGCAGCGCCGTTGCCGCGCGCGAATTGGGCTTGCGGCCCAGAAAACCGCTGATGTAGGCGCCCGCGTCGATGAGCTTGTCGAGATCGATGCCCGTTTCGATGCCCATGCCGTGCAGCATGTAGACAACATCTTCCGTGGCCACGTTGCCCGTGGCGCCCTTGGCGTAGGGGCAGCCCCCCAGGCCGGCCACCGAGGTGTCGTACTGCCACACGCCCATCTCCAGCGTGGCAAGGGTGTTGGCGAGCGCCTGGCCGTAGGTGTCGTGGAAATGGCCTGAGATGTCGTTCAGGTCGTAATGCTGCAGCGTGGCCTCGACGGCACGCTGCACCTTGCGCGGTGTGCCCACGCCGATGGTGTCGGCCACGCCGATATGCTGCACGCCGATCTGCTTCATGAGACCCGCAAGATACGCCACACGCTCGGGAGCGATCTCGCCCTCATAGGGGCAGCCCACAGTGCAGCTCATCGCACCACGCACATGGATGCCCGCAGCCCGCGCGGCCTCGACCACGGGTGCGAAGCGCTCGATACTCTCGGCGATGCTGCAATTGATGTTCTTCTGGCTGAAGGCCTCGCTCGCCGAGCCGAACACCACGATCTCATCGGGCCGGTCAAGCACTGCCGCCTCGAAACCCTTGAGGTTGGGCGTGAGCACCGAGTAAACAATGCCACTCTGGCGTGCGATGCCGCTCATCACCTCGTGGTTGTCCGCCATCTGCGGCACCCACTTGGGCGACACATAGCTCGTGACTTCGATGTTCTTCAGCCCCGCGTCCTGCAGGCGGTGCACCAGGCCGATCTTGACCTCGGCGGGAACGGGGGATTTCTCGTTCTGCAGGCCGTCGCGCGGGCCGACATCGATGAGTTTGACGCGGGAAGGAATGCTCATGGTCTGGCTATCGAAAAGAGGGAAAAAACGGGAGGCTTGCAGCGCAGGGGTCGGCGGACAGCCAGTGGCCAAGCGCCGGGTCTCCAGCAAGCGCAAGACTCCATTGTCCAGCCTCCAGGGGCACTGGACCACCCCATATCGTGCCAGACCATTCGCGCCTCGTGCCATTGCAGCCCGGCTGCAGCGCACAAGAAAACCTCACTTCATGGCCCCACCCCACCCTGCTGCATCTCCTGCCGCAGCAGCGCCACCATCTGCACGGCCGCCAAAGACAGACGCCGCCCGCGCAGCGTGACCAGGCCGATGGGACGGCGCAGCAGGGGCTGTTTGAGAGGCCGCATCACCACCTCGGGGCGTTGTACCACTTGCGCCGCCAGTTCGGGCAAGGCGCTCACGCCCAGCTGGGCCGCCACCATGGCGGCAATCGTGGCCAGGTGCTCCACCTCATACTGCGGCGCAAAGCGGATGCGATGGGTCAGCAGCGCTTCGTCGGCGTACTGGCGCACGCTGGTGCCTGCGGGCATGGAGATGTGCGGCAGGTCGGCCACCTCGGCCCAGCCAATCGCCCCGCGCCCGCGGGCCAGCGGGTGCGTGCACCCGACCAGCAGCACAAACGGGTCAGACGCAAGCGGGGTGTAGTCCAGATCGGCATAGGCGGGATTGGCCGCCGTGAGGGCGAAGTCCACCCGCCCGGCACGCACCATGTCGAACGCGGGGCCTGCCAGGCTGTCGAACAGCTCCAGGTGCACCCCCGGATGGTCGGCCGCAAACCGCGCCAGCGCGCGCGGCACGGCCCCCGCCGCCAACGAAGGCAAGGCGGCCAGCGCCAACCGCCCCACCTGCACCTGGGCCACGGCCTGCACGCGGCGCACGGTCTCCTCCATCTGGTGGCGCAGAAACCGCGCCTGCTCGGCAAACACCTCGCCCGCCTGCGTGAGCTGCACGGTGCGCGTGGTGCGGTCGAACAGCCGCGCGCCCAGCATTTCCTCTAGCCGCGCCAGCGTGCCCGACACCGCCGACTGCGACAAATGCATCTGCAGCGCCGTGCGCCGAAAGCTCAGCGTGTCCGCCAGCGCCAGAAAGACATCGACCTCGCGGGCCGACCAATTGATCTTCATAGCAGATCAGTCTATCTAAAAAGACGTCTGGACCGCGCAATTGAAGCTACCTAGACTGCCCCACACCAACACTTGCCAGGCGCTGAAAGGGCCTGGCTTCCCAACGGAACAAGGAGACAACATGGACAAGAGTTCGCCGCGCAACGCTCGCACGGTGGTCGTGGGTGGGGGCACCATGGGCGCCGACGTGGCGGTGGTCCTGGCCCGGGGCGGCGCGCAGGTCACGGTGGTGGACCCACGTGCTGCACGCCGCGAACTGCTGCTGCCCCACATTGCCCAGGAGCTGGCCGCCGCAGGCCAGGCCGCCCATGCCGGCCCGGTGCAGGTGTGCGCCAGCCTGCAAGACGTGGACTGGAGCGGCGTGGTGCTGGTGGTCGAATGCATCACCGAGCAACTGGCCGCCAAGCAAAAGCTGTTTGCCGAACTGGAAACCGTGGCCCCCGCCCACGCCGTGCTGGCCAGCAACAGCTCGGGCTTTCCGATCAGCGCCATCGCCCAGGGGCTGGCCACAGCACAGCGCATGCTGGGACTGCACTTCTTCATGCCTGCGCACCTGGTGCCGCTGGTGGAGGTGGTGCTGGGCGAGCGCAGCGACCCGGCGCTGGGTACCTGGCTGCACGCCTTCATGCGCGGCTGCGGCAGCGTGCCAGTGCTGGTCAAGAAGGACAAGCCGGGCTTTCTGGCCAACCGCATGCAGCACGCGCTGTCGCGCGAGGCGTTTGCGCTCATCGACGAGGGCATTGCCTCACCGGAGGACGTGGATGCCGCCGTACGGTTCGGGTTCGGCTTCCGATTCCTTGCGGCAGGCCCGGTGCTGCAACGCGACCACGCGGGTATCGAGGTGCATACCGCAGCCGCCGCCACCATGTACCCCACGCTGTCGAACACGGACGTGCCCGCCCAGGCCCTGCGCGACAAGGTGGCCCAAGGCCAGCTCGGCATGAAGACCGGCAAGGGCTTTTTTGACTGGCCCGAAGACCGCAAGCAGGCCGAACGCACGCGCTACGACACGCTGCTGCGCGAGGGCCTGGCGTTGCTGGCCAGCGAGCTGCCCAGCATCGCGCCCCCGTCCCAGACCTCATCGACAGACACCCCATCGACCACAGGAGCCCGCGCATGAGTGCATCGCCCGCCGCCCCCAGCCAGTGGGCCGACCCGCTGATCGTAACCGTGGCGCCCAACGGCGCCTACAAACAACCCGCCGACCACCCGGCCGTGCCCATCACGCCCGCCACGCTGGCCACCACGGCCAAGGCCTGCCTGGACGCGGGCGCAGCCATGTTGCACATGCACATCCGTGATGCGCAGGGCCGCCACAGCCTGGATATAGAGGGCTACCGCGAAGCCCAGCGTGTGGTGCGCAAGGCCGTGGGCGATGCCATGGTCATCCAGATCACCAGCGAAGCCGCAGGCGTCTATCAGGCTCCGGCGCAGATCGCCATGGTCGAAGCCCTGCAACCCGAGGCCGTGTCCATCGGCCTGCGCGAAATCGACAAGCCCGAGATTGGCGAGGCGGGGCTGCAGCGGTTCTTCACCGGCCTGGCCCAGCGGCACACCATGGTGCAGGTCATCCTGTACGACGTGGCCGACCTGCGCCGCTGGCAGGCCTTACGCGCCAGCGGTGTGGTGCCGGATGCGCCCTGGTTCCTGCTGTTCGTGCTGGGCCGCTACAGCGCGGGGCAGACCTCCAGCCCGCGCGACCTGCTGCCCTTCCTGGCCGCCCACGAAGGCCCCGAGCCCTGGGCCGTGTGCGCCTTTGGTGCAGCAGAAAACACCTGCATCACGGCCGCCGCGCTGTTTGGCGGTCATGCTCGGGTGGGCTTCGAAAATAACCTGCTGTGCAAGGACGGCAGCGTGGCCCCCGACAACAGCGCGCTGGTGCGCCAGGCCGTTGAAGCCGCTGCCGCGCTAGGCCGCTCGCTGGCCACCGCAGCCGACATCCGGCAGCGCTTTGGCGCGCCCTGAAAGCCCCTAATCCATCGACATCAACCCGCATCAGACGGGCTTCATCCATCCCCCCAGGAGACAGACATGCACCACCGCCCCGTTCCTTCCTCATCGCTGCGCACAACCCGACGCGCTGTTTTGCACGCAGCCCTTGCCGTGCCCCTGGCCCTGGGCATCGCTGGCCAAACCGCTGCGCAGACGGCTGCCACCGCCTTCCCCAGCAAGACCATCCGCTTTGTGGTGCCCTACCCGCCCGGCGGCCCCACCGACCTGATGGCCCGCATGCTCCAGCCCGAGCTGCAAAGCCGCCTGGGCGCGCCCGTGGTGGTGGACAACAAGGGCGGTGCCGGTGGCAACACGGGCAGTGCCGAGGTGGCCAAACAGGCCCCTGCCGATGGCCACACGCTGCTGCTGGCCGCCAGCGGCCCGATGGCGGTCAACGCCTCGCTGTATGCCAGCATGCCTTTCAACCCGCTGTCCGATCTGGCGCCGGTGATCCAGCTGTCGGCCTTTCCGCTGGTGCTCGAAGTCCACCCCTCGCTGGGCGTGAAGACACTGGCCGAGTTCCTGGCACTGGCCAAGGCGGGCAAACCGGTGCTGAGCTACGCGTCAGCCGGCAACGGCACGCCGCAGCACCTGGCGGGCGAGCTGTTCAACACCACGGCGGGCGTGAAGATGGGGCACATCCCTTACCGCGGCGCAGGCCCCGCGCTCAACGACCTGATCGGCGGGCAGGTGAACGTGATGTTCGACATCGTGGGTAGCTCGCTGCCCCACATCCAGGCGGGCAAACTCATCCCGCTGGCCGTCACATCGAGCGAGCGCGCCAAGGTGTTGCCCAACGTGTCCACCATGGCCGAGGCCGGCATTGCGGGCTACCAGATCACCGGCTGGCATGGCATTGCGGTGCGCGCTGGCACCCCACAGGCCACCATCGACAAGCTCAATGCCACGGTCAACGCGATCTTCAAGGAGCCCGCTTTCCGCGCCAAATGGGAGGCGATCGGCACGCCGGTGGTGGCCGGCAGCGCAGCCGACTTTGGCGCGCTGATCAAGGCCGACGCGCAGCGCCTGGGCAAGCTCGTGCGCGATGCGGGCGTAACGGTGGATTGAGCACCGCGCGGGCTGGGGGAAGTGACTCAGTAGCCGCGCCCGGGGTTCACCACCCCGGCCACCGTCTCGCCCCGCTCCAGCGCCGCCATCTTGCGCGCGATCTGGGCAATGCTCTCGTCGCGCAGCGTGCGTGCCGAGGTATGGGGCGTGACGATGATGCGCGGGTGCGTCCAGAAAGCGTGGCCTGCAGGCAGCGGTTCGGTGCGGAACACATCGAGCGTGGCACCGGCCACATGGCCGCTGTCGATGGCGGCCAGCAGGTCGTCGTCCACCAGGTGTGCGCCACGCGCCACGTTGATCACGTAAGCGCCGGGCTGCAAGCGGGCCAGCGTGTCCTTGTTGATGACGTTGGCGGTGTCGGGCGTGAGGGGCAGCAGGTTGACCAGCACACGGCTGGCCGCCAGAAAGTCGTTGAACTGCTCTGCGCCCGTGAAGGCACGCACACCTTCGATGGCCTTGGGACTGCGGCTCCAGCCGTTGATCGGAAATTCAAACTGCGCCAGCGCCTTGGCCACGCGCTCACCCAGTACACCCAGGCCCATCACTCCAACGGGGAAATCGCTGCGCAGGCGTGGCTTGCGATAGCCCCAGCGCCCCGCCTTGGTGTCTGCCTCATAGCCATCGAACTCGCGGAAGTGGCGGATGACCGCATGGCACACATATTCGGCCATCTGCACGGCCATGCCCGCATCATCGAGCCGCACCACCAGTGCGTTGGGCGGCAGACGCAGCTTGAGCAAGGCGTCCACCCCAGCGCCAATGTTGAACAGGGCCTTGAGGCCCGGCTGCTCGTCCATGAACTGCTGGGGCGGTGCCCAGACCACGGCGTAGTCGGCCTGCGGGGAGCCGGGTTGCCACACAGAAATGTCAGCGCCAGGGAACGCGGCGGACAGGCCCTGGCGCCAGGGCTCGGCTTTGGTGTCGGTACAGCAAAAGGTGATTTTCATGGCACCCAAGCGTAACGGCATTGCACCCCGCGCGCTGTCACGCACGGGGTGCCCCGATAGGGCTTACGCCTTCTCGGTCACCACGAGCTTGAGCAGCTCTGCCCCTTCGGTCACCTGGTCGCCGGGCGCGTAGAGCAGCTCCTGCACCACACCGTCGGCCGGGGCGGCAATGGTGTGTTCCATCTTCATGGCCTCCATCACCGCCAGCGGCTGACCCTTGGTGACGGCATCGCCCGCCTTCACGGCAAACGACACCACCTTGCCGGGCATCGGGGCCGTCAGGCGCCCGCCTTCGGCCGCCGCCTCGCCCGCGTGGGCCAGCAGGTCGATGGCGGTGATCTGCGTGGCGCCCAGCGGGGTGAAGACATGGTCCACCTCGCCCTGGGCATACACGGCAGCGCGCGTGCGCTGGCCTGCGAACTGCAGTTCGATTCCGTTGGGCTTTGCCTCGAACACCAGCGGCCCGCCCACGGCGGCATCGCCCTCGCCGACTGCCAAATGCAGGCTTCCACCGCGCTCGTAGGTCAGCCAGGCCTTGGCATGTTCGCCACCAAACTCGAACTCAAACCGGCGCTGGAGCACACCATGCGAATGGAAACCATCGCGGCGGCTGAATGGGTCCACGCCCTCGCTGGCGCGCTCGCGCAGCAGGGTCTGGGCCACGGCCGCCGCAGCGGCGAGGGGCAGGCCCACACTTTCCTGGTGGAACAGCACGGCCTGCTCGCGCGGGATGAGGGCGGTGTCGAGATTGGCCTTGGCGAACGACTCCGTGCGTGCCACACGGCGCAAGAACTGCACATTGGTCGCCAGGCCCACGATGTGGGTCTGCGCCAGCGCTTCGTCCAGCCGGGCCAGCGCCTGTTCGCGCGTGTCGCCGTGCACGATGAGCTTGGCCACCATGGAGTCGTAGAACGGGCTGATCGCATCGCCCTGGCGCACGCCGGAATCCACGCGGACCGCACCCCGTTCAAACGTCACGCAATCGGGCAGTCCATACACGTTGAGCGCGCCGGTGGCGGGCAGGAAGTTGTTGTCGGGGTTCTCGGCGCAGATGCGCGCCTCAATGGCATGGCCATGGATGCGCAGCTCGTCTTGCTGGAGCGGCAAGGGCTCGCCAGACGCCACGCGCAGTTGCCACTCCACCAGATCCAGGCCGGTGATGGCCTCGGTCACGGGGTGCTCCACCTGCAGTCGGGTGTTCATCTCCATGAAATAGAACTTCATCTGCTCCGGGGCCTCGTAGCCACCGGGTTGCTCGACGATGAACTCCACCGTGCCCGCACCCACGTAGTTCACTGCCCGTGCAGCGGCCACTGCGGCCTCGCCCATGCGGGCGCGCAGCTCGGGCGTCATGCCGGGGGCAGGCGCTTCTTCCAACACCTTCTGGTGGCGGCGCTGCACCGAGCAGTCGCGCTCAAAAAGGTAGACGCAGTTGCCGTGCGTGTCGCCAAACACCTGAATCTCGATGTGGCGGGGGCGCTGCACGTATTTCTCCACCAGCACCGCATCGTCGCCAAAGCTGTTGATGGCCTCGCGCTTGCAGGAGTCGAGCGCCGCGGCAAAGTCCTCGGCCTTATCCACCGCGCGCATGCCCTTGCCACCGCCGCCCGCGCTGGCCTTGATGAGCACGGGGTAGCCAATGCGGTCGGCCTCGCGTTGCAGTAGCGCGGGGTCTTGGTCAGCGTCGTGGTAGCCCGGCACCAGGGGCACCTGGGCCTGCTCCATCAGGCGCTTGGACTCGGCCTTCAGCCCCATGGCATTGATGGCGCTGGCGGGGGGGCCGATGAAGACCAGGCCGGCATCGGCACAGGCCTGGGCGAATTCTTCGTTCTCGCTCAAGAAGCCGTAGCCAGGGTGGATGGCCTGCGCGCCCGTGGCCTTGGCGGCTTCGATGATGCGCTCCCAGCGCAGGTAGCTGTCCTTGGGTGCACTACCGCCGATGTGCACGGCCTCGTCGCAGACGGCCACATGCTTGGCGCTGGCGTCGGCATCGGAGTACACGGCGACGGTCTTTACGCCCAGGCGTTTGGCGGTGGCCGCGACACGGCAGGCAATCTCACCGCGGTTTGCAATCAGGATTTTGTTGAACATGTTTAGGCCACCTTGGCAGAACCAGAAAAGAAAGAGGAAAGGCGCCGCACCACGGCGCGCAAAAACTTGAACAGCACCACCAGCAGCAGCACCGAAACAATCACCATCACCACCAGAGCAATGCCGAAAGCCACAGGGTGCTGCGTCGCCAGCCACACCACGGCCACCACCAGGCCGTCTTCAAAGAACGACAGCCCCCAGTTGGAAAACGGCTCGGGCGAGGTGTTGACCGCAGCCCGCGTGGTCATCTTGGTGGCCAGAGCGGTGGCAGAGAGCGAACCACCCAGCAGCCCCGCCACCACCGCCATCGTGGCGTTGTCGGCACCAAACACGCCGTACGCCAATGCGGCCCCAGCGGGTACACGGATGAAGGCGTGCACCGCATCCCAGGCGCTGTCCACCCAGGGCACCTTGTCGGCAAAAAACTCCACCATCAGCATGCAGCCGCTGACCATCAGCACCAGCGGGTGCTGCAACATGGCCAGGCCGGGCGGCAGGGGCATCCAGCCCAGCACGCCCATCATGCCGACCAGAAACACCACGGCATACAACCGAAACCCGCTGGCCCAGCCAAGGGCCGCAGCCAGGGCCAGCAGGCTGGGCATGTCGAGCCGCGCAGTGGCCGTTGCCGCCGCATCACCCACGGCCCGCGCGGTGCCGCCATCGACATGCAGCCCCAGCGTGTGGAGCCACTGCACGATGTTGAACCAGAGGGTGTCCATGGCCTACTGGTACCGGTCAGCCCAGCCAGTTCGGCTTGCGCTTGTTGAGGAAGGACTGCACGCCTTCCTTGCCTTCATCGCTGGCGCGGATGTCGGCAATGCCCTGCACCGTGGCGGCGATCAGGCCCGCGTTGATCTCCCGCTCGGCCACATCCATCACCAGCTTCTTGCACACGCGCACGGCGTTGGGGCTGGCGCTGTTCAGGGCCTTGAGGAGTTCATCGACCTTGGCGTCGAGTTGCTCGGCAGCCACCACCTCATGCACGAAGCCGATGCGCAGCGCCTCGGCCGCGCCAAAACGCTCAGCGGTGAGGAAGTAACGGTGCGCAGCGCGCGCGCCCATGGCGCGGATCACATAAGGGCTGATGGTGGCGGGGATGAGCCCTAACTTCACTTCGCTGAGGCAGAAGCCCGCCGTGTCCACAACCACGGCCATGTCGCACGCGGCCACCAGGCCCATGCCGCCGGCGTACACATCGCCCTGCACGCGGGCGATGGTGGGCTTGGGGCATTCATAAATCACGCGCAGCATCTCGGCCAGCTTGTCCGCGTCGGCGATGTTTTCGTCGCGCGTGTAGTCGGCCATGCGGCGCATCCAGTTGAGGTTGGCACCGGCGCAAAAGGCCGGGCCTTCCGCCGCCAGCACCACGGCGCGCACATCGGCGCGCCCGCCCACATCGGTGAAGGCGGCGGTGATCTCGGCAATGACCTCGTCGCTGAACGCGTTGCGGATCTCCGGCTGCGTGAGCGTGATGCGCGCCACAGCGCCGGTTTGGGTGATGAACAGGTTCTGGCTCATGGCTTGGATGGGTTTTGCAAAAAGTAGACGAGGTCCAGCTCCGGGCAGGGCTGGCCCAGCGCGGTCAATGCGGCGGTGATCTGGCCCCGGTGGTGCGTGCCGTGGTTGAACACATGCGCCAGCGTGGCGGCAAAAGGCAGCGATGCCGCCGTGCCGCGCATGGTGGTGTAGTCGAGCGTTCCATTCCAACGGTCTTGGGCAAAAAATCCGATCAGCGGCAACCAGCGGGCCGCGCCCTCGCGCAAGCGAGCATCCAGCTGCGCCCGGTCAGGCTCCAGTCCGGCGTCCAGCGCCACCTTGGGCGAGATGCCCTCGGCAAACCGCACAAACCACAGGTGGTGCTCGCCCACCAGCAGGTGGTTGAGCGTGCCGTGGATGCTTTTGAAAAACAGGCCCACATCGCGCCGGTAGTCATCCTCCGGCAGCGCCCGCACGGCATCCAGAAGGCGCGCAGTGGCCCACACGTTGTAGCGCGCAAGTTGGGTGAAGTGAGCAACAGCGTCCATGGCAGCTCCCGGCGGGGTTACATGCGGAACAGGCCGAACCTGGTGTCTTCGATGGGCGCGTTGCGCGTAGCCGACAGGCCCAGCGCCAGCACGCGGCGGGTGTCGGCAGGGTCGATCACGCCGTCGTCCCACAGGCGCGCGGTGGCGTAGTAAGGGTGGCCCTGGTCTTCATACTGGCGGCGGATGGGGGCCTTGAAGGCTTCTTCTTCCTCCATGCTCCACTGGCCGCCTTTGCCCTCGATGCCATCGCGCTTGACAGTGGCGAGCACGCCAGCCGCCTGCTCGCCACCCATGACGCTGATCCGCGCGTTGGGCCACATCCACAGGAAGCGGGGCGAGTACGCGCGACCGCACATGCCGTAGTTGCCCGCGCCAAAGCTGCCACCGATGATGATGGTGAACTTGGGCACGTTGGCCGTGGCCACGGCCGTGACCATCTTGGCGCCGTTGCGCGCGATGCCTTCGTTCTCGTACTTGCGGCCCACCATGAAGCCGGTGATGTTCTGCAGGAACACCAGCGGGATCTTGCGCTGGCAGCACAGCTCGATGAAGTGCGCGCCCTTGAGGGCCGACTCGCTGAACAGAATGCCGTTGTTGGCGATGATGCCCACCGCCATGCCTTCGATCCGCGCAAAGCCCGTGACCAGCGTGGTGCCGTAGCGCGCCTTGAACTCGTCGAACTCGCTGCCGTCCACGATGCGCGCAATGATCTCGCGCACATCAAAGGGCTTGCGCGTGTCCACGGGGATCACGCCGTAGAGTTCTTCTGCTGCGAATTTAGGAGCTTCCGGGGCATGATCTGCGGGCGCCTGCGGCTTGTTCTTATTCAAATTCCGCACTGCATTGCGTGCCAACTGCAGCGCATGCATGTCGTTCTGCGCCAGGTGGTCGGCCACGCCCGACAGGCGCGTGTGCACGTCGCCGCCGCCCAGGTCTTCGGCCGTCACCACCTCGCCCGTGGCGGCCTTCACCAGCGGTGGGCCGCCCAAAAAGATCGTGCCCTGGTTCTTCACGATGATGGACTCATCGCTCATCGCGGGCACATAGGCGCCGCCCGCCGTACAGGACCCCATCACCACGGCGATCTGCGAGATACCCATGGCGCTCATGTTGGCCTGGTTGAAGAAGATGCGGCCAAAGTGGTCGCGGTCAGGAAAGACCTCGTCCTGGTTCGGCAGGTTGGCACCGCCCGAGTCCACCAGGTAGATGCAGGGCAGGTGGTTCTGCTGCGCCACTTCCTGCGCACGCAGGTGCTTCTTGACGGTGAGCGGGTAGTAGGTGCCACCCTTCACCGTGGCGTCGTTGCACACGATCATGCAGTCCACGTCGCTCACGCGGCCGATGCCGGAGATGAGCCCCGAGCAAGGCGCATCGTTGTTGTACATGTTCAGCGCGGCCAGGGGCGCCAACTCCAGGAACGGCGTGCCCGGGTCCAGCAGCATCTGCACGCGCTCACGCGGCAGCAGCTTGCCGCGGGCCACATGCTTGGCGCGGGCCGCCTCGCCCCCGCCCTGGGCCACCTTGTCGAGCTGGGCGCGCAGGTCGTCCACCAGCGTGCGCATGGCGGCGGCATTGGCCAGAAAATCCGCCGAGCGGGCGTTGAGTTGGGTGTCGAGAATGGTCATAGGGTGCGGCTCTTTCAAGCGGTTTTCTGTTCTTCCAGACCCAGCTGGTCCTTCATCTCATCGCGGATCTTGAACTTCTGGATCTTGCCCGTCACCGTCATGGGAAAGCTGGTGACAAAGCGGATGTAGCGCGGCACCTTGTAGTGCGCAATCTGGCCCTTGCAGAAGGCACGGATGTCGTCCTCGGTGGGCTTGGTGCCGGGCTTGGCGATGATCCAGGCGCAGAGTTCTTCGCCGTACTTCTGGTCGGGCACGCCCACCACCTGCACGTCCTGCACCTGGGGGTGGCGGTACAAGAATTCCTCGATCTCGCGCGGGTAGATGTTCTCACCGCCACGGATCACCATGTCCTTGATGCGGCCGACGATGTTCACATAGCCCTCGGCGTCCATGGTGGCCAGGTCGCCGGTGTGCATCCAGCCACCTTCATCAATCGCCTCGCGGGTCTTGGCTTCGTCGCCCCAGTAGCCGTGCATCACCGAATAGCCCTTGGTGCAGAACTCGCCGCGCTGGCCGATGGGAACGATGGCGCCGGTGTCCGGGTCCACGATCTTCACCTCCAGGTGCGGCTGCACTTGGCCCACGGTCGATACGCGCTTCTCCTGCGGCGTTTCGGTGCTGCTCTGGCAGCTCACAGGGCTGGTTTCGGTCATGCCGTAGGCAATGGTGATCTCGCGCAGGTTCATCTGCTCCACCACGCGCTTCATGACCTCGGTGGGGCACGGCGAGCCCGCCATGATGCCGGTGCGCAGCGTGCTGAGGTTGAACTCGGCAAAACGCGGGTGGTCCAGCTCGGCGATGAACATGGTGGGCACGCCATGCAGACCCGTGCATTTTTCGTCCTGCACCGTCTGCAGCACCGTGAGGGGGTCGAACCCGTCGTTGGGGTACACGATGGTGGAGCCGTGCGTGAAGCAGGCCAGGTTGCCCAGCACCATGCCAAAGCAGTGGTACAGCGGCACGGGGATGCACAGGCGGTCTTCGGGCGTGAGCTTCATGCACTCGCCAATGAAGAACCCATTGTTCAGAATGTTGCGGTGCGTGAGCGTGGCCCCCTTGGGGAAGCCGGTGGTGCCGCTGGTGAACTGGATGTTGATGGGGTCGGTGGCCTGGAGCGTGCCGGCCACCTGGTCCAGGCGCGGGTCGGCGGCATTGCCGCGCGCGATCAGGTCGCTAAAGCGCAACAGGCCCGGCTCTTCGCCACCCACGCCAGACTCGTCGATCCAGACGACGGTATGCAGGTGGGGCAACTGCTGTGCCTCCAGCTCACCGGGCGTGCTATGCACCCACTCGGGCGCCAGTTCGCGCAGCATGCCCAGGTAGTCGCTGGTCTTGAAGCGCGCCATGGTCACCAGCAGCTTGCAGCCCACCTTGTTCAGCGCGTATTCGACTTCAGATGTGCGGTAGGCAGGGTTGATGTTGACCAGCACCAGGCCCACCTGCGCGGTGGCCAGCTGCATCAGTACCCATTCGGCGTTGTTGTGCGACCAGATGCCCACGCGGTCACCCGGCTCCAGCCCCTGCGCCAGCAGCGCGCTGGCCAGGCGGCGCGCCTCGGTCTGCAGCTGGGCATAGGTGTAGCGGCGGCCCTGATGCACGCTCACCAGTGCCTCGCGCTCGGGCTGGCGGGCCACCATGTCGGCAAAAAAGGCGCCGATGGTCTGCTCGATCAGGGGAACGTCGGTAGCGCCACGGGCGTAGCTGTCCACCAGCGGTACGAAGTTTGTTGCGGCTGCACTCGTCATGGTGTGTCTCCTCTGTCATCCGGCCCTGCACGCATGGCGGGCGATTCGCAAGCATAGAAGCGCCGGGCCCGGCCGGGTTGCCACAATGGTTGCAAATCGTGCCACGGCTGGCACACTCTGCAGCGTGAAACCGACCGCCCGCCCCACCGACCGCCTGCCCCCGCCCACCACAGCGCCCGCCGCCACGCCCATCGCCTTTGTGCGCGCCATTGTTCTGGCCTACGAACGGCGCGGCCTGAGCCCTGAGCGCGCGCTGGCCCAGGCACAGATTGCGCCGCAGCTGCTGCAGGACGACGGCGCCCGCATCACCGCCTGGCAGATGGAGCGGATCTCTGACGCCGCCATGCAAGAGCTGGACGACGAAGCCCTGGGCTGGTTCAGCCGCCGCCTGCCCTGGGGCAGCTACGGCATGCTGGCGCGCGCCTCCATCAGCTCGCCCACGCTGCAGATGGCCCTGGCCCGCTGGTGCCGCCACCACGGCCTGCTGGCGGACGACATTGCCCTGCACCTCACCACCGCAGGCGACACCGCCACCCTGGCCATCACCGAGGCCCGCGACCTGGGCGCGCTGCGCGAGTTCTGCCTGGTATCGGTGCTGCGCAATGCGCACGGGCTGGCCTGCTGGCTGGTGGACTCACGCATCCCGTTGATTGCAGCCGAATTCGCGTTTGACCCGCCGCCCCACGCCGATGCCTATGCCGTGCTGTTCCGGGGCCCCGTCACCTTCAACGCACTACGCACTGCCCTGCACTTTGACGCCCGCTACCTGCACCTGCCCCTGCGCCGCGACGAACAGGCCCTGCGCCAGATGCTGCAACACGCCCTGCCCCTGACGGTGCTGCACTACCGCCGCGACCGCTTGCTGGTGCAGCGCGTGCGCCAGCTGCTGGCCGCGCCCCTGCCGGGGCAACCCGCCCACGCCCTGCCCCAGCACAGCGCCGAATCCCTGGCCGCACTGCTGCATGTATCGCCGCGCACGCTGCACCGGCAACTGAAGGAAGAAGGCGCCACGCTGCAGGGGCTGAAGGATGACGTGCGTCGCACCCGCGCGGTGGAGCTTCTGCACCGCACGCAGCGGCCCATCAAGCAGGTGGCGGAGGCGGCAGGGTTTGAGAACGAGAAGAGTTTTATTCGGGCGTTTCGGGGGTGGACAGGGCAGTCGCCGGCGGAGTTTCGGAGAGGGGTGAGAATGTAGCGAAAAAGTCAAATAGTCTCGGGACACCGATTTTTGACCTCCGCTCCAAGACCGACCGGCATACTCCCGGCGCAAGAGCAGCAGACGCACGAAGTAGCTAGGCACATTTGACTAGAGGAACCATGTATGGCGATGTCATGGCGAGAAGCAATCGAACGAGTTCTTCAGGAGGAAGCGCGAGCGCTTCACTACTCAGAGATTTCTGAGCTAATTCTTTCGAAGGGGTACTACAAAACGGAAGGCGCGACTCCCGACGCGACCGTAAACGCGCAGATAACAAGCTCCATCAAACACGAAGGCGAAAAGTCACCCTTTCTGAAGGTGAGTCGAGGCACGTTTGCACTGCGGAGCGCTGCCCCGCAGGTTCAACCAGCTAGCGAGCCCGCGGTTACCCTCCCGCCGCCGACGCCGCTGGTTCTAAAAGAAGCTCAAACGGCAACGGTTGAGGAGAACTCAGACGAGTCGGTCATACGTTGCCTAGGCATGTACTGGCAGCGGGATCTAGTTGTTTGGAAGAATGCCCCCCGAGTATTTGGAAAGCAGCAGGCTTCGTCTAAGCCAGTGGATTTCGGCGATCAGCGCGGCATTTATATTCTTTACGACCACCACACCGTCGTATACGTCGGGCGTTCTGTAGATCGCCCCATGGGCAAACGCCTCTATGAGCACACCATTGATCGGCTAGGTAGTCGCTGGAATCGCTTCTCCTGGTTTGGCCTGCTTGATGTAACCGACGACGGAAAGCTGGAAGAAATTCCGATTCAAGTAACGCTCCCCTCATTGATCGCTACGCTCGAAGCGCTTTTGATCGAGGCACTTGAGCCCCCCCAGAATCGAAAAAGAGGAGACGATTTTTCGGTGATGGAATACATCCAAGACATAGACCCGGAAATCAAAGAGCGCGAGCTACAGAACACATTGCGAGCAATCGAGCAGAAGCTCCGAGGGCAAAGCTGAGGTTCAATCGCGCCTGACTCCCCTTGCGCGAGTCGATTGCGGAATGATCTCCTCCTTTCACTTCCATGCTCCACCTCCACCACTGCATCAGCGCCCGCTCTTTCCGCCCCCTGTGGATGCTCGAAGAGCTGCAACTGCCCTACCAGCTCCACATGCTGCCCTTCCCGCCCCGGGCGCTGGCGCGCAGCTTTCTGGACGAAAACCCGCTGGGCACGGTGCCTCTGCTGGTGCAAGGCGATGTCCGCATGACCGAATCGGCCGCCATGTGCCAGTACCTCGCCGCCACACACCCCGAGGCCGGGCTGGACGTGGCGCCCACGCACCCGGCCTATGGCGCATACCTGAACTGGTTGCACATGAGCGATGCGACGCTGACCTTTCCGCAGACGCTGGTGCTGCGCTATGGCCGTTTTGAGTCTGCAGAGCGGCAGCAACCGCAGGTGGTGGAGGACTACACGCGCTGGTTTCTGGCGCGGCTGCGTGCGGTGGAGGCCACCGTGGTGCACAGCGAAACCCTGTGCGCGGGCCGCTTCACGGCGGCGGATGTGGCGGTGGGGTATGCGCTGCTGTTGGCGCAGCACCTGGGGCTGAGCGCGCAATTTGGCCCGGCGACGCAGGCCTATTGGCAACGGCTGCAGCAGCGGCCCGGCTACCAGCGGGCGATGGCGGTGCAGATGCGGGCTGCAGAGGAACAGGGCGTACCCACCACACCGGCCCCCGACACGCGGCCCTGAGCGGCTGGCCGCCTGGCCCTACGGCTGTCAGTCCAGCAGCGCCGGCAGTTCGGCCATGTCGGCCATCACGTGCACGGCCCCGGCGCCGCGCAGCGCCTGGGGCGAGCCATGGCCCAGCGGCGACGGACTGTAGCCCACCACCGTGGCCCCCGCGGCCACACCGGCCGCAACCCCGGTCACGGTGTCTTCCACCACCAGGCAGCGCCCGGGCGGCACGCCCAGGGCAGCGGCGGCGGCCAAGTACACATCCGGCGCCGGCTTGGTGGCCGGCATTTCGTGCCCACTGAAGACGAAACCCTCGAAATACGGCGCCAGGCCCACCTTGGCCAACTGCATCTCGACCTTGAGGCGGTCGGCCCCCGACGCGCACGCAATGCGGCCGCCCAGGCTGGCATGCACGGCCTGCACGGCCGCCACCGCTCCGTCGATGGCCACCAGTTCGGCTTCGAGCCGCTGGTTGCGGCGGGCGTAGAACTCGGCCATCCAGGCATCGGTGAGCGGACGGCCCGTGTGGGCCTCGATGCGGGCGGCTTCGCTGCGCACCGTTTTGCCGATGAAAACCCGCATGCACTCTTCGGGCGTGATGGGCCAGCCTGCCTCGTTGAGCATGGTGCACAGCACGCCGTTGGTGATGGGTTCGCTGTCGACCAGGACACCGTCGCAGTCGAACAGGATTGCTTCAAATTTCATAGCTTTCAATGCCCAGTACATAAGCGCAAGAGGGTGATTTGATTGAATTTCTGATCTACGGATTGCGGCGCGGGGCACCGCCGGGCGGCACGGCATGCGGCGCGGCGCTGCACCATGCCCTGCGCAGGCGTACCCGGCTTTCGCCCGCACGCGGCCAGGCCTTACAGGCTGTCGCCATCGACATAGAACCAGCGCCCGTTTTCGCGCACGAAACGGCTGCGCTCGTGCAGGCGCACGGCGCGCCCGCCCAGACGGTAGCGCGCCACGAACTCCACCTGTGCGCGATCGCCGTCTGCGCGGTGGCTGCGCACCTCCAGCCCCAGCCATTTCGCGCCGGCATCGAAATCGAGCGCTGGCGGGCGGGTGCTGGCGTGCCAGGTGGCCCGCAGGTAGTCGGCGCGCTCGCACACAAAGGCGGTGTAGCGCGAGCGCATGAGGCTCTCGGCGTCGGGCGCCGGGGTGGTATCGAACGCGTCCAGATAACGGCCGCAGCAGTTGGCATAGGTGCGCGCCACGCTCTTGGCCGAGGGGGCGCCGGTGCCGGTCAGGCGGCCGCAGGGGCAGGGGTCGGTCGTCTTCAAGCGTGCGTCCTCAATGCAGGGTGCCAAACACCTTCTTGACGATGGCGCTGCCAGCGCCCGCGGGGTCGCGGCGGATGTTGCGCTCTTCCTCGCCAATCACCAGGTACAGGCCGTCGAGCGTGCGGCCCGTCACGTACTGCGCCAGGTTGGCGTCTTCGGCCTTGAGCAGGCCAAAACTGGCCGCCTTGCCGGCGAAGGCGTTGTACTTCTGGGTCAAGCCCACTTTCTCGGTGGCCTGGTTCACCACGGGCAGAAAGCGCTGGCCCAGGGGGCTGCGCGTCTTCTCGGCGAAGAAGGCGGTCACCGAGTTGTCGCCGCCTGTCAGGATGTTCTTGGCGTCCGTCACGCTCATGTTCCGCACGGCGGCCACCAGCAGGTCCTTGCCCAGAGGCACGGCGGCTTCGGCGGCGCGGTTGATGGAGGTGACCAGCTCGTCGATGCGCCGACCCTGGCCCATCGATTTCATGATCTTGGCGGCGTCGTCCAGATAACCCGGAAGGCCGATGCGCACCTTGGGGTTGTCCAGGAAGCCATCCGGGCGGCCCAGTTGCGCCACTGCGGCCTGCACGCCCTGCGCCAGGGCGGCCTTGAGGCCGCTGGCCGCATCGGCGTTGGAGAGGTCGCCCAGCGACAACGCCCAGGCCTGCTGCCAGGCGGCGCACAGCAGCACGGCGGCGCTGGCTTGGTGAAAATGACGGCGTTGCATTGAAACCTGCCTTTCTGTGATGGCAACCGGCCGCGCCTGCGGTGGCGGCCTGCCGCACGGTTTTGCGGCGTTGGCGGTGGCGGTGGTGCCGCAGCGGGCGGCACGGGCGCCCCATGCGGCACGGGTGGCCGGTTGTGCGTATTCTCCCCTACCCGATCAAGGAGTTTTTCATGTGGCAAACCAGTGTGCCGTGGTGGGAGTTCGTGCTGCGCGGCGTGATTGTCTATCTGTTCCTGCTGGTCTTCCTGCGCCTGACCGGCAAGCGGCAAACAGGCCAGTACGCGCCGTTCGATCTGGTGCTGCTGCTGATCCTGTCCAACGCGGTGCAAAACTCGATGAACGCGGGCGACAACTCGCTGGTGGGCGGGCTCATCTCGGCCAGCACCCTGCTCTTTTGCCATGTGGCGCTGGCGCACCTCACTTTTCGCTTTCGCCGGCTGGAGCGCCTGATCGACGGACGCCCGCGCGTGCTGGTGCAGGACGGCAAGGTGGACGAGGCCCTGATGCAGAGCGAGCGCATTTCGCCCAGCGACCTGGCGGCCGCCCTGCGCGCCGGGGGCTGCCTGCACGCCCACGAAGTGGCCCGCGCCACCATCGAAGTGAACGGGCAGATCACGGTGGTGCTGCGGCCCACGCGCCTGCCGCCCGACGCGTCCTGAGGCGCTGGTGCCCGTGCGGCGCGACCTCCGATGTGCGGCCATCGCGAGTCTGCTCGCCCGGCTTGCCGGTTGCGCCGCCGTCTGGCGTGCCCTCGTTCCCTGTTCGCGCCCCCTCTGCGGCAAGCGCCCAAAAGGGGTCTGACAGGGCCGCGGAACACGTTCCCTTTCGCTGCCCCCGCTACATCAAGTCCCCGCCGCACGGGGTGCTGGCGCAGGCCGTGCGCTGCGCCGTTCGCCGCCCGCAAGGGCCGCCAGTGCAGCGCTGGGTGCGCACACGGCGGCGGCTCAAAGCCGTGCGCAACTCCTAGGGCAGGTTGGCCAGAAACGCCGTCAACGCCGCATTGACTGGCTCGGGGTGCGTCAGGTTGGCGGCATGCCCAGCGCCTGGCACCTGCACCATGCGGGCATGCGGCAGCGCGTCGGCCATGGCCTGCGCGCGCGCCACGTCGATGGCGTGGTCGAGCGTGCCGTGCACCACCAGCGCCGGCACCGTGATGGCGCCCAGCCGGTTGCTGATGTCATCACGGCTGCCCAGGGTGGTGAAGCATTGCATCAGGTTGGGCACGGTGAACTGGCGCCACTTGGCCTGCCACTGCGGCGTGCCCGGCCAGCCTTCGCCCAGGATGGTGCGCGCCACCACGGCGGCAATGTCGTCCGTCAGCCCACCGGTGAGCCAGGCCTGGATCAGCGCCTCGTGCCCCGCCATCTTGGCCGGGTCTTCCTGCAACGCCTGGGTGTCGATGAGCACCAGCGCACGCACCAGCGCCGGGTGGGTGAGCGCGCACCTCAGCGACAGGTAGCCGCCCTGCGACATGCCGGCCAGCACCGCCGTCTTCACACCCAGGTGGTCCAGCAGCGCGGCCAGGTCGTTGGCCGAGTCGTAATAGCTGAAGGGCTCGCAGCGCTGCGGGTCGGCCGTCTGGCCATGGCCGCGCTCGTCCCAGGTGATGCAGCGCCAAGCGCCGCGCAGGGCCTGCACCTGCGGCGCGAACATGCTGCCATCCATGAGCAGCCCGTGCGAGAACACGATGGCGGGGCCGTCGCCCCCCGTGTCCTCGTAGTAGAGCTTCTGGCCATTGACCTGCGCGAAAGGCATGCGGTTCTCCTGTTCCGATGAAGGCGCCATCTTGGGCGCCATCCCCGGCCACGCGCAACGGGCGCGACCCGCAGCGGGGCACTCCGCCAGTCGCCTTGGCGTCAGGCCCCGCAACGCGTGCACCCCGGCACCGGGCGGCCGCGCGCCGCGCCGGATGGGCAGGAAAAGAGAATTTCAGGCCGCAAGCGCTTTCCAGACAAACGCCATCAGCTCTCAAAACAAGAGCAAATCAGGCCAGCGCGCGCTGGATGATGATCTTCTGCACGTCACTCGTGCCTTCGTAGATCTGGCACACGCGCACGTCGCGGTAGATGCGCTCGACCGGAAAGTCGTTGACCACGCCGTAGCCGCCCAGCGTCTGGATGGCGGCGCTGCACACGCGCTCGGCCATCTCGCTGGCGAACAGCTTGGCCATGGCGGCTTCTTTCAGGCACGGGCGGCCCGCGTCGCGCAGCGCTGCGGCATGCCAGATGAGCTGGCGCGCGGCCTCGATCTGCGTGGCGCAATCGGCCAGGCGAAAGCCGACGGCCTGGTGGTTGAAGATGGGCGTGCCAAAGCTCTCGCGTTCCTTGGAATACGCCAACGCCGCATCGAACGCGCTGCGCGCCATGCCCACGCTTTGGGCGGCGATGCCGATGCGGCCGCCCTCAAGCGCGCCCAGCGCGATCTTGTAGCCCTCGCCCTCGGCGCCGATGAGGTTCTCGGCCGGGATGCGGCAGTTGTCGAAGTTGATCTGCGCCGTGTCGCTGCTGTGCTGGCCGAGCTTGTCTTCCAGCCTTGCTACACGATAGCCGGGGTTGCTGGTGGGCACGAGGAAGGCGCTCATGCCCCTTCTTGCCCGCGCCCTTGTCGGTGACGGCGATGACGATAGCCACATGGCCGTTCTTGCCGCTGGTGATGAACTGCTTGACGCCGTTGATGACGTACTCGTCGCCCTGCCGGGCGGCCGTGGTGCGCAGCGCCGAGGCGTCGGAGCCCACGTGCGGCTCGGTCAGGCAGAAGGCGCCCAGCATTTCGCCACGCGCCAGCGGTGTGAGCCAGTCGCGCTTTTGCTGCGCGTTGCCGTAGCGCATGAGGATGGCGTTGACGGGGCAGTTGGTCACGCTGATGGCCGTGCTGGTGCCGCCGTCGCCAGCGGCGATTTCTTCCAGCACCAGGGCAAGCGTGACGTAGTCCAGGTGGGCGCCGCCAAACTCTTCGGGCACGCAGATGCCGTAGGCGCCCAGGGCGGCCAGGCCCTGGTGGGCTTCTTTGGGAAAGTGGTGTTCCTTGTCCCAGCGGGCGGCGTTCGGCCACAGCTCGGTCTGGGCAAAATCGCGCACCGCGTCGCGGATCATTTCCTGGTCTTGGGTCAGCAGCATGGGGGTTGTCTCCTTGGGTTTTTTCTGAGCGGTGCGCCGCGCGTGGTCATCACGCGCGCGCCCACGGCAGGTCAACCCGCAATTTTGCCCGTGGTTGGTCACCCGCCTGCTGCGGTGGGTGGACTACGTGCTCACCCCTACCCCACGCCTTTTCAGACCAGCGAAACCTTGCCGCTGGCAAGGTCGTACACGCCGCCCACGGCGCGCACGGCGCCGCTGGCCGTGCGCCCGGCCAGGATGGGCTCGGCCGTGGACAGCCGGGCCACGTTGAGCAGCACGTTCTGCTCGGTGGCGGCCACCAGCAGGTTGGGCGGCTGGCGGCGCGATGCGGCCTCGACCGCCGGGCGGATGGCGTTCACCAGCCCTGGCAGGTGCCCGGGCAGCGGGGTGCCTTCCTGCACCACCTTGATCGCGGCCGACACGGCGCCGCAATTGCTATGGCCCAGCACCAGGATGAGCGGCACTTCAAGGAACTGGATCGCGTATTCCATGCTGGCCAGGGCATCGTCGTTGACGAAGTTGCCCGCCAGCCGCACCACGAACAGGTCGCCCGGCCCCTGGTCGAACGCAAGCTCGGGGGCAATGCGCGAATCGGCACAGCTCAGGATGGCGGCAAAGGGCCGCTGCCCCGTGGTGCGGGCCACGCGGCCCACTGAAAAATCACGCTGGGTGGAGCGCCCGGCCACATAGCGCGCGTTGCCCTGTACAAGGCGATCGAGCGCGGCAGCCGGGCCAATGCGGTTGTCTGGCAAGGGGGTGTCGGCTGCCAGCACGCGGGTGCTCGAAGCGAGGGCAGCCAGGGCGGCGGCACCACCCAGCAGGCGGCGGCGGGACGGCGCTGGCGCCGCGGAGGAGTCAAGACAATCACACATGGGAAGCTCCGGTGGGTTGGACGGGCCTGGCCCTCTGCTCTGCCAGACCACGCTGGCAGCCACGGGTGCGGCTGCCAGCGCAGCGCCATTCTGGAAGCGGGCCCGCCCCCCGCCAAGTCCAAATATTGCCTGGATCGGCGCCCCCTGCCCCTGCCCCTGCCCCTGCCCCTGCCCCTGCCCCTGCCACGTACCGCGCGCAAGCATGCGCCGGCCGTGCGCCGCGCTACCAGTGCGTGGCGCGGCGGCCGTCGTGGTGCAGCAAGCGGCCCTTGTCAGCGGCGGTCACACTGGCCACGGTGGCACGCAAACCCCGCACACTGTCCTGGACGGTGAGGGCTGCGCCCCCGCCGCCCATGTCGGTTTGCACCCAGCCGGGGTCGATGGTGATCAGCGTGGCCCCGGGGTAGTCGTGCTGCGCGGCGGCCACCGCCATGTTGAGCGCGGCCTTGCTGGTGCGGTAGAGCCACGAATCGCTGCCGGGCACGCTGCCGATCTGCGACATGGACGAAGACAGGAAGGCGAACACCCCCTGCGCGTCCGCCACCAGCGGGGCCACCTGCGGAATGGCCTGCATCGCGCCCAGCACGTTGGTGTGCATGACGGCATCGAAATCCTGCTGCGTGGGCGGCGTGAGGGCATTGGGGCGACGGATCACGCCGGCCACGTACCAGGCGGCCTCGAGCTTTTCGCCGTCGAGCTGCCATGCCAGCGCGCTCACGCTGGCGGGGTTGGCCACGTCCACAGTCAGCGCCTCGGCGCCCAGCGACTGCACGCGCTCGCGGCCCGCCGCGTCGCGCACGGTGGCGATCACACGGCGGCCGGCTTCGGTGTACTGGCGCACCAGTTCAAGCCCGATACCGCGCGATGCGCCGATGACAAGGATGGATTTCATGGTTGCTTTCTGGTGGTTGGAGTTGAGCCGTCGGCGCTTGGCGGCCTGGTCGGCGCAGTGGTGGGTGCGCGAGGGTGCGCGGCCCCGCGGCGTTGCCACCCCGGCACGCGGCATGCGCCGCAAGCCATCCCGGAGTGTGCCAGCACCGGTGCCTTGACGGCGCCCCGGCTGCACTCCTGCCACCGTGGAGCACTCACGCCAGTGGGTCAGGGCCAATTCACACTATTTTTGCCAGTCCGAACAGGGAGGCGACCACGCCAATCGAGGCGCTTGACGACACCGAGGCCTCGGCCAGGAGGGCAACGACGAGTGGTGTGGTTTTCACCCCGTTCCCTTCGGGTTGCGCTCAAAGAAGGCCATTCGCGGCGTTGCCAACGCATCGCTGGGGTCGCGCCCCAGCTTCGTTTGTCGTATTGCGTCTGGCCCTTTTTGAGCGCAACGTATCTGGCAAAAACAGTGTGAACAGGCCCTAGGCCCGCGTCAAAACTCGCTGTGCCAGCGCAGCGAATAGACCTGCACCGGCCCCCGGTCGCGGTTGTAGCCTGGGTGCACAAGGTGCTGAACCCCCAGCGAAAACGCAGACTGCAGCGTGCCCGCAGCCGTGGCCACGCCGGGCAGGGCCCAGCGGTAGTAGGCCTCAAGCACCTGCTCGGGCCCATAGTTGAGCCGGCCATCGCCCAGGAAGAAACCCTGCCCCCCCGCCGCCAGGTAGCTGCGGTGCGGCAAAGAGAGGCCATTGGCCGCCCATGCCAGGCCCCAGCGGTCGTTGCCCCGGCCCCAGGCCGCGCCAGAGAACTGGCCGCCCAGCGCGAACTGGCGGTCGATTTCGGTAAAGGCATAGGTCTCCGCCTGGCCGCTGTTGCGGCTGGCCCGCAGAAACAGCCCCGCGTCCTCGCCCAGGGGCACCTCCAGGGTCACACCCCAGCCGGTCTTGGCCTGGGCGCGCCGCACCTGGGCCACATCCGGCGTGCCAGCCTGGGCCAGCGCATCATCGAAGCGCCCCATCACGGCCCGGTTGCGAAAAGCAAGCACGCGCGCGCGCAGCGGCCCGGCGGGCACGGACACCGGCAGGTCGGACTCGGCTTCGATCTGGTCCCCGTAGTACCGGCGCCAGTGGCCGTCGAGCGCCAGCCCGTTGGATTCGCGTGGCATCGCCATGCGGGCGGCGCGCACGGCCCAGGTGGCGGTGCGGTATTCGACCATGGCCCCCACCGAGTAGCCGCGCGCGTCTGCCGCATAGTCCCAGGCGCCATGCGTGAGGAACGACCAGTTGAAGAACTGCTCGCGCGGGTCCTTGGCGTAGGGGTTGTTGTCGAAGTAGTCGAGCAGCGAGAAAGCGCCGGCGCGGACCGTCCAGCGGCTGGTGCGCGACGTACCACCCAGCTCGTTGAAATCGGGCTCGATGGTGTCGGGTGCGCCGCCGGTGTCCCAGCGCTGCTGGACGAACAGGCGCGCCCGGTACACCGACAGATTGGCGCCCGAGGTGCGTGCCAGTTCACCATTGGACAGCCCGCCGGCACCGGCGAGGTGCGACAGGGGCACGCCCTGCGCAGCTTCGGGGTTGAAATGGGCCTCGGCCCCCTGCCACAGGCGCACGCCAAGATCGCCGGTGGCCGTGAAGGAGTAGGACTTTTCCCGCCCTGGCACCAGGCTGTTCGGGCCCGTGTAAGCAGCGTCAAACGCCGGCTTGGCCTGCCAGGCCCAGGTGGCCTGCGCATGCCAAGCCACGGCCGGGGCCTCGGCAGTTGGCTCGGCAGTTTGCGCCGCGGCGGGCCGGCAGGCAGCCGCGGCCAGCAACAGGGCCAGCGGGGCCATGGACGCTGCGGAACGGGCGCGGCGCCCGGCCGCCGCAATTCGGTGTGTCATGGCGCGCGAGTGTAGCGCCGACCCATGACACGACCGCAAGGAGGCCTAATCTTGGTCAAATCGACCTGTAGCGCTTGATTTGCAAGCGCCACTAGCTACATTTTCAGTAGCATCAGACCAGTTCGAGGGCCACGGCGGTGGCTTCGCCGCCGCCGATGCACAACGTGGCCAGGCCCTTGGTCAGACCGCGGGCCTTGAGGGCGTAGATCAGCGTGACCATGATGCGCGCACCGCTGGCACCGATGGGGTGCCCCAGCGCGCACGCACCGCCGTTGACGTTGACCTTGTCGTGCGGCAGGTTCAGCTCTTTCATGAGGGCCATGGGCACCACGGCGAAGGCTTCGTTGACCTCCCACAACTGCACGTCACCCACCTGCCAGCCGGCCTTGGCCAGCGCCTTCTGCGTGGCACCCAGCGGGGCCGTGGCAAACCACTCGGGCTCCTGCGCATGCGTGGCATGGCTCACGATGCGGGCCAGGGGCTTGGCGCCCAGCTTCTTGGCCGTGGACTCGCGCATCATCACCAGCGCAGCGGCGCCATCGTTGATGGACGAGCTGGAGGCGGCGGTGATCGTGCCGTCCTTCTTGAAAGCGGGCTTCAGGCTGGCGATCTTCTCGAGCTTGACCTTTCCCGGGCCTTCATCCACCGACACCACCGTCTCGCCCGCGCGGGTCTTGACGGTGACGGGCACGATCTCGGCCGCGAACGCGCCCGACTCGGTGGCCGCCTTGGCGCGCTGCACGCTGGCCGTGGCAAAAGCGTCCTGCTGCTCGCGCGTGAATTGGTACTTGGCGGCGCAGTCCTCGCCGAAGGTGCCCATGCTGCGGCCAGCCTCGTAGGCGTCTTCCAGGCCGTCGAGCATCATGTGGTCGAAGATGCGGTCATGGCCCAGGCGGTAGCCGCCACGGCCCTTTTGCAGCAGGTAGGGAGCGTTGGTCATGCTTTCCATGCCGCCCGCCACCATGACGTCGTGCGTGCCGGCCAGCAGCATGTCGTGCGCAAACATGGCGGCCTTCATGCCCGAGCCGCACATCTTGCTCAAAGTGACGGCGCCTGCCTCTTTGGGCAAACCGCCCTTGAACGCCGCCTGGCGCGCTGGCGCCTGGCCCTGGCCCGCCATCAGGCAGTTGCCGAACAGCACTTCACCCACGGCGTCGGGCGAAACACCGGCCCGTTCGATGGCCGCCTTGATGGCGGCGCCGCCCAGGTCGTGCGCGGCCAGGCTGGAAAAGTCGCCCTGCAACGAACCCATGGGGGTGCGTGCGGCGCCGACGATGACGATGGGGTCTTGCAAAGATGCGGACATGGAAAGGCTCCTGTGGATCAAATAAAAATACGCAATGGTCAGTGGGCCGCGGCGGCGTGCGGAAAACGCCGCTCGGGGTCGTAGGGAAAGACGTCGTACACGTAGCCGGCACGGACACGCTCCTGGTGCGTTTGCCAGAACGCTACATCGAGCAGGTCGGCATGGTGCTGCATGAACACGGCCCGCACGGCATCGTTGCCGAGCAGAAAGGGACCAAAGGTCTCGGGAAACACGTCGTGCGGGCCCACCGTGTACCAGACCTCGCCGCTCATCTCCTCTTCTTCGTTGCGCGGTGCGGGCACGCGGCGGAAGTTGCAGTCGGTGAGGTATTCGATCTCGTCGTAGTCGTAGAACACCACCTTGCCGTTGCGCGTGACACCGAAGTTCTTCCAGAGCATGTCGCCGGGGAAGATGTTGGCGGCCACAAGGTCCTTGATGGCGTTGCCGTATTCGATCACGCTGTGCTCCATCTGCTGGCGCGCACGAGGGTCTGACAGGCCGGTATCGAAGGCTTCCTGCAGGTAGATGTTGAGCGGGATCATGCGCCGCTCGATGTAGAGGTGCTTGATGATGACTTCGCTCTGGCCGTCGCCATCGCGGTCGCTGATTTCGAGCTGGCTGGGCGCGAATTTCTCGATCTCGGCAATCAGGGCGTCGTCGAAACGGTTGCGTGGAAACGCGACTTCGCTGTACTCCAGCGTGTCGGCCATGCGGCCCACGCGGTCGTGCTGCTTGACCAGCAGGTACTTGGCCTTGATCTGCTCGCGCGTGGTTTCCTTCGGCGGCGGGAAATAGTCCTTGATGAGCTTGAACACGAATGGAAAGCTCGGCAGATCAAACACCAGCATCACCATGCCCTTGATGCCGGGCGCGATGCGGAACTGGTCGCTGGAGTGCTTCAGGTGGTAGAGGAAGTCACGGTAGAACAGCGTCTTGCCCTGCTTGGCCAGGCCCAGGGCGTTGTAGATTTCGGCGCGAGGCTTGCGCGGCATGAGGCTGCGCAGGAACTGCACATAGGCGCTGGGCACCTCCATGTCGACCATAAAGTAGGCACGCGCAAAGCTGAACAGCATCTGCAGGTCATCTTCACCAAACAGCACCGCATCGATGAACAGCCGGCCGTCGTCGCCATGCAGGATGGGCAAGGCAAACGGCACTTCGGTGAAGCCGTTGATGATCTTGCCGACCACGTAGGCGCCCTTGTTGCGGTAGAACAGGCTGCTGAGCACCTGGATCTGGAAGTTGGCGCGCAGTCTGACCTTGTCGAGCCTTGCGCGCATGGCATCGGCCACGCAGTCGGCGTCGCGCTGCAGGTCGGCAAACTCGCGCTGCAGCTGGAAGTTGTCGATGACGCCACACAGCGTCTGGCGCATGTTGTCGCGCGTGGGGTAGTAGGCGCGGTAGGTCGGTCGCGCGGCGGGCTCGTCGTTTTCGATGTATTCGGTGCTGACGGCCGGCCGCACGAAGATGAAGTCGTTGTGAAAATGCGTGCGGTGCAGGATCTTGGTGGTGACCGAGTTGAAGAAGGTCTCGGCCAGCTCGGGCTGGTGGTGGTTGACCAGCAGCCCGATGTAGTGCAGCTTGACCTGGTGCCACACGTCCATGGGCTGCGCGCCGGCGCCAAACTCCTTTTCGAGCCGCCGCACACACTCCTTCACCCGCAGGTCATAGAACTCGATGCGCTCGCGCTGCGCCCGCTGCTGACCATGCCAGTCGGCGGTTTCGAAGCGGTGTTTGGCCCGCGCGGACTCGGTGCGGAACAGCCGGTAGTGCCGGTTGAAGCCATCCATCATGGCCTTGGCGATGCCGTAGGCCTGCGGAGCGTCGAGCCGCTGGGGGAACATGCCGGGTCCTGCGGGGCCGTAAAAATCTACTGCCTTGTAACGCTGGCCACGCCCGCAATGGCGGCCTTGTAGAGCGATTCGAGCCCTTCGGTGCTGTCCACGGTCATGTGCAGGTTGTTGATCAGACCGTCTTTCAGACCGTAGCACCAGCCGTGCAGGGTGACCTTCTGGCCCCGGCCCCAGGCGTCCAGCATGACGGTGGTCTGTGCAATGTTCACCACCTGCTCGATGGCGTTGAGTTCGCACAGCGCGTCGTGCCGCCACTCGGGCGCAATCGTCGCCAGCAGGTCCCGGTGGCGATCGCGCACATCCGCCACGTGACGGATCCAGTTGTCCGCCAGGCCTACGCGCATTCCATTCAACGCCGCCAGCACCCCTCCGCAACCGTAGTGGCCGACCACCATGAGGTGCTCGATATGCAACTGATCCACCGCATACTGGATGGTGGACAGGCAGTTGAGGTCGGTGGGCACTACCACGTTGGCCACGTTGCGGTGCACGAAGATTTCACCCGGCTCCAGGCCGGTGATCTGGTTCGCGGGCACGCGACTGTCCGAGCACCCCACCCACATGTACTTGGGCTTTTGCTGTGCCATCAGGCCGGTAAAGAAGCCCGGCCGGTCACGCTCCATCTGGGCGGCCCAGGCTCTGTTGTGGATGAAAAGCTCTTCAATGGGTGTAGACATGGGGGAAAACTCGCAGGGTTAGGAGGTGCGGCGGAGGGATTTCAACAGGTTTCGGCGAACAATTCGCGGCCAATCAGCATGCGACGGATCTCGCTGGTGCCGGCACCAATTTCGTACAGCTTGGCATCGCGCCAGAGACGGCCGAGCGGATATTCGTTGATGTAGCCGTTGCCACCGAATACCTGCACGCCTTCCCCTGCCATCCATGTGGCCTTTTCGGCGCACCACAGGATGACGCTGGCGCAGTCCTTGCGCACCTGGCGCACGTGGTCAGTGCCGAGCATGTCAAGATTCTTGGCCACGGTGTAGGCAAACGACCGGCCCGCCTGCAACACGGTATACATGTCCGCGACCTTGCCCTGGATGAGCTGGAACTCACCGATGCTCTGGCCGAACTGCTTGCGGTCGTGGATGTAGGGCACCACGTTGTCCATGACTGCCTGCATGATGCCCAGGGGGCCGCCGGTCAGCACGGCTCGTTCGTAGTCGAGGCCGCTCATCAGCACCTTGGCACCCATGTTCAGGCCACCGAGCACGTTGGCGGCTGGCACTTCCACATTGTTGAATACCAGTTCGCCGGTGTGGCTGCCGCGCATGCCGAGCTTGTCGAGCTTTTGCGCGATGCTGAAACCGGGCATGCCCTTTTCGATGAGGAACGCCGTGACGCCGCGCGCGCCCATTTCCGGCTCGGTCTTGGCGTAGACCACAAGCGTGTCTGCGTCCGGGCCATTCGTGATCCACATCTTGCTGCCGTTGAGCAGGTAGTAACCGCCTTTGTCTTCCGCCTTGAGCTTCATGCTGATCACGTCGGACCCGGCACCGGGCTCGCTCATGGCCAATGCGCCCACATGCTCGCCACTGATGAGCTTGGGCAGGTACTTGGCCTTCTGCGCCTCATTGCCGTTGCGGTTGATCTGGTTCACGCACAAGTTGCTGTGCGCGCCATACGAGAGGCCCACAGCAGCGCTGGCACGGGAGATTTCCTCCATGGCCACCATGTGAGCGAGGTAACCCATCGCGGCGCCGCCGTATTGCTCAGGCACCGTGATGCCCAGCACGCCGAGGTCGCCCATCTTGCGCCAGACGTCCATGGGGAACTGGTCGCTACGGTCGATTTCTGCCGCGCGTGGAGCGATTTCTGCCTGGGCGAAGTCGCGCACCGCGTCGCGCAGCGCGTCGATATCTTCACCCAATTGAAAGTTGAGACCTGGAATGTTGGCGGGAATGCTCATGGAATATCTCCTCGGATCGATGGAACGGTGTTGGTATTTTTCAGTGGCGTATGTTTTCGCGGCCAGACACGGCCATCAGGGTGCAGCCCATGGTGGCAACGAGTTTTTCCCTCCCCGCATCGTTGGCGTAGGCGCGGCCTTCGCACACGGTGATCGTGCGCCCTGGTTTGAGCACCCGGCCCTCCATGCGGAAACGCTGCCCTTGCGAGGGAGCCAGCAAGTTGATCTTGAATTCAATGGTCAATACGGCCGCGTCTTCGGCCATTAGTGTGAAACCGGCATAGCCGCATGCCGAATCGAGAGCAGTGGCCACCATGCCCGCGTGCAGAAAGCCGTGCTGTTGGGTCAGCCCTGGCGCCCAGTCCAGCTCGATATCGACCGCGCCGGGCGCCACGAGGCCCAGCCGCGCACCTAGCGTCTGCATGGCGCCCTGCCGGGCGAAGCTGTCGTGCACCCGTTGGGCAAAGCCCGGTGTCTGGACCTCGAAAGGAATTGAACCCACGCGTCCTCCTGATTTACGTTTACGTAAACGTCAATTATCAATCATTTCTGCTGCTCAACCTTCAGCAACAGCGCGCGTGCTTCCTTTTCGTGCTCCTGCACTTCTTCGAGGTTGGCTTGCAGATCGGCCATCTGGTCTTCCAGTTGCCGACGATGGACCACCAGGACATCCAGAAACTTGCGCAATTGCACGCCGGTGTCACGGGGGCTGTCATAGAGATCAATAATTTCCTTGGCCTCGCTCAGAGACAGGCCTAGGCGCTTAGCCCGAAGCGTCAGACGGAGTCTGGTCCGATCACGCGCGCTGTAGACACGACTGCGCCCTGCCGGCCCGTTGCGTTCTGGCTGGAGAAGGCCCATGTCTTCATAGAAGCGGATGGCACGGGTGGTGAGGTCGAACTCTTTGGCGAGATCGCTGATGGTATAGGTGAGGGCCATGTTGGAGCAGTGCTGCGGGGTAGTGTGTGCGGGCTGTGGCCGCCGAGTCTCCACTACAGCGATTTCTGACGTTTACGTTAACGTCAATCGTACATCATCACATCGACACCCGAACTGCCATCGGGCACTGCATTGCCCGGTGACGCTGTGATGCTCTGGTGACTGCGTGCCACATCCCAAGTCGTAACCGTAGTCGCACTAGGTTTTTGCCCGGCGCACCAATCTATTTGGTCTCTGCCGTGCGCAATCGCCAAGTGGACTGGGGCGGCGGTGTTAGGTCCAGAGAATGTAGGTTCAGCCCAGGATAGTGCGCGCTCTGGGTGCCTGCCGGGAGGCAGGGTAAGTTGCTCCGCTGACGACGGTATCTGACCGTGTGGTGTTGCTGGCGACGCAGCCGCTGACCGTGAACGAAGACTGGAGGGCCTTTGGCTCGGGTGAGCTGAAGGTTTTTGCTGGCGGCCAGGAAGCCTTGTGAGTGGCTTCAGATTGTTCGGCCTGGGAGGCCGAGGTCAAGACCTGGGCTGAAGCAGTCCAGACTCCCGCCTCTCACACAGCAGCGGACAGGTAGAGTGAGTTGGTGTGATTTCGAAAGCAGAAACGCCCCACCCTGAGAATACAGGGAGGGGCGTAGCTGGGCTGTAAGAGCCTGACGATGACCTACTTTCACACGGGAACCCGCACTATCATCGGCGCAAAGTCGTTTCACTGTCCTGTTCGGGATGGGAAGGAGTGGGACCAACTTGCTATGGTCATCAGGCATAACTTGGTGTTGTGCTGCTCTGTGAGCAACACAACGAATTCATAGAGTTTGGAATCAGATTTTATGTGTTTTGACTGCGTCTAACTTGGCATAACAATCTTTGAAGCTTTACACGCACCCGTTGGGGTCTGCGCGCTGGCTATCAAAGTTATAGGGTCAAGCCGCACGAGCAATTAGTATCAGTTAGCTTAACGCATTACTGCGCTTCCACACCTGACCTATCAACGTCCTGGTCTTGAACGACTCTTCAGGGGGCTCAAGGCCCCGGCAGATCTCATCTTGAAACGAGTTTCCCGCTTAGATGCTTTCAGCGGTTATCTCTTCCACACTTAGCTACTCGGCAATGCCACTGGCGTGACAACCGATACACCAGAGGTGTGTCCACTCCGGTCCTCTCGTACTAGGAGCAGGCTTCCTCAAATCTGCAGCGCCCACGGAAGATAGGGACCAAACTGTCTCACGACGTTTTAAACCCAGCTCACGTACCTCTTTAAATGGCGAACAGCCATACCCTTGGGACCGGCTACAGCCCCAGGATGAGATGAGCCGACATCGAGGTGCCAAACACCGCCGTCGATATGAACTCTTGGGCGGTATCAGCCTGTTATCCCCAGAGTACCTTTTATCCGTTGAGCGATGGCCCTTCCATACAGAACCACCGGATCACTATGTCCTGCTTTCGCATCTGCTCGACTTGTCAGTCTCGCAGTTAAGCACGCTTATGCCATTGCACTATCGTCACGATGTCCGACCGTAACTAGCGTACCTTCGAACTCCTCCGTTACGCTTTGGGAGGAGACCGCCCCAGTCAAACTGCCTACCATGCACTGTCCCCGATCCAGATAATGGACCTAGGTTAGAACCTCAAACACACCAGGGTGGTATTTCAACGTTGGCTCCATGAGATCTAGCGACCTCACTTCAAAGCCTCCCACCTATCCTACACAGATCTGTTCAAAGTCCAATACAAAGCTACAGTAAAGGTTCATGGGGTCTTTCCGTCTTTCCGCGGGGAGATTGCATCATCACAAACATTTCAACTTCGCTGAGTCTCAGGAGGAGACAGTGTGGCCATCGTTACGCCATTCGTGCAGGTCGGAACTTACCCGACAAGGAATTTCGCTACCTTAGGACCGTTATAGTTACGGCCGCCGTTTACTGGGACTTCAATCAAGAGCTTGCACCCCATCATTTAATCTTCCAGCACCGGGCAGGCGTCACACCCTATACGTCCACTTTCGTGTTTGCAGAGTGCTGTGTTTTTATTAAACAGTCGCAGCCACCGATTTTTTGCAACCCCTTTGGGCTCCCTCTGTACGAGTTCACCTACTTGGGGCATACCTTCTCCCGAAGTTACGGTATCAATTTGCCGAGTTCCTTCTCCTGAGTTCTCTCAAGCGCCTTAGAATACTCATCTCGCGCACCAGTGTCGGTTTGCGGTACGGTCGTCAATAGCTGAAGCTTAGTGGCTTTTCCTGGAAGCAGGGTATCACTCACTTCGGCTGCAAGCAGCCTCGTTATCACCCCTCATCTAAGCCCGGCGGATTTGCCTACCAGGCACGACTACAGGCTTGAACCAACATATCCAACAGTTGGCTGAGCTAACCTTCTCCGTCCCCACATCGCACTATTGATCGGTACAGGAATATTGACCTGTTTCCCATCAGCTACGCATCTCTGCCTCGCCTTAGGGGCCGACTCACTCTACGCCGATGAACGTTGCGTAGAAAACCTTGCGCTTACGGCGAGGGGGCTTTTCACCCCCTTTAACGCTACTCATGTCAGCATTCGCACTTCTGATACCTCCAGCATCCGTTACCAGACACCTTCACAGGCCTACAGAACGCTCTCCTACCACGTGCAATAAATTGCACATCCGCAGCTTCGGTAACTGGCTTAGCCCCGTTACATCTTCCGCGCAGGACGACTCGATCAGTGAGCTATTACGCTTTCTTTAAATGATGGCTGCTTCTAAGCCAACATCCTGACTGTTTTAGCCTTCCCACTTCGTTTCCCACTTAGCCAATTTTAGGGACCTTAGCTGGCGGTCTGGGTTGTTTCCCTCTTGAGTCCGGACGTTAGCACCCGGTGCTCTGTCTCCCAAGCTGTACTCTGCGGTATTCGGAGTTTGCATAGGTTTGGTAAGTCGCCATGACCCCCTAGCCTAAACAGTGCTCTACCCCCGCAGGTAATACTTGAGGCACTACCTAAATAGTTTTCGGAGAGAACCAGCTATTTCCAAGTTTGTTTAGCCTTTCACCCCTATCCACAGCTCATCCCCTAGTTTTGCAACACTAGTGGGTTCGGACCTCCAGTACCTGTTACGGCACCTTCATCCTGGCCATGGATAGATCACTTGGTTTCGGGTCTACACCCAGCGACTGATTCGCCCTATTCGGACTCGATTTCTCTACGGCTTCCCTATTCGGTTAACCTTGCCACTGAATGTAAGTCGCTGACCCATTATACAAAAGGTACGCAGTCACCCTTGCGGGCTCCTACTTTTTGTAAGCATGCGGTTTCAGGATCTATTTCACTCCCCTCCCGGGGTTCTTTTCGCCTTTCCCTCACGGTACTGGTTCACTATCGGTCGATTACGAGTATTTAGCCTTGGAGGATGGTCCCCCCATATTCAGACAGGATTTCTCGTGTCCCGCCCTACTTTTCTCTAACTTAGTACCACACGTCTGTTTTCGCATACAGGGCTATCACCTGCTATGGCCGGGCTTTCCATCCCGTTTTGCTAACAGTCGTGCTATCACTAGAAGGCTCTTCCGATTTCGCTCGCCACTACTTTCGGAATCTCGGTTGATGTCTTTTCCTCGAGCTACTGAGATGTTTCAGTTCACCCGGTTCGCCTCGCATGACTATGTATTCATCATGCGATACCTCTTGCGAGGTGGGTTTCCCCATTCAGAAATCTCCGGATCAAAGCTTATTTGCCAGCTCCCCGAAGCTTATCGCAGGCTATCACGTCT